>CAZKDH010000055.1:0-30870 GCA_964551505.1 uncultured Rhodospirillaceae bacterium
TCGGCATTGGCGGGCTCGAGGCCGATGACAAGGTCCGCCTTGGCGAGCGCCTTTTCCCGGTCGTCCTGCAGCAGGGCGTATTGCCCGACCTTGAGTTGGGCCGCCACGTGCTTGGGGTCCTGCTCGGTGACCTTGATGAAGGCCCCGAATGCACCCGCGAGGTCGCCGCTCTGTTCAGCAATGAGGCCAAGATAATACTGGCCCTCGACCTCAGTCGGGTTGATCTGCAGGGCGTTGCGGAATTCGAGCGCCGCCTTGGTGTAATTCCCCTGCTCGAACAGTTCCTTACCCCTAGATAAGTATTCTGCCTCGCGCTCAGCCTTGCCGCCGCAGCCGGCCAGGGCCAGCAATATCAGTCCAATTGCGGTATTCCGTCGCAACTGACGCGACCGACTAAGGAATTTCCAAGTCAATGTAGTGGCCCTCAAAAATTGTCCAAGTTTTTCCGGGTGCCTAGCCTTTTACCATTACCCTGGTACGCAGCCAATATAAGCACCTCGTAAGCATTTCCGGCCTGAAGAAGTTATGCGACGGCCGGCTGAGCTGCTCCTACATACACCAAATCTCCGGGAATACCTCCAAGTGTATCGATCTCGAAAAGTAATTCAGCGTTCCTTCTCCAATGATGTATGGCCGCGGAAAAGTAATTTCCGGCCCTGTGAGATCTCTGTGATATCCGCATGAGAACTCGCTTTAGGCCCGGTTTTGCAGCGTTTTCGGATGGACGCCCGGAAGCGACGCCGCTAAAACCCATAAAATTAGAGTCGAAGGCAGATGCTATTTTATAAATTCTCGAAGCTGCTACGACGGCTTCACCAGCGGAGGGACACACGATGCTGAACTTCAAGAAACTGGGAGGGGCGGTCACCCTTGCACTCGCACTGGTCCTCGGCGGCGTATCCGCCAAGGCCGCGACCTACGACTTCGGCACGATCGCGGCGCCGGGCATCGCCACGCCGCTTCTCGGCGGCGCGATCGGCACCTCGGGCCAGACGCTGCTGGTGGATTCCTTCCAGTTCGACGTCGCCGGCCCGTCGCGGATCGACGCTTTCGGCTTCAACGTCATCCCGCATATCTTCAACTTCGTTAACCTGACGGCGCAGCTCTTCACGGTTGCAGGACACACCGCCGTGACCGGCCCGGCGACCCTTGGGTCGGGCTTTGCCCTCAGCTATGCCGGCTTGACCTCCGGCGTCGACTACGTCCTGGAGATCACCGGAACGCTCGGTGCGGGCATCTTCGGGAATGCGGGCGGCCTCTATCTGGGCGCGATGGCGATCTCCTCGGTGCCCGTGCCGCCGGCCCTGATCCTCTTCGGGACGGCGATCGCGGGCATGGCGGCCCTGGGCCGTCGCCGTAGCCGCAAGGCTCTGCCGACCGCCTGATCCATTCCCTCAGTCAGCAGTCAACTTCGAGCGCCCGGCCTCACCGCCGGGCGTTTTCCTTTTTCGCGTAATGCGATGGCCTGAGAGCCGATCTCCCGGCTGAAACCCTGGCACCGCCGCGCGGCTCCCCCGAAGAACCGCCCATCCTTTGCGGCGCCCCCCAGCGTTTCCGCGGCAAATCGGCTGCGTTAACCTTAATATCGCTATCTATCTCCTCCAAAAAGATTTTCTGCGACAAATTGTGTGAGTTCGAGCTTTACGCGTTGACTCGAATTTCTGAAAAGTTGTACAAAGTATAAACTAAATATTAGGACATCAGCTTAGCCTCGCCGTGGGGTCAGTGCGCGGGGCGGAGTTGAAAAAAGAATATCCTAAAGCGGGGCGGTGCATGAAATATCTATCTGCAGTTGTTGCCCTCGGGGCCCTCCTCCTCGCTGCTCAGCCGGCGGGCGCTGCCTCCATCGTCAACGGCGATTTCGAGCAGGGCCCCTACGGCCCGTCTGATCCGCCGTTCAGTTTCGTGACCCTGGGTTCCGGCGACACGTCGATCAACGGCTGGACCGTCGGCGGCGCCGGCGTCGACTACATCGGCGACTATTGGTACGACCACACTCTTGGTGTCGGCGAAAACGGCCACAGCATCGACATGTCGGCCCTCAGTGCCGGCTCGCTGACCCAGCAACTGACCGGCCTCGTGGTTTCGCAGACCTATCGCGTGTCGTTCTGGATGTCGGGCAATCCCGAAGGCGGCGCCGGAAGCCGTTCCCTCCAGGTCGCGGCAACCGGCAACCCGTCGAGCGGGACGCTGAGCGTCATCGTGGCGGCGGCCGCCGGGCCGCATCCCTACACGCTGAACTGGACCCAGTTCTATTACGATTTCACCGCGACGGCCTCGTCGGCGGCGCTGACCTTCACCAGCCTCGAGAACAATCCCTTCGGCCCGGCGCTGGACGACGTCAGCATTTCCGCGGTGCCGATCCCGGCGGCCTTGCCGCTCTTCGCCTCCGGCCTCGCGGCCTTCGGTGTCTTCGCGCGCCGGCGGCGGAAAGCCGCCGCAGTCCAAGCCTAGCCGATCACAGGTTCACACAACTGTCGCCCGTCGACAGGAGGGGTAAAATGAAGTTCTCGAAGGTTACGGCCGACATCCGGATGATCGCGATGGCTGCCGGCGTCCTCGTCGCCAGCATCTCCGCCGCCGATGCCGCCAGTATCACGCTGTTCAACACCGGCGTCGATGCTTCCGGCAACGTCCTCGCCAATGGCGCGGTCGATCCGCATTACACCGTCAGCGGCGGTGGCGTCGGGCCGGCCACCTATCTCGAGAACCCGCCGCATCCATCCTACTTTCCGAATTCGGCAGTCGGTGGGCTGGGCTCGGCCTGGATTTGGCATTCGGCCTCGGGCAATGAAATCTCCAACCCCGAGACCTACAATTTCAGCACGACCTTCAATCTCACCGGCTTCAATCCAGCCACTGCCGCCATCAGCGGTTTGTGGGGCACTGACAACCAGGGCATCGACATCCTGTTGAATGGCCATTCGCTGGGCATTTCGCTGCTCGGTGTCATCGTCGAGAATTTCAATACCCTGCACACATTCAATATCGGCAGCGGGTTTTTCCAGGCAGGCCTGAACACGCTTACCTTCGTCGTGCAGAACAACGGCGGCCCCGGCGCCTTCCGCGCCGAGCTTTCGGGAACGGTCTCGGCCGTGCCGATCCCGGCGGCCTTGCCGCTCTTCGCCAGCGGCCTCGCGGCCTTCGGTGTCTTCGCGCGCCGGCGGCGGAAGGCCGCTGCCTGAACTGAAGCGTACAAGAAAGAAACGACCCAGGGGTGCATCGATGATGAAGACCAGGCTGTCCCGCAATGTGATGGCGTTCCTCTTCTTGATCGCGGCATCGACGTCCGCGCTCGAGGCGAAGGCCGCCACCTACAATCTCGGCACGCTGTCGCCGGGCGCGATCGGCATCGGCGGATTTCCGCAGGGGCTGCATTTCGGCTTCCCCGGCTCGACATTCACCGATCACTACGTGTTCAGCGTTGCGGTGCCCTCGGACCTGCAGGCGGCCGCGATCGCCTTCAACCTGCCGATCATCATCGGCTTCTCCAGCTTCAGCGCGTCGCTGACCGCCGGCGGACCGGTCCTGGCGACCTCCACGGGTACGCCGGGGTTCTTCTCGCTGGTCTTTTCGAACCTGGCGCCAGCGACGGTGTACAGCCTGGATGTCACGGGAAAGCTGGGGTCGCTCTCGATCGTCGGCAAGTATTGGGGCGTGATGCAGCTGTCGGCCGTGCCGGTGCCGGCGGCCTTGCCGTTGTTTGCCAGCGGTCTCGCGGCCTTCGGCGTCTTCGCGCGCCGGCGGCGGAAGCAGATTGCGGCCTGACGTAACCGTCGCAAAACGAGAAGCGGGACAGATGTCCGGCTTCAACTTGAAAGAGGTTGCCAACATGAAGACCTTCGCATCCATCGGGGCCGCCGTACTGGCATTGGGCTTGATTTCGACGGGCGCCGAAGCGGCCTCGATCATTGCCAATGGCAGCTTCGAGACAGGCACCGACCCCAGCCCCTACGCGACCTATGGCGCCGGTGCATTCAACGGGTGGACCATCGACGCGGGAACCATCGATTACATCGGCGACTACTGGCAGGCTTCGGACGGAGTGCGCAGCGTTGACCTGGCCGGAAACTCTCCCGGCACGCTTTCCCAGACCTTCGCCACCTCCATCGGGACGAAGTACTTCGTGAGCTTCGATCTCGCCGGCAATCCGGACAATGCGGACAAGATCAAGGAAATCTACTCCCAGGTCGTGAGCGGCGGCCTGACCACCTTCACCGCAAGCTTCGACGCAACCGGAAAGAGCCACGCGGACATGGGCTGGACGACCTTCGTCTATTCATTCGTTGCCAGCGCCACGCAGTCGACTTTGTCCTTCCAGAGCTTGGACCAGGAATGCTGCTGGGGCCCGGCCCTCGACAACGTCTCGGTTTCGGCCGTCCCGCTGCCGGCAGCCCTGCCGCTCTTCGGCGCCGGCCTCGCGGCCTTCGGGGTCTTCGCGCGCCGGCGCCGGACGCGCACGGCGGTCTAGGCCTGCAATCGCTCAACTCCTGACCTGGGGAAATGCCATGAAAGCCATCAATGCCTGGTTCGGAGCGGCGGCACTCCTGGCCCTTTCCCAGGCCGCCGAGGCGGCACCGGTGCAGTGGACCGTAGGCAGCGGCGGCAACGATCACTGGTACGAATATGTCGCAACCCCCGGGACCTATTCCCAGGCCGAGACCGGAGCAGCCGCAACCATTGGCGGCTATCTGGCGACGATCACCAGCACCGGCGAGAACGCCTTCATTACCGGATTGCTGACGCCCGATGTGGCGGCCGCCTATCTCGGCGGAACGGACACTGCCACGGAAGGCACCTGGGTCTGGGGTACACTGGAGCCGTTTTCCTATACCAACTGGACGGCCGGCGAGCCGAATGACTCCGGGGGAGAAGACTATCTCTCGATCTACGGCGCGTTCGCAGTTGCCCTTTGGGGTGGCGACCGGCCGATCGGCAGTTGGAACGACGTCAACGCGGATTATCAGTTCGGCTATGTCGTCGAATACAACGTCTCGCCGGTCCCGCTGCCGGCGGCCTTGCCGCTCTTCGGCGCCGGCCTCGCGGCCTTCGGCGTCTTTGCGCGGAAGCGCCGGCGCATGGCGGCCTGACCGAATTCAGGAGATTCGTCCGGCCAATCCGAAACCCCAAGGGGGAGGCAGAGAATGATCGGCAGAACACACCTGGTCTCGCTCATCGCGTCGCTTGCCCTCGCGGTTTCCGCTGGCGCCGCTTCCGCCGCAACCATCAACGCAAACTCCTCGACGCCAAAGGACCTCGGCCTGTTTGCGCCCGGGCAGTATCAGCTGATCGGTTCGGGTGTCGTCGATCTCGTCGGCGACGGCAGCTTCCGCATGAACCCTGACGGCACGCCGGTGACCACCGTCACCACGCCCGGCTACGGCTATTTCAACCCGAACGGATCCGACCAGGCCGACGGGTTTTACGGCCCGGGCGGACCGGGGCTCCTCATCGGCGCCCTCATCGGTACCCTCAGCGCGGCACCAGTCCCCGGGGACTGGTTCCTGATCGGCTACAGCGCGATCGTGAACCTGCCGGCCGGCGGCCACATCTATGCCCTGGTCAACGACACCTATTATCCGAACGACACGGGTTCCTTCGACGTGCAGGTATCCGCGGTACCGATCCCGGCGGCCCTGCCGCTCTTCGCCTCCGGCCTCGCTGCCTTCGGCGTCTTCGCGCGGCGCCGCAAACGGGCGAAGGCCTGATCGCCTCCGGGCGCAACGGGACGGCCGCGGACGACATCAAGGGGACCCCATAGGGTCCCCTTCTTCGTTGCCGGATTGGATGCGCGATACCCCCGCCGCTACCGCTCGTAGCCCAGCTGCGCGATGAGTGCTGCGAAGCGCTTTCTGGCGGCATCCTCCTGGGCCTCGGTCAGGCTGTAGCGGCTCCGCCCCTCCGCCGTCCGGCCGACGAAGCGCAGGCCCGCCTCGATCGCCGCCTCGTTGCGGCTCTGGAAGAAGATCCCTTCCTGCTTCTTCCCGATCTCCAGGGCCTCGATCCGCCGCATCTCCTCGAAGGCGGAACGGGCGACCGCCGCGGCGATGTCCGCCTCGCTCCGCTCGATGTTCAGGAACTTGCCGATCCGGCCAAGCTCGCCTGCCGTGTCCGCGCGCAGATCCTCGTAGCGCACCCGGAGCCTCGGCAGCCGGATGATCGGCGAGGACCAGCTGGCGACATGCTGCTCCAGGGTGCCGATACCGTGCTGTTGGAACTGCGGATGGCCGCCGTTCTTGATGAAGCCGTCGACGAAGCTGCGGGCAAGCTCGGCCACCTGTTCCTCGGTCGCCTGGCGGGTCAGGCTGCCGGACCGGTTGATGGCGTAGTTCTGGTTGGATTCCAGGGTGGCCACCGGATGCCGGACCAGATGGACGATGCCGACCGTGTCCTCGCGCAAAGGGAACTGGGTATTGAAGGCCCAATGGGTCTTGATGAGGGTCGTCTGCGGCCCCCAGAGATGCCGACCGATGATCCCCTCATGGATGTCGGGAACGATCAGCTTGACCTCGGCCGAGCTGACGATCGGCTTGTTGTGGAGGAGATTGGCAAGCAGGAACCTCAGCCAGGTATTCCCCGACTTCGGATAGGAAGCGATCCAGACGATCTTGGCCATTGCCGCTCCGCCGCAGGGCTCGATGCCCTTCAGCTATGGCCCATGGCGGCGGCATCCGTCAATGCCGCCGCCTCCGCCCCTCAGAAGGTCCCGATCTGGGTGTTCTGGTCCGCCACCAGCTGGGTAATGTCATTGATGGTGCCAATGCCGGCGCCCTCGAAGGTCAGCGTCGCGCCGCCGCCGAAGGTGACGACGACACTGGCGCCGACGCCATTGTCGACGACGCCGGAGATTGCGCTGGCCAGATCGTCGAGGATGCCGTCGTTGCCGACGTCGAGGATGTCGGCAAAGGCCAGCTTGTCCTGGAGGGCGTCGAAGTCCTTGATGACGTCGTTGCCCTCGCCGAAGATGTTGAAGCGGAAGGTGTCGAAGCCGTCCTCTCCCTGGAGGGTATCGTTGCCGCCGGCCCCGGTCAGGGTATCGTCCCCGGCCATGCCGCGCAGGAAGTTGTCGTTGCCGTCGCCGACGATGCTGTCGTCATGGGCCGAGCCGCGGACATTCTCCATGCCGATCAGCGTGTCCTCGGTGCCGAAGCCGTCATTCAGGGCCTTGCCGAGGGCAAGATTGACCGTGACCCCCTCGTCGGAATTCCGGTAATCCGCCCGGTCGTTGCCGGCGCCGCCGGTGAGGATGTCGTAGCCGTGGTCGCCGCGGAGGTTGTCGTCGCCGGCCGCGCCGTTCAGGTTGTCATTGCCGCCGCCGCCGCGGAGCCAGTCGGAGCCGGTCCCGCCATTGATCGTGTCGTTGCCGCCGCCGCCATAGATCCCGTCATAGAAGCCGCCATTGCCGTTGATCGTGTCGTTGCCCTCGGTGCCGATGATGATCTCGGCGGAATTGACGTTGTTGGTGCCGACCAGGCCGCGCTGGAAGGTGAAGGTCGAGAGATCCTTGTCCGTCCCGTAGAAATCATTGTAGAGCGTGTCGATGGTGACGGTGATCGAGCCGGTGCCGCCGAAGAAATTCGACACGGTGACCTTGCCCGTGTCGGCGAAGTTGTAGTTCGCGTCGATTGCGGGCGCGATGAAGAGGTCGGTCTGGTTCCAGTCGTAGTTGAAGTCGTAGAAATCCGCTCCCTTGAGCTGGACCAGGTCGCCGGTATTGTAAGTGCCGGCGCCGATCCTGTCGTCGCCGTCACCGACATTGAAGATGTAGGTATCATTGCCGGCGCCGCCGTCGAGGAAGTCGTTCCCCAGGCCGCCTTCCAGCTTGTCGTTGCCTGCGGCCCCGGCCAGGATGTCGCTGCCGTCGCCGCCGGTCAGCGGATCAATGCCGCTGCCGCCGATGAGCTTCAGATCGTCGAAGGTGGTGATTTGGGTGTTCGCGTCGGCAAACAGGTCGGTGATATTGGCAACGGCTCCCGTTCCAGCATTGTGGAAGGTCAGGATGCTGCCATTGTTGAAGGTCACGTTGACATCGAGGCCATTCCCGAAATCCTCGACCTTGCTGATTGCCGCCTGCAGGTCATCGAGGATGCCGTTCTTGCCGACGTCGAGGGATGCGGCAAAGGCCAGGGTCTCCTGGGTCCCGTCGAAGTCGAATAGATAGTCGTCGCCCTCCCCGAAGAGGTTGAAGCGGAAGGTATCTGCCCCGTCCTGGCCTTGCAGGTCATCATTGCCGCCGCCGCCCGTCAGCGTGTCATTGCCGTCCTGGCCTAAGAGCTGATTGGCATTCGCATCGCCGGTGATGCTGTCGTCGAAGCCGGATCCCCGGACATTGTCGATCGCGGTCAGGGTGTCCTGGGACCCGAAGCCGTCATCCAGGGCCTTGCCGATCGAGAGGTCGACGACGACGCCAGCGTCGGAGTTCCGGTAGTCGGCACGGTCGATGTCAGTGCCGCCGTTGAGGATGTCGTACCCGGCTTCTCCACGTAGATTGTTGTTTCCGGCGAAGCCGTTCAGCGTGTCGTTGCCGGCGCCGCCGCGGAGCCAGTCGGAGCCGGATCCGCCATTGACGATGTCGTTGCCGGCGCCAGCATAGATGCCGTCGTAGAAACCGCCCTTGCCGTTGATCGTGTCGTTGCCGTCGGTGCCGACGATGATCTCTGCCGAATTTGCGTTGTTGGTGCCTGTCAGGCCACGTTGGATGGTAAATGTCGATTGGGATAGATCCGTGCCATAGAAGTCATTGTAGAGCGTGTCGATCTTTACCGAAACCGACCCGGTGCCACCGAAGAAATTGGTGAGCGTGATCTTGCCGGTATCGCCAAAGTCGTAATTGCCGTCGATCGCCGGGGCAATGAACAGGTTGACACCGTCCCAATCGTAGTTGAAATCGTAGAAGTCATTTCCTACCAGCTGGATGATGTCGCCGGTATTGAAGGTCCCGGCGCCGATGGTGTCGTCGCCGTCGCCGACATTGAAGACGTAGATGTCGTTGCCGGCGCCGCCGTCGAGGAAGTCGTTGCCGAGCCCACCCGTCAACGTGTCGCTGCCTCCGGCCCCGATCAGCGTGTCGTTGCCGATGCCGCCGGTCAGCGGATCATTGCCGGTGCCGCCGACCAGCTTCACATCGTCAAAGGTGGTGATCTGGGTATTCGGGTCGTTGACCAGCTGGGTGATGTCGGTGATGCCGCCGGTTCCGGCATTGTGGAAGGTCAGGGTCTTGCCGTTGCTGAAGGTGAAGATGACGTCGGCGCCGGCGCCGTTGTCGGTGACGCCGCTGATGGCGGCCTTCAGGTCGTCAAGGATGCCGCCCGTGCCTTTGTCCAGGGCGACCGCGAAGGCCAGCCGGTCCTGGCTGCCGTCGAAATCCTCGATGAAGTCGTCGCCCTCGCCGAAGGCATTGAAGCGGAAAGTATCCGCCCCGACCTCGCCCTGCAGGTCGTCATTGCCGCCGGCGCCGGTCAGCGTGTCATCGCCATCGCTGCCGTTCAGCCAGTTGTCCTTGGCGTCGCCGGTCAGCGTGTCGTTGTTGCCGGACCCGCGGAGATTCTCGATGCTGTTGAAGGTGTCCTCGCTGCCATAGCCGTCGGCCAGGGCCTTGCCGAGGGAGAGATCGGCGATGACGTCGCCAAAGGCATTGCGATAGTCCGCGCGGTCGATGCCGTTGCCGCCGTTCAGGGTGTCGAAACCCTCCTGGCCGCGCAGCTGGTCGTTGCCGTCGAGGCCGTTCAGGATGTCGTTGCCGCTGCCGGCCCGGATCCAGTCCTGGCCGGATCCGCCGTTGATCGTGTCGTTACCGTCGTTGCCGAAGAGCGCGTCGTAGAAGCCGCCATTTCCATTGATGGTGTCGTTGCCGGCGGTGCCGATGATGACTTCAGTGGTGTTGGCATTGTTGGTGCCGGTCAGGCCGCGCTGGAAGACGAAGGTCGACAGCTCCGGATCGGTGCCGTAGAAATCGTTGTAGAGGGTGTCGATCTGCACGGTGATCGAGCCGGTGCCGCCGAAGAAGTTCGACACCGTGACCTTGCCGGTATCGGCGAAGTCGTAGTTCCCGTCGATCGCCTGGGCGATGTAGAGGTCGGGGCCGTTCCAGTCGTAGTTGAGGTCGTAGATGTCGGTGCCGGCCAGCCTGATGATGTCGCCGGTATTGTAGGTGCCGTTGCCGAGCCGGTCCTCGCCGTCGCCAACGGCAAAGAGAAAGGCATCGTTGCCGGTGCCGCCGTCGAGGAAGTCGTTGCCGAACCCGCCGGCCAGGACGTCATTGCCCGCCCCCGCGACCAAAGTGTCGTTGCCGGGCCCGCCGGTGAGCACGTCGTTGCCGGCGCCGCCTGTCAGCTTGAGATCGTTGTAGAAGAAGAACTGCGATCCGGTATCCACGACCAGGTCGCTGATGTCGGTGATCGCACCGGTGCCGGCGCCGGCGAAGGTGATCGTGGCGCCGCTCTTGAAGGTGACGACGACGTCGTTGCCCAGGCCGTCGTCGGTCACGCCGGCAACGGCCTCGTCGAGGTCATCCATGAGGCCGTCCGAGGCGGCATCGAAGATGCCGGCGAAATACAGCTTGTCCTTGGATCCGTCGAAGTCCTCGATGACGTCGTTGCCGGAGGCGAGGATGTTGAACAGGAAAGTGTCCGCACCGTCACCGCCGTTCAGGCTGTCATTGCCGGCGCCGCCGGTCAGCGTGTCATTGCCGATCCCGCCCTCGAGGCGATTGGCGCCGCTGTCGCCGGTGATGGTGTCGTCGTGGTCGGAGCCGCGGACATTCTCGATGCCGGTCAGCGTGTCCTGGCCGAAATCGCCGTCTGCGGTCGCCTTGCCGGCGGATAGGTCCACCGTCACTCCGGCCACGGCCCGCCGGTAGTCCGCCCGGTCGATGCCGTCGCCGCCGTTCAGCACGTCGTTGCCGGCCTGGCCGCGCAGGAAGTCGTCGCCGGCGAAGCCGTTCAGGATGTCGTTGCCGTCGCCGGCCCGGATCCAGTCGGTGCCTGCGCCGCCGTTGATCGTGTCGTTTCCTTCGCCGCCGTAGAGGGCGTCGTAGAAGCCGCCATTGCCGTTGATCGTTACGTTGCCGTTGCCGCCGAAGATGACCTCGGCCGAGGTCGCGTTGTTGGTGCCGATCAGGCCGCGCTGAAAGATGAAGGTCGCGAGGTCCGGATCAGTGCCGTAGTCGAGATTGTAGTTTTGGGTGTCGATCTGCACCGTGACCGAACCCTTGCCGCCAAAGAAGTCGATGAGGTTGAGCTTGCCGGTGTCGGCGAAATCGTAGTTCCCGTCGATCGCCTGTGCGAGGTACAGATCGACGTTGTCCCGCTCGTAGTTGAGATCGTAGAAGTCGGCGCCCTGCAGCTTGAAGATGTCGCCGGTGTTGTAGGTGTTGGAATGCAGCGTGTCCTCGCCGTCGCCGACATTGAAGATGTAGGTGTCGTTGCCGGCGCCGCCGTCCAGGGTGTCGTCGCCCTCGCCGCCGGTCAGGGTGTCATTCCCCGCCCCGGCGATCAGGACGTCGTTGCCCTTGCCGCCGTCGAGGATATCGTTGCCGGTGCCGGCGAAGATGAAGTTCTCGAGGTCGTTGGCGGTGAAGGTCCAGTTCCCCTTGCCGGTGAAGGTATAGTTCTCCACCTCGTCGAAGGCAGTCGCCAGCAGTACATTGGTCCGGACCGTGTCGTTGCTGCCCTCGCCGTTGATTTCGACGGCGGTGTCGCCGAGATTGTCGACGATGTAGAGGTCGTTGCCGTCACCGCCGGCCAGCTTGTCGGCACCGCCGCCGCCGTCCAGGGTGTTGCCCGCCTGGTTGCCGGTGATCTCGTTCGCCGCCAGGTTACCCGTGCCGTTGATCTCGCCGACCCCGGTCAGGATCAGGTTCTCCACATTGGCCAGGGCCGCGAGGCTGAAGGTGATCGCGCTCTGCACCGTGTCGTTGGTGCCGCCGCCGACGAGCTCGGTCACCTTGTCGCCGGCATTGTCGACATCGTAGGTGTCGTTGCCCTTGCCGCCCGCCATCAGGTCGGCACCGGTGCCGCCGGTCAGCGTATCGTCGCCGTCGCCGCCGGTCAGCGTGTCGTTGCCGTCGCCGCCGTCCAGGCTGACGCCGCCGGCGATCGCCGCCGCATTCAGGACGTTCTTCAGGCTGTTGCCGATGATCTCGGTGACGGCGCCACCGGTCGCGGTGACGTTCTCGATCTCCTGCTTGTCGAAGCTGCCGCCGTCCGAGAGGTCGATGTTGATCGTGGTCTTGACGGTATCCGTGCCGCCCTTGGCGAGTTCGGTCACCGTGTCTCCGGCGCTGTCGATGACGTAGGTGTCGTTGCCGAGGCCGCCAATCAGGGCATCGTCGCCCAGGCCGCCGTCGAGGATGTCGTTGCCGGCATTGCCCTTGAGGGTGTCGCCGCCCTTGCCGCCGGTCAGGGTGTCGATGCCCCCGCCGCCGGTCAGGATATTGGCGTCATCCGTCCCGGTGAAGGTCCAGGCGGCCTTGCCGGTATAGGTGTAATTCTCGATCCCCGCGGTCGCCGCAGCGATGAGCTGGCTGCTCTGGATCGTGTCGCTGTCGCCACCGGTGTCCGAACCGACGACTTCGCCGACCGCATCGAAGATGTAGGTGTCGTTGCCGTCGCCGCCGTTGAAGATGTCGATGCCCGCGCCGCCGTTGAGGATGTCGTCGCCCTCGCCGCCGGTCAGCGTGTCGTTCCCCGCCCCGCCCAGCAGGGTGTCGTTGCCCTTGCCGCCGTTCAGGATGTCGGCCGCGGCGCCGCCGGTGATCAGGTTGTCGAGGTCGTTGCCGGTGAAGGTCCAGGCAGACTTGCCGGTATAGGTATAATTCTCTACCTCAGCAAAGGCGGTCACGAGCAGCACCGCGGTCTTCACCGTATCGGCGCCCTCGCCGCCCGCTTCGGTGACCACATCCGCAAGGCTATCAATGACATAGGTATCGTTGCCTTTGCCGCCCTCGAGAGTGTCGATGCCGCCCTTGCCATCGATCAGGTCATCGCCGTCGCCGCCTAGCAGGTGGTCCGCGCCGGCCGCGCCGTTGACGGTGTCGGCGCCTGCCAGCATCAGGTCGCGGAAACTTGCGAAATCCGACACCTGGAAGTCGGCATTGAAGGTGGCGGCGGAAACGTTGAGACCGGTGATCTGTACCAGGGTTACACCGGCATTGACGGTCTTGATCGCGGTGATTTGGCCGCCATTCGGGACGTTATTGGGGTCGAACGTCAGTCCTTTCCCGGTGTAGAGGTCATAGGTGTTGGTGGCGGGATAGGTCACCTTCCAACTGGTCGGCGTGTGGGTGGTTACGGTGCCGGCACCGCCGCCCGAGAGCACGGGGAAATCGAGAGTATCGAAATCGTAGCCCGCGGGGTTGGATACCGTAATGACCGCCATAACATCCTCCACTGAGTAGCTTCGCTGCACGCCGCGCCGTCGATCGGACCGCGCGTTGACTCTTGTCAGGCAGATGTCTTCAGGATCGTCCTCGTTGCGCCCAAAGCCGCGAGCCCGGCGAGGCGGCGCCGGCCCCCTCGATGCTCGAACGATCGGCTCGTTACCTTGCACATTTCGGCAACCGCCCCATTCTCGCCCCCAACGGAGTGCCGGCTGTTCATCCCCGGCGTTTTTCTCGCGCCGGGGGATGTCAGCGGTTCGTGATCTCCGCAATTAAAACGTTATTCAAGCTGCGGAAGAAGCGCATCACCTAAATAGGGTATTTTCAAAAATACGCGTTAATTTCTTTCGCTTTCCGCGACGTATCGCCTTGACTTCGCCGAACTCTCCAGACGCCGAGAAAAGTCAGCGCTGCAGTCGCAGTCACGTCTCGGGAACGCCGCCGGCGCCTGCTAGGCGAAGCGGCCGGGATTGATCCCCGAGAAGCTCAGGACGATCCGGATCAGGTCCGCCTGGCGCTCGACCCCCACCTTGGCAAACACCGATTTCAGGATCGTCCGGGCCGTATTGATGGTGATCCCCTGCAGCGCAGCATGGTCCTGCACGGTGACGCCATTCGCCAGATTGCCGGCAAGGCGCCCCTCCGACCTGGTCAAGCCGAAGGCCTTCTGCACCGAGACCGGAAAGGCCACCTCGCGCTTGGGGTCGATGATGACGGCGAGGAACCGGCGGTCGGCCGCCCCAAGGCCGCCCCCGGCGGGCCTGAGCAGGGCATAGAGCGTCGAGCCGTCCGACTTGCGCTCGATCGGGTCCAGGGGCAGCGGGCTGGCCCCATCCCAGCCCTGGCAGGCCTGCCGGGGCTGCAGCGAGAATTTGCCTTGGCCCGGCACCGGCAGGCCCTCCGCAACAGGCCTTTCACATTAGATATTTGAAATACATGGATATTTTTGCATATCCTGTGCAGAACCAATGAAAGGTCAGCCCAGTCCATCCTGCTTACGCGGAAAAAACCGGCTGCCATCGCACTGGCGCAAGCGGCGCACTTTGCAATGCGATATGCGGCCCGACGGGCATAACGCCTTGTCATGATACCCGCCCATGGGTTGCAGTGCTCTCATGCATCTTGAATGCGACATCCCAACCCATCCGACAATCCTGCGGAAAGCCGGGCGTCACTTCGGCAAGCGACCTGCTCGGCGCTACGCCCGGCCAGACGGGTGTGCACCTTGATCTCGACTAGAGACCATTTTCCCATACGCCTTGGCGATGTGAGAGGCCCGGAAGCTTGCAGTTTGAGTGATAGGGGATAGTCTTTAAGCTATTGGGATAGCGACGCAGGTCTTGCCTCTCGGTGCCGCGGCATGGCGCTGTCGGGCCGGCTTGGGAAACGTGGAAATCGGAGGCTTTCTATCGGTTACGGGTGCCATCAACCTAGATCCCCGCGGGGAGAAGGCTCGTGTTGAGTCCATCTGAGGCGGCCGGTCATCCTGTGGCCGATCCAGCGGCTCAGGCCCCGCCAATGGGCCAGGGACTCCTGCCGGATCGGGTGGACCGGTTGGCGTTTGCGGCAGGCGCCGTCCTTGTCGGCGGCGCCATCATCGGCATGCGATCGGCAACCGATCCCGCCCTGGTCCGGGTGTTCGACAATCTGCACTGGACGAGCGGCTATGCGGTCGGCGCGCTGCTGGCCTGGCTGGGCTGGCATCGCGGCTCGCGCCAGGGAATTTCCGATGCAGATCGCAGGTCCCGGCTCTGGTTCGCGCTGGGCATGACCGCCTATGCCCTCGGGCAGGTCGCCTGGGATATCCAGGTCCTGCTTGGCTGGAACCCGTTCCCCGGACCGTCGGATATCCTGTTCCTGATGCTCGGACCGGGCTGTCTCATGGGCTTCCTCGCGGCTCAGGGCCGGAATTCAAGCACCCTGGGACGCCAGGTACTGCGGCTGGAACTGCTGATCGTGTCGGTCGTCTCGGCGGCATTGGCCCTCCTCGTCTATCTCCCGAAAGGAATGGAGACCGAGCCCTGGATCATTGCGTTCCTGATTGCCTATCCGATCTTTCTGCTGTCGGCGACCGGCGCCGGCCTGTTGCTCGTGCTGAAGCGGCGGCCCCGCCCGGCGACGGCCTGGATGCTGGTGATCCTTGCCATCGCGGTAGACTCTGTCCTGTGGCTGGAATGGAATGCCCGCACCCTTGAAGGCACGCTGGCGGACGGCGTCTGGTTCAATGCCTTCTTCTCGCTGACGGCGCTCTGCGCGGGCGTCGGCGCCAACAACTGGACGATCGTAGCCGACGCCGACAGCCGGTACCGCCGCGTATCGCAGGCGATCGACGATCGTCTCGCCCCGGCCATGGTCGTGCTGGCAGCCGCCGTCACCGCCAGCGCACTCCTCATGGGTCCGCTCTCGCTCAGCACCCGCTGGGTGCTTGCCGTCGGATGCGTCGCTGCAGCACTTCTGTCGCTGTTGCGGCAATCCTACCTGGTGCAGGAGCTGCGTCAGACCCAGAGTCAGCTGGAGCTGGCCCACGCCGTGGCACGGATCGGTCACTGGACGATGCGGAACTACCGCCTCTCCGGCAAGCGCATATCCGGCACCATCACCATGTCACCGCAGGCGCTGCAAATTCTCGGGCTGAACCAGGGTAATTTCGACGGCCTCACCGTGCAAGATTTTGCCGAGCGCTATGTCCATCCGGCCGATCGTGCGAAATACCTCAATGCCTGGCGGTCCAACCGAATGAACAACGCCTCGCCGGAGACGCTCGACTATCGATACCTGCATCCGAGCGGCGGGACGATCATGATCAGATCGACGGTGCACCAGGGATCCGGTGAAAGCGGCGGGAACCTGTTCGGCGTGCTGCAGGATATCACCGACATCAGTGCCAAGGAGCTGCGCGCCCAGCGCCTCGAAGCGCAACTCGGCCGGGTCCAGGAGCTGGCCCAGATCGGCTTCTGGTGGGATATACTGCCGCACACGCCGGAGCGGATCTCAACCGTCTCGCCGCAGCTTCGCGACATCTTCGGTGCCGACATTGACCCGGGTGCCGGCTTCGAGCCGGACACGGAATTCATCGACCGGCTGGTGGCGCCGGAGGATCGCGAACGGGTCCGTCAAGTGTATGCGGATATGCATGTGGGCCTGCGGCGTGCCTACGATATCGAGTATCGGATCCATCGGCCGGATGGCCAGGTCGCCAGTCTGCGGGAGATCTGCGAGCGCACGACGGATCCGGTAACCGGCGAGATCATCGAGCGCGGCATGATCCAGGACATCACGCGGGAGCACCAGCGGCGCCGGGAAATCACCGATGCACAGCAAAAAGCCGAGGCCGCGAATCGCGCGAAGTCAACCTTCCTGGCGACCATGAGCCACGAGCTTCGCACGCCGCTCAATGCCATCATCGGTTTTTCGTCGCTGATCGAGAGCGAGTATTTCGGGCCGATGGAGAACCGGAAATACAAGGACTACGTTTCGGACATCCATGCCAGCGGGAAATACCTGCTGTCCCTGATCAACGATATCCTCGACCTGTCCAGGATCGAGGCCAGCAAATATGATTTCGACATTCGGCATCTCGATGCGCCCGCCGCGATGCGGGACGTGGCGGCCCTCATGGAGCCCTTGGCGCTCGAGAAAGGGGTCAATCTCGTCGCCCCCGATGCATCGGTGGAGGGCATGTGCCTGGGCGACCGTCGTGCGGTGCACCAGATCCTGATGAACCTGGTCGGCAACGCAATCAAATTCACCGAGCCGGGAGGCTCGGTCAGACTGCGGACCGATGCCGAGGAGAGCAACGGGACCCTTGCCTTGATCGTCGAAGATAGCGGCCGCGGCATCGCCCCCGAGCGAATTGCCGAGCTTGGCCAGCCCTTCGTTCAGGTCGGTGCGGCCGATACCCGCGACCAGGGCGGATCCGGGCTGGGTCTGGCGATCAGCAAGGCCCTGGCAAAGGGGATGGGCGGCAGCATCGGGATCGAAAGCAGGCTTGGCCACGGCACGAGCGTGCGCCTCATCCTGCCCGCATCCACCGGGGCCTGAGCCGGCGACAATGGCGGGATAGCCCGTCCAGGCACCTTCGTTCCGCCGATATCCGTCTCCGTTCAGCTGAATCCGCCATTCACCTGGATGATCTGTCCCGTGACGTAGCTCGCATCCGCCGATGCAAGAAAGGCGATGACCGCGGCAACCTCGTCGGGTTCGCCGATGCGGCGCATCGGCACCAGTTCCGGGAACTTCTGCCACTGGTCGGGTGAAAGGAACGGGTTGCCATGCGCCTTGCGGATCAGGCCCGGTACGACACAGTTCACCGTGGTTCCCGTCGGCGCCAACTGCACCGCCAGCGCACGGGTCATCACCTCGAGCGCGGCCTTGGCCGCCCCGGAGACGGGATAGAGTGGATAGTCGTTGCGGAAGACGTGGGTGTTGTGGGTGCCGACAGCCACCACGCGTCCCCGTTCCGCCTTGGCGAGCTGCGGCATCGCGGCCCGTACCAGCCGGTAGAAGGCGAGTGGGATGCCTTCGAAGCATGCCTCGGCCTGCGCCTCGCTCGCCGTGAAGCCGCCGCCGACCGGATAGCCGGCAACGTGAATGAGCGAGTCGATCCGCCCGAAGCTTGTCACTGCCAGATCGACGATCCGTGCCGGCGCCTCGGGATCGGTAAGGTCGGCGCAGAGTCCAGCGGTCACGGCACCCCTGGCTTCCAGTTCGTGCCGGATTTCGGCGACGCCGGCCGCATTCTCCTTGGCATGAACCAGGATGCCGACACCGGGCGCCGCGAGACGCCTTGCCGTGGCAGCGCCAATGCCGCTGCCCGAGCCGGTGATCAGGATGCCGCGATCGATCGATGTCGTCATCGGACGACCATAAACGCCTAGCGCAATTGAATCCAGATCGTCTTGGTCTCGGTATACTGGTCATGGGCCAGCAGCGACTTGTCCTTACCGCCGAAGCCGGATTCCTTGTAACCGCCAAACGGCACGGTGAAATCTCCCTCGGAATAGCAGTTCACCGAGACGGTGCCTGCGCGGATCGCGCGGGCCATGCTATGGGCGGTGTTCAGGTTCTCGGTATAGAGCGAGGCGGCAAGCCCATAGGTGGTGTCATTGGCAATGCGGATCGCTTCCTCGGGGGTCGAGAAACTAATGACCGACAGAACCGGGCCGAAGATCTCCTCGCGGGCGATGCGCATGGAATTCTTCACGCCGTCGAACACCGTCGGCTCGAAGAAGAAGCCGCTCTCAGGAAAGAGGCGCCTGCCGCCCAGCGCCAGCCGGGCGCCTTCCTGCCTGCCGATCTCGATATAGGACATCACCTTCTCGAGATGCCGCTCCTCGATCAGCGCGCCGATCTTCGTGCCGGCCTGCAGCGGGTCGCCGACCGTCCAGGACTGGAAGACGGGCTTCAGCCGCTCCAGCAGACGGTCTTTCACCGATTCATGGACGATCAGGCGGGACCCTGCGCTGCAATTCTCACCCTGGCAGAACAGGATACCGGCTGCCACCTGGTCGACCACCGGCTGCAGATCGCCGACATCCTGCATCACGATCGCAGGGCTCTTGCCGCCGCATTCCAGCACAATGCGCTTCATGTTCGATTCGCCGGTGTATTTCAGGAACAGGCGGCCGATCTCGCCGGAACCGGTGAAGCTGACGCAGTCGACATCCATGTGCCGGCCGATGGCCTGTCCCGCCGTCTCGCCGTATCCCGGCAGGACGTTGAAGACACCCGCCGGAATGCCGGCCTCTGCCGCCAGCGAGGCCAGCCGCAGGGCCGTCAGCGGTGTCTGCTCGGCGGGCTTGATCACCATGGAATTGCCGCCGGCCAGGGCCGGAGCGATCTTCCACATCGCGGTGAAGATCGGGAAGTTCCACGGCAGCACTGCCCCGACCACGCCAACCGGCTCGCGGACGATCATCGAGACGACATCCGCGGGTGTCGGCGCCACCTGATCATAGATCTTGTCGATCGCCTCGGCGTGCCAACGCAGGGTTTCGATCGTATCCGGCAGATCGACGTTGAGCGCGTCTGTGATCGGCTTGCCGCAATCCAGGGTCTCGGTGATCGCCAGCTCGACCAGATTCCGTTCGATGAGATCGGCGAACTTGAGCAGGACCTTCTTGCGTTCGCGCGGCGGGCGCTGCGCCCACATCCCGGACTCGAAGGCGCGCCGTGCACTCGCTACCGCACGATCGACATCGGCCTTGTCGCATTCGGCGACGCTGGCCAGCCGCTTGCCGGTCGCCGGATTGAAGGTCTCGAAGGTCTTTCCGGACTGCGCATCGCAATACTTCCCGTCGATGAAGGCACGGCATTCGAACGCCAGCTTGGCAGCGGCATCGTGGTAGTTCTTCACTTGCGGATGGGACATGAAGGTTCCTTCAATGCAGATCGGTGGCTGCCAGGCCGTCGCCGCAGTCGATGTCAGCTGTTGGGCCAGGTGTCGCTGAGGCGATAGCCGGTCGGCAGCGGATCCGTGGGATCCAGGACGTACTGATGAAAGGCGGTGATCCAGCCCCGGCCGGTGATGGCGCAGTCGACCGTTGCCATGTCGCCAATCCGGCCCGTGGAGAGCACCTCGCCGGTAAACTTCGTGCCGATGATCGATTCATGGACGAACCGCTCGCCGGTCTTCAGCTGGCCGCGCGCATGCATGATGGCCAGCCTGGCGCAGGTCCCGGTGCCGCAGGGCGAGCGGTCGATTCGCCCGGGCGAGACGATGACGGCGTTTTGGGCGGTCTTCCGACCATCTACCTCCCGCAGCGGCGCCACCCACAGCGTTTGGTTGATGGTGTGGATTTCCGCGTTTTCCGGATGGACGGCGGGCACCTGCTTCGCCGCCGCCTTCTTGATCTTCTCGCCGACATCGACGAGATCGCGCGCCTCGGACGGCTCGATCTTGAAGCCCAGGGCCCGGGCGTCGACCATCGCGTAGATCATGCCGCCATAGGCAACATCGACCATGACCGTGCCGAGACCTTCGACCTCGACCGGGCGATCCAGGGCGAAGACGAAGGAAGGCACGTTCCTGAAGGTGACGCTTTCGCACTTGCCGTCCCTGCAGGCAGCGGAAATGCGCACCAGCCCGCCCGGCGCATCGAGCGTGATCTCCGTCACCGGCTCCTGCATCGGGATCATCCCGGTTTCCAGGAGGGCGGTTACCGTGCAGATGGTGTTGGAACCGGACATCGGCACGTAGTATTCCGATTCCATGATGACGAAGCCGACGTCAGCATCGGGTCGCGTCGAGGGGAGGACCAGATTGACGCATTGCGCCACCTTGCCGCGCGGCTCGTGCAGCAGGAACTGGCGCAGGTCGTCGCCTTTGGTTTCCAGCCAGCGCATCTTGTCGAACATCGTCTTGCCGGGGACGTCGAGGACGCCCCCGGTGATGACCTCGTTCAGCTCGCCTTCGGCATGCACGCCGACGACATTGATCATCCGGCTGAAACGCATGGCGGGTCTCCTCTTCAGGCGGCGAGGGCACCGATCCGGGCCGCCTTCAGCTGGTCGTAGAGGCGGCGGAAGCCGGCCTTCTCCTCGTCGGTCAGCGGCAGCAGCGGCAGGCGCGGGCTGCCGACCGGAATGCCGGCGAGCTCGCAGCCGTACTTGACATACTGGATGTACTTGCCGCCCTGCTCGAGCAGGTAGAACATCGGCAGCATGGCATGCATCAGCTTCTGGCCGCGGATGAAGTCCTTCTTGACGACGCAGGTGTCAAAAAGCGCCACGTGCTCGGCGGGCAGGAAGTTGGACGCCCCGGCGATCCAGCTCCGGGATCCCCAGAGGAAGCAATCCACCGCCTGGTCGTCGGCGCCGCAGACCCGCTGGAACCGGCCGTCGAAATGCGCGATGTGCTCCAGCATGCGGGCGAAGGAGCCGCTGGATTCCTTGATGGCACAGATCGACTTGACGTCGGAGATCTCCTCGAGGAACTCCCGGTTCATGTCGACGCCGGTCCGCGCCGGGAAGTTGTAGAGGATGATCGGCATGCCGGTGGCGCCGGCGATGTGGCGGAAATGCTCGGCCAGTTCGTGGGTGTTCGGCAGCGAATAGAACGGGGCCGCCAGCATCAGCGCCTCGTAGCCCAGACCCCGGGCGAAGGCAGCGAGCTCGATGGTGTCGGCCGGCCGCTGCGAATTCGCGCCCGCCACCAGCCTCGCGCGCTTGCCCACCCGCTCGGCAACGAAGGTCAGGACGCGCTTCCGCTCCTCGACCGTCTGCGAATAGTACTCGCCCGTGGTGCCGCCGGGAACGATGGTGCCGACGCCGCTGGCGATCAGGAAGTCGATGTGCTTGCCGAGCGTGTCGAAGACGATTCCACCATTGGCGTCGAACGGTGTCGCGACAACGGTCATGATGCCTTCGAATGTGGGGATGTTCATACCCGTCTCCTGTTTCAAGGGTCCAAATCGGCAGCGAGCCCAGGCTGCGCCTGCGAACTGATGCGCTTGTAATCGATTTCATTGGACGGCGCAAGACGAATCAAGCCGGTGCCGGCGGATTCTTTCCCGCCGGCCGGCGGCCGTCTAGTCGACGCGGGCGCCGCTGGTCGAGGCCCGGATGATGAGATTGGTTTCCAGCCGCACGGGGTCGATCTGCCGGTGCGCCCCCATGGCGCTGAGCAGGGCCTCGGCCGACCGCGTTCCCATCTCGCCCGCCGGAACGTCGACCGTGGTCAGGGGCGGGTCGAGCAGCGCCGAGAAGTCCTGGTTGTCGAACCCGGTGACCGTGAGGTCGCGCGGCACGTCGATGCGCAGCTTCTTGCATTCCGAGAGGACGCCAAAGGCGAGCACGTCGCTGGCGCACATGACGGCCGTGGTGGCAGGGTAGTCGACGTGGATGAGACGCATCGCCGCCGCGCCCTCGAGCAGCGAATAGGGCCGCTCGATGACATGCGCGGACTTGGCGATACCGGCGGCGGCCGCGGCCTCGCGGAAGGCGCGGACCCGGCTCTGCTGGCGGTCATTGCCGCGGGTCCGCCCGGAGATCATCACCATGTTCTTGTGGCCCAGGCGCACCAGGAAATCTGCCAATTGCCTTGTCGCAGCGTAGTTATCGAAGCCGATCGAGGGGAACGGGCCCTCGGGCTGGTAGGAATAAGTAAGGACCGTCGGGATGCGGCCGTCATCCAGGAACTTGAGCAGGTGCGGGTCCTCGATCTTGCCGACGATGAGCAACCCCTCGGCGCCGCGATCCACCAGCTGGCGGACCGGTTCGTAGAGCTTGGAATTGTCGAATCCCGCGGCCAGGACGAAGACCATGTATCCAGCCGCCGACATCTTCTCCTGAAAGCTGTTCAGCATCTGCGCATAGATGGCGTAGTCCAGGGTCGGCACCACGGCACCGACAATATGGGTGCGCTGCATGCGCAGGGCCTTAGCCGCCGGGTTGGGGCTGTAGCCCAGCGTCCGCGCCGCCGCCAGGACCCGCTCGCGCACATCCTCGCGCACCGCATCCGGGCTGTTGAAGCTGCGCGAGACCGTGGCCACGGAGACGCCGGCCTGCTTCGCGACATCCGAGACCTTGGACTTGGCTTTCATTCCCCGCCGCTTTCCCTGGCGAACCTGCCGCCCGCCCGATCCAACACCGGCACCGGTTTATCACGCTTGACAGGATAGCAGAATGACGCCAGTATGTAATCGATTACAAGAAAAAAACACCGCTGCCGCTCAAAGCTGGCAAAGCAGGGTTGCGACGTCCACAGCACGGATGTCCGTGCGGGAACGGCATGCGGTCTCAAGAATGCCCCTGCAAAAGAACATGAGGGAGACGTTGATGAACAAGAATTTCCTGAAACAGAGCGTGGCGCGGCGCAGCTTCATGCGGGGAACGGCGGCGATGGCGGCGGCGATGGCGGCATCGCGCGCCTTCCCGGCCCGCGCGGCCGATGTCACCCTCAACATCCTCAACAGCAACGTCGCCTGGTCGAATGCCCTCACCAGCAGCGTCGCCGAGGCCTACAAGGCGGCAACCGGGGTGACGGTGACCGGCGAGTCCAACCCCTATGAATCGCACTACGACAAGATGCTGATCGAGCTGAGCCAGGGCTCGGACACCTTCGACCTGGTCACCTCGGACAGCATCTGGGTGCAGCAGCCGATCCGCAACGGCTGGGCGGCAAATCTCGACGAGATGAAGGCGAAGAACCCGGCCCTGCCGGATCTGCAGATGGGCAATCTCGAGGAAGGCGCCTCGATTTATACCGCCTATGACGGCAAGCGCTTCGGTCTTCCGGTGGCGCAGACGACCCCGGTCTTCGTTTATCGCAAAGACCTGCTGGAGCAGGCCGGAATCGCCAAGGTGCCGTCCAATTGGGATGAGTACCTGGCCGCCGCCAAGAAGCTGCATACCGGCGACATCGCCGGCAACACGCTGCTGCTGGGCGGCGTCGATGCGCTCTGCACCGGCGACTGGGGCTCGCGCATCATGAGCATGACCAAGCTCGGTGAATCCGATGATTACGTGCTCAACGCCGACAAGGAGCCGATCTTCAACTCCGAGGGCCAGGGCGAGCAGGCGATCGAGCGGCTGCGCCAACTGGTCGAATATTGCCCGCAGGGCGTACAGGGCTTCGACTATCCCGAGGGTTCCTCGGTCATGCAGCAGGGCAAGGCCGCGATGTTCGTCACCTGGTCCGACGTCATC
Source organism: uncultured Rhodospirillaceae bacterium (assembly GCA_964551505.1). Lineage (GTDB taxonomy): Bacteria > Pseudomonadota > Alphaproteobacteria > Dongiales > Dongiaceae > Dongia. The sequence goes on from CAZKDH010000055.1 coordinate 24,026, forward strand.
GTCGGCATCGAGGACGGCCCCGCCAAGGGCAAGTTCGGCTACACCGTCTCCCCGATCGAGAAGTTCGAGCAGCAGCAGATCGGCGGCTGGTCGATCATCGCCAACGCGCATTCGCGGAACCCCGAGGAAGCCTACAAATTCCTCGCCTGGATGACCGAGGGCAGGGCCTACGAGCTGTTCCGGGAAGGCGGCGAATCCTCGCTCTGCCTGAAGAAGGATGTCGAGAACCCGGACATCGTCAAGACCGTGCCGATGATGCAGGCCTTCCGCGATTTCGGCCCGCGCGGCACGACGCCGGTCGCTCTCCCCGCCTATCGCCTGACCAATGCGGTGGCGGTCGAGCGGGTACTGTATGAGGAGATCTTCGCCGGCGTCACCGGCAGCAAGACCCCCAAGCAGGCGATGGCCGATGCCTACGACCGAGTCGCCAAGACCGTCAAGGGCTGATACATGAACCTTGTCGGGGCGCCCGGTCGGGCGCCCCGATGCCTCCGCGCCGGCGCGGCGGGACATGGAGACAGCGCATATGCAGGCCGTGGCAAGCATAGCCGCACAGCCATCCGGAGCCGCCTCGGCCCAGCGCGCCGGCGAGAAATACGTGCCGTGGATCCTGCTGGCGCCGACGATGCTGATCATGACCCTGGTCGGCTTCTTCCCGCTGGTGCACTCGCTCTATATCAGCATGACCTCGATGCGCCCGACGGAGATCGACAAGCCGCAGGGCTTCGTCGGGCTGGCGAACTACGTCCATGCCTTTGCCGACCCGCAATTCGGCCATTCGCTGTTGCTGACCGGCCTCTTCACGCTGCTCAGCGTGACTGCCTCCCTGATCTTTGCCGTGCTGCTGGCGGCGCTGTTCAACCTCCGCCTGCCCGGCTTTCTCGCCATGCGGACCATCGTTCTGGTGCCGATGCTGATCACGCCGATCGCCGTCGGCATTACCTGGCGGATCATGATGATGCCGGATCTGGGCGTCATGAACTTCCTTCTCAGCCTGCTCAAGATTCCGCCGCAGCCCTGGGCGAATTCCTCGACCAGCGCGCTGGCGGCCATGATCCTGGTCGACGTCTGGCAATGGACGCCGTTCATGTTCATCGTCATCTTCGCCGGACTCAGGGCGCTTCCCAGGAGTCCCTTCGAGGCCGCCGCGATCGACGGTGCGGGACCGTTGCGCACCTTCTTCTCGGTCACGCTGCCAATGCTCAAGCCGGTCATCGTCGTCGCCGCCCTGCTGCGGGTGATCGATGCCATGCGGACCTATGACACGGTCTACATCATCACCCGCGGCGGTCCCGACTTTTCCACCGATCTGGTCAGCGTCTATCTGCAGCGGGTCAACTTCAAGTTCTTCGACCTCGGCTATGGCGCCGCCCTGTCCTGGCTGACGCTGGTCGCCATCCTCGCCATCGTCCTCATCTTCGTGCGGCTGACCGGCTTCTTGCGGGTGCTGGCGGACAAGGAGACCCGCTGATGGCGACACCGATCGCGAGGCCCGCCCGCCGCCTGATGCACGGCGTCTATTGGCTGCTGGCCCTGACCGCTACGCTGTTCTTCCTGTTCCCGATCTTCTGGATGGCGTCCTCGTCGTTCAAGTCCGATAGCGACGTCGGAACTTTTCCGCCGGTCTGGATCTTCACCCCCTCGCTGCACAGCTACCGGCAGCTGTTTGAGGAAATGGGGGCGCTCGACGCCCTGATGAACAGCTGCTTCATCGTCGGCATCTCGACCTGCCTGGCAATGATCGCGGGCACGCTTGCCGCCTATGCCATGGCGCGCTTCGACATCAAGGGCAAGAACGTGCTGGCCTTCGAGATCCTGTCGATCCGCATGCTGCCGCCGATCGTCAGCGTCATCCCCCTCTTCATCATCGCCAAGCAACTGGGCATCTTCGATACGCCCTGGCTCCTGATCGCCGCCTATACGCTGAGCGGTCTGCCCTTCGTCGTCTGGGTGATGCGGGTCTTCATCCAGGAAATACCGCAATCCATCGAGGAGGCCGCCCTGATCGACGGCTGCAGCCGCTACCAGGCCTTCTGGCGCGTGACCCTGCCGCTCTTGCTTCCCGGCCTGGCGGCGACCATGGTCATCGTCTTCATGTTCGCCTGGAACGAGTTCCTTCTGGCCAGCATTCTGACCTCGCGTGAGGCGAAGACCCTGCCAGTCATTGCCGCCAGCGCCATCAAGCCGAAGGCAATTTCCTTCGGCCTCGCCTCGGCGGCCGGCGTGCTGATGTCGCTGCCCGTGGTCGTGCTGGTTCTGATGATGCAGAGGTATCTGGTGCGCGGCCTCACCCTGGGCGCGGTAAAGGGCTAACGGAGACACAGGATATGAGCGTAGATCTCAACGGCGTCTTCAAGCGCTTCGGGCAATTCACCGCGGTCAACGGCGTCTCCGTCAAGATCGAGGATGGCGAGTTCTTCTGCATGCTGGGGCCCTCCGGCTGCGGCAAGACCACGACCCTGCGCATGGTGGCGGGACTGGAACTGCCGACCGAGGGCCAGATCCTGATCCATGGCCGCGACGTCACCTACGAGGAGCCGCGGCATCGCGACATTGCCATGGCCTTTCAGGATTACGGCCTCTATCCCCATATGACGGTTTTCCACAACATTGAGTTCCCCCTGAAGATTCGCGGTACGGAATCCGCCGACCGGGCGAAGAAGGTCCGCGATACCGCCGAGCGCCTGGGAATCGGCGAGTTTCTCGACCGCAAACCCGGCCAGCTCAGCGGCGGCCAGCGGCAGCGCGTCTCCCTGGCGCGCGCCCTAGTGCGGAACCCCCGGGTCTTCCTGATGGACGAGCCGCTGTCGAATCTCGATGCCAAGCTTCGGGCTTCGATGCGGACTGAGATCAAGAAGCTGGTCAGCACGCTCGGTATCACCACCATCTACGTGACCCATGACCAGGTCGAGGCCATGGCGATGGCCGACCGGATCGCCGTCATGAGCCGCGGGGACATGGTGCAGATTGCCTCGCCGCTAGAAATCTACGACCGGCCGCGCACCCAGTTTGTCGCCGACTTCATCGGTTCGCCGGCAATGAACATGTTTTCGGCAACACTGGACCGGCAGGGGAACATTACCTGCAGCCTGCAGCCTCTTGCCGACGCCCTGCCGTCCGGGGAGCGGGAACGCGCACCAAACGTGGCGGACGGCAAGGGCCAGTTCCTGCTGGGCATCCGTCCTGAGAAGATGTCGATCGGCAGCGCCGGCGGCAGGCATGCGGTCGACGCGCAGGTCGAATTCGTCGAACCGCTCGGTCAGACCACCAATGTCTATGTCGACGCCGGCGGCCAGCGCTTCGTCGTCGTCGCCGACCGGGTTTCGGTCAAGATCGGGGACAACGTGGGCGTCTATGCGGCGCCCGAGCATCTGCGCGTCGTCGCGCTGAACGGCTGAGCGCGACAACCGACCGACCGCCGCGGCTAGAACAACGGAAATACACCAGCATGACCCCTTTTCGACACAGCTACGACTACATCGTCATCGGCTCAGGGTCGGCCGGGGCAGTGATCGCTACGCGGCTGGCGGAGGAAGGCAGCACTTCCGTCCTGCTGCTCGAAGCCGGCCCCCAGGATCGGCATTTTTCCATCCGCATGCCGGCGGCCCTCGGCCTGCCGCTCGGCAACGACCGCTTCAACTGGTTCTATCATACCGACCCTGAGCCCCATCTCGACGGCCGGAAGGTCTACGAGGCGCGCGGTCGTGTCCTGGGCGGCTCCTCCTCGATCAACGGGCTCAATTGGGTGCGAGGCAATCCGCGCGACTACGACAACTGGGCGGCAAGCGGCGTCGAAGGCTGGTCCTATGCCGACTGCCTCCCCTATTTCAAGAAGGCAGAGACCTTCCATCGCGGCGCCGATGCCTATCGTGGCGGCAGCGGCCCGATGCAGATCGAGACCTGTCCGGCCGAGGCACCGCTCTACCAGGCCTTCCTGCGGGCCGGTGTCGAATCCGGCCTGCCGCAGATCAACGATCACAACGGTTTCCGCCAGGAAGGCATCCACATAACCCAGCGCAACGTCCACAAAGGCCTGCGCTGGAGCACCGCAGAAGCCTATCTCCGCGGACTCCATCCCGGTACCAACCTGGATATCCGCACCGGCATCCGTGTCACCCGCATCGAGACCGCGGGCAGCCGGGCCGTGGCGGTCGAGATCATCGACCGGGGCGAGAGGCGCCGGATCTCGGCCGACCGGGAAGTCATCCTCTCCGCCGGCTCCCTGAACTCGCCCCAGCTGCTGATGCTCTCTGGAATCGGCCCCGGAGACGATCTCCGGCGCCTCGGCATCAAGGTTGCAAAGGATCTTCCCGGCGTCGGCCAGGGAATGAAGGATCATACCGCCGCCCCGGTACAATACCGGGCGACGAAGGATGTTTCTGTCGCCGGGCAACTGACGTCGTTCGGCCGGGCCAAGCTCGGCATCGAATGGCTATTGTTCAAATCCGGCCTGGGGGCCACCAACTTCTTCGAGGTCGGCGCCTTCATCCGCACCCGCCCCGCGGATCCGCTGCCGACCTTCCAGATCGAATTCGTGCCGATGCTGGGCGAGATCCAGCACGGCAATGTCAAGATCGAGAACGGGTTCCAGTACTATCTGAGCCTGATGCGCCCCACCAGCACGGGCCGGGTCTGGCTGGAATCCGCCGATCCCCTTGCCGCGCCGCGTTTCGTCTTCAATTTCCTGGAGACGCCGGATGACTGCGAACTCGCCATCCAGGCGGTCCGGACCATCCGGGGCATCGTCAGCCAGTCGGCCTGGGACGAATTCCGAGGCGAGGAAGTGACCCCCGGCCCTTCGATCCAGAGCGATGCCGAGATCCTTGGCTGGCTGCGGCGTACCGCCGGGACCAACTATCATCCCTGCTGCACCTGCCGGATGGGCAATGATCCGCTCGCGGTCACCGGTGCCGATGGCCGCGTCCACGGGTTCGACAATCTCCGGGTCATCGATGCTTCGATCATGCCGGCGATCGTTACCGGAAACCTGAATGCCCCGACCATCATGATAGCGGAGAAGCTCGCCGACACGATCCGCGGGCGGGCGCCGCTGCCCCGGGATCCACAGCCCTATTACCTTCCCGCGGCCTGAGCACTGCGAGGCCGCCATGCTTCTCCCGCCCCGGAAACCCTCCCAAGCCGCCCCCATGGAGCCATAGACATGACCGACATCACCGGCATTTGCGTCCCGATCTGCACCCCCTTCGACAAGTCCGGCAACAAGGTCGACGAAGGCGCCCTCTCCGCCCATGTCGAGCGCCTGCTGGATGCCGGCGTCCATGGCATTCTGTCCTGCGGCGGTACCGGGGAATTCGCCTACCTGACCGAGGCCGAGAGGCGGCATATCCACGCCCTGGTCGCCAAGCAGGTCCAGGGGCGGGCGAAATTCGTCGTGCAGTCCTCCGCAATCAGCACCCGCGATACCATCGAGAACACCAGGGTCGCCGAGGACCTGGGCGCCGATGCCATCATGATCCTGCCGCCCTATTTCGAGGGACCGACCATGGACGGGGTCATGTGGCACTATGAACATGTCGCAAAGGCGGTGAAGACGCCGATCGTCGTCTACAACATCCCCCAGCATACCAACCGCGACGTCACCCCCGATCTCTTCGCACGGCTGCTGCAGATCGAGAACATCCAGTACATCAAGGACAGTTCCGGCAGCCTGACGCGGATCCAGCAGCTGGTGGCGACCGGCGGCAAGATCCTGAACGGCGGTGATACCCTGGTGCTGCCGGCGCTGATGGGCGGATGCAAGGGCGTGATCTGGGGCGGTGCCAATGCGATGCCGGCCGAGGCGGTCAAGCTCTACGACCTGGTCAAGGGTGGGAAGCTGGCCGAGGCGGTTTCCCTCTGGAAGCTCGTCCTGCCCACCCAGATCTTCTTCTGGACCCATGACTATAATTCCGCGGTGAAGGCCGCGACCAACCTCCTGGGCGGCCAGGTGGGCATCTGCCGCAAGCCGGCCCTGCCCCTGACCGCCGCCGAGATCGCCGAGCTGCGCACGGCATTGTCGTCGCTCGGACGGCCACTTGCGGCCGCCGCGCAGTAGCATGGATATCCGGCTTGACGACAAATGCGCGCTGGTGACCGGGGGCACGACCGGCATCGGCTTTGCCATCGCCCTGGCGCTGATCGAGGCCGGCGCCCGCGTGACGATCACCGGCCAGGATGCTGAACGCGTCGCGCTTGCCGCCGGCAGGCTCGGCAGCAGTACGATCGGCGAGGTGGCGAACAGCCAGGCCGTGGCGGACATCCGGCGGGTGGCCGATTCCGCACGCGATCGCTACGGCCGTGTCGATATCCTCGTCGCCAATGCCGGCGTAACCTGGCCGGCCCGGATCGAGGACGTCACCGAGGCGGATTTCGACGACCAGATGGCGATCAACTTCAAAGGCGCCTTCTTCGCGGTGCAGCAGATCCTGCCGCTGATCCCGCGGGGCGGCTGCATCCTCCTCACCTCGAGTTGCCTCGACGCCAAGGGCATTGCCGGTATGGCGGTATACTCCGCCAGCAAGGCCGCCATCCGGTCCCTGACCCGCACCCTGGCGGTCGAGCTTGCCGATCGCGGCATCCGGGTGAACAGCCTCGCCCCCGGCCCCATCGACACGCCGATCTTCGAGAAGATCGGCGGCAGCCCGGAGGACTCCAGACGCCTGCGGCAGGAGGAATCCCAGGCAACGGTGATGAAGCGCCTGGGCCTGCCCGGCGAAGTCGCGGCTGCCGCGGTCTTCCTTGCCAGCGACGCTGCCTCCTATATGACCGAGGCCAATCTCCGCATCGATGGTGGCTGGACGGATATCTAGGAGCCGCTCGATGTTCGAGACCTGCCGCTGGCTGAA
>CAZKDH010000056.1:0-87739 GCA_964551505.1 uncultured Rhodospirillaceae bacterium
CTATATAAAAGGAAGCGACTGTCGCCAGGGTCTTCCTGCCCGGCGACACGTCGGGATTTTTCCCGCGAAAGGCAGCGTCATGATCGATCTCTATTACTGGACCACGCCGAACGGCCACAAGATCACCATGTTCCTGGAGGAGGCGGGGCTGCCCTACCGGATCGTCCCGGTGAACATCGGCAAGGGCGACCAGTTCAAGCCGGACTTCCTGGCGATCGCGCCCAACAACCGGATGCCGGCGATCGTCGATCACGCGCCGGCCGACGGCGGGGCGGCGATCCCGGTCTTCGAATCCGGCGCCATCCTGCTCTATCTCGCCGAGAAGACCGGCAGGTTCCTGCCGCAGGACCTCCGCGGCCAGGTCCAGGTGAAGGAATGGCTGTTCTGGCAGATGGCGGGCCTCGGGCCGATGGCGGGGCAGAACCACCACTTCGCCCATTACGCGCCGGAGAAGATTCCCTATGCGATTGACCGCTACGTCAAGGAGACCAACCGGCTCTATGGCGTGCTGAACAAGCGCCTCAAGGGCCGCAGCTTCGTCGCCGGCGACTATTCCATCGCCGACATGGCGGCCTATCCCTGGATCGTCTCGCACGCGAACCAGGGACAGAAGCTGGAGGACTTCCCCGATCTGCAGCGCTGGTTCGAGGCGATCAAGGCGCGGCCGGCGACGATCCGTGCCTATGAGAAGGCGAAGGAAGTGAACCCGCAGCCGAGCCCGATGACCGAGGAGCAGAAGCGCATCCTGTTCGGCCAGACCGCGGCGGTGGTGGCTCGGTAGAAACTGCGCGGCGGCGCAATCGCTTTGGCGAAAGCGCCGCGATGACGTAGACTCCTCGCCGAAGAGAGGGGTCCATGTCCGACGTCCTGACGCGCATCGCCAGATACAATGCCGGCCGGCTGCGGCCGCTGCTGGCGTTGAAATACCGGAAGATGGCGGCGACGCCCTTCGGCTATTTCCGCGGCACCTGCCATCTCTTCCACCAGGACTGGCCGCAGCGCTCGCGGCTGAATGCCGCGCCGCTGGTCTGGCTCAACGGCGACCTGCACCTGGAGAATTTCGGCACCTATCGCAGCGACGACCGGCTGACCTATTTCGACATCGGCGATTTCGACGAGGGCGGGCTGGGGCCGGCCAGCCGCGACCTGCTGCGCTTCGTCGCCAGCCTGTTCGTCGCCGGCCCCGAGCTTGGCCTGGCGCGCAAGGAGGCGGAGAGTCTGGCGCGGCGATTCCTCGCCACCTATGCGAGCTCGCTGCGGGACGGCAAGGCGCGCTGGATCGAGCGGCGCACCGCGACCGGCGTCATCGGCGCCCTGCTGAAGGACCTGGAGAGCCGCAGCCAGGCGCAGATGCTGGAGAAGCGCACCCTCGGCCTCGGCCGGCGGCGGCGGATCCGCTTCGATACCGGGCGGGCGCTGCCGATCGGCAAGGCCGAGCGCCGCGAGGTCGAGGCCTTCCTGGCGCGCTATGCCGCAAAGCGGGTCGATCCGGGCTTCTTCGAGATGATCGACGTCGCCCAGCGCGTCGCCGGCCTCGGCACCCTCGGCCATCCGCGCTACATTGCCCTCATCGCCGGCGCCGGCGGGCCGGCCGGGCAGGTGCTGGTGGACTTCAAGCTGCAGCCGGGATCGGTGATGCTGCGCCAGCTCAAGGTGCGGCAGCCGAAGTTCAAGTCCGAGGCGGCCCGGGTCGTCGCCATCGAGCACCGCATGCAGGCGGCGGACCCCGCCTTCCTGACCGCGGCCAAGATCGGCGGGCGCTCCTTCACCTTCCGCGAACTGCAGCCCAGCCAGGACAAGCTCGAACTGGCCAGCCTCGTCGGCGACGCCAAGGGCCTGCGCCAGGTCATCGACCGCATGGCGGATCTTGCCGCCTGGGCGCAGCTGCGCAGCGCCGGACGCGACGGCTCGGTGCCGATCGACACGCTGGCGAAATGGGCGCGCGATCCCGCATGGCACGGCCCGCTGATCGCCGCGGGACGCGACTGCGCCGCGCGCAACCAGGCGGAATGGAAGCTCTTCCGTCAGTCGGATTTGTCGAAAATGCGCGCTTAAGGAGGTTTGCCCGCCTCCGACCCGCGCGGTATAAGATGCCACCTGCAACCGGCGGGAGTCATCGGTGACCGCAGACGCCTCCTCCCTGATGCCGATGGTCATCCCCTTCGCGATGCCCCTCTATGGCTTGGCCCTGTGCCTGGCGGCCGCCGCCGTCTTCCGGGCGCTCGGCCTCGAGGCCTGGCGCGGCTATGGGCGGCTGGGCCGGATCGGCGCCGGCGCTGCGGCCGGCGGCCTCGCCGGCCTTGCCATGCTGCCCAATCTCCTCGCTTTGGCGGCACCCGGCGGCACCCTCGCTACCGCCGCGGCCTTCGAATCGGCGGCGCTGCTGCCGGCCGCGATCCTGCTGTTCGACCGCTGGATGGGATGCGGCGCGATGGCGGGGGCCGCCGCGCTGATGCTCGGCCTCAGCCTGGGCGCCGCCTGGCCGGCCGCCGCGGTGACCCTGGTCCTCGGCCTCGCCATCCTGCTGATCCTCGCCCGGCCCGAAGCCGCCGCCGGCCGCCGCCTGCTGCCGCTCCTCGGTCTTGCTCCGGCGCTGCTGCTGGTGCCGCCGCTCTATGCCGCGCTGAGACTCGAGATGCCGGCGCCGGCCTGGAATATGACGCCCTGGATCATCACGGCGGCGGCGATCCTGCTGCATCCCCTTTGCCTGATCGCCCTCCAGCGCCTCCTCGCCGAAACCGCCGGGCCGGGATCCGCGGCGGACGGCGCGGCGGAGCCGGTGCCGGCGCATGTCGCGAAGGCGCTGGATATCGCCGCGACGCCGCTGCTTGCCCGTACCATCGGCGACCTGCCGGAAGGGGTGGCGATCTTCGATGCCGCCGGCCGCCTCGTCGCCTGCAACGCCCCTTATCGCGGCCTCAATCCCGAGATCGCCGACGAGCTCACGGTCGGCGCCGGCTATGCCGCGCTGCTGCGGGCGCAGATCGTCCGCATGGGGGCGACGCCGGATCCCGAGGCCGCCGTCGCCGCCGCGCTCGCCCAGCATCGCGAGCTGCCCTGGCGGCAGGAGATCCGGCGCGCCGACGGCACCTGGGTCCGCATCGTCGAATCGCGCACCAATGACGGCGGCACCCTGCGCCTGATGAGCGACATCAGCGCGGTCAAGAACCGCGAACTGAAGCTGGCCGATCTCGCCGAGCGCAACGCGGTGCTGGCGACCGCCGTCGCCTCGGTCACCAGCGGCATCGTGATCTGCGATGCGACGCGGCCGGACCTGCCGATCACCTTCGTCAACGCCGCCTTCACCCGGATCACCGGCTATGGCGCCGAGGAGGCGCAGGGCCGCAACTGCCGGTTCCTGCAGGGCCGCGACACCGACAAGGAGACGGTCGAGCGGATCCGGCGCGCCCTCGCCCAGCACCGGCCGGCGACGGCGACGATCCGCAACTACCGCAAGGACGGCAAGACCTTCTGGAACGAGCTCAACATCAGCCCGCTGTTCGATGCCGAGGGCCGGGTGATCAACTGGGTCGGCATCATGCAGGACGCCACCAGCCGCATGCGCACCGAGGACAACCTGCGCGAGGCGAAGAACCAGGCGGAGATCGCCAACCGCACCAAGACCGAATTCCTCGCCAACATGAGCCACGAGCTGCGCACGCCGCTGAACGCCATCCTCGGCTTCTCCGAGGTGATGAAGATCGAGTTCTTCGGCCCGCTGGCGCCGCAGTACCGGCAATATGCCGAGGACGTCTATGTCAGCGGCAGCATCCTGCTGCAGCTGATCAACGACGTGCTGGACATCTCCAAGATCGAGGCCGGGCGGATGGAGCTCTATCCGGAATCCGTACCGGTCGATGAGCTGCTGCAGTCCTGCGTCCACCTGATGCGCGAGCGCGCCGCCGCCGGCGGCATCCGCCTCGACCTTGCGGTCGATGCCGGCCTGCCGCCGCTGCATGTCGACCGCCGGGCGATCAAGCAGATGATGAACAACCTGCTGTCCAACGCGATCAAGTTCACCCCAAAGGACGGCCGGGTGACCGTGGCGGCCCATGCCGGCGAGGAGGGCCGGATCGACATCTCCTGCAGCGATACCGGAATCGGCATCGCCGCCGCCGACATCGAGAAGGTGCTCTCGCCCTTCGGCCAGGTCGACAATCCCCTGTCGCGCCGCCACCAGGGCACCGGGCTCGGCCTGCCCATCGTCAAGAGCCTGGTCGAGCTTTCCGGCGGCAGCTTCCGCATGCAAAGCGAGCCGGGCCAGGGCACCACCGTGACGCTCGTCCTGCCGGCCATCGCCGGCCCGGCCGCCGCCGGCCCCACCGATAGCGGCGAACGGGCGGCGCAATAGACTCCATCATGCTATAGTCGCCCCGCATCATCCGGGGAGGCAGGAATGGCAATGGAGCAATGGGCATGAGCGGTCTCAGGCAGGAGCGCCGCGGCGCGATTCTCGAACTCACCCTCGACCGGCCCAAGGCCAATGCCATCGACGATGCGCTGAGCCAGGCCCTGGGCCATGCCTTCATCGCCTTCCGCGACGATCCGGCGCTCAGGGTGGCGATCGTGACCGGGGCCGGCGACCGCTTCTTCTCGGCCGGCTGGGACCTGAAGGCGGCGGCGGCCGGCAGCGCCGCCGACGGCTTTGCGCCCGAGGATTACGGGCCGGGCGGCTTTGCCGGCCTCACCCAGCTCTTCGATCTAGACAAGCCGGTGATTGCCGCCATCAACGGCCTCGCCGTCGGCGGCGGGTTCGAGCTGGCACTCGCCTGCGACATGATCGTCACTGCCGACAGCGCCGAGTTCTTCGTGCCGGAATCGAAGATCGGCCTCATTCCCGATGCCGGCGGCATCTTCCGCCTGCCGCGCCGCATCCCCGAGGCGATCGCCCTGGAGATGATGCTGACCGGCCGGCGCATGGGTGCCGCGGAAGCCCATCGCCTGGGCCTGGTCAACCGGGTGACGCCGCAGGCCGAGGTGCTGGCCGCGGCGCGGCAGCTCGCCGAGGAGGTCCTGCTGACCGCGCCGCTCTCCGCTCTGGCGATCAAGCAGGTACACCGGCTGACCCGGCACCTCACCGTCGAGCAGGGCTACGCGCAGCTGGCGGCGGGCGCAATCCCCGCCTATGAGCGGATGAAGAAATCGTCCGACTATCTCGAGGGGGCGCGGGCCTTCGCCGAGAAGCGCGCGCCGGCCTGGAAGGGCGCCTAGCATGGCGGCGAACGGCGGGGGCGCGCGATGGCGGTAACCCTGAGTTTCCACGGCGCCGCCGGCACCGTCACCGGCTCGATGAGCCTGCTGGAGACGCCGCAGGCCCGGGTGCTGATCGACTGCGGCATGTTCCAGGGGGCGAAGACGCTGAAGGAGCTGAACTACGGCGCCTTCCCCTTCGCGCCGGATCGCCTCAGCGCGGTGCTGCTGACCCATGCGCATATCGACCATTCCGGCCTGCTGCCGAAACTGGTGAAACACGGCTATCGCGGCCGCATCGTCACCGTCGACGCCACCGCCGACCTGCTGACCTGGATGCTGCCGGATTCCGCCGCGATCCAGGAGGGCGAGGTGGAATCGCTCAACCGGCGCAACGCCCAGCGTGGCCGGGCCGAGGTCGAGCCGATCTATTCCGGCGACGACGTCGAGCGCACCCTGAAGCAGATCGACGGCGTCGACTACGATGCCTGGCGCGACGTGGCGCCGGGCGTCAAGGCGCGCTGGTGGAATGCCGGGCATATCCTGGGCTCGGGCTCGATCGAGCTCGACGTCGCCACCGGCAATGCCGATGCGCCGCGCCTGCGGCTGATGTTCTCCGGCGATATCGGCCCGCGGCATGCGGCGCTGCAGAGCGAGGCCGAGGCGCCGAGCCGCCTCGACTATCTGATCGTCGAATCGACCTATGGCGACCGGGACCGCCCCGATCTCGACGACGAGGGACGCCGCGCTGTCCTGGCGCAGGAGGTGACCGCGGCGCTTGCCGCCGGCGGCAACCTGCTGATCCCCGCCTTCGCGGTCGAGCGCAGCCAGGAGCTGCTCTACGATCTCGCCGTGCTGATGCAGCGCGGCACGCTGCCGAAGGCGCCGGTGTTCCTGGATTCGCCGCTTGCCATCCGGGCGACCGAGGTCTTCGAGCGGCACCAGCACGAGCTCGACATCGCCGCGGCGCCGGCCGGCAGCGCGTTCCGCGCGCCGAACTTCCACTTCGTCACCTCGGTGCAGCAGAGCATGCAGCTCTCCAGCATCACCTCGGGCGCCATCATCGTCGCCGCCAGCGGCATGTGCGACGCGGGCCGGATCCGCCATCACCTGAAGAACAACCTGTGGCGGGCGCAGGCGACCGTGCTGCTGATCGGCTACCAGGCGGCCGGCACCCTCGGCCGGCTGCTCGAGTCCGGCGCCGAGCGGGTGCGGATTCAGGGCGAGGAGACCGCCGTCCGGGCCCGAATCCGCCGCCTCGAGATCTATTCCGGCCATGCCGATCGCGGCGAGATGCTGGCCTGGGTGAAGGCTCGGCTGCCGGTCGGGCGCGGCATCTTCCTCAATCACGGCGAGGAAGCCGGCCTCGCCGGCATGGCGCGCGGCCTCGCCGATCTCGGCATCGCGGCGGAGCGCATCGTCGTCCCGGAGATCGACCAGAAGTTCCTGCTCGACCGCGACAAGGGCGCCCTGCTGCTCGGCGTCGAGCATGCCCGGCTGGAGAACGCCGCCGCCGAGGTGGCGAAGAAGGGCTGGGATTGGCACAACGAGCTCTCCGCCTTCACCCTGGATCTGCAGAGCCGCCTGCGCGCCCTCGACACCGACAAGGCGCGCATGGGCTTCCTGAAGCAGGCGCGGCGGCTGCTGGAGAAGTAGCGGGGCCTAGGCGGTGCGGCGGACGACCCGGTCCGCAGGGAGACGTATCTTGAAGATCGTCCCGACGCCGAGCTTGCTGTCGACCTGGATCGAGCCGCCATGCATCTCGATCAGCCGCTTGGTGATGTGCAGGCCGAGGCCGATGCCGCCATGGGTGCGCGCATAGGCCTCGTCGAACTGAGCGAAGCGCTCGAAGACCCGGCCGAGATGCTGCTCGGCGATGCCGATGCCGTTGTCGGCGACGCTGAGCAGCAGGGTGCCGTCGCCCTCGAGGTCGGCCTTCACCCGGATGGCGCCGCCTTCCAGGGTGAATTTCACCGCATTGCCCAGCAGATTGATCAGTGCCTGGCGCAGGGCCCGCGCATCGACGTAGACCGTCCGCGCGTCCGCCGCCAGCTCGGTGTCGAGGGCGATGCCCTTGCGCCGCGCCTCGTTCTGGATCATCGCTTCCGCCGCAGTGACGATCTCCCTGAGGTCGCTGGCCTCCTCGTGCAGTTCGAAGCTGCCGACCTCGATCCGCGAGGTGTCGAGGATGTCGTTGACGATGCCGAGCAGGTGCCGGCCGCTGATATGGATGTCGCGGGCGCAATCGAGGTACCTCACCGGCATCAGCGGGCCGAACAGCTGGGTGGTGATGATCTCCGAGAAGCCGATGATCGCATTGAGCGGCGTGCGCAGCTCGTGGCTCATGCTGGCGAGGAACTGGCTCTTCGCCATGCTGGCCTGTTCCGCCAGCTCCTTGGCGTCGAGCAGCTGGTCCTCGATCTGCTTGCGGTCGGTGATGTCGTGCAGGGTGCCGATGACCTCGCTCGGCTGGTCCGGATCGCCGGCGACGATCTCGCAGACCTCGACGATGGTGCGGACCGCGCCGTCGGGACGGACGATGCGGTATTCCAGGGGCGTGCCCTTCTTGCGCCGCTCTTTGAAGTTGGCATAGGCAGCGACGACCCGCTCGTGATCGTCGGGATGGACGAAGCGCCGGATGTAGTCGGCATCGCCGACGACGAGGTCGGACGCGGAGACGCCGAAGATGTCGGCGGCGGCCGCCGAATACTCGACGATGCCGGAGGTCCAGCCGGCATAGGCCATGCCGCTCCATACCCAGTGGCCGAACTTGGCGATGCGCTGGGCTCGCGCCAGGCGCTCCTGGCTGAGATGCAGGGCCTGCTCGCTGCGATTGCGTTCGGTGACGTCGAGGGCGCAGCCGCCGATCGCGCGCGTCCTACCGTCCTGGTCGCGGATCGGGAACTTCACCTCGTAGACCCAGGCGAAGTCGTTCCGCCCCTCGTGATAGACCTCGCGGGCGACCGTGCGGTCGGCGGCGAGCATCTCCGCCTCCATCTCGGCGATCGTCTTCGCGCCGGCGTTCTGGGCGATGTCGATCGTGCGGCGGCCGATGATCTCCGCCGCCGGCAGCCCGAAGGCCTTCTCGACTTCGCCGTTGATCATGAGGAAGCGTCCGGCGGTATCCGCGACGCTGATCGCAACCGGGGCGTTGTCCATGAAGCCGCGGATCAGGCTCGCCGTCTCCTGCAGCTCGATTTCGATGCGCTTGCGCTCGGTAATGTCGATGACGATGTTGCCGATCGCCGTCGTCTGGCCGTCGAGATCGCGAATCGGGAAGCGCACTTCCTGCGTCCAGATGTCCGTCGTTCCGCGGACGAAATGGTTCTCGCAGGTCAGGGTGGCGTTGGACTCGAGCATCTCGCGGTCGCGCGCCAGGGTCGGGTCGGCGATATGCGGCGGCCAGACCTGATCCGCGGTCTTGCCGACGATGGCCTCGGCCTCGATGCCGGCCAGGCGGGCGATCATCGGGTTCACCATCAGGTAGCGCCCGGCTGCGTCCTTCAGCGTCATGCCAACCGGCGAGTTGTACATGAAGCCGCGCAGGCGCATCTCGCTTTCGATCAGGGCGCGCTGCAGCCTTTCGCTCTCGGTCACGTCGCGCAGCGCGGTGATCCAGCCGCCGCCCGGCATCCGCGTCCGCTGCCGCTCGACGACCGCGCCGTCGGGCGTGGTGTAGATCTTGCCGCCGGGGCTGTTGGTCGTCGGATCGAGCCGGCTCGCCACCGCCGCCTCGATCTCCTCCGATCCGTAGGCGCCGCGGGCGGCGTTGAAGCGGAGGATCGCCTCGAAGGTCATGCCGGGCTTGAGGAAGCCGCTGGGGAACTGCCACAGCGATTCGTAGGTCTTGTTCCAGACGACCAGGCGCTGCTCGGCATCGAAGACGCAGATACCCTCGCCGATCGCGTCGAAGACGCTGATCCGCAGCTGGGTCAGCTGGTCGAGGTCGCGGCGCATGGCGTCGAAGGCGGAGACCAGCTGCCCGATCTCGTCGCGGCTCTCGGGAATGAGGGGGGTATGGAAGCGTCCCTTGCCGATTTCCGCCGCGGCCTGCTGCAGCTTCCAGACCGGCTCGACGAGCCGGCGCGAGATCAGCGCGGCGGTCAGGACCGACAGGGCGCCGATCAGCAGGATGGCGGCGGCGATCGCGCCCACGGAGAACTCGATGAAGCCCTCCAGCCGCCGGCTCGACACGGCGATCTTCGTGTCCACGAAATTGTCCGCGGCGTTGTATTGCTTTGCCAGTCCGCGCGAGAGGGTCGAGAGCCGCTGCCAGACGATCATCGCCTGGCCGAGGTCATAGGCGGCGTATTGCACTGCCTGGGTTTCGACCGCCGCAATCATCCCGCGGCTGTCGCGCACCATGTCGCGCCACAAGGCGGCCTCGTCGGGGTCTTCGGGGCGGATGCTGCCGTCGATCCCGTCGACTGCCTGTCGGAAGGTCGCCAGCGCCTCCGCCATCGGCGCCGGCGCGTCGGCCTGCGGCGTGGCGATCAGCGAGGTGGTCACATGCAGCGTCCGGCCGAGGGCGGTGGTCAGCCCGTTCAGGCCGTCGCGAAAGGCGTCGAGCCGCCCGATCTCTGCCAGGCTGGCGCCATTGATCCGGTTGATCTCGCGCTCGGCCGACATCATGACCCAAAGCATGGTGATGCCGAGCAGGAACAGCGGCAGCAAGCTCGCCCCATAGCCAGCGAGGATCTTCTGGCGAATGGTCAGATCGTCCCAGGCCTGCCGAACTCTCCGCAATCGCTGCGCCCTTGAAACCCGGCCCGGCCGGTCGGAGACGACCAGCCGGACAATGAGGTAATTGCCGTCGGCACGGCGAAGACCGCGTGCCGATCCCATCTATAGGCGGCCCGGATTAAAGGGTTCTTACCATCCCGGATCGGTGCGGCGCCGATCGGCATGTCGCGCCGGGACGGATCTGGACCCTCGCCTCCGGCAGGCTGGCACATAGGATTTTATACTTATTCCTGCAGCGGCGGAAGTCCCCGGGACTTACTCTTCCGGAAAGCCGGCCAGGCGCATGCCGTCGAGAAAGGCTTCGAGATCGGCGGTTTCGTAGAACGGCTCATTGGCGGCCGAGCTGGCGATCGAGATGCCCGGCTGGGCCGCCATCATGCGCCGGGCATGCTCCTTCGCGGTCTCGATGTCGCCGAGCTTGGCGTAGCAGACGGCAAGGTAGTTGTCGTCGAAGGGCAGGGGCGGCGACACCTTGCTGAACGCCTCGATCGCCTCGGCGTAGCGCCGGGCCAGGAGGAAGGCGAAGCCGAGATCGTGCCAGTGCCACGAGTTCCGATAGGGGTTGAGGCGCATCGCCTGGCGGATCCAGTCGATCCCCGCCTCGGTCTCGCCGAGATAGATCTGCAGGGCGCCCATCTCCGAGAGGATGTTCGAATCGTTCGGGTTGAGCGACACCGCGCGCTCGTAATGCCGCTCCGCCTCGTCGAAGCGGCGCTGATAGAGCAGCACGTAGCCGCGCACGAAGTGACACCAGGCATCTTCGGGATCCAGCAGCACCGCCCGGGCGGATTCCCGGTCCGCGGCATCGATGGCATTCGGATCGTGGTTGCGGAACCAGGCCAGCATCCAGGAAAAGCCCAGCATCGCCTGGGCCTGGGCATAGCCCGGATCCAGCGCCAGTGCCTGCTTGACCAGGCTGCGGATGGTCGCGTGCTGGTTGCCGCCCTGGGTATAGAGGAGATCCCAGGCCTTCAGCGTGTAGTCGTAAGCAACGAAATTCTCCGGCCGCTTGCGCCGGGTGCGCGCCAGCCAGTCCGCCTCCATATGGCCGGGCAGTGCGGCGACGATCGCCTGGGTCAGCTCGTCCTGCACCCGGAAGATGTCGCCGATGCCGCAGTCCCGGCGGCTGGCCCAGAGGCTGCGCCCGGATTCCGCCTCCGAGAGCTGCACGCTGATGCGCAGGCTCTCGCCCGAGCGCCGGACGCTGCCGGTCAGCACGTATTGCACGCCCAGGGCCTGGCCGACGCTGCTCAGGTCGGCCTTGCGCGGGTCGTAGTTGAAGCTGGAATTCCGCGCGATGACGAAGAGCGCCCGGAACCGCGACAGCTCGGTGATGATGTCCTCGGAGATGCCCTCGGCGAAATACTGCTGCTTTGGATCGCCGGTCATGTTCTCGAAGGGCAGCACCGCGATCGACGGGCGCTGCGGCAGAGCCAGGGTCGCCGGCTCCAGCGGCTTCGCCGGCCGCCCGGTCGCCAGGCGAAAGACCTCGACCGGCTGCGCGATGTTCTTCAGCCGGCGCTGGCCGAGGGAGTCCCAGTGCAGGTCGCTGCGGTTCTTCACCTGCTCGAAGACCTTGCCGGAGATCGTCAGGCCGCCGGGTTCGGCGATGCCCTCCAGCCGCGCCGCGATGTTCACCGCGTCGCCGAAAATATCGCCGCCGTCGAGCAGGATCTCGCCCAGATTGATGCCGATGCGGAACTCGATCCGCCGCTCGGATTCGACCGCCGCATTGCGCTGCGCCATCGCCTCCTGGATGGTCGCGGCGCAATCCACCGCCTGGACCGCGCTCTGGAACTCGGCCAGCAGCCCGTCGCCGGTGGTCTTGACGATCCGCCCGCCGCGGGCGCTGATCCGCGGCTCCAGGACCGCCTTCAGATGCGCCTTCAGGACGGTAATGGTTCCCATTTCGTCCTGGCCCATCAGGCGGCTGTAGCCGGCCACGTCGGCGGCCAGGATGGCGGCCAGCCGCCGGTCGGGTTGGAATTGGGGTGCAGTCATTCGATCGGGAACGCCAGGTCCTGGAACACGCCCTCAGTTATCCTTGGTTGTGCCCGTGGAGTAAAGCGCGCAAGGCGGCAAAAATACCTGTCGGATCCCGGCGGTGCCGCGGCGGATCGCGGAAGAATCCCGGCTGGTGCGCGGCTGCGGCGCCTTAAACCTTCATGCCGGATCCGCCGAATTTCGCCTTCAGCGTCGTGGCCGTCGCGGTGATATGCCGCTCCAGCAGCGTCAGGGCGCCGGCGACGTCACGGTTCCGGCAGCAGGCCACCAGTTCCTCGTGGTCGCGATAGGCCCGGTCGCGGGCGGCCGGCAGGGTGATCTCGATCCGCAGGTAGCGATCGATGTTGTCGTGGATGCGGCGCAGGAACTTGATCGAGACCGGCCGCCCCGCCGCCCGGTACAGCGCCTCATGGAAGCGCCAGTTGAACTCGCCCCAGCGGGGCAGCGAATCCGGCGCGCGCGACTCCTCGATGATCGCATCCAGCCGTGCAAAGTCGCCTTCCCCCATGTTGGGGATGGCCTTGGAGAGCAGCCAGGTCTCGATCCGCACCCGGAGCTCGAACAGCTCCTCGACCTCGGCGGTCGACAATTCGGCGACCACCGCGCCCTTGTGGGCCTCGATGGTGACGAAGCCCTCGGCTTCCAGCTGTTTCAGGGCTTCGCGCAGGGGGATCCGGCTGACCCCCAGTTCCAGGGCGATATGCTCCTGGCGGATGGGCTTGCCCGCCGGCAGGTCGCCTGAAAGAATGCGCCGCCGCAGCACCTCGGCGACCTCGTCGGCAATCGTCCGTTTGGTGATCTGGCGCTCCAGATTCATCGCGGCTGTGCCTCCCGGCGGCTCCCGAGCGTCCATGTCGATGTTGACATTTATAGATTGTACACTGTATACAATATCCAGTCTAGAGAATTCGGGCCGCCAGGGGCGGTCCGCAGCGCGATGCGTCAGAAACAAGGAGCAGATCCATGGCCGCCACCTCCAGCTGGGGCGGGGTATTCCCCGCCGTCACCACCCAATTCCACGATGACGAGAGGTTGAACCTCGAATCGACCCAACGCGAGATCGAGGCCCTGCTGAAGGCCGGGGTCCACGGGCTGATCATGCTGGGGACCGTGGGCGAGAACTGCTCGCTGCTGCCTGAGGAGAAGCGCCAGGTGCTGGCGGCGGCGAAGGAGGTGGTGAAAGGCCGCGTGCCGATCGTCTCCGGTGTCGCCGAATACACCACCGCGCTCGGCTGCCAGTATGCCAAGGACGCGGAGAAGATCGGGATCGACGGGCTGATGGTCCTGCCCGGCATGGTCTACAAGTCGGACCTGCGGGAATCGTTGGCGCATTTCCGCAGCATCGCCCGCGCCTCGGGCCTGCCGATCATGATCTACAACAACCCGATCGTTTACGGCGTCGACCTGAAGCCCGAGGCCTTCGTCGAGCTTGCCGGCGAGAAGACCATCGTCGCCCTGAAGGAATCCTCGGACGATCCGCGCCGCATCACCGATCTCCACAACCTGACCGGCAAGCGCTACCGGCTCTTCGCCGGGGTCGACGACCTGGTGCTGGAAAGCTGCGCCCTGGGAATCGACGGTTGGGTCTCCGGCCTGACCGACGTCTTCCCGGAGGAGTCGATCGCCCTGTGGACCGCCGCCCAGGCGGGTCGCTTCGAGGAGGCGCGGGCGATCTATCGCTGGTTCACGCCGCTGCTCCACCTCGATACCCATATCAAGCTGGTGCAGTACATCAAGATCGGCCAGCAGGTGGTGGGACTCGGCAGCGAGACGGTGCGCGCGCCCCGTCTCAAGTTGGACGGCGACGAGCGCAAGCGCATCCTCGGCCTCTACGAAAAGGCCCTGGCGACGCGGCCCAAGCTGGTCAGCCAGCGCGCCGCCCAGTAGCGTACCGCCCAGTAGCGTTACGGCCACAACCCCGCAAAGCAAAACGCCGGACCCGATCGGGTCCGGCGTGCTCCTGATTGAAACCGGTGATCGGGGGAACCGCCGGCCTCGGTCAAGAATAGCTGCAGATCAGGGATTGGTGGCCGGCGGGATTGTGCCGCCCGGCACGTCGCCGGTGCCCTGGTCCGGGGTGCCGTCGTCGGCGCCCGGGGTATCGTCGGTGCCGTCGGCGGAATCGTCGCCGGCCTCGTTGTCCGCATCGGTGCCGTTGTCGTCGCCGCTTTCACCGCCCTCGCTGCTGTCGGCATCGTGCTCGCCGCTGCCGTCGCTCGAACCGCTCGAATCGCCGTCGTGGGAATCGCCGGATTCGCCGCTGTCGCTGTCGCTGTCGTGGCTGCCTTCGCCGCTGCCGCCGTCACCGCCTTCGCCGCCCTCACCGCCGGTGTCGCCGCCCTCGGCATAGGCCTTGGTGAAGCTGATGCTGCCGTGGCTGCTCAACGCGACCGGCGCCGAAACGACGCCGATGGTCAAGGCCGCCAAAGCGGCCGTCTGCAGCAGACGGGTGATGAAGCGCTGGCCTTCGGTCGTCTCGATCTTCTTCGTCATCTCATGTTCTCCTTAAAATCCGACGATACCCTTGCGATACCGTGGGTGAAGACTAGGCCCTGCAAGCTGAAGCCAGCCTGAGGTCCGATTTAAGCTGGCATTCAGTTTCGGCTGCCTGCAGGGGCCGGCCATCCGGCGCGGGATGCCGACGCGATGCCCCGGCCTTGCCGCACGACACGACATTCGCTAGGGATAGATCTCATCTCGTCGTTTCCTTCACCGGGTTGCGATATCGACGGGAACCTTGGGATCCGGCCGACCGCGCTACCCTAGGAAAACCCGGCTGAAACAATGCTGAAACCGCGCTTAAGCTGGGCTTCAGGTCGGCCATGGCAGATTGGCCCCGGAGCAGAGTGACAGGTACATGGCACAGAGGAGCAGCCACCGCGGGGAAGACGTGCAGCTTGGCGTCGCGATCAGCGACCCGAGCCTGCGTCAGCATGGCGATCGGTCCTGCCAGATCGCGCGCCGTCGTTTCCGCCTGCTGTCCTCCATCCTAGCAGCCAGCGTCCTCGCGCCGATCCTGTTTCCCTCCCTGGCGATGGCGGAAGAATGCACCGCTGGCGCGGCACCTCCCGGCACGGTGGCCTCGCCGGCCAAGCTCTACGATCAGCTCCGCGGCTCGACCGATGCCGAGCTGCTGGCGATCGAGTTCAGCCAGCGCGTCGTGGCAAAGACCTGCGCCTGGGTCTACGAGGTCAAGGTCCTGACGACGGCGGGCGCCGTGGTCGAACTGGACTTTGCCGCCGAAAGCCTCGACCTCGTCGGCGCCCGCGGCCCCCTGCATGATCACGATGCCGCCGACCTGCTGAACCAGCTCGGCGCCAATGCGGCGCTGCTGAATGCCGCCGAGTCTGACGATATGTCGCGGGCGCCGTCGGCACGGGCCGGCAAGACCCAGTCCGGCGCTGCATCCGGCAGCGGTTCGTCCGGGAGCGGATCCGACGGATCGGAAGGCGAGGGCGGTGACAGCGGCTCCGGCGGCAGCGGCTCGGATGGCGGCGGCGATTCCGGGGGCGATTCTGGCGGCGGCGAAGGCGGCGACAGCGGTTCCGGCGGCAGCGGCGGCAGCGGTGGCGGCGGCTCGGGCGGTGGCGGCAGCGGCGGCGGCTCGGATGGCGGTGGCGATTCAGGTGGCGGTGGCGAAGGCGGCGAGGGCGGCGGTGACGACTAGGATTTCCCGGCGCGACTCTCGCAACGAACCGATCGAGCCAACATGCGTGTCCTAGTCGTCGAGGACGACCGGCAGATCGGCCGGCAGATCACCCAGGCATTGAGCGAGGCCGGCTATGTCGTCGAGGTTGCCCGCGATGGCGAGGAAGGCTGCTTCCTCGGCCAGACCGAGCCCTATGACGCGATCATTCTCGATCTCGGGCTGCCGGTCCTGGACGGCCTCTCGGTCCTGCAGCGCTGGCGCAGCGAGGGAATCCACATCCCGGTCCTGATCCTGACCGCCCGCGACACCTGGTTCGAGAAGGTGAAGGGCCTGCGCGCCGGCGCCGACGACTACCTGACCAAGCCGTTCCAGATGGAGGAACTGGTGGCGCGCATCGAAGCGCTGATCCGGCGCGCCAAGGGCGTGGCGACCTCGATTCTCACCAGCGGCCCGGTGCAGCTCGATGCCGGCACCGGGGCGGTGACCTTGGCCGGCAGCCAGGTGACGCTGACCGCCCTCGAACACCGGCTGCTCGCTTATCTGATGCATCGCGCCAATGCGGTGGTCTCCAAGGCCGAACTCACGGAGCACATCTACGACCAGAGCTTCGACAAGGATTCGAACGTGATCGAGGTCCTGGTCAACCGACTGCGCAAGAAGCTCGGCGCCGATTTCATCAAGACCCGGCGCGGCCTCGGCTATATGATCGGTGGCGATCATCCGGCCGGCTGAGGGGGTCAGATTGGAATTGCAGGGCTTCACACGCGCCGGTGCGAGATCGCTGACCCTGCGCCTCGCCCTCACCGCCGCGCTCGGCGCCCTGCCGATCCTCATCCTGGTCGGCGGGCTGCTGCTCTGGCTCTTCGCCGACCGCATCGAGCGCCGCTTCGACGCCTTCCTGCTCGCCTTCCAGCAGCAGCTGATCGCCGCCGCCGAACTGACCGCCGACGGCAGCCTCAGGCTGACGGCGCCGCCCGCCGACCCGCGGTTCAACCTGCCCTTCTCCGGCTGGTACTGGCTGATCGAAGCCGATGGCCGCGTGCTGGCCCAGTCGCCCTCCGCCGGTCCCCTGGAGGGCGGCGGTCTCGGCGCCATCGCCACCGGCGCGGTGGAGACCGGCTACGATACGATGGGTCCGGGCGAAACCAAGCTCAGGGCGATCGGGCGCAGCGTCCGCCTGCCGGGTTCGGCGATGCCGGTCCAGGTGGTGGTGGCCGGGCCGCATGCGGAAATCGACGACGAGACCCGCAGCTTCGGGCGCCAGGTCGCCCTGACGCTGGGGGCGCTGGAACTGGCATTCCTGGTGGCGACGGTGCTGCAGGTGCGCTTCGGCCTCTCGCCGCTGCGCGGGCTTCGCGGCGCGCTGCAGCAGATCCGCCAGGGTGCCTCGCATCGACTGGAAGGCGACTATCCGGTCGAAGTGGCGCCGATGGTCGATGAACTCAACGCCGTGCTGGCGCATAATGCCGCGCTGATCGAGCGGGCGCGGACCCAGGCCGGAAATCTCGCCCATGCGGTGAAGAATCCGCTTTCGGTGCTGCGCCAGGAACTGACCGAGATCGATGGCGAGCGCGGCAGGATCCTGCGCGACCAGTTGGAGCTGATCGGCAGCCAGGTCGACCGGACCTTGGCGCGGATCCGCGCCGCGGGGCCGTCCAGCGCCACGGCGACACGGACCCCGCTGGCCAAGGCCGTTGCCGATCTCGGCTTCTCGCTGCAGACGCTCTATCGCGAGCGCGACCTGCAGATCGAGGCCGACGTGCCGGCGGACATGAGCTTTCTGGGCGATCCCGAGGACCTGACCGAGATGCTGGGCAACCTGATGGACAATGCCAGCAAATGGGCGAAATCGCGGCTGCGGGTCTCCGCCGAGCGCCGCGGCGAGGGTCTGCTGATCCTGATCGAGGATGACGGCCCCGGCATTCCCGCCGGCCAGCGCGACGCGGCCTTGCGACGCGGCCAGCGGCTCGACGAATCGGTACCCGGAACCGGCCTCGGCCTCGATATCGTTCGCGAGCTTGCCGAGCTCTATCGTGGCCGCCTGTCGCTGGCGCAATCGCCCCTCGGCGGCCTGCAGGCACGGCTCGAGCTGCCCGGCACCTGATCGCGGGACCGCGGCCTCTAGCGCAAGGCCGCCTGCAGATCGGCCAGCAGATCCGCCGGATCCTCCAGCCCGACCGAAAGCCGCAGCAGATCCTTCGGCACCGGGCTCTGCGCGCCCTCGACGCTGGACCGGTGCTCGATCAGGCTTTCGGTGCCGCCGAGCGATGTCGCCCGTTTCCACAGCTCCACCTTGGCCGCCGCCGCGATCGCCGCCGCCTCGCCGCCCTTGACGCGGATCGACAGCATGCCGCCGAAGCCGCCCTGCATCTGGCGGCGCGCGATCTCGTGGCCGGGCGAATCCGGCAGGCCGGGATAGAGCACCTCCAGCACATGCGGGTCGTTGCGCAGGGTCTCGGCCAGGCTCTGGGCCGAACGGCACGCCATCGTCACCCGGGGAAACAGCGATCGCATCCCGCGCAGCAGCAGCCAGGCCTCCATCGAGCCGAGAATGCCGCCGAGGCTGGCGCGGTTCGCGCCGATCCGCTGCCAGAGGTCGGTCTCCGCCGCCGCGATCAGGGCGCCGGCCGCCAGGTCCGAATGGCCGTTCAGGTACTTGGTCGCCGAATGCATCACCAGATCGGCGCCCCAGGCGATGGGCCGGGTGAGCACCGGCGTGGCGACGGTCGAATCCACCGCCAGCATCGCGCCGGCGGCGTGGGCGATATCGGCGCTGCGGGCGATATCGGTGACCGTCCAGAGGGGATTCGACGGGGTTTCGATCCAGACCAGCCGGGTCCTGCCCGGCCGGATCGCCGCCTGGAGGGCGATCGGGTCTTGGCAATCCGCGAGCTCCACCTGCAGTCCCCAGGCGGTCGCGAAGTCCATCAGCCAGCGGCGCAGCGACCAGTACATGACCCGCGGCGCGATTACGTGGTCGCCGGGCTTCAGCGCCAGGAACACCGCCGTCGCAGCCGCCATCCCCGAGGCGAATAATCTCGCCTGCGCGCCGCCGTCCAGCGTCGCCAGCAGGGCCTCGGCCTGGTCGAAGGCAGGATTTTCGTCGCGCAGATAGCCGTAGCCCGAGCGGTATTGGTTGTCGGGATCGCGGATGAAGGTCGACGACATGTGGATCGGCGGGCTGACCGCCTTGGTCGCGGGGTCGATCCAGCCCAGCGCCTGGGCCGCCAGGCTGGCCGGCCGCCACGTCTTCTTGTCCATCGCCGTCCCGCCCTCGCTGATTGACTGGCCGCAGGTTTCCCGCTGCCGATCGGCGCGGCGGCAAATCCTCACATGACGGCGGGCGCATTGCAATCGGTGCGGGTGGTGGTGGCGGGCGGGTCAGTAGCGCCCCGGGGCGCGCGGGATCAATGACGCCGGTCGGTCGCCGCCGCGTCGCCATGCACGAAACCCGCGACCGTGGCGACGTCGCCGATTTCCACGTGCCGCCCGTTGAGGACGACACCGATATGGCGGAGCTGGCCGATGGTGCGGGAGAGGTTTTCCGGCGTCATGCCGAGCAGGCTCGCCAGTGTCTTCCGGTCCTCGTTGATGTCGAAGACCACCTTTCCGCGCCGGCCGCCGGCCAGGCGCACGAGATAGGCGGCAAAGCGTTGCGGCGCCGAGAGCAGGCGCTGGTCCTTGAGCTGGCCGATCGCCAGCTGCCAGTTGTCGGCGATGGATTGCGACAGCAGCGTCAGCAGCCGCGGATCAGCGGCCATCGCCGCGCGGACTTCGCCGATCGGGATGCTGGCGATCCGCGTCGGCTCGACGGCGGTCGCCGTCAGCGGATAGGCCGCCGGCTGCAGCACGGTCGCCGGCATGATGATGCAGCCCGGCTCGAGCAGGCCGAGCACCGCGTTCTGATCCGCCGCTTTCGCCACCAGGGAGGCGCGCCCGCCGAGGATCAGCAGCAGCGCCGTCGGCTTCGTGCCCTCGCGGACGATCTCTTGGTCCTTGGCGACGGAAAGGATCGAGGCTGCGGCCAGGAGCTGGGCCCCCGCGCCTTCCGCCGCATCGCTCAGGAGCGGCAGGTGCCGTAGCCGGCGTCGGTCCTCGGCCGTTGGCGGAAACCGCGCCGATTCCAGGGCCAAGCCATCCTGCATCTCAGCCATTCAGTCTTCTCGCCGGTCGTCAGATGAACCCGTACATTTGGGAACGCTAGACCGTTTCGGCCATCGAGCTATTGATTCAGGTCAAGGAAATGGGCGTGACTTTTCCCGGCCACCGGTCCGGTCGCGACGCAGACGACCTATCCCTTTGGTGGATATAAGCGTTTTTGGGCTCAACCGGGACTATAGGCGGGCATCGTCTTCGCTTGCCGGAATCCACCATTCCTCGCCGCGCGCCGTGGTCACGTATTCCGGCCAGCGATAATCGACCGGAGGACGAAAATCCCTCGGCAAGAGGGGCGCAAGCCAGTCGGTGCCGCCGACGCCCCCGCCGGTGCGGCTGCGGAATTCCGCTTGGGCGGCCGCCAGCAGGTCGGGCTGCGTCAGCAGATCGAGGATGGTGCCGCCGACCGTCTTGGCGGCGGTGTCGATCATCGGGTCGATGCAGGCGGGGATGCCGCCCAGGGCATTCAGCACCCAGTCGGGATAGGCGAATCCCTGCGGCGCCTTCAGCATCGGCCGGCCGACATAGAACCGGGCGGTCGGACAGTGCCAGCAGAATTCGGTGTAGTCGTCCGAGGTCGAATTCAGCTGCGTCGGCGGCAGGCTGCGGCGCAGGATGCGCTCGGCCTCCTGCGGCGCGATCAGGCTTTCGATCGCTGCAAGATAGGGCCTGTCCATCGGCGCGATGCCGAGCTCGCGCTGGATCGCCCGGGCGGCGTCGATGGCGGCCTCGCCCCACTGCGGCGCCCCGGCCAGCTGCAGGTTGGCGTAGGTCGCCGTCGCCAGAGCGTGGTTGGCGAGGCCGGGCCTGGAGCGCGTCACCCAGGTCTTGCGCCAGCGGCAATGCGTCGCCTGGGCGGCGGCGGCGGCATTGCTGTCGAGGACGCGCGCGACCTGCTCGGCCATCGCCACGTCCGGCACCCGCCAGAGATACTGGATCTGCGCCACATGCGCCGGCAGGTTGTCGGCCGTCGCCTGGCCGGCGGTGAGGATCGCCTCGGACAGGGACCAGCCGCTGGTGAAGGGCAGCATCGAGGACTGCAGCTGCTTGGTCAGCCCGAACATCATGAACAGCGCGTCGTTCGCCCCGGGCGCGCGGGCCGAGACATGCGACGCCGGGATCGGGCTGTCGGCATCCGCCGTTCCCCAGTCCTGCGGCGGCCGGCATTCGAAGGTGTAGATGCAGGCGAAGCCGGCGCCGCAATGGGTGTCCCAGCGCACCGTATTGGCGAGCGGCAGCATGTAGGTCGGATGAAAGCTGAGCGCCGCATCCAGGCCGTCGTAGTAGCCCTTGGCCGCATGGACCGGCTTCGAGAGGCGGAGCTTCTCGGCGCATTCGCCGAAGAAGCGCAGGGTACCGCCGATGCCGAACTTCTGCATCGCCGCCTTGGCCGCCAGGGCGCCGGCGAGGGCGCTGATGCCGAGGGCGGAATGCGGGTCGGTATGGCCCGGCGCATGGCGGCTGAGCCCGGGGCGCGGCTGCTGCCGGGTCGTTGCCGCCTGGCAGTTGCCGGGCACGGCATCGTATTCCGCATAGGCGGCGATTGTCGGTCCGGTGCCGTTGCGGAAGGTGGCGGCGAAGGCGGTCGGCATGCCGCCGCTGCCGGCCTCGACCTCGAAGCCCTCGCGGCGCAGGAGATCGACATACCAGGCCGACGACTTGTATTCGCGCAAAGCGGTCTCGGCATAGTGCCAAATGCGCTGGTTCCAGGCGGAGAGGGTCGGGCGCTGTGCCTCGATCCAGGCGAAGGCGAACTGCTTCGGCTCGGCATCCATGTGCTGCGCTCCCCGTCCTGTCTTTTTTGCGACCCGCTTCGCCTGTTGCGCCATGGCCGGATTGCTGCCAGACATGCGATGCCCTCACCGGCCTTGTCAAGCCGGTGCCGCCGTTGGTTTATCTGCCGCGAGAAGCCGAAGCCCCGCCGTGCCCCCGATCCTCCATCCGCGTTTGCGCCCGCTGCTGCCCGGCATCACCGTCGCCGTTGCCTCGCTGATGTGGGGCGCCTGGTGGCTGCCGCTGCGCTGGCTCGAGGCCCAGGGCCTCGCCGGCGACTGGTCCACGGTCGGGCTGGGCTCCGCCTGCAGCCTGATCCTGATCGTGCCGCTGCTGCGGCGCCGGCGGCGGCTGGCGTCGCAGGCTTGGCCGCTGCTGGCGGTCGGCCTCCTTTCGGGCTGCGGCTTCGCCGCCTGGAACCACGCCATCCTCACCGGCGACGTCATCCGCGTCACCTTGCTGTTCTATCTGGCGCCGGTCTGGGGGACGCTGCTCGCCATCCTCTTCCTCGGCCAGAGGCTCACCCGGTGGCGCGCGCTCTCCGTGGTCTTCGGCCTCGCCGGCGCGATGGTCGTCCTCGGCAGCGTCATCCCGGTGCCGCATGCCGGCAGCGAATGGATGGCGCTCGGCTCCGGGATGAGCTTCGCCGCCGCCGCCGCGGTCATCGCCCGCATCGGCACGCTCGGCAATGTCGAGAAGAACTTCGCCTCGCTGAGCGGCACGGCGCTGTTCGGCCTGGTGTTCCTGGTCGGCGACCGGATCGGCAGCGGCATCGCCGTCGCCCCGCCGTCGCTCGGCCCTTCCGGCCTCGTCGCCCTGGCGGCCCTGGCGGCGGTGATGCTGGTGCTGCAGGCGATGCTGCTCTGGGGGGCCGGCAAGCTCGATTCCGGGCGCTTCACCGTGCTGCTGCTGTTCGAGGTGATCTCGGCCACGGTGACCGCGAGCCTGGCGATGGGGGCGCTGCCGGGCTGGCGCGAAAGCCTGGGCTGCCTGCTGATCCTGGGCTGCGGGCTGATGGATGCGATCGACCAGCGCCAGGCCGGCACGGTCGCGGCCGGCGGGGGAGCTTAGGGATTTGCTAAGGGTCCGGCGCGTAGACTTGCGGTTGCTTGCGTAAGGGTGGTGCCCCTGGTCGGACTCGAACCAACACACCTTGCGGTACCTGATTTTGAGTCAGGCGCGTCTACCAATTCCGCCACAGGGGCCCGCGGCCGACCGGAAAATCGGCCCCGGTCCGAGCGCGGCCGCATAATACCGGAGTCGGTCCTGAAGGCAAGGCGATGCAAGACACGGGATTCGGCCGGTATTTTTCGGGGCGCCGCGGGTCATAGCGCGGCCGGCGGCAAGTGGAATTTCGCTTTGACTTGGCGATGTTCCGGAAGACTTGGAATCGGCCCTGAAAGTGTTGTGATAAATTGGTGATAAATCGGAATCAAATGAGATCTATACTTGGAATTAACGATTTATTTACTTTGGTTGACCGAAGCTGAGTGACCGCTGGAAACGAATTTTATTGTTGTGCCCGGCGGAACTACTATATTAAAAAAGTGCGTGGCGAATCGGTGGGGAAGCCGAAGGATCGGAACGCCGCGACAAACCTGGGCGGATGCGCCTGGTCCGGGATGGGGGTACGGAGGAGCCGTGCCATGCGTTTCGGGTCCAGCGACCGCCACAATGCAGTAAAGGTTTGAACCGTGGCCCAGTTGACACAAGCCGATGTAGCCGCCCTGGCGGCTGATCCTTCCCCCTCCAACCGCACCTCGACCATGCTGCGGGTGGCCGAAGTCTTCGCGGAAGGCCAGCTCGGCGATGCCGAGCGCGCGGTCGCCAATTCCATCATCAATCTGGTCCTGCCGGATGCCGAGCTGCTGGTGCGCCGGCGCCTCTCGGAATTCCTCAAGACCGCCCCGGGCCTGGATCCCGATCTCGCCCGCCGCATGGCCTATGACGTGATCGAGGTCGCCGAGCCGATCCTGGCGGAGTGCCTGGCGCTCAGCGACGAGGACCTGGTGCAGATCGTCGAGAACTGCTCGATCAGCCATGCGCGCTCGGTGGCGCGCCGGCCGACGCTGAAGGAGCCGGTGACCGCGGCGCTGATCAAGACCGATGACGAGATCTGTGTCACCCGCGTCGCCTCCAACGACAATGCCGAGGTCGGCCTCGCCGGCTACCATCGCATTCTCGATCGCTTCGCCGAGAACCAGCAGGTGGTCGACATGCTGACCCAGCGCCGCGCCCTGCCGATGGCGGTGGCCGAGCGCCTGACCGCGGTGGTCAGCGGCCGCGCGCTGGAACGCCTGATCTCGCGCTACGACCTGCCGGCGCACCGCGTCTCGCAGCTGATCCATCACGGCCGCGAGCATGTCCTGCTCACCAGCTTCGCCTCCGAGCAGCGGGCGGAAGACACCCGCAGCCTGATCCAGCGCCTGGCGCAGAACGGGCTGTTGAGCTCGAGCATCATCGTGCGCGCGCTCTGCCTCGGCAACTTCACCTTCTTCATGCCGGCGCTGGCGCTGAAGGCGCAGGTGCCGGTCGGCAACGTCCGCACCCTGATCTCCGACGAAGGCAACCAGGGCGCCGAGAAGCTGTTCGAGCGCTGCAGCCTCGACCCGCGCCACAAGCCGCTGTTCATCAAGCTGGTGATCATGTCGCGCAGCGTGCGCTCGCGCCGCTTCGGCTTCGCGCCGGAAGGCTGGCTGGACGCGGTCAATCTCGCCCTCGACGAGATCCTCGGCGGCCGCGATCCCGATCAGTCCTTCGAGCAGCGCATCACCGAGGCGCTGATCCGCTTGGAGAACGACAGCCGCAGCGGCGGCATCGCCCAGATGAGCGCCGAGCGCCGCGCCATCGCCGGCTGATCGCCGATAACCCGGAATTGATCGCTCCTAGGCCCCGGGCGGCCCCGGGCGGCCATGGATTTGCCGTAATCGCAGCCTACATGCCGGATTCGCCTAATCCCGCGAATCTGCTACAAGGCCGCCATGTCGGAACAGGATCGGAACAGCAGCGTACCCGTGAAGCGCCGGCGCAGCCGGCGCTGGGCCTGGTTCGCGCTGAAATGGGGCGCGGTCGGCGGCATCTGGGGCGGCTTCTTCGTGCTGCTCTTCGTCGCCTGGTGCGCCTATGACCTGCCCGACGTCAGCAAGCTCAACGAGATCAAGCGCCGGCCCAGCGTCACGCTGATTGCCACCGACGGCACGATCATCGCCTCCTACGGCGATCTCTACGGCACCACCGTCGGCCTCGCGCAGATGCCGCCCTACCTGCCGCAGGCGGTCATCGCCACCGAGGACCGGCGGTTCTACAGCCATTTCGGCCTCGACCTGATCGGCCTCGCCCGCGCGGTCTATGTCAACCTGCGCGCCGGCACGCTGGTCCAGGGCGGCAGCTCGATCACCCAGCAGCTCGCCAAGAACATCTTCCTGACGCCGGAGCGCTCGCTGCATCGCAAGGGCCAGGAGGTGCTGCTGGCGCTGTGGCTGGAGCGGAACTTCACCAAGGACCAGATCCTCGAGCTCTACCTGAACCGGGTCTATTTCGGCGCCGGCACCTACGGCGTCGATGCGGCGTCGCGCAAGTACTTCGACCGCCCGGTCGGCGAGATCTCGCTGTTCGAGGCGGCAATGCTGGCCGGCATGCTGAAGGCGCCGTCGAAGTACAACCCGTTCAACGACAAGGCGCTGGCGAAGACCCGCGCCGCGCTGGTGATCCGCAGCATGGTGAGCGCCGGCTATCTCGGCGAGGCCGAGGCGGACCAGGCGGTCAGCAACACCGCGCCCTCGGTCGCCGCCAAGGCCAAGGGCCAGATCGGCCAGTATTTCGCCGACTGGATGCTGGACCAGGTCTCCTCCTTCGTCGGCTACAGCGACCAGGACCTGGTGGTGCAGACCACCCTCGATAACCGCATCCAGGCGCTCGCCGAGCAGGACGTTGCCGCCGCCGTCGCCGAGCTCGGGCCGAAGATGCATGCCAGCCAGGCGGCCCTGGTGGCGATGACGCCGGACGGCGCCATCCGCGCCATGGTCGGCGGCACCGACTATCGCGCCAGCCAGTTCAACCGCGCCACCCAGGCCCTGCGCCAGCCGGGCTCCGCCTTCAAGGCCTTCGTCTTCCTCGCCGGCTTCGAGGCCGGGTTCACCCCGGAGAGCGAATTCGTCGACGGCCCGATCCAGATCGGCAAATGGCGGCCGAGCAACTACCAGGACAAGTTCTACGGCAGCGTCGATCTGCGCGAGGCCTTCGCCCGCTCGATGAACTCCATCGCGGTGCAGCTCTCCGAGCAGACCGGGCGGCGCAACGTGATCGAGACGGCGAAGCGCCTCGGCATCGCCTCGCCGCTCGGCAACGATCCCTCGATCGCCCTCGGCACCAGCGAGGTGACGGCGCTGGAGATGACCGGCGCCTATGCCACCTTCGCCAACCAGGGCAACGGTGTGCTGCCCTATGGCATCGAATCGATCGCCACCCGCGACGGCCAGGCGATCTACCAGCGCAGCGGCGGCGGCCTCGGGCGCGTTGCCTCGCCCCAGGCGGTGCGCGAGATGCTGGACGTGATGGCGGCGGTGGTCGATCACGGCACCGGCCGCAAGGCGCAGATCGACCGTCCGGCGGTCGGCAAGACCGGCACCAGCCAGGACTATCGCGACGCGTGGTTCATCGGCCTCACCGCCGATCTGGTCGCCGGGGTCTGGGTCGGCAACGACGACAACAGCGCCATGGACAGGGTGACCGGTGGCACGATCCCGGTGCGGATCTGGCACGATTTCATGACCGATGCGCTGCAGGGCGTGCCGGCCCGCGACATCCCGGTGCCCGGCGGCAGCGGCACGCTCTTCGCCGCCAACACGCCGGCGGCGGTGCCGCAACCTGTCGCGCCCGCCGCGGCGGAGGCGCCCGGCACCTTCGAGCAGCTGCTGAACGGTCTCCTCGGCGGCGGTGCGGAGACGCCGGCGCCGGAAACCGCCGCGCCGAAGCCGCAGGACGGCACCTATCGCGGCACCAAGCCCTCGACCAACCGCGACAACAAGTAGCCGCGCGCCTGCCGCTGGCCGGCGCACGCGGTCATTTTTCCGCCGGCCGCACCACCCGCCAGTAGGAACCGACCAGCAGCAGCGACATCGCCAGGATCATCAGGCACATCGGCAGGGTGCTGGTGGTGCCGATCTGCCCGAGCACGGCGCCGACGCCGGCGGCGACGATCATTTGGATGAAGCCGAGCAGCGCCGCCGCCGCCCCGGCGGCGCGCGGGAAGGGGCCGATGGCGCCGGCCTGGGCATTCGGCAGCGTCATGCCGATGCCGACCAGGTGGAAGAAGAACGGCACGATCACCGCCGCGGCCGATTGCGGCACGGTCAGCGCCAGCAGCGTCAGGACCAGGCTGGAGGTCAGGGCGACCCCGGTTCCCGCCAGCACCATGCGATCGATGCCGAAGCGCCTGGTCAGGCGCCCGCCGGTGATCGCGCCGACGATGTAGCCAACGACGATCGCGCCGAAGCACATGCCGAACTGCGTCGGCGACAGGCCGAGCACGTCGATGAAGACGAAGCTCGATCCGGAGATGAAGCAGAAGATGCCGCTGTAGCCGAAGGTCGCCACCAGGACATAGCCGAAATAGCGCCGATGGCCGACCAGCATGCGATAGGTGCGGGCCATGGCGAAGGGATGGAAGGCGCCGGGATCGCGGTGCCGGTTGGTCTCCGGCAGCAGCGCCAGGGTGGCGATCAGGCCGCAGAGGCCATAGAGCGCCAGCCCCCAGAACTGCGCCCGCCAGCCGAGCCAGGTCTCGATCGCGCCACCGATCATCGGCCCGATGGCGGGGGCCAGCGCCACCGCGGCGCTCAGATAGGAGAGGACGCGCGCCGCCCCCGCGGCGCCGAAGACGTCGCGCACGACGGCGCGGCACAGCACCGGCCCGGCGCAGGCGCCCAGCGCTTGCAAAAAGCGCGCGGCGACCAGCGTCCCGATGCTGGGTGCCACGGCACAGAGGATGCTGCCCGCGCCGAACAGGACGATGCCGCCCAGCAGCACCGGCCGCCGGCCGAAGCGGTCCGAGAGCGGACCGTAGATCAGCATCGCCGCAGCGAATCCGATCAGGAACACGCTGAGCGTCAGCTGCGCCCCCGCCTGATCGACGGCGAAATGGCGGCCGATCGACGGCAGCGAGGGCAGGTAGACGTCGGTCGAGATCGGCCCCAGGGCGACCAGCGCCGTCAGCAGGACGACGGCGCGCGCGGGCAGGACCTGGCCGGAAGGTTCGGTCATCGCGCGCAGGGGGTGGGGGAGGGCGGGCGGCTCAAGCGGCGCGGATCCGGATCAAGGCTGGACCGGCGCCGGCCGGGTGGCGGCGATGCCGACCGGCTTGCCGACCACGACGACGACCAGCTTGGCCGGATCGAACAGGCGCCTGGCGACGCGCTGCACGTCGGCCTGGGTGACCGCGGCGATCTCGTGTTCGCGCCGCGTCACGTAGTCGATGCCGAGATCCGCCAGCTGGATGCCCAAAAGCGTGCGGGCCGCCGCCGAGGTGGTGGTGAAGTTCCGCGGGTAGTAGCCCAGCAGGTAGGTCTTGGCGGTATCCAGTTCCGCGGCCGTCGGGCCGTCGTTCTGCATCCGCGCCCATTCCGCCTTCAGGATCCCGATGACCTCGCCGACCTTGGCATTGACCGTCTGCACGCCGCCAGAGATCAGCCCGGCATGATCGTAGGTGGAAAGGTCGCTGCTGATGCCATAGGCGAGGCCGCGCTTCTCCCGCACCTCGTCCATCAGCCGCGAGGAGAAGCCGCCGCCGCCCAGGGCGAAATTCGCCACATAGGCGGCGAAGAAATCCGGATCCTCGCGCTTGATGCCGTCCTGGGCGAAGAGCACGATGGATTGCGGCAAATCCTTCTCGATGACCACGGTACCGCCGGCGCTGTCGACCTTGGCCTCCGGGACCTCGATCGGTCCGCCGGTCGCGGGCAGGTCGCCGAAGGTCCGGTCCAGCAGCGGCTGCAGCTCCGCCGCGGTGATGTCGCCGACCACGGCGATGTGGAGCCGGTCGCGGGCGAAGCTGCGCTTCACGAAGCCCTGCAGGTCGGCGACGGTGATCGCCTCCATTGAGGCGACGCTGCCCAAGGCGGGCCGGCCATAGGGATGGTCGCCGAACAGCAGGCGATCGAGGGTGCGTCCGGCGATGGCGTTGGGATCGCTCTCGTTCTGCCGGATCGCGGATTCGAACTGCGCCTTCATCCGGGCCACGGGCTCGGGATCGAACCGCAGGCGGGTGAGCGCGAGATGCAGCAGATCGAAGGCGAGATCGCGGTCCTCGGTCAGGAACTGCAGGGCGCCGGTATAGTGATCGGCGGAGGGCTCGAAGCCGAAGCGGATGCCGTGATCGGCCAGTTGCTGCTGGAAGGCGGCGGAGGGAATGTCGCCGGCACCCTCGTCCATCAGGCCCGACATCAGCTCCGCCAGCCCCTGCCGGTCGACGGGATCGGTCGCCGATCCGCCCCGGAAGCCGATGGCGACCGCGATCAGCGGATTGGCGTGGCTTTCCACCAGCCAGGCCTTGATGCCGCCCGGGCTGGTCACCTCCTGGATGTCGAGGGCCATGGCCCCCGCCGCGCCGCCGATGGTCAGCAGCAGCGCAAGCCCGCCGCCGATCAAAGCGTGCAGGATGCCGCGGGGCGAGGCGCGATGCGGCGCTTGCGGGGCGGGCCGGAACCTCATTGCGTGACACCCGCAGGTACGGCCGGCCCCGGCGCCTTGCCGCCGGGCTTCACGCCGTTCGCCGGCAGCAGGGTGCCGGTGGCCGAGCGGGTCTCGATCAGGGTCTTCCGCGCCGCCTGCAGCACATCCTCCGTCGTCACCGCCTGGATGCGGTCGGACCAGGCCTGCACCTCGTCGAGGCTGCTGCCGGCGGCGATCCGGGTTGCGACCAGGCGGGCCGCGCCGCCCAGGCTGTCCCGCGCCTTGACCGCATCGATGGTGAGCCGGCGCTTGGCGCGGTCGAGCTCGTCCTGGGTGACGCCGTCCTTCAGCAGCAGGGCGATCTCGGCATCGATCGCCTGCTCGATCCGCCCGATGTCGATCCATTCGCGCGGGCTGCCCCAGAAACCGAAGGTGCCGAGATCGTAGACCGCGGGATCGTAGAAGCAGCCGGCGGATTCGGCGATGCCCTGCTCGACCACCAGGCGCCGGTAGAGCCGGCCGACCGAGGCATCGCCCATGATCTCCGACAGCACCTGCAGGGCATAGGGATCGGTGCCGCTTGCGACCGCTTCGCTGCCGATGGTGTCGGCCGAGCGGCGATAGGACGAGGCGAGGTAGAGCCGGGTCATCGAGGGCTGCTCGACGAAAGGGCTCTTCAGCGTGACGCGGCTCGCGGCGTAATGTTCCGGCTCCTGCAGGCGCTGGCGCGGGGGGACGTCGCGCCGCGGGATCGGGCCGTAGAATTTCTCGGCCAGCGTCTTCACCTCGGCGGCGGTGACGTCGCCGGCGATCACCAGCACCGCGTTGTTCGGCGCATAGCGGCTGCGATAGAAGTCCAGCGCATCGGCGGTGGTATAGCCTTCCATCTCGTGCTTCCAGCCCAGCACCGGCAGGCCGTAGGGATGATTGAGATAGAGGCTGGCATTCAGCATCTCGCCCAGCTGCGCACCCGGATCGTTCTCCACCCGCTCGTGCCGCTCCTCGACGATGACGTCGCGCTCCGGCAGCACCACGGCATCGGTCAGCTGCAGGTTGGTCATGCGATCGGCTTCCATCTCCATGATCATCGGCAGGTCGGCCTTGGCGATCTCCTGGTGGAAGGCGGTGTAGTCCTGGCCGGTGAAGGCGTTGTCGGTGCCGCCGCGGCGGTCGATCTCGCGGGTGAACTGGCCGGCGGCGAGCTTCTGCGTCGCCTTGAACATCAGGTGTTCGAGGAAATGCGGCAGGCCGTTCTTGCCGGGCAGGCCGTCGGCGGCGCCGATCTTGTAGGCCAGGATCTGGAACGCCACCGGCGCCAGGTGATTTGGCAGGACCACCACCTCCAGACCGTTCGCCAGGGTGAAGGTCTCGGCGTCGAAGACCTTGGCCGCCGCCGGGCGGGCCGGGCCGGCGGCAAGAAAGAGAAGGCCGGCAACCAGAAGTGCCGGCCCTATCCGTCGCGCCCCATTCGGGTGGGCCATGAAATCTGGCCTAGAACAGTCCCTCGAGCAGGCCCTTGCGCTTGCGCACGATGGTCGGCGTCTCGCCGGTCGCCAGCGGCTGCCCCAGGGCCTGGTTCTCCTGCAGGCGCTTGGCCTCGGCAGTGGGATCGACCACGGTGCCGTAGGGTTCGGGCTTGCGCCAGAAGATCAGGCTGTCGATGAAGGTGCGGGACCCGGCCTCGTCGTCCGAGGTCTCCAGATCCACCGTCTTGCGGATGTTGGGATCGACGCCGGCGGTGCCGGCGCTCTGCAGCAGCGCGGATTCGCCGGCGGACTGGGCGCTGGCCTGCTCGCCTTCGCCGATCGAGGGGATCTGGTCGGGCGAGAGCTGGCGGCCCTGGTAGCCGAACACCACCTGTTCGGCCTGGTCGCGCGCGGTGCCTTCCTGGGGCCGCGGCGCACCCGGCGCCGGCGGACGCAGGTTGTAGTCCGGCGGCATGCTCAGGGGCGCCCGCGACACCACCTGGAACTCGTCCGGCGAGCGCTTGGTCAGACCCAGCAATTCGCGCCCGCTCTCGCACCCGGTCAGGACGACCGGGAGCAGGGCGACGGTGAACATGAGCGGCAGATGGCGACGCATGGCGTGGTTATCTCCTAGAGCGCGTACGGATCGGCCGGAGGCCTGGGCCCCCCTCGGATCCGCGGATCACCCTCTAATCTATTGATAGGTGCGGACTCACCAACGACCCCGCCCTATGAGCGCTCAGTTTTACCCTGATCGGCCCGGTGAAACAACCCGTCGAGCAGCAGCAGGGCGACCCCCACGCTGATCGCCGAATCCGCCAGGTTGAAGGCCGGGAAATGCCAGTTTCCCAGGTAGAAATCGAGAAAATCGAAGACCGCGCCCATCCGCACCCGGTCGATCACGTTCCCGAGGGCGCCGCCGATCACCAGGCCGACGGCGATCGCCGGCAGCGGCGCCGTAAGCTTGGTTAACCAGACGATCAGGGCCAGGCTGACGCCGATCGCGGCCAGGCTGAGCAGCCAGGGCCCGGTCCCCTGCAGCATGCTGAAGCTGACCCCGGGGTTCCAGGCGCCCACCAGGTTGAAGAACGGGGTCAATGGGATCACCTGGGGCGGGTCGAGGACCAGCCCGGCGATCGCGCGCTTGGTCGCCTGGTCCGCCGCGATCACCAAGACCGACAGCAGCAGGGCACCGCCGAACAGCCGCGGACGGGCGATGGCCATTACGCGACCGCCGCGGTACAGCGACGGCACAGGGTCGGGTGTTCCTTGTGGGTGCCGACCTCGGGCAGGACCTGCCAGCAGCGCTCGCATTTCTCGCCGGCGGCGAGGGCGACCACCACGGCGACGCCGGCGACCTCCGGCAAGGCGAAGGCGCCCGCCGGGGCCGGGTCATTACTCAGGGTTATGCCCGACGTTATGGCGATCTCCGAAAGGTCCTGGCCCTGCAGCAGGGCCGTCGTCTCGGCGGAAAGATGCACCACCGGATGGGCCTGCAGGCCGGAGCCGATCTTCTTCTCCGCCCGGGCCAGTTCCAGCGCCCCGGTCACCACCCGCCGGACATCGCGAATCTGCGCCCATTTCGCCGCCAGGGCGGCATCGCGCCAGGCAGCCGGCGTCTCCGGATAGGTGCGCAGGTGGACGCTGGCCTCGCCTTCGCTCCAGGGCCGCGCCCGCCAGGCTTCCTCGGCGGTGAAGCACAGGATTGGGGCGAGCCAGGCGGTCAGCCGCGAGAATACCTCGTGCAGCACCGTGCGGGTCGCCCGGCGCCGGATCGAGGTCGCGGCGTCGCAATAGAGCGCATCCTTGCGGATGTCGAAATAGAAGGCCGAGAGATCGACCGCGCAGAAGTTGTGCAGCTCGGTGAAGAGACCATGGAAGGCGAAGGAATCGCCGGTCTCGCGCACCTGGGCGTCGAGTTCAGCCAGGCGGTGCAGCACCCAGCGCTCCAGCTCCGGCATCTCGGCCGCCGGCAGGCGCTCGGTCTCGGTCCAGCCGTCCAGGGCGCCCAGCAGGTAGCGGAAGGTGTTGCGCAGGCGGCGGTAGTGATCCGCCATGAACTTCAGGATCTCCTTGCCGATCCGCTGGTCGTCGGCATAGTCCGACGCCACCACCCAGAGCCGCAGGATGTCGGCGCCGTACTGCTTCATCACCTCCTGGGGCGAGACCACGTTGCCGGTCGATTTCGACATCTTCCGGCCCTGCTCGTCCATGGTGAAGCCATGGGTCACCACCGCCTTGTAGGGCGCGCGGCCGCGGGTGCCGCAGCTTTCCAGCAGCGAGGAATGGAACCAGCCGCGGTGCTGGTCCGAGCCCTCGAGATAGACATCGGCCGGCCAGGCCAGGTCGGCATCCCGGCGCGGCTCCAGCACGAAGGCGTGGGTCGAGCCGGAATCGAACCAGACGTCGACGATGTCCCGGATCTGCTCGTAGTCGTCCGGGCTGTAGTCGTTGCCGAGGAAGCGCGCCGGCGGGCTCAGGTACCAGGCATCGGCGCCCTCGCTGCGGAAGGCCTCGATGATCCGGTCCATCACCTTCTGGTCGCGCAGCGGCTCCTGGGTCTTCTTGTTGACGAAGACCGCGATCGGCACGCCCCAGGCGCGCTGGCGGCTGATGCACCAGTCCGGCCGGTTCTCGATCATCGAGAACAGCCGGGTCTTGCCCTGGGGCGGGACGAAACGGGTATCCTCGATCGCCTGCAAGGCGACCTTGCGCAGCTGATTCTTCTCCATCGAGATGAACCATTGCGGCGTGTTGCGGAAGATCAGCGGCGCCTTGGAGCGCCAGGAATGCGGATAGGAGTGGGTGAGGGTGGCGTTCTTCAGCAGGGCGCCGGCCTTGTCCAGTTCGGCGATCACCGCGGCATTGGCATCGCCCTTCTTGCCGTAGGGCGTCAGCACGCGCTTGCCGGCGAAGAGGCCGACATGGTCGAAATAGGTGCCGTCCGGCGCCACCGTCTGCGGCACCTCGATGCCATGGGCCGTGCCGAGCTCGTAGTCGTCGGCGCCGTGGCCGGGGGCGATATGGACGAAACCGGTGCCGGCCTCGGCGGTGACGAAATCGCCGCCATGGGCCGGGACCTCGAAGCCGTAATAGTCATCCGCGGCATGGAAGGGATGGCGGCAGACGAGGTCGGCCAGGGCGGTGCCCTTGCCCGTCCAGAACGCCCGTGCATCGGTGACGCCGATCTCGGCCAGGAACGGGTCCTTGAGGGCGGCGGTGACGATCAGCCGGTCGCCGACCCTGGCCTTGGCGCCCGCCGCCACCGACCGCACCTCGACCGCGACATACTCCATCGCCGGACCGTAGGCGACCGCGCGATTGCCGGGAATCGTCCAGGGAGTCGTGGTCCAGATCACCACGTTTGCCCCGTCCAGCGCCGGGTCCGGCGCCCGCAGCACCGGGAATTTCACCCAGATCGTGTCGGAGACATGATCGTGGTACTCGACCTCGGCCTCGGCCAGGGCGGTCTTCTCGACCACCGACCACATCACCGGCTTGGAGCCGCGGAACAGGCCGCCATTCATCAGGAACTTGCCGATCTCGGCGACGATCTGCGCCTCGGCCGGATAGGCCATGGTGGTGTAGGGGTTTTCCCAGTCGCCCTCGACCCCCAGGCGCTTGAATTCCTCGCGCTGCACGCCGACCCAATGGGCGGCGAAATCGCGGCATTCCTTGCGGAAGTCGTTGATCGGCACCTCGTCCTTGTTCCGGCCGGCCTTGCGGTATTTCTCCTCGATCATCCATTCGATCGGCAGGCCGTGGCAGTCCCAGCCGGGAATGTACCAGGCGTCCTTGCCGAGCATCTGCTGCGAGCGGTTGATGACGTCCTTCAGGATCTTGTTCAGCGCATGTCCGATATGGATGTTGCCGTTGGCGTAAGGCGGGCCGTCATGCAGGATGAATTTCGGCCGGCCCTTCGAGGTCGCGCGCAGCTGCTGGAACAGGCCCATCTTCGCCCAGCTCTCCAGGATCGCGGGTTCCTTGGCCGGCAGGTCGCCGCGCATCGGGAACTCGGTCCTGGGCAGGAAGACGGTCGATTTGTAGTCCACGTGCAACTCTCCGAAACTCGAGGATTTTCCGCCGGACCCGTCAGGCCGGCAGCATCAGCGTCGCCGGGCTCTGGCCCGGCGTCGGGCCGCGGTATTCGTTTAGCTGGCGCCGCGCCGTCAGGCAATCGGCGGCGATCTGCGCCTTCAGCTGGTCGAGGCCGGCGAATTTCATCTCCGGCCGGATGAAGCCGAGCAGCGCCACCCGGAGATGCTTGCCGTAGAGGTCCTCGGCGACGTCGAAGAGATGGGTCTCCAGCTGCACCCTCTCGCCGCCCACCGTCGGCCGGCGGCCGAGATTGGCGACCCCGTCGATCCAGCGCGGCGCGGCGCCGGTATCGACCGCGGCCTTCACCGCATAGACGCCGAGGCGCGGATGCATGAACTCCCCCAGGGCGACATTGGCGGTGGGGAAGCCGAGCAGGCGGCCGCGCCGGTCGCCGTGTTCCACCCGGCCCTCGATCTCCCAGGGCCGGTCCAGGGCCTGCGCGGCGCCCAGGGGATCGCCCGCCAGCAGCCGTTCGCGCACCAGGGTCGAGGAATAGACCGCGCCGCCGCCTTCCGCCACCGCGGCGACGGTGGTGACGCCGAAGCCGTGGCTCTGGCCGAATTCCCGCAGCACCTCGGCATTGCCGCCGCGGTTCTTGCCGAAGCAGAAGTCATAGCCGATCACCACCTGGGCGACCTTCAGGCCGCGGACCAGGACCTCGGTGACGAAGGCCTCGGCGGTCTTCGCCGCCATGTCCCGGTCGAAGGTGAGGTTGAAGGCATAGGCGACGCCCAGGGCCTGCAGATGCCGCATCTTCAAGCGGAAGGGTGTGAGGCGGAAGGGCGGCTGGTCCGGCTTGAAGAAGGCCCGGGGATGCGGCTCGAAGGTGATGACCCCGAGCGGCGCCCGGTGCTGC
This sequence comes from uncultured Rhodospirillaceae bacterium, assembly GCA_964551505.1. Taxonomy (GTDB): domain Bacteria; phylum Pseudomonadota; class Alphaproteobacteria; order Dongiales; family Dongiaceae; genus Dongia. The sequence goes on from CAZKDH010000056.1 coordinate 35,603, forward strand.
CGCGCCAGCTTGGCGGCGGCGGCGATCACCGCCTGGTGCCCGAGATGGACGCCGTCGAAATTGCCCAGCGCCACCACCGCGCCGCGCGCCTCCTCCGGCACGTCCTCGTAATGGCGGATCAGGCGCATCGCGGCGGCGGATCAGGCGGCGGGACGGCGGGGGACCATCAGCATGGCCTCGCCTTCCAGCACCACCGCATCCTTCACCTTGCAGGTGGTGGCGAAGGTGACCCGGGCCTTGTCGCGGTCGACCGTCGTGGCCGTGACCCGGGCCACCACGGTGTCGCCGGCGCGGACCGGCGCCTTGAATTTCAACGACTGGCTCATGTAGATGCAGCCCGGCCCGGGCAGCTTGGTGCCGAAGACCGCGGAAATGAAGCCGGCGGTCAGCATGCCGTGGGCGATGCGGCCCTTGAACATCGTCGGCCTGGCGTAGTCCTCGTCGAGATGCACCGGGTTGGTGTCGCCCGAGACCCCGGCGAACAGCACGATGTCGGCCTCGGTCACGGTCTTGGAAAAGACCGCCGTCATGCCTTCGTTGATCTCGTCGATATACTTGCCGCGCAACTCGTCCATCGTGACCTCGGTTCGGGGGTGAATTCGGGCCGGCACTATAACGAGCCGGCCGGACCCTCACAAGGCAATGCCGCAGTGCGAAAAAACGATACCGATCAATGGGTTCGTGGGTCGATCGGCACCGTGTCGCGGAGCCCGAGGATGTCCTCGACGACCAGCCCGGCGGAAAGCAGGGCGGCCTCGCCGCGCGGCCGGCCGACGATCTGCATGCCGACCGGGCGGCCGTCGGCGGCGAAACCGGCGGGCAAGGCGAGCGACGGGCAGGCGGTCATGGTGATCAGCGCCGCCAGCTTCAGCCATTCCACGTAGTTATCGAGCTGGACGCCGTTGATCTGCCGCGGCCAGCGTTCCTTGACGTCCCGCGGCAGGATCGGGGCCGCCGGCAGGATCAGCAGGTCATAGGTGCGGAAGAACGCCACCATGTCGCCATAGAGGCGGGAGCGCCGGAGCTGTGCCCGGCCGATCTGGTCGGGGGTGAGGGCGAGGCCCTTTTCCGCGTTCCAGATCACGTCCGGCTTCAGCTTGTCGCGGTGGCGCTCCAGGAGCGGCCGCATGGTCGCCGCGTAATCCACCGCGCGCAGGGTCTGGAACGCCTCGCCGACGCCGGCGAAATCCGGGCTGGCCTCGGTGATCTCCAGGCCGTCCTGGGCCAGTCGCCCGGCGGCCTCCCGGCAGATCGCCTTCACTTCGGGCTCGATCGGGAGATGGGCGGGATCGAGGCAGAGGGCGATGCGGAGCGGCCGCTGGCGCCGGCGCGCGGCGGCGAGGAACGGCTCCTCGGGCTTGGGCAGCGAGAGCGGGCTCTCGGCGTTCCAGCCGGTCATCGCATCCAGCATCAGTGCCGCGTCCTCGACGTTGCGCGCCATCGGCCCGTCGACCGCCAGGGTATCGAACCGCAGTTCGCCCGGACCCGCCGCCACCCGTCCGGGCGCCGGCCGGAGGCCGACGACGCCGCAGAAGCTGGCCGGGGTGCGCAGCGAGCCGCCGAGATCCGAGCCGGTCGCCAGCCAGACCTGGCCGGTGGCCAGGGCGACGGCCGAGCCGCCGGAGGAGCCGCCGCAGTTCAGCCGCGTATCCCAGGGATTGAGCGTCTCGCCGAAGACTTCGTTGAAGGTATTGGCGCCGGCGCCGAATTCCGGCGTGTTCGACATGCCGAGCGGAATGGCGCCGTTGGCTTCCAGGGTCTCGACCATGATGTCGGATTTCTGCGGCACGTTGTCGGCGAAGATCGGCGAGCCGTAGGTGGTGCGCACGCCGGCGACGTCGTTCAGGTCCTTGACCGCGATCGGCAGGCCGGCCAGCAGCCCGCGCGCCTCCGGGCGCCGGGCCAGCAGGGCCTGCGCCTGGTTTCGCGCCCGGTCCGCGGCCAGGGTCACCATGGAATTCACCGCCGGATTGGTGGCGGCGATGCGGTCGAGGGCGGCCTCGATCAGCTCGAGGGGGGAGACCTTGCCGGATTTCAGCAACTCGACCGCCGCGCAGGCCGTCAGACGCCACAATTCGCTCATGCATGCACCTGCTGTTGATTGGTTCCGCTGCGATGCCGGCGCCGCGGCACGCTAGTCTCCGTCCTGCGGGTCCTCGCCGTTGGAACGGCGGGAGGCGTGCAGGTCCTGCCTGGTGATCTCATCGGTGTGTTCCTCCCCGGCGATCAGGGCGCCGTACGACCATATGCCAAAGAGATCGGTGACCGGTCCATCAATATCCGCCAGCGGGGAGAGGATGCGCTGGCATTCGTAGACCCCGGTGCCGGCGCCGAAATGCGCGTGGTCCATCATGATCGGCCAGCGGCTCTCGATCAGCCGCTCATAGCCGGCGCCGAGGAAGGCGACCCGTTCCGGCGACAGGTTGGTCTCGTCGAGATAGGTATTGGTGAAGTCGCGGTCGTCGTAGCGGCGGTGGTCGGTGCCGATCAGGCGGTAGCGATAGCGAAACCTCAGCCCCGGCCGCGCGGCCTGGTCGGGCCGGCCCGGCTCGATGCGGATGAGGCGCACCGTCGACAGCCAGGGTTTCAGCACCGTCGGATCGCATTCCAGGCGCGTCGGCAGGCGGCCGAGCACCTCGGTCCAGGAGAGCCAGAAGGCGGCGAAGCCGACGATTGCCGGGCGCAGGCGATGCGCGGCGGCGAAGCCGTCCAGATCGTCGCGGCGGCGTGGCATGGGAAACTCGGCCATCGGACCCTTCGCCGGACCCCGGTCGACCGCGAGCCGTGCCTCCGCCGGCCGTCCGGGGATGGCATCGAGCCGCGCGCCGCTACCGGCATGAAGCCGCCGAAGTCTAGACGAAGCGGCGATTTCCGAGAAGGCACCGCGTTCTGCCGTCGCCTTCCGCCGGGCCGGTATGCTATGAGGAGGGCTCATTCGACTTGAGCCCCCCATGGACGTCAACCCACCCCTTTGGTTTCGCGCCGGCGCCCGGCCGGGCGCCGGTGTCTTCGCGGCGCTTTTCGCCCTGGAATCGACCGCGCGCGCGGTGCTGGTCACCGTGGTGCCGCTGCAGGCGAAGGACCTGCTGCAGCAGAACGAGGTGATCAGCTTCGTCTATGCCGGCGTCAGCCTGTTCAGCCTCGGTTTCGGCTTCGTCATCCCGCTGCTGATCCATCGCCTGAAGCGCCGCTGGGTCTATACCGGCGGCATCGTTCTCGGCGCAATGGCGGCGATAACCCTGGCCACCGATACCATCCCCGGCCAGCTGGCGGCGATGCTGCTGCGCTCGATGAGCAGCGTCGCCTGCTCGATCGCACTCATGCTCTATGTGATGGACTTCATCCCGCGCCAGCAGATGGTGCGCTCGGAACCGCTGCGGCTGTTCATGAGCTGCTTTGCCTGGGGCTTCGGGCCCTGGCTCGGCGTCGAGCTCTATCAGCGCTACGGCTCGAGCGGGGCGTCGGCCGTCAGCATCGTCAGCTATGCAATGCTGCTGATCCTCTTCTGGTATCTTCGCCTCAGCGAGAATCCGGCGGTCGCCGCCGCCACCCGGCCGCCGCCCAACCCGCTGTCCAATCTCCGGCGGTTCCTGATCCAGCCGCGCCTGCTGCTCGGCTGGCTGATCTCCTTCGGGCGATCGGCCTGGTGGTCGATGTTCTTCGTCTATCCGGCGCTGTACCTGCGCGACTTCGGCATCGACGACAGCTGGAGCGGCAAGCTGGCGGGCGCCGGCAACATCCTGCTGATCCTGACCCTTCCGATCGGCTGGCTCGCCCGGCGCACCGGCATCCGCTGGCCGATCGTCGTCGCCTTCTGGTGCGCCGGCCTCGCCACCGTCGCCATCGCCGTCGCCTATGGCGCGCCGCCGGTGGTGGCCGGCCTCATCCTGCTCGGCGCGGTCTTCGTGGTGGTGCTGGATGCCCTGGGCAACATCCCCTTCATGCGCGCGGTCCGCGCCTATGAGCGACCGCAGATGACCTCGGTGTTCCGCAGCTACATCGATCTCGGCGACCTGCTGCCCTCGGCGATCTATGCGGTCCTGCTCCTGCATTTCGACCTGAAGGCCGTCTTCATCGCCAGCGGCCTGATGACCTTTGCCGTCGGCATCGTCGCCCTGCGCCTGCCCAGGCGCATGTAGCGGGCCACAGCGATCCCGGCCCCTCCATCGTTTCCCGTCCCGGGAATATCGTTCTTGTGGAAGGACGGCCGTTCTCCTTACACTTGCCGAGGAATCGGAGCCCGGAGTGGAGTGGATGTCGAAGGACGGTGACGAGAGAGATCTGGAGGCGGTCCTGGCGCGGGCCCAGGCGGCGATCTCGGATCTCGCGAAGAACTACGGCACCTGGGCGATGGCGGATCTCGACCGCTGCCGCGACCTTCTCGACGCCGCGCGGGGCGATGCGCTGCTGCGCACCGGCAAGCTCGCCGAACTCTACGGCATCGCCCACAACATCAAGGGGCAGGGGACGTCCTTCGGCTATCCGCTGATGACCCAGATCGGCCAGTCGCTCTGCACCTTCACCCGCCCGGCGCATGAACAGACGGTGCAGGACAAGACGGCGCAGGAACGGGCGGCGCATGCAAAGCCAGCTCGGGATTTCAGCGAACGCGATCTCGGCGTCATCCAGTCGCATCTCGATGCGATGCGCCTCATCCTGATGAAGGAGATCCGCGGCGACGGCGGCGAAACCGGCCGCAAGCTGGCGCAGCGCCTCGAGGCCATGGTGCGCGAGGTCCAGGCGTGAACCGGAAGGCGCCCGCGGGACCGCGGGGATGAGCTCGACCGCCTGGCTGATCGTCGCCAAGGCGGGCACCATCAGCGCCTGGCTGGCGGCGGCGGTGGTCGGCGAGAATCGGCGGCCCGCTGCCGTCCCGCCGCTGTTCCTCGCCGGCTATGGCGGCGCCTGGTTCCGCCGCTGGGGCCGCAACCTCGGCCTCTTCGCCCTCAATCTGCCGCTGTCTTCCGCCATGGCCCTGCCGCTGACCGCCTGGGCGGCGCAGCACCCGCTCTGGCATCGACCAGAATGGTTGGGGCCGGATTCGTTGGGGTTGGGCGGGTTCGCCGTCCCGGTTTCCCTGCCGCTCGACCTGCTGCTGCTCGATCTCTGGATCTACTGGTGGCATCGCGCCAATCACGAGCTGCCGCTGCTCTGGCGGTTTCACGAGGTGCATCACCGCGACCGGTTCCTCGATGCGACCAGCGCCCTGCGCTTCCATTTCGGCGAGGTGGCGCTGTCGGCGGCGGCGCGGGCCGTCGTCATCGTGCTGCTGGCGATTCCCTTCGCTTCGGTCCTGGTCTTCGAGACCCTGGTGCTGGTGGCGGCGATCTTCCACCACGCCAACTGGCGCCTGCCGACGGGGGCCGAGCGGGCCCTGGCGCGGGTCGTGATCACGCCCAGCCTGCATTGGGTGCATCATCACGCCCGGCGCGCCGATACGGATTCCACCTATGGCACGATCTGCAGCTTCTGGGACCGGCTGTTCGGCAGCACCACGCCGACCCTGCGCACGCCGCGGATGCCGATCGGCGTCGAGGGGCGCGACGAGGCGGGTTTCTGGCAGCTGCTGGTGCTGCCGTTCCGCCGCGCGGCACCGGCCGTGGCCGACGGCCGGCCGTCGGGCCCGCACGCCCAAGCTCCAGGTATCTAGACTCCAGGCATCTAGGTTTCAGGTATCGCGACGCAGACCGGCGCTACTGCATCGCCCAGATGCCGAGGTGCAGGCGCCTGGCGTTGATCTCGAGCTGCAGGTAGCCGTGCCCCTGGCGGCGATCGGCGCGGCACCAGCCATGCGCCACCATGAGCTCGTTGATCACCAGGCTGCCGTCGCGGCAGACGCCCATCAGCCGATGCGCCGCATCCAGGGTGTTGCCCTCGCAGTACCATTCGCGGCCTTCGAGCAGCTCTGCCAGCGCCTCGGTCGACTGCTCCCAGCAGCTGACCTGCTGGCGATGGCGGTTGAGGCAGATGCTGCCGCGGCCCGGCGGCGCGATGCCGTAGAGTCGGATCGCCTGGCCGCCGACCACGATGGTCCGCGGATCGACGACCACGGCCTGGCCCATCACGACGATGGCCTCGGCCTGCGGCGTGTGCGCGGCCAGCAGGCCCAGCGAAAACACAATGAGCAATGCCCAGCGCCGCATGGCGGCCTCGCCTTTCCGAAGCGGTCGGTGGTTTATGCGCCGTCCGCCTGCGCCGCACAAGCGCCCCGCAATGCGGCTTGCCTTTCCGATCACGGTGAATTGAACTGCAAGGCGGGTCCGATGCCGGGCCCGGCAGACGGGATCGACCGACATGACCGACATCGCCGCGCGCCCCTCCGACCGCCGCTTCGGCAAGCCGCCGAGCCTGGACGAGATCGAGGTCATCGCCCGCCGTGCCTTCGACCGCCTGCCGGCGATCCTCGCCGCGCGCTGCCGGGGGATCGCCATCCGCATCGAGGATTTCGCCGACGAGGAAACGCTGAGCGAGATGCAGATCGACTCGCCTTTCGATCTCGCCGGCCTCTATCGCGGCACGCCGCTCACCGCCAAGAGCGGCGGCGACGTGGCGACGGATGTCGACATGGTGCTGCTCTACCGCCGCGCCCTGCTCGACTGGTGGGCGGAGGACGAGATCGACTTCGAGGATCTGGTGCGCCATGTCCTGGTGCACGAGATCGGGCATCATTTCGGCTTCAGCGACGACGACATGGAGCGGATCGAGAACGAGGCCGACTAGCGGCCGCTTGAAACCTCAGACCCGGCCGGCCTGACGGCGGGCGAGCCGGGCCTGGCGCCGGGCGCGATGCGCGGTGATCAGCTTCAGGCCGAGCGCGTAGGAGAGATAGCCGCCGAGGACCGACCAGGGCAGGAACCCGACCCACATGGCGATGCCCCAGTCGCGCAGCAGGATCTGGCCGACGATCTGCAGCTGCTCGAGGAAGCCCTGCTCGTCGTTCAGGCTGGAGTGCCACAGGTCGGCGAAGCTGGCGAAGCCGGAGAGGTTGTGCCAGCGGCCGAGCAGGACCTGGCCGGTGACATAGAAGCCGTAGAACATCGGCACCGTCGTCAGCGGATTGCTGACCCAGGTCCAGAGCACGGCCAGGACCAAGCTGAACTCCCAGCGGAACAGGCGGCGGCCGAGGATCCAGGCGCCGAGCACGATCGAGGACTGGCCGATCATCGGCATCATGCCGCAGATCACGCCGATCATGATGCCGCGGGCGGCATATTCCGGCGGATGGCTGCTGCGCAGGGCCGGCATGATCAGGCGGAAGCGGACGAGGCGTTTCAGCCGCTCCCAGAATCCGATCTGTCGCGTCATCGATTCATTCCGTTCCACTCCCTGCCGGGCCGCATCCCACCCGCTGTCCTCGTCCGCCATCCTAGCCTGCCATTGTTGCGAAAAGCGGCGCGGTCCGCCAAGGGATTGCCACCGGCGTGGCGATGGGACGCGGCTGCCGCGGCCTGAAGCGGGTGCCGGACTGCCTCAGGCCTGGTTGGCGGCGCGGGCGAGCGGCACGTCCCCGGCGCCGCGATCGCTAGCAAGGCCGCGTTCGCCGACGGAGACCTCGGCCTCGTGCAGGAGCCATTCGCGGAAGGCCTGGATCTTGCGCGTCGCCGCCAGTTCCGGCAGGCAGACCAGGTAGTAGCCGAAGCGGGTCGAGATCGACCGGTCGAAGGGGCAGACCAGCCGCCCCGCCGCCAGATCGTCGTTGACGATCGGCGTGCTGGCCAGCGCCACGCCCTGGCCCTGGACCGCGGCCTGCAGCGCCATGGCATGCCAGGTGAAGCGCGGACCGCGGGTGTGGTCGACGTCGCCGGCGCCGGCCGCCATCAGCCAGGCCTGCCAATCCGGCCATTTGCATTCGGTGGGCGTCCATTCCAGGTGCAACAGGGTCTGGTGGCGCAGGTCGGCGAGGCTGCGCAGGGGATGCGGCCCCTCGAGCAGGGACGGGCTGCAGACCGGGAAGACGTGCTCGTCGAACAGCCGCACCGCATGCATGTCGGGGAAGTGCCCGGTGCTGAAGCTGATCGCCGCATGCAGGTTGCCGTGCTCGAGATCGACCGCGCTGTTGGTGGTGTCGAGCAGGACGTCGATCTCGGGATAGGCGCGCTTGAAGCGCTCCAGCCGCGCCACCAGCCACATCGCGGAGAAGGAGGGCGGCGCGCTCACCATCAGGAGCCGGCTGGAGCCGGCCTCGCGCATCTTCTGCGCCGCCACCGCCAGCTGTTCGAAGCCGCCGCGCAGCTCCTTCAGCGCCGATTGCCCGGCCTCGGTCAGGGTCAGGCCCTGGTTGGAGCGCCGCACCAGGGCGATGCCGATGTCGCCCTCCAGCAGCTTGATCTGCTGGCTGACGGCGCCCTTGGTGACGTGCAGCTCCTCGGCGGCCTTGCGGAAATTGAGATGCCGCGACACCGCCTCGAAGGCCCGCAGCGCGTTCAGCGAGGGCAGTCTCATCGGCGGAACTCCGTATAGGTCAACTGAACGATCCTCCAAGAAAGAATGGGTATGAAAGCCGGGGATCGATGCCTAATTCTCCCATCATTGCAGGCAAATGCGCAAGAGGCAGCCATGACCGACCTATGCTCGGACGCGAGAAAAACTACACGGTTTATGGAAGATTTCCTTGCCGGGCTGGGACGTTACCGGACGGCGTTCAACCGGCTGCGCCGGGCCCGGGCGGCGGCGCGGGCGCTGGGCCGGCTGGACGACCGCCTGCTCGCCGATATCGGCCTCGTCCGCGACGCGCCGAGCGGGGCGCTGCGGCGGCTGCCGGAAAGCTTCTCGGCGGCGCCGGTGCGGCTGCGCCGGTGATCCAGGGCCCCGCGCTTCAGCGGGTCGCGCTGCTCACCGGCACCCAGTCCAGCGGCTTGATGTCGAAGGTCAGCTCGGCGTAGTCCTCCATGGCGAGGCACTGGCGGATGACGCCATCGACCTTCAGCGGGAACAGGCCGTACCAGACGTTCAGGTTGTAGCCGCGATCGCTCGGCCAGGTATAGGTGCCGATGTAGTGCTCGCCGGTGCGCCAGCAGTTCTCGTAGGCCGCCGTCAGCGCCCGGATCGAATCGTCGGCCTGGCCGCTGGCGAATTCGTCGAGATAGTGCCCGGCGAGGCTGCGCCCGGTGATCTGGTCGACCTTGGTGCCGGTCATCCGGTAGCGGACGCGAAAGGGATCGGTCTCGAACTCGACGATCAGCAGGCAGGGGAGGAAGGGTTTCAGCGCCGCCGGATCGACCATGCTGCGTTCCGGGACGGCGCCCCCGGCGAGATTGCGCCAGTAGTTGAACAGGAATTCGAGGTTGGGCGGTCGTGCGGTCATGGCTGGCTGAAGCGGGCTCCCGGATCCTGGCGGCGGACGATCGACGGATATTCACCATAGGGAAGATGAATGAATATATAATTCATACTTCGGCCTTTTGCGCGCCCCCGGGGCAGGATTTTTTGCCGCTCCGGCCTTATGCCGCAGCCCCTCTGCCGCAGCCCCTCTGGCGCCGACCTGCGCCAAACCCCGATGCCATGGCCCGCGGGAGCCCCGGCGGCGATCGCACGCCGCGCCGCGCCGCTTCTTGCGTGGCTCCTGGAAAACCGCGAACATCCGGGCCGGGCGGGGGTCGAGTCGAGGTATCCCGGGGTCAGCTTCGGGAGTTCGGCGATGGAGGGCGCGTTGCGTATCGAACTCGATGAAATCGCCACCCTGATCGTCGGTATCGCCGCCCTGTTTCTCGGCAAAGTCATCCGCCAGTCCCTGCCGCTGCTGCGGCGGATTGATATGCCGAATGCCGTGGTCGGCGCCCTGGTCGTGGCGGTCGCGGTGCTGCTCGGGCAGGTCGTCTTCAACATCGACATCAATTTCGGCTCGCAGACGCGCGATGCGCTGCTGCTGGTGTTCTTCACCTCGATCGGATTGTCCGCAAAGCTTGGCGCGTTAAGGGCCGGGGGCAAGCCGCTGCTGATCCTCTGCGCCGTGACCGTGGCGACGCTGATCGCCCAGAACATCGGCGGCACCGCCCTGGCGATCGCATGGGGCGTGCATCCGGCCTATGGCGTGCTGGCCGGTTCGCTATCCTTCGTCGGCGGCCCCGGCACCGCCCTGGCTTGGGCCAAGGAACTGGAAGCCACGGGGCTGCCCAATGCCGCGATCGTCGCGGTGGGCGCGGCAACATTGGCCACGGTTGCCGGCGCGGTGATTGCCGGCCCCGTCGCCGGTTGGATCATCAGCAAGCACAAACTGCGCGCGCCCGGCGAAGCCAGGACCGATGTGACGTTCGCGGAGCTGCCGCAACCCGTGCCGGTCGCCGACCCCGATGCCGGCTCCACCGAACGCCTGTTGTCGTCGGTGTTCATCATTGCAGCTTCGGTCTTCCTCGGCGAGAAGATCAACCTGCTTGCAAGAGATGCCGGGCTGCTGCTGCCGGGCTTCCTGTCCGCCATGCTGGCTGGCGTGCTGATCACCAACCTGGCCGATGCAGCCAAATGGAAGCTCGACTTCGCGCCAATCGAGAAAGGCGGTGCCTTGGCGCTGCAGCTCTTCCTGGTGACGGCGTTGATGGCAACCCCACTGATCTCGGTGGCTACCATTCTTGTCCCCCTCGCGCTCAATGTGGCCGTTCAGATCGCGGTGACCATCACCATCGCCTATTTCGTCCTGTTCCGGCTCTTGGGGCGCGACTATGACGCGGCGGTCGCGGCCGGCGGCTTCCTCGGCTTCGGCCTGGCTTCGATGCCGGTGGCGATGGCGACAATGGACGAGGTCGGGCGCCGCTATGGGCCATCGCCCAAGGCGTTCCTGCTGGTGACCCTCGCCGGGTCGTTCTTCGTCGATCTGGCCAATGCGGTGGTGGCCAAGAGCTTTCTATCGCTGCCGATGTTGGCGATAGCGGGGGCGGGCGCTGGCGGTTGATGTCTCCATTCCAGCCCGCGATCTGCGGCAGGATCAGGCGCCCTTCCGGCCCTATGCCGCAGCCTTGCGCCAGGCCACGGTGAGGATGCCGGCGCCGATCAGCAGCGTGCCGCCCACCCGGTTCACCGCCCGCTGCACCGCCGGGCGGCGGATGGTGCTCCGGGCCTTCGCCGCCATCAGGCCGTAGAGCACGGCATTGGTGCTGGCGAGGACCAGGAAGGTCGCCTCGAACAGGGCCATCTGCGGCAGGATCGGCGCGCTCGGCACCAGGAACTGCGGCAGGAAGGCGACGAAGAAGACGATGCTCTTCGGGTTGGTGGCGGTGACCGCATAGGCGTGGAGGAAGATGCGCCAGGGCCGGGTGGCGCCCGCGGCGCCGGTCGTGTCCCCGGTCGCTGAATCCAAGGCCTGGGGCGCGGCGCGGAACAGCCGGACGCCGAGATAGACCAGATAGGCGGCGCCGATCCATTTCAGCGCGGTGAACAGCAGGGCGGAAGCGGCGAGCAGCGCCCCCAGGCCCAGCATCGAGGCGGTCATCGCGGTGAAATCGCCCAGCGCCACCCCGGCCACCGTGGCCCGCGCGGCCCTGCGGCCATGGCCCAGGGCATAGGAGATGATCAGCAGCACCGTCGGGCCGGGAATGGCCACCAGGACGGCGGAAGCCGCGGCGAAAGCCAACCAGTGCTGGAACGTCATCCCGTGCCTCCGGAGCGATGCGATCCGGCCAGCAATCCCCAAATCCGGCGGCGGCGCAAGGGCCGAAATCACGGCGGAGAGGGTTCAGCGCAGCTTGGAACGCTTCGGCCGGGACATCGTCGAATAGTCGTCGACGCCGAGGAAATGCGTGACCGTGGTGCCGTCGGTCGAGAAGGGCAGCACGCCCCATTCGAAGCGGAAATCGACCCGGCCGTCCCACAGCACCGTCGAGAGGCCGAACAGCGGCAGGCGGCGCTCCCAGACGCGGCGGTAGAGGGCGGTGTTGATGTCGATGATATCCGCCGGCCAGCCGGATTCGTGCAGCCAGCGGCCGGTGAAATCGGACTGGGTGACGCGCACCACCTCGGTCCCCACTAGGCGATAGCGCATGCGGAAGGGGTCGCCGTAGGCCTCGCTGATCGACAGGTAGGGCAGCCAGGGCTTCAGTGCGAAGGGGTCGATGGCGGTCTTCGGCGGCAGGACGCCCTCGAGCCGGTGGCGGTCCCAATATTCGGCCACGCCGCGCACCACCTTCGAGGTGAGCTCGCTGCGATCGATCAGCCGGATGTCTTCGGGAAAGTCCTCGATCTCGCTCATGTCCACCGGCCGTCCGCGCGTGCCGCGCCCGGCAGCCGCGGGGGTGAAGACTCCCCGGGATGCCATCGGGCGCAGGCGTCGCCAGTCTAAGGCCAAGCGGCGTCGTCGAGGCAAGGACTATCGCATCGGCGGCCGGATCGGCCGGCGCTGGTCGCGGCGGTCGATCCGGCCCCGCCGGTGCGGCGGATGGGCGCTACTGGATGACGAGGTTGTTGTGCACGGCCCGCACGCCTTCGACGCGCAGGGCGATGTCCTCGGCGCGCGCCTTGTCGTCGAGGGTCGGCACGAAGCCGCTCAGCTGGACCACGTTCTCGAAGGTCTCGACATGGACCCGGCTCGCCAGGTTGACGCCGCCATCGGCCGCCAGCTTGGTCTTGACCTTGGTGGTCAGCGAGGCGTCGTCGACGTAGTCGCCGCCGCTTTCGCGGCCGCTGGTGACCGAACAGGCGCTCAGCGCCCCGCCGGCGATCAGCACGGCAAAGGCGGCGGGGATGACGGCCTGGAACAGCTTCTTGCTTCTGGTCATAGCATTCTCCTTGGATGAGGGGTGCCCGGGCCGTCGGCAGCGGGGCCTGCCTGCTGCAGCGGTGGCGCCGGCCTGGATCTGCAGGGACAATGCGGCCGGGTCGCAATGGTTCCCCCGCGACGCCGGAGCGCAGCCCGCGGCCCGGCCCGGGTGGAAAGGCAAATCATTGATGTATTTGACGTAAATTTGCCGCTTCCGCCGAGGGGCCAGGCCTTGGGGAGTGACCCGGCGATTGACCCTGTGCGAGGCAGGTGCCACTATTTTCGGGGCGACGGATGCTGACCGGGACTGTGGTTTTCAATGCACATGCGATTCTTGACCGTCGTGTTCCTGGCCCTTCTGGCCGTCGGCGCCGCCGCCGCGCGGGCCGAGGCCGATGCGCGGGTCGCGCTGATCATCGGCAATGCCGATTACGGCGCCGACATGGGGCAGCTGCAGAACCCGGAGAATGACGCCAAGCTGGTCGGCGACAGCCTGCGCCAGGTGGGCTTCGACGTGGTGGTGGTCGAAAACGCCGACCAGAAGGCGATGAAGCGCGCGATCTCCGACTTCGGCAAGCGCCTGGTCGCCGCCGGGCCGCATGCGACCGCGCTGTTCTACTATGCCGGCCACGGCGTGCAGGTGGACGGCACCAACTATCTCATCCCGATCCATGCCAGCATCGCGAGCGAGGCCGATGTCGACCTGGAATCGGTGGCGGCCGATACGGTGCTGCGGCAGATGGAATTCGCCGGCACGCAGCTGAACATCCTGGTGCTCGATGCCTGCCGCAACAATCCCCTGGCGCGGTCCTCGCGCTCGGGCGCCCGGGGCCTGGCGCGGATGGATGCGCCGACCGGCAGCTTCATCGCCTATTCGACGGCGCCGGGCTCGGTCGCCCTGGACGGCTCGGCGAACAACAGCCCCTTCGCCATCGCCTTCGCCGCGCAACTGCAGCAGCCGGGATCGGAGATCGCCGAGACCTTCCGCAACGTGCGGACCCGGGTCATGGAGGCGACCGAGAACCAGCAGGTGCCCTGGGATTCCTCCTCGGTGACGGCGCCGTTCTATTTCGTGCCGGAGCCGGTCGCCGCGGCCGCGCCGGCCCCCGCCCCCGAGCCGGTGCAGACCGCCGGCGTCGCCTCGACCACCGAAGTGGTGTTCTGGGAAAGCGTCAAGGATAGCACCCGGGCCTCGGATTTCGAGGCCTATATCGAGGAATACCCGGACGGCGTATTCGTGAAGCTGGCGCGCAGCCGGCTGGCGGCCCTGGGCGCCGGCGATGCCGCGACCCGCGATGCTGCCGCGACACCCGAGCCCCCCGCACCCCAGCCCGCAGCCCAGCCCGCGCCGCCGGCAGATACGATCACTGATCTCGACGTCGTCATGTTCGCGGCGAAGCTCGGCAACCTGCGCCAGCAGCCGAGCACCACCGCGCCGGTGCTGAAGCAGCTGGCGCTCGGCGACCAGATCCAGGTGACGGGCAAGATCGAAGGCAAGGACTGGTATCGCGTCGGGCTCGAAGACGGCCAGGTCGGCTATGTCCATGCCAGCGTGGTGAGCGCGGAAAAGCCGGCGGTGCAGCAGGCCGCCGTCCCGACGGTGCAGCAGGCCGCCGTCCCGGCGGTGGCGCCTGCCCCAGCCCCAGCACCCGCGCCGGCACCGGCGGCGCAAGCGGTGCCGCCGCCGCCCGCGGCGCCGCTCGAGATCAGCGCCCTCGACCAGCAGATGTATGTCGCGAAGAAGGCGAAGATCCGCGCCGCGCCGAGCACTTCGGCGAAGGTGCTGCAGCAGATCGCGGCCGGCAAGCCGGTGCAGGTGACCGGCAAGGTCGTCGGCGCCGACTGGTATCGGATCGCGCTCCCGGGGCGCGATGCCGGCTACGTGCATGTGAGCATGCTGACCGGCACCAAGCCGGAGTCGCAGGACGGCGCCCCCGCCGCACCCGCGATCGCGCCTGCCGACCAGGCGGCCTGGGATGCGGTGAAGGCCAGCACCGCCAGGGCCGATTTCGAGGCCTACCTGGCGAAATTCCCCAACGGGGCCTTCGCCGCCCAGGCCCAGGCGCAGATCGCGGCGCTCGATGCCGCGGCCGCGGCCCAGGCGCCGCAGTCGCCGCTCGCCGACGGCACCATCCTGCTGTCGCCGCAGGTGTCCCAGCAGCTGCAGGATTTTCTCGGCGACAACCGGGTGCTGAGCGGCCGCAAGCGCGCCTATTTCTTCGTCTCGGTCGACGGCAAGGCGGCGGGGAGCTTCATGTGCCCCGACAAATGCGCCGACCACACCGGCGGCGGCTATCTCTCCGAAGGCACCAACATGGCCTATGACGAGCTCCGCCGGCGGGCGGAAAAGGCCTGCAAGGCGCAAGCCAAGACCGAATGCGTGCTGCTCTACATCAACCTCGACGAGCGGCGCTCGTACCGGCTGGCCGGCCAATAGCCGCGACGGCGCCGGCAGGACGCTCCCGCGGCGCGGTCAGATCGAGGGGTTCAGGCTGGAAAAAACGGCTGCGGGGCGGCGGGAAAATGGTGGACCCGAACAGAATCGAACTGTCGACCTCCTCATTGCGAACGAGGCGCTCTCCCAACTGAGCTACGGGCCCGCGCCGGACGGCTGCTCCCTGCGGAACATCCCTGGCGGAACGGGGCGGAATATGGTTGTCCGCAGGGGCGACTGTCAAGTGCGGCGTAAGGCCTTGAACCCATGGCCTTATCACCCCATCTCCACAGTCCCGGCCGGCGCCGTCTCCCTTGCGGCCCGCGCCGGGCTTAGCTAGGTTCCACCGGGATCGCCTCGCCGCCCTGCAATCGGGAACATGGATCGCCGCCAATGCTCGCCGTCGCGCAACTGCTGAGTACCGTCATCTGGCTCTTCACCTGGGTGCTGATCGTCCAGGTGGTGATGAGCTGGCTGATCGCCTTCAACGTGGTCAATACCCGCAACCGCTTCGTCTACCAGGTGGCCGACATCACCTACAAGCTGACCGAGCCGGTGCTGCGGCCGATCCGGCGCATCCTGCCGAATCTCGGCGGCATCGATGTCTCGCCGGTGGTGCTGATCCTGCTGCTGCAATTCGCCAAGAACTTGCTGTTCGAGTATGTCTTCCTCCGCTGAGGCGGAGGGGCCCTGCTGGCAGGCCGTCGCGCACGGCATCCGCCTCCGCCTGAAGGTGCAGCCGAAAGCCCGCCGCAATGCCGTCGCCGGCGCCATGCCCGATGCGGATGGCGGACGGGTGATGAAGCTGGCGGTGACCGCGCCGCCGGAGGACGGCAAGGCCAACCAGGCGGTGATCGCCCTGCTGGCCGAGGCCCTGGGTGTCGCGAAAGCGGCGATTTCGGTCGTCGCGGGCGCAACCGACCGGCGCAAGCTGGTGGAGATTCGCGGCGATCCGGCCGCCCTCGGCGCCGCCCTCGATACATTGCTCAAAGGGAAGTGAAGCATGAACGCCCCGCAGAAGAACCCCGATTCCAAGGTCATCGACGGCAAGGCCTTCGCCGAGAACTTGCGGGTCAAGGTCGGCCGGCAGGTCGCGTTCCTGAAGGAGAAGCACGGCTTCCTGCCGGGCCTCGCCGTGGTCCTGGTCGGCGAGGATCCCGCCAGCAAGGTCTATGTCCGCAACAAGGGCGAGCAGACCAAGGCCAGCGGCATGGCGAGCTTCGAGCACAAGCTTCCCGCCACCACGTCCCAGGCCGAGCTGCTGGCGCTGATCGACCGGCTGAACAAGGATCCCGAGGTCAATGGAATCCTCTGCCAGCTGCCGGTGCCGAAACAGATCGATCCCCAGGCGATCATCAACGCCATCGACCCGGCCAAGGACGTCGACGGCTTCCACGTGGTCAATGCCGGCAAGCTGGCGACCGGCGGCGAGGGCCTGATCCCCTGCACCCCCTTCGGCTGCCTGCTGCTGCTGAAGGACCGGCTCGGCGATCTCGCCGGCAAGCATGCGATCGTGCTCGGCCGGTCGAACATCGTCGGCAAGCCGATGGCGCAGTTGCTGCTCAACGAGAGCTGCACCGTCACCATCGCCCATTCCAAGACCCGAGACCTGCCGGGCGAATGCCGCCGGGCGGACATCGTGGTGGCCGCGGTCGGCCGGCCGCAGATGGTGAAGGGCGACTGGATCAAGGACGGGGCCGTGGTGATCGATGTCGGCATCAACCGCATCGAGATCGACGGCAAGGGCAAGCTGGTCGGCGATGTCGACTATGCCAGCGCCTATCCCAAGGCCTCGGGCATCACCCCGGTGCCCGGCGGCGTTGGTCCGATGACCATCGCCATGCTGCTGCAGAACACCGTGATCGCCGCCTGCCGCCAGCGCGGCGTCAAGCTGCCGGACTGAGGGGCGTAATCCAGGGGCCGACGCGCAACGTACTTAGGAAAACGGTGCGGAGCGGTCGAGATGGGTTATGTGCTTTCGGTGACGGCAATCTTCCTGGCGACCCATGTCGCCCTGGCGGAGGCGCCGTTGCGCGACCTGGCGGTCCGGCTCATGGGCGAGAGGGTTTTTGCCTATGCCTATTCAGCCCTCGCCATCCTGCAGCTGATCTGGCTGGGAGACGCCGTCGCGGCGGCCCCGGCCATCGCCTATTGGCAGCCGCCGTCCTGGGCGCCGGCAGTGCCGCTTGCCGTCATGCCGCTGGCCCTGCTGCTGCTGGTCTGCGGCTTCAGCCAGAACAACCCGACGGCGACCCTGGCCCCCAGGTCGGTGGCGCGCCGCGACGTCGTCGGCATCCTCGCCGTCACCCGCAACCCGGTGATGTGGGGCCTCGGCCTCTGGTCCCTGGCGCATCTGGCGAGCGTCGGCGACGCGGCGCAGGCCCTGCGCTTCGCCGCCTTCGCCGCCCTCGCCCTGCTGGGCACCCTGCGGGTCGAGGCGAAGCAGCGGGCGAAATGGGGCGATGCGGCCTGGCGGGACTTCGCCGCCCGGAGCTCGAACCTGCCGTTCCTGGCAATGCTGCAGGGCCGCGCCCGGCTGGACTGGCGCCAGATCGGCGCGGCGCGGCTCGCGATCGCCGCCGCGCTCTATCCCGCCATCGTCCTCTGGTTCCATCCGGCGGCAATCGGCCGCGCGGTCTGGCCGGGCTAGCCGCTGGCGCGCGGATCCGCTTGAGGCGAGCCGGCCCTAGGGGCGGCTCTTCTTCAGCAGCTTCAGCCGCAGGGCATTCAGCTTGATGAAGCCCGCCGCGTCGGCCTGGTCGTAGGCGCCGGCATCTTCCTCGAAGGTGACGTGCTTCAGGCTGTAGAGGCTCTTCGGCGACTTGCGGCCGACCACCGTCGCATGCCCCTTGTAGAGCTTCAGCCGCACCGTCCCCTCGACATGCTCCTGGCTCTTGTCGATCAGCGCCTGCAGCATCTCGCGTTCCGGCGCGAACCAGAAGCCGTTGTAGATCAGCTCGGCATAGCGCGGCATGATCTCGTCCTTGAGATGCGCGGCGCCGCGGTCCAGGGTGATGCTCTCGATGCCACGATGGGCGTTGTGCAGGATGGTGCCGCCGGGGGTCTCGTAGACGCCGCGGGACTTCATGCCGACGAAACGGTTCTCCACCAGGTCCAGCCGGCCGATGCCGTTGGCCTTGCCGAGCGCGTTCAACCGGGTGAGCAGGGCAGCCGGGGACAGCCTCTCGCCGTCGATCGAGACCGCGTCGCCCTTCTCGAAGCCGATCTCGATGTAGCTCGCCTTGTCGGGCGCCGCCTCGGGCGAGATCGTGCGCTGATAGACCAACTCCTCGGGCACGACCCAGGGATCCTCCAGGACCTTGCCCCCGGAGGAGGAGTGCAGCAGGTTGGCGTCGACCGAGAAGGGCGCCTCGCCGCGCTTGTCCTTGGCGATCGGGATCTGGTGCTTCTCGGCGAATTCGATCAGCGTCGTCCGGCTGGTCAGGTTCCATTCCCGCCAGGGCGCGATCACCTTGATGTCCGGATTGAGAGCGTAGTCGGAGAGCTCGAAGCGCACCTGGTCGTTGCCCTTGCCGGTGGCGCCATGGCAGACCGCATCGGCGCCGGTCTCCCGGGCGATCTCGATCTGCCGCTTCGCGATCAGCGGCCGGGCGATCGAGGTGCCGAGCAGGTACTGCCCCTCGTAGAGCGCGTTGGCGCGGAACATCGGGAAGACGTAGTCGCGGGTGAAGGTCTCGCGCAGGTCCTCGATGTAGATCTGCTTGATGCCCAGCATCTCGGCCTTCTTGCGGGCTGGGGTCAGTTCCTCGCCCTGGCCGAGATCGGCGGTGAAGGTGACCACCTCGCAGCGGTAGGTCTCCTGCAGCCATTTCAGGATGACGCTGGTGTCGAGACCGCCGGAATAGGCGAGAACGACCTTCTTGATGTCCCGGTGATGACCCTTGGCAGCCATGGAAACCCTCTTGTCCCGCACGAAAAGCGGCCGGACAGTAGGGGAAAGCCCCGGGGCGGGCAAGTGGCCGGGCCGCCTGCCGCGGGCCGGGAGGAGGGGGTGCGGCGATGTGGATCATGGTGAGCGGGCCCTATACCAGCGGCACCGGGCCGGGCGGCCGGGCGGGCCCGGCCGAACGGGCGGCGAACCTGCGGGCGATGAACCGCGCCGCCGCCGCCGTCTTCGACCGCGGGCACGTGCCGGTCATCGGCGTCAACCTCGCTTTGCCGGTGATCGAGGCGGCGGGAGCGGAACGGTTCGAGGCGATGATGATGCCGCTCAGCCTCGCCCTGGCGGAGCGCTGCGACGCCTGCCTGCGCGTCGGCGGCGCGTCCCAGGGCGCCGATGCGGAAATGGACCTGTTCCGGGCGGCGGGAAAGCCGGTCTATCGCGCGCTCGCCGACATTCCCCCGGGCTGAACCGCTCCGGCTATTTCCCCAGCTTCTTCAGCTCGAGCGTGGCGTCGATGTATTCGATGCTGCCGCGCGAGGTGCTGGCGACGGCGGCCTGGAACTGCCGGGCGGCGGCCGCCTTGTCGCCCTTCGCCAAGGCCAGTTCGCCGAGATAGAAATGCGTCTCGCAGGACAGCGACAGGGCGACCGCGGGATCCTTGACCTGGATCGCCTGCAGCAGGTCCACTTCGGAGACCTTGCCGAGGATCAGGGCGGCGAGCGGCAGCGGCCATTGCTCGGGGTCGTATTTCGCCACCGCCTCCTGCAGCGGCTTCAGGTCCGGCTTGCCGGCGCGCAGCCGCGCCAGATAGAGCCGGATCGCGGCATAGGGATTCTCGGCCCGGTTCTGCATCGCGGCATCGAAATCCGCCGCCGCCGCCTTGAAGTCGCCCTTCAGAAAATAGGCGCGGCCGCGGTTGTAGTAGGAATCCGCGGATTTGGCGTTGACCTTGAGCAGCGCCGTGAAATCCTGGATCGCCGCATCGAACTTGCCGACGCGGATGTAGATGCCGCCGCGATCGACCAGCGACAGCGGGTCTTCGGGATGCTGCTTCAGCACCGTCGTCAGATCCTTGATCGCCGCATCGTCGCGGCCCTGCAGGGCATAGATGCCGGCGCGGTAGTAGAGCGTGTCGGCATCGTTCGGCGCCAGCTCCAGCACCTTGCCAAAATCCTGCAGGGCGAGATCGTAGCGCCCGACCAGCGCATGCGTCGCGCCGCGGTTATAGAGCGCGTCAGCAGCGCGCGGATCGAGCTTCAGCGCTGCGGTGAAATCGGCGATCGCCGCCGGCAGCTGCTGGCGCGCCGCATTGGCCTTGCCGCGAAACACATAGGCCGCGGTCATCTGCGGGCCGGACAGCCGGCCGCCGGTGAGTAGCTCGGTGCAGGCGATCGCCTGCAGTTCCGGATCGTTGCCCTCGCTGCAGGGCTTCATCATCTCGATCGCCGGATCCGGCTTCGCCGGCACCGCGGTTTCGGCGCCGTCGGCACGGGCCTGGCCGCCGGCCGGCGAGACGAGTGCGAGGCTGCAGAGCGCCAGCGCACGAAGCATCCGCATCGCACGGCGACGCGGGATTTTTCGCGCCTTGAATCCGTTTCGCAATACAATTGGCATTTCGCGAAAGCGTGTCAGGTTCATGATAAAAATCCGGATACGGCAATAAGCCAGCGATTGGTTGTGTTTGCGCCGCTTATCTTAGAAGCGGCTGGCATGATTTGTTAGGTCTATCTTCTGTCGCCGCGCTTGCATTCCCATTCTGCCTTAAGCGCGATTTAACAGCTTCGCGCCATAGTCGTCGGCGGATCGAACACCTGCGATCGCATCATCTTCTTTGACAGGTTTCCGAGGGGCACGAAATGTCTATGTGGCAGAACCTCAAGATCGGCGCACGCCTCGCGATCGGCATCGGTGCGCTGCTGGCGATGCTGCTGGCGGTGTCGATCTCCGCCTATGTCAGCCTGACCGGCGCCGACGAGAGCTTTGCCGGCTATGAGCAGGCGTCCAAGGAGACTGCGACCGCCGGCAACTGGAACGGCGACCTGATGGCCGCCCGGTTCTACGTCCGCGTCTACCTGGCGAAGGGCACCGATGAGGCCGAGCAGAAGGCAGCCGATGCGCTCTCCGTTCTCACCACCGAGATCGCCAAGGAGAAGTCCGTCTTCATCGATACAAACGACGCGAAATCCGTGGCAGCGATCGAGCAGGACGCCAACGACTATGCGGCCGGCTTCAAGCAGGTGGTCGACATCACCAGGCAGACGGTCCCTTCCAACAAGAAGCTGCTCGAACTCGGCACCAAGACCATCGACGGCATGACCAAGGTGGCCGAGATGGCGAGCGCCACCGGCAACGACGTCGTCGCCAACCAGATGAACGACCTGATCCGTGCGGTGCTGACCATCCGCATCTACAAGGCCAAGTTCGAGAAGGACAGCACCCCGGAGAATCTCGCGGCCTTCCGCAAGCTCGCAGCCGATTTCCTGCCCGCGGCCGATGCCATGCTCGCCGCGGTATCGAGCCCGGACCAGCGGACGCTGACCGGGGATGCCGTGGCCATGGCCAAGGAATACATCGCCGCCTTCGAGGAGATGCAGGGCTTCATTCTGCAGCGCGGCGACCTGGTCGACAACACGATGTCGAAGCTCGGCGCCTCGGCCGGCGATGCGCTTCAGGTCATCGTAGACGATGCCATTGCCGCGCAGAAGGAAATGGGGCCGGTCGCCACCGCCGACATGCGCCAGGGGAAGCTGATCGCCATGATCGTCTCCGGCTTCGCCGTCCTGCTCGGCATCGGCATCGGCTTCGTCGTCGCCCGCAGCATCACCGTGCCGATCACCGAGATGACCCGGTCGATGGGCGTGCTCGCCTCGGGCGACACCAAGGCCGAGATCCCGGCCCAGGGCCGCAAGGACGAGATCGGCAGCATGGCCGCCGCCGTCCAGGTCTTCAAGGAGAGCATGATCGAGACCGAACGCCTGCGTGCCGAGCAGGAGGCCGCCAAGAAGCGGGCCGAGGCCGAGCGGCGCAAGTCGATGCACGACATGGCGGATCGCTTCGAATCGACGGTCGGCGAGGTGCTGAAGAGCGTGACCTCCTCTTCGACCGAGCTGCAGGCGACGGCGCAGACGCTGTCCGCCACCGCGGAGGAGACCTCGCGCCAGTCGACGGCGGTGGCGACCGCCTCCGAGGAGACGACGCAGAACGTGCAGACCGTCGCCTCGGCGACCGAGGAACTCTCGGCTTCGATCCACGAGATCAGCTCGCAGGTCAGCGAATCCTCGCGGATCGTCGGCGATGCGGTGACCCAGGCCAACGACACCAATTCCAAGGTCCAGGGCCTGGCGGAGGCGGCGCAGAAGATCGGCGACGTCGTCCGCCTGATCAACGACATCGCCGGCCAGACCAACCTGCTCGCCCTCAATGCCACCATCGAGGCGGCGCGAGCCGGCGAGGCGGGCAAGGGCTTCGCGGTCGTCGCCTCGGAGGTCAAGACGCTGGCCACGCAGACGGCCCGCGCGACCGACGAGATCGCCGGCCAGGTCCGGGCCATCCAGGAGGCGACCGCTAGCTCGGCCAAGGCGATCCAGGACATCACCCAGACGATCAACCGGGTGAACGAGATCTCCACCGCCATCGCCTCGGCGGTCGAGGAACAGGGCGCCGCCACCCTGGAGATCTCGCGCAACGTCCAGCAGGCCGCCCATGGCACGACCGAGGTCTCCTCGAACATCAGCAGCGTGACCCAGGCGGCCCAGGAAACCGGCTCGGCCGCCAGCCAGGTGCTGGCCTCGGCCGGCGAGCTTGCCAAGAACGGCACCCTGCTGCGCGACCAGGTCAGCGCCTTCCTCAAGGAGGTCCGTGCCTAGGCTGGACATCGGGACGGAGCCGGGTGCCGGCCGCGCGGGGTAGGGCAGGGCTTTCGGGAGATTGGCGCAGATCGCGGGATCTGTGCCTATGACTGGGGAAGCTACGATGGTGTATGCGACCGCGATCGGCGGTTTTGCCATCAATGCCGTCATCGGCGGCATCGGCCTCTATGTGCTGCTGCGGCGCGACGGGCGCAAGATCGATCCGCGCCTCGCCGTCGCCACTCCCAACCGGGAACCCGCCAACGACCGCCTTGCGCCGAGGGCATCATGCGCCTGAACGAGCCGATCACCGACCGCGAGATCCTGATGCGCGACGGCCAGCTGCTGGTGTCGCAGACCGACCCCGGCGGCCGGATCGTCTTCGTCAACCATGAATTCCTGGCGATCAGCGGCTATTCCGAGGGCGAGCTGATCGGCGCGCCGCACAACATCATCCGACATCCGCATATGCCGAAGGAGGCCTTCGCCGACCTCTGGCGCGTGATCAAGGGCGGGGAGCCCTGGGAAGGCCTGGTGAAGAACCGGGCGAAGAGCGGCGATTTCTATTGGGTCTATGCGAATGTCACCCCGGTGATCGAGCATGGCCGGATCACCGGCTACATCTCGATCCGCACCAAGCCGGGCCGCGATCAGGTGCGGGCGGCGGAAGCGGCCTATGCCAGCATCCGGTCGGGTGCCGACAAGCGGCTGGCGGTCGATCACGGCCGAGCGATCCGCCGCGGCCTGCGGCATCAGCTCGGGCGCCTCACCGGCAGCCTGACCGGGCGCATGGTGCTGGCCGGGCTTGCCGTCATCGCCGGCATCCTGCCGATCGCCGGGTACGGGCTGAATGCCATGGCGGAGTCGCCGGGCCGGCTCTCGCTCGGCATCGGCCTGCTGGTCCTCGCCGTGGCGGTGATGCTGCTCGCCGGATGGTCGGTGCTGCGCAGCGTCAAGCGGCCGCTCCGCCAGTTTGCCGAGGACTTCGCCGCCATCGCCCGCGGCGATTCTCATCACGAGATCAAGTTCGTCCCGATCGTCGAATTCCAGCGGCTGGGAACCAGCCTGCGCGCGATGCGGGCGAAGATCGCCTATGCCGCGGAAGAGGCCCGCGAGCGCGGCGAACGCGCCGGCGAGGAGCGGTCGCAGGCGATGGCCAGCATGGCAGAGACGGTGGATCGCGAGACCCGCGGCGCGGTCGCGGTGGTGGTCAAGCTGACCACCGAGATGGCGCAGAAGGCCAGCGAGATGTCCGGCTCGGCGGCAACCGTGACGGATCGCAGCCAGACCGTGGCCGCTGCCGCCACCGAGGCGCAGGCGAACGTGCAGACCGTGGCCGCCGCCTCCGAGGAGCTCAGCGCCTCGATCGGCGAGATCGCGGCGCAGGTGAATTCCGCGCGCCGGATCACCGGCGAGACCGTCGAGGCGGCGGCGGCGGCACAGGCCACGATCTCGCGCCTGTCCGAGGCGGTCGGGCGGATCGGCCAGGTCACCGGCCTGATCAGCGAGATCGCCAGCCAGACCAACCTGCTGGCGCTCAATGCCACGATCGAGGCGGCGCGCGCCGGCGAGTCCGGCAAGGGCTTCGCCGTGGTCGCCAACGAGGTGAAGTCGCTGGCCAACCAGACCTCGCGGGCGACCGGCGACATCACCTCGCAGATCAACGAGGTCCAGGCGGCAACCGACAGCGCCGTGGGCGCGGTGCAGTCGATCGTCGATTCGATCCGCAGCGTCGAGAGCGTCTCCTCGGCGATCGCCGCGGCGATGGAAGAGCAGAGTGCGACCACCGCGGAAATCGCCCGCAATGTCACCCAGACCTCGGTCGCGGCGCAGGAAGTGGCGGAGCGCATCGCCGAGGTCTCGACGGAATCCGGCATGACCGGCGAGCGGGCGCATTCGGTCAAGGAGCTTTCCGGCAACGTCGCCAAGAGCGTCGACGATCTCAGCCAGGCGCTGGTCAACGTGATCCGGGACTCGATGCAGAACCTCGAGCGCCGCCGCAAGCCGCGCTACGGCTACCGCAAGCCGGCCAAGGCCCTGGTCGACGGCGGGCAGATCGACATGATCGCGGAGAACATCTCCAGCGGCGGCGCGATGCTGCGCGGGGCGGCGCCCGAGCTGGCGCCGGGCGGGACCCTGCAGGTCAGGATCGAGGGATTTGCCGATGCCCTGCCCTGCCACGTCCGCAACCGGCGGGCCGGCGCCCTGCATGTGAAGTTCGATCTGACGCCGGGGCTGGAGCCGCGGTTTCAGGAGGAGTTTGCCAAGGCGATTGCCGGCCGGCGCCCTCTGGGCGAGGCGGCATGATGGCGCCCGGCGCCCGGGAAGGGTGGGAACAAGAATTGCCACCCATCCATAGGACAGGACCGATTGAACGGCGGAGGAAACCCCTCTCGATCCTATGCGTTTTGCGAAAATTGCAGTTTCGGACGCTAACTGAATTTTTACCATAACCTATTGATTTAAATCAAAAATGAGGATGACCACGCGCCCTAGAATGCAACAACGGTGGACTGGCGCTCGAGCGCCTCACCAACTTGGAGGATGTCATGCGTCTCAATGAACCAGTGACGACCAACGAAGTCGAAATGCGGGACGGTCAGCTCCTGGTTTCGCAGACCGATGCCGGCGGCAAGATCGTGTTCGTCAACCAGGACTTCATCCAGATCAGCGGCTTCACCGAAGGCGAGCTGGTCGGTTCACCGCATAACATCGTCCGCCATCCGGAGATGCCGAAGGAGGCCTTCGCCGATCTCTGGCGCGTGATCAAGAGCGGGCAGCCCTGGGAAGGCCTGGTGAAGAACCGCACCAAGACCGGCGACTTCTACTGGGTCCATGCCAATGTGACGCCGGTGATCGAGAACAAGCAGATCGTCGGCTTCATCTCGATCCGCAACAAGCCGACGCGCGACCAGATCAAGGCCGCCGACCAGGCCTACAAGGCCATTCGCACCGGCGCCGACAAGCGGCTCTCGGTCGAGGACGGCCAGGTCATCCATCGCGGCCTGAAGCACAGCCTGGCGGCCAGGCTCAACAACATCGGCGGCCGCATGGCGATGACCGGCCTCGGCTTCCTGGTCGGCGTGGTCCTGGTCGCCGTCCTCGGCCTCAAGGGCATGCATGATTCCAATACCGACATTCGCAGCCTGTATCTGGATCGCGCGGTGCCGCTGGCCCAGATGAGCGCGATCGGCACCGATCTGCACCAGAGCGTCGAGCTCCTGCAGATCGCCGCCCTGGATCTGCTTGCCGGCCGGCCGGCCCCGAGCATCGAGGCGGCGATCGCCGGGCAGCAGACGGAAATGGCGGCGCAATGGGAGGCCTATATGGCGACCTACCTGACGCCGGAGGAAACCGAACTCGCCAAGCAGTTCGTCGCCGATCGCGACGCCTTCCTCCAGGACGGGCTCGCCAAGGGCGTTGCCTTGGCCAAGGCCGGCGACACCGCGGCGCTGTCGGCCCACATGATCGATACCGTGCAGCCGACCTTTGCCAAGCTCGAGGCCGACCTCGCCGCCCTCACCAAGCTCCAGGTCGACGTCAGCCAGGAGATCTACGCCTCTTCGCAGTCCGATTTCGGCCTGCATCTGTGGAGCGCCGTCGGGCTGCTTGCCCTCATCGTCGTGCTGCTCGGGGGCACCGGCTGGATGCTGGCCAACAGCCTGCGCCAGCCGCTGCGCCAGCTGCAGGGCGACTTCGACGCCATCGCCTCCGGCGACAACAACCACCAGATCAAATCGTCGTCGATCGCCGAGTTCCGCCGCATGGCGACCCGGCTCAGGGCGATGCGGGCGAAGCTCGCCTATACCGCCGAGGAGCGGCGCATCCGCGACGAGCGGGCCTCCGAGGAGCGCGCCCATGCCCTGCATTCGATGGCCGAGACCGTCGAGCGCGAGTCGAAGGGCGCGGTCGACGTCGTCGCCCGTCTCACCGGCGAGATGACCGAGAACGCCAACCAGATGTCGCAGTCGGCGACCACCGTCAGTTCGCGCAGCCAGACGGTGGCGGCGGCGGCGACCGAGGCCCTGGCGAACATCCAGACCGTGGCCTCGGCCTCCGAGGAGCTCAGTGCCTCGATCGCCGAGATCGCCACCCAGGTCAATGCGGCGCAGCGGGTGACCGGCGAAACGGTCGCCGCCGCGACCGGCGCCCAGACCACCATCGGCCAGCTCTCCGATGCGGTCGCCAAGATCAGCGCCGTCACCAGCCTGATCAACGAGATCGCCGGCCAGACCAACCTGCTGGCGCTCAACGCCACCATCGAGGCGGCCCGCGCCGGGGAAGCCGGCAAGGGCTTCGCCGTGGTCGCCAGCGAGGTGAAATCCCTGGCCACCCAGACCGCGCGGGCGACCGACGAGATCACCGCCCAGATCGGCGCGGTGCAGTCCGCCACCGACCGGGCGGTCAGCGCGGTCAAGTCCATCGTCGATTCGATCCACTCGGTGGAGACCGTCTCCAGCGCCATCGCCGCGGCGATCGAGGAGCAGAACGCCACCACCGCCGAGATCGCCCGCAATGTCACCGAGACCTCGGTGGCGGCGCAGGAGGTGGCGCAGCGGATCGCCGAGGTCTCCGCCGAATCCACCCAGACCGGCAACCGCGCCGACGCGCTGAAGACCCTGGCCGGCGACGTCTCGCGCAGCGTCGACGACCTCGGCGCCGTGCTGGTGAAGGTGGTCAAGACCTCGACCGAGAACGTCGAGCGCCGCCGCAAGCCGCGCTACGGCTTCCGCAAGCAGGCCAGGGCGATGGTCGACGGCGGCCGGGTCGACATGATCGCCGAGAACATCTCCGAGGGCGGCGTCATGCTGCGCGGCGCGGCGCCGGACGTGGCCAGCGGCAAGACGATGGAAGTGCAGATCGAGGGCTTCACCGACGCGCTGCCCTGCCATGTCCGCAGCCGGCGCGACGGCGCCCTGCACCTGAAGTTCGACCTCACGCCGGCGCAGCTCACCCGCTTCCACGAGGAATTCACCCGCGCGGTCGCCGGCAAGACGCCGCTCGGCGAGGCGGCCTAGAAGACCCGGCGCGAATCCGCTAGTCTCCCCCCCGCGGCAATGCGGAGGGGGATCGGCCGATGCTGTTCATGATCGTCGAGCGGTTCAAGGACAACGACATGCTGCCGGTCTACAAGCGCCTGCGCGATGCCGGGCGCCTGTTTCCCGAGGGCTTGAAATACCTCGACAGCTGGGTCGAGCCGAATTTCAGCCGCTGCTTCCAGCTGATGGAATGCGACGACCTGCGCCTGATCCAGGAATGGGTGCTGCGCTGGCGCGGCGCCGGGGTCAGCTTCGAGATCGTCCCGGTGGTCTCCAGCCAGGACACCCGGGCGGTGGTGGCGCCGCATCTCGATGCGATCTAGGCGCCACCCGCTCCCGCGTCCTGCCCCCCGCTAGCGCAGATCGTACTTGAAGTCGTATTCCGTCCCCTTGTCGTCGCGGGCATGCAGCCGCATCTCGCCGCGGCTCTTGGCATAGGCGCCGGTGCCGCCGGTCACCGCCAGGACGGAATCGCCCTTGTCGAGGAACGGCCCCTCGACGGTGATCTGGCCCTTGGGCAGGCTCAGCGTCCAGAAGCATTCCCAGGACACCCCGACCGCGACCCGGATGCAATAGCCGGTATCGCTGCCGACCTTGGTCTGGTTCCCGGCATCGAAGACCTCGTTGGCAAAGGTCAGCAGGTCGCCGGCGCTGTCGCCCGCGGCGCCGAGATCGACCACGGCATCGGTGGTCGCGCGCTCGACCAGGTCGAGCTGCATCGAATCCGCCGCGGCACCGGTCGCGGCGAGCAGGGTCAGGCCGAAGCCGGCGGTCAGGCCGGTAGCGATGCGCTTGAACATGCAATGTCTCCCCGTTGGTGGGGCCCGTCGTTCAACCGGAAGCCAGCGGCGGGCCGGTTCAGGTGCTGGCCAAGGAGAGGGTAGTACGTGTCGAACGGTTGCGCCAGTTGGCCGGCGTCCACTGCCAATCCGCCGCGCCGGCGGCAAGATCGTTAAGTCTTCCGGCAGTAGAGCCCATAGAGGGTCTGCAGCAGGTCCAGGACCTTGCCATCCGCGACCGAGTAGAAGATCCGCTTGCCGTCGCGCCGCGTCGCCACCAGCCCTTCCGCCCGTAGCACGCCCAGTTGCTGTGACAGGGTCGGCTGGCGGATATCCAGCAGGGCTTCGAGTTCGCCGACCGAGGCCTCCTTCTGGCTGAGCTGGCACAGCAACAGCAGGCGGTCTTCGTTGGCGAGGACCCGCAGGACCGTCGTGGCATCGGCAGCCGCACGCCGCATGGCCTTCATCCGGATCGGGGGGTGCGTCATCTTCAACCTTGCTCGCGTCGACGGACATTATTATATGTAGAAATATAATATTGTTCAATATAACAATGAATCGGCAGCTGCCGGTGCATGAACCTGGAACGGAGAACAGCATGAAGACGAATGTCGGTGGCATTGACAGGATCCTGCGCATCGTCGTCGGCTTGGGCCTGATTGCGGCGACGCTTTATGGTGCGATCGGCATCTGGGGCTGGCTGGGCGTGGTCCCGCTGGCGACTGGCGTCTTCGGCTTCTGCCCGGCCTATCTGCCCTTCGGCTTCAGTTCCTGCCGCACCAGCTGATGGGAGGCGACCGGATGACCGCGCCGACCGACGGCTATCGCGACCTGACTCGCACCGTGTCCGCCAATCTTGCCACGTTGCGCGCCGACATTCCCGACGTCATGGCCGGATTCGGCGAACTCGCCCGCGCCGCCTCACGGGACGGCGCCCTCGACAAGAAGACCAAGGAACTGATCGCGCTGGCCCTCGGTGTGGCCGCTCGATGCGACGCCTGCATCGGCTTCCATGCCCAGGCCCTGGTCAAGCTCGGCGCGAGTAAGGCCGAGGTGGAGGAAGCCCTCGGCATGGCCATCTACATGGGCGGCGGCCCCTCGCTGATGTACGCGGCCAATGCCATCGCCGCCTATCAGGAATTCGCCACCCCCGCCTGATCCATCCCGTCTGATAGGTTCCCGTCCCGGCGTGCGTGATCCGTCCCGGCGCCTATTGCAGGCGGTCGGCCTGCTGTGCCTGGGCCTCGAGGGCGGCGCATTCCGCCGGCTTCGGCACCGCGCCGGTGGCGGCGATGCCGGCGTGATAGGTGAGGGTGATCTTCGCCGGCAGCGCGCCGCCGGCATAGAGCGCCGGCCGCGGGCCGGCCTCCAGCAGGTCGCAGCGCTGCACCAGCCACGAGGCGACCCCGCCGTTGCCGGTCCCGCCGCCCAGGGTGCGCTTGTACAGCGCCAGGATCAGGCGGGACAGCGGCGAGGCGCTGGCGAGGCGCCGCGGCAGCGCCAGATTGCCCTTGGCGTCGGTGCGGACCTCCGCCTGGCGATCGCTGCCGTCCACCGCATAGTCGCGCCAGGCCTGGCGCAGCGGCAGCTCCTTCAGCGGCCGGCCGATGGCGTCGAAGACCTGCAGCCGCCAGGCCGGCACCGTCACGCTGTCGATCGGATAGGCGAGCGCCGCCAGCAGCGCCACCAGCAGGCCGGCCCCCAGCATCCACCATTGTCGCTTCGCCTTCCGCATCGGACCGATGATCCTCCGCTGTCCGGGCCCGGCGCTATTCCGCCGCCGGCGCGTCCTTGGCGGCGTCGCGCGCGGAGCGGCGCAGCTTCACCGATTCGCTCTTCAGCTGGCCGCAGGCGGCCATGATGTCCTCGCCGCGAGGGGTGCGCACCGGGCTGGAATAGCCGGCCTCGAAGACGATGTCGCTGAAGCGCTTGATCGCCTGCGGCGTCGAGCGCTCGAAGGGTGCGCCCGGCCAGGGATTGAAGGGGATCAGGTTCACCTTGGTCGGAATCCCCTGCACCAGCTTGACCAAGGCGCGGGCATCGGCCGGGCTGTCGTTGACGTCCTTCAGCATCACGTATTCGAAGGTGATGCGCCGCGCATTGTTCAGGCCGGGATAGCTGCGGCAGGCCTGCATCAGCTCCCGGATCGGGTATTTCTTGTTGATCGGCACGATGACGTCGCGCAACTCGTCGGTCACCGCATGCAGCGAGATCGCCAGGTTGACCCCGAGCTCGGCCCCGGCGCGTTCGATCATCGGCACCACGCCGGCGGTCGACAGGGTGATCTTGCGCTTGGAGATCGAAATGCCCTCGCCGTCCATTACGATCTTCAGCGCCTTCGCCACGTTGTCGTAGTTGTAGAGAGGCTCGCCCATGCCCATCATCACGATGTTGCTGAGCTGGCGCCCGTCGGGCGGGCTCGGCCATTCGCCGATATGGTCCCGGGCGCTCATCACCTGGCCGACGATCTCGGCGGCGCTGAGGTTGCGCACCAGGCGCTGGGTTCCGGTATGGCAGAACTTGCAGGTGAGGGTGCAGCCGACCTGGGAGGAGACGCAGAGCGTGCCACGATCCTCCTCCGGGATGTGCACCGATTCCACCTCCTGGCCGTCGGGGAACTTCAGCAGCCATTTCCGCGTGCCGTCGACCGACTGCTTGTCCAGCGACACCGCCGGCCGCTCGACCACGAAGGTCTCGGCCAGGGCGGCGCGGAAATCCTTGGAGAGCGTGGTCATTGCCGCAAAGTCGGTCTCGCCGCGATGGTAGATCCAGTGCCAGAGCTGGCGCGCGCGGAAGGCCGGCTGGCCGACCTCCTTCATGGTCCTTTCCAGCTCCTCGCGCGACAGCCCGACCAGGTTGCGCCGCCCGCTCAGGGTCTCCTGGCCGGTCAGCGCGTTCGGCGGCGCGAACAGTTCGGCGTGATGCTGCGTGCTCATGATCGCTCTCGTTCCTTCCCGGCGCGCCGGCGGCGCACCGACCTCATCCTTGGTCATCATGCCGGTTCGCATAGGGCGAACCGGCCAGGCTCTCCGTCATGTCCGGGCTTGGCGCCGGCACCTACCGGCAGGCTTCCGTCATCGCCGCATAGGCCTTGGCAAACCCGGCCAGGGCATAGGTATCCTGCGTCTTCACGTTGCCCGCGGCGGCGGCGGTAGCGTTCACCACCAGCCAATCCGCATGCTTCATCGCCTCGATCATCTGCCGGTCCTGGGCGTCGTCCTTGGCCCAGGCGCGGCCATCGGCGAGGTGGGTCAGGCGGAAGGTCTTCCGGCCGATCTTCACCAGCACCGGGTTGCCCTTCTTCGGCTCGAAGCCCAGGACGATGCTCACCTCGTCGCGCCCGCCATTGGCGGCAGCATTGGCGACCCGCGTCACCAGCGCACCCACTTCGCCGCGCCCGGCCAGATCGCCGAGCTTGGTGCCCGGACGGCTGATCGTATAGCACAACAGCAGGCCGCGCTCCTCATAGGTCAGCGTCTGCCAGGCCTTGAAGCTGCCGACCGGCTTCGGCGACCCGGCACTGGCGGCGCTCGGCGCCTCCTGGGCCCGGACGTCGCCCGCGAAGATCAGCCCGGCCAGGATCGCCGCGATCGCACCAAGTCTTCCCACTCTCATGAGGCGGGGGTTTACCAGGGATGGGGCGGAAAATCCACCCCCGGCCGGATGGGACCTATTCGGGATTATTCAGCTTTTTCAAGCGGTTCTGTTTCCAGATCGGCAGGCCGCGCTGGTGCGGCGCCCGCGGCTTGGCGGGGCCGCCCACCCGCACCGGCCGCTCGGCGAAGCGGCCCAGGCTCACCATCCGGTCGTACATCACGATGGCGCCGGCGACCGAGAGGTTGACGCAGAAGCGGGTCGGGATCCGGATGATGAAATCGCACCGCTCCTGCAGTGCCGGCGACAGCGAATCCTGCTCCGCCCCCAGCACATAGGCGGCGGCCAGCGGATGGGTGAAGGAGGGCAGGTCGATCGCGTCCTCGGTGATCTCGATGCCGATCAGCCGGCAGCCCAGCGGCAGGGTGAAGGCGGCCACGTCGTCGTAGAGCTGCACCGGCATGTTGTTGAGGGCGATCGAGGTGTCCGATGCCAGGACCGCCCGCACGTCGAAGGCGGCGTTGATCGCGAAGGCGAAGCTGGCATTGAACGCATGCGCCGTGCGCAGGACGGCACCCAGGTTCATCGGCTTCGAGATGCCCTCGACGCCGATCCCGAAATAGCCCCGCGGCAGTGCCTTGTCGTCCATGCCTTATCGTCCGTACCGATCCCGATCGCGCTTGCGGCCGGGAACCTAGCGCGGGATGGGCGGGGCGGCAAGGCTTCGGAAGGATTCGATCCCTAGCCTGCGCGCCTATCGGATTGCCCGCCCGGATCGTCCAACCGCCCGTATCGCCCGCCGCCTTGCCGGGCCAAAATGAATGGAGCAGGATGCAGTTCCAGGGGGCGGCGGCATCCAGTGGGGAAAGTCGGGCGGATGGATCGCGAACCGGGATCGACATGGCAGGCGGGATTGAAGCCCGGACGGCAGACGGCGGATGTCGATGTCATGCGGCGCGAGGCGCGCCCGCTGATCAGCGAATTCTACGACTACTGGGATCGCAAGCGGCGCGGGCGCGCCTTGCCGTCGCGTGCCGACTTAGATCCGGTCGAGATGAAGCGATGGCTGTCCGGGATCCAGATCGTCGAGGTCCTGGAGAATCCCAGGCGCCTGCAATACCGCCTGCTCGGCCAGAACGAGATCGACGCGCGCGGGTTCAACGCCACCGGCCTGCCGGTCGAGGAAGGGTTCATCTGCGCCAGCAAGGAGGACGCGCTGGCCAACTACAACCGCGCCATCGACGGCAGGACGATGGTCTTCGACTGGTCGCCGATACCCCATGCCGGCGGCTTCTACGTCGACCAGCAGGCGATCTTCCTGCCGCTCTCGACCAACGGCGTCGACGTCGACAGGGTGATCACCTTCTCGATCATATTGCGCTGATGCCATCGCCGGTGGTGGCTCAAACCAGATGGGTATTCTGATGGATGCCGGGCCGGCTCGCGGATGGACCGAGGATCTCGAGACCATCGACGATCTGGTCTGGTATGCACCGCGCGAGCGCCTGCGCTCCGCCCTGATCGCCGGCGTCGAGGCGGTCTGGACGGAGCTCTGCCAGGGCGAGGCTATGCCGCGCAAGAGCGCCATCGATCCGGTCGACTTCAAGCCCTGGCTGCCCTACCTCTCGCTGATCGAGATCCACGATCCGCCGTTCCGGATCCGCTATCGCCTGGTCGGCACCGAGACCGTGCGCTTCGGCGGCGAGGACTACACCGGGAAATGGCTCGAGGAAACCGGCTGGACGCCCGCTGCACAGGCGCTGAATCTGGCCCTCTACAAGCGCCTCTTCGATACCGGCCGTCCGGTCTTCGGATTCTCGGCCACCGAATGGCGCGGACGGCGGGACTGTCTGTTCGAATGGGCCCTGTTTCCCTTCGCCGACACGGCGGGCCGCATGGCCTATTGTCTCAGCGCCGACGACTTCTCGACCATCGCCCCGCGCACGTCGCTGCTGCGCGAGAGCGATGCGGTGCCGCCCTGAGCCGCGGATTATCCGAATCCGCCGGCAGAAGTCGGCGGTCGGATCGCTTGCTCCATCCGCGCCGCCGCTGGAACCGCGCCGGAAATTCCGGAAGGATTGCCAGCAAATACGCGATCTTGCGACAGCCTCCGCCATCGGCTGCGAACCCTCGTTCTGTGTTCGAACGACCGCTCCAGCCATCTGTGCCACGGGCGATTGCCACCTTTCCAACATTTTAAAATTGGTCCAGGGTCAACCGACACAGACAGGGCATGCACGTGCGGATGCGGAAATTCTCGCTGGCCAATCGGCTTTTCATCGTGACCGGCGTCGCCCTGCTGCCGACGCTGGCCATCCTCGCCTATAACGAGATCGCCCTGCGCCGGGACCGCGCGGCCGAGGTCGATGCCATGGCACTCCGCACCGGCGAGCTCGCCGCGTTGGAGATCCAGCGCATCCTCGACGGCGCCGAGGGCATCCTGACGGCGATTGCCGGCGCGCCCGT
The DNA here is from genome assembly GCA_964551505.1 of uncultured Rhodospirillaceae bacterium. Taxonomy (GTDB): domain Bacteria; phylum Pseudomonadota; class Alphaproteobacteria; order Dongiales; family Dongiaceae; genus Dongia. Next base: position 70,352 of record CAZKDH010000056.1, read on the forward strand.
GCTGCGCGGCTTCCAGCCCGATGCCTGCGACCAGTATCTGGCCGAGGTGAAGGCCGGCCTCCCGCAGCTGACCGCGATCACCGCGCTCGATCTCTCGGGCACGGTGCGCTGCCGCTCGGCGCCGCCGGCGGTGACCACCGGCTACGACAAATTCCCCTATTTTCATGCCGCCCTCGCCACCGGCGGCTTCGTCATCGGCGACTACACCATCGGCCTCAACAGCAAGCGGGCGCTGCTTCCCCTGGCGCTGCCGATCAAGGACCAGCAGCACGCCACGGTCGGCGTGCTGGTGGCCGGCCTCGATCTCGGCTGGCTCGGCGCCCGCCTGCACGAGCGCGACTTCTCGCAGAACCGCGCCCTCACCATCGCCGACCGCAACGGCGTCATCGTCGCCCGCGAGCCTTTCCCGGAACGCTTCGTCGGCACCCGCATCCCCGATGCCTTCCAGAACCTGGTGCATGGCGACCGGCCCGGCACGCTCGAGGTCACCAGCCAGGACGGCACCGAGCGCATCATCGGCTACATCCCGGCAAAGCAGATCGGCCTCTATGTCAGCGCCGGCATCGCCAAGGACCAGGCCTTCGCGCCGATCGACCAGGCGACCGGGCGCGGGGCCCTGCTGGCCGTGGCCGGCGCCGCTCTCGCCTTCCTCACCGCCTGGCTGCTCGGCCGCGGCCTGGTCCGCGGGCCGGTCAACCGGGTGCTGACCACGCTCGGCGCCTGGCGTGCCGGCGACCTGACGGCGCGCACCGGCATGCGCAGCGGCGAGGGCGAGATCGCCGATATCGGTGCCGAGATCGACCGGTCGATGGACGAGCTGGTGGCGGCCCGCGCGGCGCGGCGCAAGGTCGAGGCGCATCGCGACCTGCTGGTGGGCGAACTCGACCACCGGGTGAAGAACACCTTCGCCACGGTGCTTGCCGTCGCCCGCCAGACCTTCACCTCCAGCGACGCGTCCCGCGACGACTTCCGGAAATTCAGCGAGCGCCTGAAGGCGCTGAGCAATACCCACCAGCTGCTGATGTCCGAGCATTGGGAGAGCGCCGATCTCGCCGAGACCATCGCCGCCTGCATCGCGCCCTATCGCGGCCGCGACGGCCTCGCCGAGCGCTTCCGCGTCCGCGGCGAGCCCCTGCAGGTGCGCGCCAAGGCGGCGCTCAGCTTTTCGATGGCGGTGCACGAGCTCTGCACCAATGCCATCAAGTACGGCGCCCTCAGCAACGCGACCGGCCGGGTCGAGATGGCCTGGGACGTGGACCGCAGGCCGGCCGAGCCGCAGTTCGCCTTCCACTGGATCGAATCCGGCGGCCCGGCGGTGACCCCGCCCGCCGAGACCGGATTCGGCTCGAAGATGATCGAACAGGTCCTGGCGCTGGAACTCGGCGGTACGGTCGAGGTCGCCTACCGGCCGAGCGGACTCGTTGTCCTGGTCACCGCCGCCCTCGCCCAAGTGCAGAAGGGCCCCACCCCCGAGATCTCCCTGCCGCCCTCGCCCGGTCTTGCCGAGGCCTAGGGGCGGCGGCGGTGCAGGCCGCTAGCCGCCCGGTCGCGTTGCGCCGGTCCGCGGCTGCAGCGTCGCGATGACCACGCCGGCGATGACCACGGCGCTGGCCGCCACGTCGAGCGGGCTCGGGGTCTCGTGCATGAACAGGAAGGCAAGCAGCGTGGCGATCACCGGCTGGCAATAGGCGATCACCGTGGCGAGGAAGGCGGGCACGGTCTTCAGCCCGCGATTGAACAGGTTGTAGCTGGCCAGCGTGACCGCGCCGTAGAAGGCGATGTAGAGCCAGCCGGCCGGCGTCACCGGCACCGGCCGCGCCTCGAGGAGCGCGAAGGGCAGGGCGCCCAGGGCGGCGAACAGCATCACCCAGAAGGTGACGGCGATGGTATCGTGCCGGCGGCAGAGCCGCGCCGAGATCAGCACCGATCCCGCATAGAAGAACGCCGCCGTCAGCGCCATCGCATCGCCGATCAGGCTCGAGCTGCCGCCGGCGGCGCCAATGTCGCTCGCCCCGCCCAGCGTCATCAGCAGGATGCCGAGGAAGGCGATGCCGCCGCCGAGCCCGAGGCGCCGGCTCACCGTCTCGCGGAAGAAGACGTAGCCGCCCAGCGCCACCAGCAGCGGGTAGAGCATCACCAGCACCGTCGCCACGAGGATCGTGGTGTGGACCACGGCGCCGTTCCACAGCACCAGGTCGAGGCCGAGCAGGATGCCCGAGGCCGCCGCCCCGAGCAGCGCGCGCCGGGGCAGGCGCACCGAATGCCGGGCCAGGAAGAAGGCGACCGGCAGCGCGATCGCCAGGCGCCAGAGGGCGGTCGCCGCGAAATCCACCGGGCTGTTGCGCACCAGCACCGGCCCGATCCCCGAAAGCAGCATCGAGAGGCAGATGTAGCGGATGCCGGCAGCCGGCGCCTCCGCCTCGGCGGATAGCGGGGTGGCGGCAAGCGGCGCGGGAGCAATCTTGGCGGCGGAAACCGGCACGGGCGACCTCGGGGTTGACGGCGATTATCCTCTTGCATCCGCCGTTACCAGTCAAGTATCATTTGATGGTAACGGAGTCCAGCTTGTCATGACAGGTACAGATAAGTCCGCGCCGGACCTCCTCCCGAAGCACGAATTCGTGGCCGGGCGACTCTGCCTCGACTTCTGCAACACGCTCTCCCGCGGGGCCGGGGCGGGGCCGCGCGACCGGATCGCGAGCGCCGCCGATTTTTCGGCCTGGGCCAAGAGGTTAGGCTGGGATTCAGTGCCGCCGCCGGGGCCGGAGGCGCTGCACGGGCTCCGGGATTTCCGCGCCGCCCTGCTGGCGATCGTGGACGCCACCGTGGAAAACACCGTGCAGGCACCGCAGAATCTCCAGGTCCTGGCCGGCGAAATCGCCGCGTTGCGCCGGTCGGAACGGCTGGTTTCCACGGCAAACGGCCGGATCCTGCTGGCGGAAAATGCCGAAAACCCGGTCGAAAAGCTGCGCCACGCCATCGCCAGGGACGCCGCCGACCTCCTCCTCGGCCCCGACCGCGAGCGCATCAAGCGCTGCCCCGGCCACGACTGCCGCTGGGTGTTCTTCGACGCCAGCAAGAACCTCTCCCGGCGCTGGTGTGCGATGGAGGATTGCGGCGCGCGCGACAAGGTGCGGCGCTTCCGGCGGCGGAAAAGTGCCGCTCCCGCGGCCAACTGAAGCCGGCTTGCAACTTCTCCGGCGGCGCGGCAAGGTGCCGCCCATATCGCCCGCCCCGGAGTTCCCATGCCGCACGCCCAGACCACCCTGCCCGCCGACGCCGCGCCGGTCCTCGTTGAAATCGTCCGCGGCGGCATGGTGGAAAGCCGGCACCGCGCCAGCGCCGCGGTGGTCGACGCCCATGGCCAGGTGGTCGCCGCCTGGGGCGATATCGAGCAGCCGATCTACGGCCGCTCGGCGATCAAGCCGCTGCTCGCCATCGCCCTGGTCGAGAGCGGCGCCGCCGACCATTTCGGCCTGAGCGAGGCGGAGATCGCGCTCGCCTGCGCCTCGCATAACGGCGAGCCGCGCCATGTCGAGACGGTCGAGGCCTGGCTGCAGCGCGCCGGTCTCGGCGTCGACGACCTCGAATGCGGCGCGCATTTCCCCTATCACGAACCCAGCCTGCACGCGATGATCCGCAGCGGCGAGAAGCCGACCCGGGCCTTCAACAACTGCTCGGGCAAGCATGCCGGATTCCTCAGCACCGCGAAGTTCCTCGGCGAGCCGACCCGCGGCTATATCCAGTACGAGCATCCGGTGCAGCAGCGCCTGCTCGGCATCCTCGAGCAGATGAGCGGCTGCGAACTCGGCGACGTGCCGCGCGGCATCGACGGCTGCGGCATCCCGGTGATCGCCATGCCGCTCGGCAACACCGCCCTCGCCATGGCCAACATGGCGGACCCGCACCACCTGCCCGAGGCCCGCGCCGCCGCCTGCCGCCGCATCCTGCAGGCGATGATGGCGGAACCCTTCATGGTCGCCGGCAGCGACCGCTTCTGCACCCAGGTGATGGAGGTGATCCGCCCCAAGGCCGCGATCAAGACCGGGGCGGAAGGCGTCTATTGCGCCGCCCTGCCGCAGCACGGTCTCGGCATCTGCATCAAGGCCGAGGACGGGGCGGGGCGCGCCTGCGAGGTGATCATGGGCCGGGTGCTGCAGCATCTCGGCGTCATCGACGACGCGGACTACGCCCGTCTGGAAAGCGTGCTGCAGCCGCCGATCAAGAACTGGGCCGGCACCGTCACCGGCCGCATCCGGCCCGCCGCCGAAGGCGGTTTCTGACCATGCAGGCCCTGCTCTGCCCGGCCTGGGGCGACTACCGGAACCTGGAGTTGGCCACGCTTCCCGATCCCGGCCCGCCGGCGCCGGACGAGGTGCGGATCCGGGTCGCGGCGGCGGGGCTGAATTTCGCCGACACGCTGATGATCGCCGGCCAGTACCAGGTGAAGCCGCCGCTGCCCTTCGTCCCCGGCCTGGAACTCGCCGGCACGGTGGACGCGGTCGGCGCCGCGGTTACCCACGTACAGCCCGGCGATGCGGTGATGGCGGTGGTGGACTACGGCGCCATGGCCGGGATCGCCCGCGCCAAGGCCGCCGACGTCTTCCCGGTGCCCGCCGGGATGAGCCTGGTCGAGGCCGCGGGCTTCATCATCGCCTACGGCACCTCGCATGGCGCGCTGACCTGGAAGGCGGGGCTCAAGGCCGGCGAGATCCTGCTGGTGCACGGTGCCGCGGGCGGCGTCGGCCTCACCGCGGTGGAGATCGGCAAGGCCCTGGGGGCGACGGTGATTGCCACCGCCGGCGGCGCCGACAAGACCGCCATCGCCCGGGCGCATGGCGCCGATCACGCGATCGACTACAAGGCCGAGGACCTGCGCGCCCGGGTGAAGGAGATCTGCGCCGGCCTCGGGCGCGACGGCGCCGACGTGGTCTACGATCCGGTCGGCGGCGAGATCTTCGAGACCTCGCTGCGCTGCGTCGCCTGGAATGCGCGGCTCGTCGTCATCGGCTTTGCCGCCGGCAAGGTGCAGCAGATCCCGGCCAACATCCTGCTGGTGAAGAATCTCGACGTGCTGGGCTTCTACTGGGGCTCCTACCGGCGCCAGCGGCCGGCGCTGCTGGGACCCAGCTTCGCCGCCCTCGCCCGCATGCATGCCGAGGGCAGGATCCGGCCGCTGGTCTCGACAGTGCTGCCGGCAGCCCGGGCGGCGGAGGCCTTCGCGCTGCTGGTGGCGCGGAAATCCACCGGCAAGGTCGTCCTCACCTTCTAGCTGGCCGCGGCCCGCCGGGCACGACGGCGCTGCAGCGGCGAAGGCGGGGGCGAGGAGGCTATTCTCCGGCCGCCGCCGGTGGTGTAGAGTCCGCCCCGCCGGAACCGACGGAACCCGGCCCCCGAGGAAACCCGACCCCCGAGGAAACCCGACCAAGCCGGAACCGGCTCGACGACCGACAGCGCAACCCAACCAGGAACGGCTCCAGATCGATGTTCGCGGATTCCCGCCTGCTCTTCAAACTCTGGCTGAAGAACCCGCTGAAGATCGGCGCGGTTGCGGTCAGCAGCCCGGAACTCGCCGCCGCCATGGCGCGGCAGATCCCGAAGTCGGCGCAGGGATACGTGGTCGAGTTGGGCGGCGGCACCGGGCCGGTAACCCGCGCCATCCTGAAATCCGGCGTCGCCCCGGAGCGCCTGGTGGTGATCGAGCGCGATCCCACCCTGCACCGCCATCTCGCCGAGCGCCATCCCGGGGTGAAGGTGCTGCTGGGCGACGCCCTGCATCTCCGCGAGCTCCTGAAGAAGGAGGGCATCGCCCCGGTCACCGCCATCGTCTCCAGCCTGCCGCTGCTGTCGATGAAGAAGTCGGTGCAGTACCGGATCGGCGAGCAGGCCTTCGCCGTGCTGGAGCCGGGCGCCCCCTTCATCCAGTTCACCTATGGCCTGTTCTCGCCTTTGCCGCGGCGCAAGCTCGGCGTGCAGGGCCGGGTGAAGGACCGGGTGCTGCAGAACCTGCCGCCCGCCAGCATCTGGCTCTACGAGAAGCCGGGCGCCGCCCACCGCCACGCCGCCGAATAGATGGTGCCGGTCGATCTCCCGGCCATGGGCGCACCGGGCTGCCGATGACCGGATTCGGCCGCAAGGTGGCGCAGGAATTCCACGAGATCCTCCCGGTCGTCGTGTTCTTCTTCTTCGCCTTCGAGATCCTGGCGCTGAGCGAGAGGCTGATGCTGAAGCAGTACGGCATCGATGCCTCCGCCTTCCTCGCCGCGGCAATAGGCGCGCTGATCGTCGCCAAGGTGGTGCTGATCGCCGACCACTTCCCGCTGGTGAACCGCTTCCCGACCCGGCCGCTGGCCTACAACGTGGTCTGGAAGACGGCGATCTATTTCGCCGCCGCGCTGCTCTTCCGCTATGCCGAGCACCTGATCGGGTTCTGGCGCGAGTCCGGGAGCCTCGGCGCAGCCAACAAGCGGCTGATCGAGGAGATCGTCTGGCCGCACTTCTGGGCGGTGCAGCTCTGGCTGCTGATCCTGCTGCTGACCTATTGCGCCTTCCGCGAACTGGTCCGCGCCCTCGGTCGGGACCGGATCCTGGCGATGTTCTTCCGCGACCCGCGCTGATCCCGACGCTGCCAGTCCAGGCCGGCATCGAATCAATCCGCCGCTGCGAACCCTTCGCCGTCGGCCACAACAGCGCCATCCGCGCCGGGATCGTCGTCGAGAGATCTTCCGATCGGAATGGCGCCGCCCGCAGGAGAGGCACGCAGAGAACATCCGTTCCGGATCACGCCATTCAAGCCCATCCCATGTCGGCCGGTGCCCGCTATTTCGCCGCGCCCGGTCTGGATCGGGGCGTGCGGTGCCGGCGGTATTGGCCGGGCGACTGGCCGACCCAGCGCCGGAAGGCGTGGTTGAAGGCGCTGATGTCGGAATAGCCGAGCGAGAAGGCGATCTCGGCCAGCGCCAGGGTGTCGTTCTCCAGCAGGTTGAGGGCGAGCGTCTTGCGCACGTCGTTCTGCAGGTCGGAATAGTTCATCCCGGCATCCTTCAGCCGCCGCTGCAGCGTCCGCACCGAGGTGCCGGTCGCCCTGGCGAGGGGCGCGATGCCGCCCTCGCCCCCGACCAGGAGGCGGGCGACCTCGCGGCGCAGCGGCTCGATCTCGCCGTGCCGCTCCGGCAGGGCCGCGAGCCGCAGATCGCCGTAATGGCGCATCAGGCCCTCGAGCATCGCATCCGCCGTCGCCATCGGCCGCTGCAGCAGGCCGGCGTCGAAGCGGATGCCGGCCCAGGGATGGCCGACCCGGATATTGTCGCCCATGATCGCCGCGCGGATGCGGCGCTCAGCCGGCGTTTCCGCCGCCAGCTGCGGCAGCAGCACCTCCTGCGGGGTCCAGCGCGGATCGCCGAGCCCGACGCGCATCAGGTTGCAGGCGAAGGCGATCGCCCAGTCGGCCTTCTGCCGGTAGGACATCATCAGCGGGTCGATGTAGTAGGAATAGACGAAGGCGGTCCCGCCGCTGACCTCCAGGCCGTGCACGGTGGCGTCGACCATGGTCGGCAGGTAGCGCCCGATGGTCTCGAAGGCCGCGCCGATCGTGCGCGCGGCGAGGGCGACATTGCCGACGACGCCGGCATGCCGCGGCTCGTACTGGGCGCCGAACTTCAGGCCGAACTGCGGATCGGCCAGCAGCTCGGCGCCGATCTCCAGGAGCTGCAAGTAGCGGATCAGCGGCACGCGCCGGTCCGGATCGGTGAGGTCGCCGGGCGCGAGCCCGGCGCGGCGCAGGGCGTCGCCGGCATCGACGCCGCGTGCCCGCATGTAGGCATCGAGGCCATAGACGACGCTGGCCAGATTGATGGTCGGCGCCGCGAGCCCGGTCGCGGCGCGTCGTTCCGTCGGCATTGGCACGATCTCGCAAGGGTTTGGCGGAGTATATCAAGATCACCAGCGGCTTTGCGACTACCTCAGGCGGCACGGAAGGCGGCCGCTTTCGGCCGTCCCATGCGAACACAAAGGGACCGGACCATGACCCCATCGATGCCTTCGCCCGCGCCGCACGAAATCGAGGCCTTTGTCGGCCAGGTGGTTGCCGACCTCAGCGCCGCCTTCTCCGGCGTGCTGGTCAATGTCGGGCGCAAGCTCGGCCTCTACCAGGCGATGGCCGGGCTCGGCGCCTGCACCTCGACCGCGCTGGCCGAGGCGACCGGCATCCGCGAGCGCTATGTCCGCGAGTGGCTCGCCAACCAGGCGGCCGGCGGCTATGTCGCCTATGATCCGGCGCGGCAGACCTACGCCCTGCCGCCGGCCCAGGCGATGGTCCTGACGCAGGACGAGAGCCCGGTCTTCATGGCGCCCGCCTTCGAGGTCGCGGCCTCGTTCTGGCTCGACGAGGAGCGGATCGTCGATGCCTTCCGTTCGGGCGAGGGCCTGGGCTGGCACCAGCACAACCATCGCCTGTTCTGCGGCACCGAGAGCTTCTTCCGCACCGGCTATCGCGCGCATCTGGTGAGCCGCTGGCTGCCGGCGCTTGACGGCATCGTCGAGCGCCTGACCCAAGGCGGGCGAGTCGCCGACATCGGCTGCGGCCACGGCGCCTCGACCATCGCCATGGCGCAGGCATTCCCCAGATCGAGCTTCATCGGCCTCGACTACCACGACGCCTCGATCGCCACCGCGCGCCGGCGGGCGGCGGCGCAGGGCGTGACCGCCAACATCGCCTTCGAGGTCATGGCGGCGAATGCGTTCGACGGCCACGGCTTCGACCTCGTCTGCTTCATGGACTGCCTGCACGATCTCGGCGATCCGGTCGGCGCGCTGCAGCGCTGCCGCCGCGCGCTGAAGCCCGACGGCAAGGCGCTGCTGGTCGAACCCTATGCCGGCGACCGGCTGGAGGAAAATCTGAACCCGATCGGCCGCATGTTCTACGCCGCCTCGGCGATGGCCTGCACGCCGAACTCGCTGTCGCAGGAGGTCGGGCTCGGCCTCGGGGCGCAGGCGGGCGAGGCGCGCCTGCGCAAGGTGGCGCTGGAGGCCGGGTTCTCCGGCCTGCGCCGCGCCGCGCAGACGCCGGTCAACCTGATCCTCGAACTCACCCCCTAGGCGGCGACCATCGCCGTCCCGGCGCTATTTCCGCCCCGCCGCCAGCTTCGCCGCATCCGGCGACCGGCGCAGCCGTGCCATGGCGAGGATGCCGACCAGCGGGCCGATGGCGAGGACGGCGAAGGCGTAGTGCCAGCCGACCCAGGCGACGACATGGGGGACGAGGTGGATCGTCACCAGGGTGAGGAGGAAGCCGGCGCAGGTCTGGATGGTGAGCATGGTGCCGACGAGCTCGCGCGCCGAGAGCTCGGTGATGCTGGCCGAGAACTGCGCCGAATCGGCGACGATGCTGGCGCCCCAGACCAGGCAGACCGCCACCAGCAGCCAGGGATTGCCGCCGAAGAACAGCCCGACGCCGAGCGAGCAGAGGCCGCTGACCGTCAGCGCGCCGATGGTGAGTGTGGTGCGGCCCCAGCGATCCGCCAGCCAGCCGCCGGCGATGCAGCCAAGCGCCCCGGCGGCGATGGTGAGGAAGGCGGCGAAGCGCGCCCAGAGTGCGACGTCGGTGACGCCGGGACCCGGATCGAGTGCGAAGCTCGCCTCCAGGAAGGTGACGATCCAGGCCCACATCGCATAGAGCTCCCACATATGGCCGAGATAGCCGAGATTGGCGAGGCGGAGGGAGGATTGCCGCCAGGCGGCGAGCACGTGGCGCATGTGGAAGACCCGCGGCGCGGCGCTGGTTGGGCCGATCGCCATCAGGCCGATGAGGCCCGCGGCGGCGAGGGCCGCCAGCGAGGTCGCCGCCAAGGTGAGGCGCCAGTCGACGCCGCCGACGGCGTTGAAAAGATGCGGCAGGGCCGAACCGAAGGTGAGGGCGCCGACCAGCAGCCCGACCAGGCTCCCGAGATCGCTGCGCCCGTCGCGGGTCGACGACCAGGTGGCGGCGAGCTTCATGCCGACGGGATAGATCCCGGCCATGGCGATGCCGGTGACGAAGCGCAAGGCGGGGACCGCGACCGGCCCGGACAGCAGATCGGCTGGCAGGACCAGGATCGCCGCATTGGCGAGGGCCGCGAGGACGGCCGCGGCGGCGAAGAGGCGGCGCGGATCCAGCCGGTCGGCGAGGCCGAGGAGGGCGCTGGTGAGGGTGCCGACGACGAAGCCCGCCTGCACCGCGCTGGTGAGGAGGGCGGCGGTGAAATCGTCGAGGGCGAATTCCCGGCGCAAGGCGGGGATGGTGGCGGTGGCCGAGAACCAGAGCGAGAGCGCCAGGACCTGCGCCACCAGCAGCGCGGCCAGGGCCGGCCATTTGGTCTTCAGCATGCGGCAGCGATCCCGGTTGCGCCGGCCCGGACCGGCCGGCACCCCCGTTAGACCACAGGCGACAGGCAGAAAACAACGGGTCCGCGCCGCAGCCGCGACAGCGACGCCGCGATCCGGTCGAAGGTGCGCGGTCCGGTCCGTCGGCCGGGGTGGCCGGGTCGGGCCAGGCTAGGGTGTCGTGGTCTGCTTCGTCGTGGTGGTCGTGGTGCTGCCATCGCCGGCCGGAGCCGGTGCGGTGGTGGTCTGCTGGGTCGTCGTCTTGCTGCTGAAGCCGCCGATATAGCCGCCCTGATAGACGAAGAAGCCGATCGCGACGGCGACGACCAGGCCGCCGACGATGAAGTAAAGGCCGCCATTGCCGCCGTTGGTTGCTTCAATTGTCATGTCACGCTCCTCGATTCTGATTCCGGGCGAGCCCCGCTGCCGCGGAATCCGCGCCTGCCGAACTTGCCCAGGAGATGCGCATCGCGAAAGCCCGGCGCCAGGGTCGGAATATACCTACGGGCGGGGAGGCGCCGCGAAGGCGCGATCGATGGCTCGCGTGAGTTCGCTCTCGAAAAAGGGCTTCTGCAGGACGATGGCGTCCTCGCCGAGCGTCGCCTGGTCGAGGCGGTCGCCGCTGATGAAGATGTGGGGGATGAAGCCGCCGCGCAGGATGTCTTGGACCGCAGAAATGCCGTGGCCGCCGGCCAGATGCACGTCGACGATCATCAGATCCGGCCGGCGGCGCCCGGCGGCCTGCACCGCCTCCACCGCCGTGGACTGCACCTCTCCGACCTCGAATCCCATGTCCGACAGCATGGTGGCGAGGCACATGCCGATGACGGCATCGTCTTCCATCACGAGAACGTTCCGCCGTTCCATCGGGCTAACCGCCTCTCTTGCAACACCGGCGCTGGGCGCGGCGCGACACCGGACCAACGGCGCAGGTTAGCGCCCGATTGGCAAGAGTTTCCCATCTTCAGCACAGCCAGCCCGGCCCGGATCTGGATTGACTGCGATCGAGGTTGCCGGCGAAGAACGGGCGCCGAGGCAGGCAAACTACGGCGGCACCCGGCGGTTCAGCGGGCGTCGAGCACCTTGCGTAGCCGCAGGGCGAGATCGTGGCGGCGATAGGGCTTGTTGAGCAGCTCCAGCCCCTCGATGTCGTGGAAGCCGCTGGCGACGGCGCGCGCGGTATAGCCCGAGGTGAGTAGAATCCGCAGCCGGGGATAGAGCTGGCGAGCGGCGCGGGCGAGCTCGGTGCCGGTCATGCCGCCCGGCATGATGATGTCGGTGAAGAGGAGGTCGATCCCCGGATGGGTCCGCAGGATCTCCAGCGCCTGCGGGCCGTTCTCCGCCGCCAGGGTGCGATAGCCGAGATCGTCCAGCTGCTTCACCGTAACGCTGCGCAGGTCGGCATTGTCCTCGACCACCAGGACCAGTTCCCGGCCGCGCGCCGGCAGCGGCTCCGACGTGGTGGCGACGGTGGCGACCGCGGCATCCGGCGCGGCGCGCGGCAGATAGAGCTTCACGCTGGTGCCGTGATCGCGCTCGCTGTAGATCTTGACGTGGCCGCGCGATTGCATAGCGAAGCCGTAGACCATGCTGAGGCCGAGGCCGGTGCCCTTGCCAGGCGCCTTGGTGGTGTAGAAGGGCTCGAAGCAGCGCTCGAGGGTCTCGGCGGTCATGCCGCAACCGGAGTCGCTGACCGCGACCAGGACGTAATCGCCGGCCGTCACCTCGCTGTGCCGCGCGGCATAGTCGCCGTCGAGCGTGACGTTCATCGTCTCGATGGCGAGCCTGCCGCCCTTCGGCATGGCATCGCGGGCATTGATCGCCAGATTGAGGATGGCCTCGTCGAGTTGCGCCGGATCGACCAGGGTCGGCCAGAGGTCGGGGCTGGGCTGGACCTCGACGCGGATCGTCTCGCCCAGCGTCCGGCGCAGCATGCTGGCCAGCGACGGCAGGCCGCCATTGAGGTCGACGACGGCGGGATGCAGCGGCTGATTGCGCGCGAAGGCGAGCAGGCGCCGCGTCAGCTCGGCGCCGCGCAGGGCGGCGGCCTGGGCATCGGCGATGAATTCCCGCACCGGACCCTGGGCGCCGGGATCCTCGGCGGCGATGTCGAGATTGCCGATGATGACGCCGAGGAGATTGTTGAAGTCGTGGGCGATGCCGCCGGTCAGCTGGCCCACCGCCTCCATCTTCAACGCCTGGCGCAGCAGCTGCTCCATCGCCTTGCGCTCGGTGATGTCCTCGAAGACGCTGAGCAGATAGCGCGGCGTGCCCTCCTTGTCGAGAATCGGAACCTTGATGGCGCGCAGCAGGCGCTCGCCCCAGTGGCGGGTCTGGATGCGCTCCTCGAGCGTCACCTGCGGCGCGCCGCCGAGGACCACCGCCGCGTCGCGAGCGGCGTGTTCCGCGGCGATCTCGGGCGGGAAGAAGTCGCCGAGCGTCTTGCCGATGACGTCGGCGCGGCGGTACCCCATCAGCTCCTCGCCCGCGCGGTTGAACAGCACATAGCGGAAATCCGGATAGGACTTCACCACCAGCATCGCCGGCATGTTGTCGATCAGCGCGTCGAGAAAGCCGCCGGTGCTGCGCAGCTGCTCGATCAGCGCCTGCTGGCTGCGCACCAGGTTGCGGCCGGCCTCGTCGCGGGATTGCAGCCGCACGGTCTCGGTGACGTCTTCGACCCGGTGGATGATCCAGGCGACGGTGCCGGACGCGTCCAGCACCGGCGAATTCAGCGGCGCCCAGTAGCGCAGCTCGAAGCCGCCACCTTCGCTCTCGGGGCGCAGGATGTCGTATTTCTGAAGCGCCATGGCATCCGGCCGGCGATGCTCGAGCACCCGCATCAGCGAGGCGCGGAGGTTGCTGACGCCGGTCGCGTCGGCATCGTCGGGATTGTCGGGAAAGACCTCGAACAGGCCGCGGCCGACGATCTCGTCGCGGACCGTCATGGTGGCCCGGCAATAGGCGTCGTTGACCGCGACGATGCGCAGCTCCGGCGTCAGCACCAGGTAGAGATTGGGCGTCGCTTCGAACAGCGCCCGGAAGTCCGGCGGCGGCGCAAGCGGCGCGGACGATGTCGGCAATGGCGGTCCGGCGGATTCGTTCATCGAGGCATCCTTGGACGGCGCGGGTCGTGAGGCGACGGTGCGGCAGCCACCGCCGGCTGCAGGTTAGCCGGTATCGCGCAGGACGTCGCGCAACTCCTCGACTCGGAACGGCTTCGGCAGCTTTGCAATCCGCAAAGAACCGCGGGCGGTGGCGAGCCGTTCGCCGAGTTCGGTGAACAGGCCGCTGGATCCGGAGATGATGATCACCCGGGCCTTGGCCTCGATCGAGATCAGCCAGCGGATCAGCTCGATCCCGTCGACTTCCGGCATGAAGATGTCGAGGGTGACGACGTCGGGCAACACCCGGAGATAGCTCGCCTTGAAAGCGGCGCCGTCGGCGACGGTCTCGACCGCGAAGCCGAGGCCGCCGGCCACATGCTCGATGAGCCTCAGGATCGCCGGGTCGTCATCCACCGCCAGCAGACGTCTCGGGTCGTGCATCGGGCCCCGCGATCAGGACATTCAAGACTGTAAACCTATATTCCGGATCGCCGTCCTGACAAGGATCAATACTCCGGGAATCGATGCGCCGGGGATCGATAGGTGGCGATGGATAGGGCATCTCAGAATTCGGTGAAATGCCAGTCGGCGCCGGCGGCGGCGAGGTCGATGAAGCTGCGGACCTTGGCCGAGAGCAGCCGGGAGGTCGGATAGACGAACTGGATCGGCAAGGGCGGCGCCTCGAAGGCGGTGAGCACCACCTGCAGCCGGCCGGCGCGCAGCCGGTCGACCGCCTGATAGGCGGGAAGCATGGCAAGGCCGCCGCCGTTTTCGGCATGGAGCATCAGGGCATCGGCGCTGTTGGTGACGTAATGCGGCGTCACCAGCTGGGGGGCGGGTTTGCCGTCGCGCCAGAACGGCCAGCTCGCCTCGCCGCCCTGGCCGGCGGAATGGATGATGCTGTGGCCGGCGACCTCGCGCGGATCCTGCGGGATGCCGCGGCGGCGCAGGTAATCCGGCGCCGCCACGACGATGCGGCGGGTCTCGCCGATCCGGCGGGCGACCAGGCTGGAATCCGCCAGATGGCCGATGCGGACCGCGAGATCGACGCCGTCCTCGACCAGATTGACCAGGCGATCGGCCAGCATCAGATCGGCGGCGACGCCGGGATAGCGCAGCAGGTAGGCGCTCATCACCGGCGCGACATGGAGCCGGCCGAACTGCGTCGGCGCGGAGACCACCAGGCGGCCGGTCGGCGTCGCCACTTCCGCCTGGGCCGCGCCGTCGGCCTCGTCGAGATCGGCAAGGATGCGGCGCGCCCGCTCGAGGTAGCGCGTCCCGGCATCGGTGAGGGCGACCGAGCGGGTGGTGCGCTGCAGAAGGCGGATGCCGAGGCGGGATTCCAGGGCCGCCACCAGCCGGGTCACTACCGAGGGCGACAGGCCGAGGCGCCGCGCCGCCGGGGCGAAACCCCGGAGCTCGGCGACGGCGACGAAGGCGGTCAGGGTCGCGAAGCGGTCCATGTATTATTGCTGATACAGCAATGATCCACTGTCAATTGAAGATATTATCATCGAACAGAGGAGTGAATAGGTTCTGGAGGCGGCGGCAAGGATGCGCCGCCAGCGCAACCCAGGAGAACCGAGATGTCCCGCATTCCCACCCCCGCTTCGATCGAGGCCGCCCCGGCCGCCGCCCAGCCGCTGCTGGCGGCAGTCAAGCAGCAACTGGGCGTGGTGCCCAACCTGTTCCGCCTGGTCGCCACCTCGCCGGCGGCGCTGCAAGGCTATCTCGGCCTCAATGGCGCCCTGGCGAAGGGCAGCCTCGACGCCCGCACCCGCGAGCGGATCGCCCTGGCGGTTGCCGAGATCAACGGCTGCAGCTACTGCCTCTCCGCCCATACCTATCTCGGCAAGAACCTGGCCAAGCTCGACGACGCCGAGATCCTCGCCAATCGCCGCGGCACGTCGACCGATGCCAAGGCCGATGCCGCCGTGCGCTTCGCCGCGAAGATCGCGCGCGATCGCGGTCAGGTCGGCGACGCCGATCTGCAGGCGGTAAAGGCCGCCGGCTACGACGACGCGCAAATCGTCGAGATCGTGCTGCATGTCGCCTTGAACACGCTGACCAACTACGTCAACGAGGTGCTGCAGACGGAGATCGATTTCCCGGTCGTCGCCGCACCCAAGGCGGCGGCCTAACCCCAAGCGAATCGAGGTCCGCCATGTCCGTCCAGGCTTTTTCCAGCGATGTCGCCTTCACCCCGACGGTGAAGGCGATCCAAGCCCGCAAGGGCTCGCGCGCCGGCTATGCCCGGATGGAGGAGGGCGGCGGCTGGCGGACCGCGATCAGCGAGGATCTCGCCGGATTCGTCGCCGCGCAGACCAGCTTCTTCCTGGCGACCGCCACCGCCGATGGCCAGCCCTATATCCAGCATCGTGGCGGGCCGGCGGGTTTCCTGCAGGTGCTGGACGGTCAGACCCTGGGCTTTGCTGACTTCCGCGGCAATCGGCAATACATCACCCAGGGCAATCTCGCCGAGAATCCCAAGGCCTATATATTCCTCATCGATTTTGCGCAGCGGCGGCGGATCAAGCTCTGGGGCACGGCGCGGGTCGTCGAGGACGATCCGGAGCTGCTCGCCCGCCTGCGCCCCGCCGACTACAAGGCGGTGCCGGAACAGGCGATCCTGTTCACCGTCGCCGCCTGGGATACGAATTGCCCGCAGCACATCCCGCAGCGCTTCGAGGCGGCCGACGTCGCCGCCGCGCTCGAGGGCCGCGACCGCCGGATCGCCGAGCTGGAGTCGCGGCTGGCGGCGCTGGAGGGCGGCCGGGTTCCGGCCTGAGAAAATTCTTCCGGCGGCGGGAACCGATCAGCCGCGCCGCGGTTGTGGATTCCATCGGGCCGCCGCCATGCCGCGCCGGCCCTACAGGGAAGGATCGCGCCATGAAATCCATCGTCTCTCTGCTGAGCGTCGCATTGCTCGGCCTGGGCCTTGCCGCCTGCAGCAGCAATGACAGCGGCTATTATACCAGCGGCGACTACTACGAATCATACGGCCAGGATCATTACCAGCCCTATGAGGACGGCCATCATTTCCACTACCACAACTCCTATCGCTAGGCGCAAGGGCGCGATGCGAACGGCGGTGTTCCCGCAACGCCAATCGCAATGGCGTAAACTGAGTGTGGATATTGGGATCGGAGTCCGGAGTTAGGACCGACGATCACAATTGAGTATCCGCGAATCCGACCCGGTGGTAGTCCTTCCAAGGGACTACACGAGGGGCAATGCGCATGGTGACCAGTCAGATTGCCCTGCAGTTCCGAGAAGACGACGGCCAATCGGATCTGCGCTGCGCGTTGACCTGGCGCGGATTCACCGCCGAGCACATCGACATCCGCGCCAGCCATGAATACAGCTATGCGCTCGTCGGCTCGGCGCATTATGTCGCCCTGCACGACATCGTCCTCAATGACGGCGAGACCAGGCTCCAGGACGCGGCCCCGATCTCGCGACTGGATCTCCGGGACACCCTGACCTTCGTGCCGAAAGGTGCCCCCGTCTCCGGCTGGAGCCGCCTCGCCCGGCGGCAGAACGGCTTCACCGCGGTCTACTACGATCCGGAAATCGTTGCCGAGGAACTGCAGGGCAGGCCGGCCCTGACAGACGGCCGGCCGATGCTCTATTTCGACGAACCCGCCTTGCGCGCGACTCTGTCCAAGCTGCAGGCGGCGTTGAAGGCGACGGCGGCGGTGGACGCGGTCTATGCCGAGACCCTCGGGCTCCTGGCGATCCTCGAGATCGACCGGGTGCAGCGCCGGGTGCAGGGGCCCGGAATTCCCGAAAGCGGCGGGCTCTCGACCCGCCAGGAGCGCCTGGTCCGGGATTTCGTCGCGGAGAACCTGCATCGCGCCATCTCGCTGCAGGAACTGGCCGAGGTCGCGCAGCTGAGCCGCTTCCATTTCGGGCGCGCCTG
>CAZKDH010000057.1:0-3020 GCA_964551505.1 uncultured Rhodospirillaceae bacterium
TTGTCGATTGCCGTGTTTTCGAAGAAAGGCAGTATCCAGTTTTTTGCAATCCCGACATAGCTTGGGAAGATCGCCTTACCAAGACCGTCTTTTATGTCGCTCTCTAGCTGATCGATATAGAGGGTAATAATCTTGCCAAACTTGCGACCAGTCTCAGGCGGTAGATCAAGCTTCTTACGAAACTTCATTTCATCGAACTTGGTCCCCGCCATTTCGCTGGCGTCTTTGAGGTCTACCAGTTTGGTTGAAATGCGCTGCCAGCCGTCTTGCCCAGGTATCTTGAAGCGAGCTTGCCAAGCAGGGGTCCCCGCTCGCTTGTAGAGGACAACGTTGCCGTCGCGTAAATGATGCGTGTTTGCGCTTGTGGATTTCTTCTTCGGCACAGCACACCTCTTGTAGAAAAGTGGTGGCCCCAGTCGGACTTGAACCGACACGTCCCTTGCGGAACTCACGATTTTAAGTCGTGTGCGTATACCAATTTCGCCATGGGGCCTTGTCTGTGCAAATTGTGCAATGATTGTGCTACGGGGTCAAACCGTCTCTTTGTTGATATTTAAGTGTTATTTCAGCTACTTAGAAACTTATGGTTCTTTTTGACCCGTGTTTTAAGTCCTGTGTGTCTACCAGTTCCACCAAGCGGGCGGCCGAGTCTTGGGAGGATCAGGGCTGGCGGGTGGTTAGTAGCATTGGCCGGTCCGGGCCGACAATCGCCTTCGCGGGCGGGCGGTTCCCCGCACGGCGGGTAACCCGGCCTTAACCGGTCCGCACCGACCATGGCGCGGCGTCTTCAACAGCATGGGGCCACGCATGACCGGCATCCTGATCCTGGGCCTGATCGGCTTCGGCCTCTGGCTGCAATACCTGGCCGTCACCACCTGGCGGGGCTGGTGGCGCTGGCTGGCCCTGGCGCCCTTCGCCGTGGTCGGCGCCGATGCCCTCTGGGTCGCCGTCGACGTCATCCGAGACCCGACCGCCCGCAACCTCTGGCCGCTCGAGCTGCTGCTGGTCGATCTCGCCTGCCTGCCGGTGCTCGGCCTCGGCTGGGCGGCGAAGCTGCTGACCCGGGCCAGATTCCGCCGCACCATTCCCCGCACGCCAAGACGGGCTGCCTTGCCGATCCGCCGCCGGATCCCTAGTCTGGATCTGCGGCTGCATTCGAGCGAGGTCAAGGCGATGACGCGATGGATCCACCTGGCCCTGGCGGCCGCCCTGTTGGCCGGCCTCGGCGGCTGTGCCGGCGGCGAATCATCCAGCGGGACGCCCTCGGCATCGCTGCAGTTCCGCAATCCCCTGGCCGGCACCGCCTGGAGCCTGGTCACCCAGACGCCGCCCCCGACCAACATCATGAACGCGCAGAAGCCCTGGACGCCGAAGGCGCCGGTGGAGATCGCCTTCGATGCCAACGGCCGGACCCTGACCGGCCGCTCGCTCTGCCACGACATCGCCGGAACCATGAAGGTGAAGGAGACGACGATCGCCCTCGGCATCTCGACCAGCCAGAAGGCCGGCGCCCATCGCTGCCTCGGCGAGGAGATCGCCCGCGAGCAGGCCTTCCTCGCCGCGCTGCAGGGCGCCACGCGCTACGAGAAGAGCCGGAACCGCCTCGACCTCGTCGCCCTCGACAAGACGGTGCTGACCTTCAGGTCGCGGCCCTGATCAAAGGGCGGCCTCGCCCTCGATCGGCTCGGCGCCCAGCTTCACGATGATGCCGCGGAGTTCCTCGGCGGCGGCGGCGATCTTCGCCGCCTCGGTGCCGCGCAGCACGAAGCTGGCGCCGAACTTCCCCTGGCGGAAGAACGGATACGAGCCGATCTCCAGCATCGGATAGCGGTCCTGCAGCGCGCCCAGATCCTTGGCGATGACGCCCTCGCCGATATAGGCGCCCACCGTCTTCGACAGCACCGGATCGCCGCCCTGCAGCCGTCCCTTGAGCCCGGCGAACATCGCCTGGGCGATCGCCGGCACCCCGGCCAGCACGAAGACGTTGCCGAGCTGGAAGCCCGGCGCCGTCGAGATCGGGTTGTCGATCAGGCGCGCGCCTTCCGGGATATGCGCCATGCGCAGCCGAGCCTCGGTCAGGTTGGCGGCGCCGTAATGATCGGTCAGCAGCTTCACCGCCCGCGGATCCTTCAGCAGCGGCACCCCGAAGGCCGCGGCGACGCAGGCCGAGGTGATGTCGTCATGGGTGGGGCCGATCCCGCCGGTGGTGAAGACGTAGTCGAACTTCGCGCGGAGCTCGTTGACGGTCTCCACGATCCGCGCCTCGACGTCGGGAATCACCCGCGCCTCGGTGAGGCGGATGCCGATCGCGGTCAGCTGCTCGGCCAGGTAATGCAGGTTGGCGTCCTTGGTGCGGCCCGAGAGGATCTCGTTGCCGATCACCAGGACCGCGGCGGTGACGATCTTCGCTTCCGACATGAGGGTCCTATTTCACCCGGGAATAGCCGAGCTCGGCCATGCAGGTGCCGAGAATGTCGTTGTAGTCCTCGCGGGTCTGGAAGCCCTGCATGTCGGGCGTCGCGGGGACCCCGCTGCCGGCGCCGCCGGAAGCGGCATCGATGTCGTGGGTGATGTCGACATCCTTCTTGGTCTGCTCGTGGGCCAGCGCCTGGCAGGTCTCGAGATCGGCCTGGGCCTCCTCGGCGGGGGTGTTCGCCTTGGTCCAGGAGGCGCCGTTCGACAGGTAGGAGCAGCCGCCGACGGACAATGCGGCGGCGACGAGTCCGGTGGCGATTCCGGCGGCGGCGAGGCGGCAAGGCTGGCGAAGGTGCAGTTTCATCGACCTCTTCCGTGACAGGCGGCGGATTGCGGGCTAACTTGCCCGGAACCGCCCCCGGTTGCAATCATCCCGCGACGCCGATCCCATGCATTTCGACGCAGCTCTGATCGAGGCCCGGCTGGTCCGGCGCTACAAGCGCTTCCTCAGCGAGATGGAACTCGCCGACGGCAGCCGGATCACCGCCCACTGCCCCAATCCCAGTTCCATGCTGGGCCTCGCTGCGCCCGGCAGCCGCTGCTGG
>CAZKDH010000058.1:0-18427 GCA_964551505.1 uncultured Rhodospirillaceae bacterium
AACTCAGTTCCGAAAGCCCATAGCCCTCGAAGGCGGGCAGGCCGAGCGCACGCGCCTTCTCGATGGTCCCGGCAGGCAAGGGGGCGCCGCCGACGGCGACCAGGCGCAGGGTCTTCGGCTGCCAGGCCCCGGCGGCGGCGATGGCGATCAGCCCCTGCAGCAGCTGCGGCACGGTGACGATGGTCGTCGCCTGGAAGCCGTCGATCGCCCCGGCCATGACGCGCATATCGGCCTGCGACGATCCGCTGAGGCCGACCGTGGCCAGCTTCGGCACGCAGGCGACGGCGCCCGCCAGCAGCGGCACGTCGACCCCGGCGATGTTCTCCAGCAGCGTGGCCAGGGGCAGCAGGCAGAGATGCCGGTCGGTTCCGCGCGCGCCGCTCGCTTCGTGCAGCGACCGGGCGACGCGGTCGATGCCGCCATCCGCCAGGCAGCCGCCCTTCGGCGCGCCGGTCGTGCCCGAGGTAAAGGTGACCTTGCGCCCGCCGGCCGGCAGCGCCGCCCGTGAGGCCGGTGCGCCCGGCGGCAGATCGAGGGCGACGACCTCCGGCGCGATGTCGAGCCCGAGATCGAGGATCGGCGGCGCACGATCGAAGATCTCCTGGAACCGCGGCGCCTGATCGGTGATCAGCAGGTCGAGACCGGCACTCCGGATCGCATGGCGGATCTGCGATACCGAGAAGTAGGTCGGGATCGGCACCAGCACGATGCCGGCGGCGCGCGCGGCGAGATCGAAGATCACCCAGGCCGGCCCGTTGTCGAGCAGCAGCCCGCAGCGCAGGTCCCGGCGCCGGAACAGGGTCCGTGCATAGCGATCGACCGCCGCCGCGAGTTCGCCGTAGCTCAGCCAGCCGCTCTCCCATTCCAGGGCCGGCGCCTCGGGACGCCTTGCGGCGTGGTGGCGGAGCGCGGAGAGGGCGTCGGCGAAAGGCAGTGCTGTCATGGCAGGACCCGCTTGGCAAAGTTCGCTGCTTGGAAGGACAGGCGCGGCCCCTCGGCGGATTTGTGCCGCGCGACCAGCGAACGCTGGCCCGACGGCACGTGCCCGCCCATCACCATCGGCCGCGCCACGAAGTAGTCGCCCCACAAAGCGAGGTCGCCCGGCGGCAAGCGGTCCGGATCGGCCGCGGCGATGACGAAGGGGCAGAGCCCGAGATTGAAGAAGGCGGCACGCAGGGCGGCGACGCCGGTGAACGTCACCCATTCGAATCCCGCCTGGTGCAGGTGGTTGGTCAGGGCGACGATCATCGCCCGGGCGCCGCCCGGCGTGGCGGCTAGATTGCCGACCTCGACGATGCTGGAGCGGGCGACGCTGCGGTTCGCCTCGCGGCCGATGACTTCCTCCACCGGCCGGTCGAGATAGGTCTCGAGATAGAGCGGGCCGGCTGCGGCCTCGCGCAGACCAAAGCCGGCGACGACGCGCCGGTCGGGCGCCTGCAGGGTGAATAGCCGCGGCATCAGCCGCGTGAGCTTCGCCCCATAGGCGCGCTGGAACGCGATCTTGATGTAGCGCTCGACCTGGCCGCGATCCTGCGGCGGATGTTCGAGCAGCAGCAGATCGGCGCGATCGGCGTCGGGGTCGCGTGAATTGTCGTTTGCCATGCGGCGAAGCTAGGGTTGCTGACTTGCAGAACCCTGACTGCCGGCGAATGAAACGGCGCCGCTTCCGCGCAGTTGCAGTAAATCCCGGAGGAAACTCGCCTGGATGTCGCCAGGCTGACTCACGAAAAGATGATCGGCGCGCTAGTCGCTGCCGACCTGCGACGCATGCGCAACGAAATCGACGACGGCCATGATGACGACGCGCGCCTGGTCGCGATGCGGCGCATGACCGCAGGAAGCGAGTTTCAGCAGCTCGGTCTGCGGCACGAACTGCTTGATGCGGTCGAGCTGCGCCATGGTGGCGTACTGGTCCTCGTATCCCTGGATCGCCAGTACCGGGCAGCGGATCGTCGGCAGCATGTATTCGATGTTCCAGCCGCGCGCCGCCGGATGCAGCCAGGCATCGTTCCAGCCGTGGAAGGCGGAGTCGGGATCGGCATGGTGGCGCGCGAGGCGGGCCTTGAGATCGCCGGTCCGGTACTGCAGGCGGGCCTCGGTCAGGCCGGCGATCGTCACATCCTCGATGAAGATATGCGGTGCCAGGGCAATGACGCCGGCGACCCGATCGGGAAACCGCGCGGCGTAGAGCAGCGCGATCGAGGCGCCGTCGCTGTGACCGAAGAGCCAGGGCCGCGCCGTCCCGGCACCGACCGCCGCCAGGAATGCCGGCAGCCCGTCGCGCGCCTCGCGATCCAGGTAGTCCGGCGGCAGGGGATCCGAGGCCGGCCGCGGCGTGGACCGGCCGTAGCCGTAGCGGGAATAGACCAGGCCCCGGTATCCGCCCGCCGCACAGAGATGCTGGGGGAAGTCCCGCCAGGCCGAGAGCGAACCCAGCCCCTCATGCAGGAAGACCATCAGCGGCGCCCCGCCTGGGGACTCGGAGATCCACTGGTATTCTATAGATATCTTATTGTTAAATATCGATAATTCTGAAAATTCAGGGGGCATATCCCGCGATCGAACCTCGGTCTCGGCAAGCGGCATCGGTGCGGTCTTTATCCCTCTTAACCGCCGGCGAGGCAAATCCGCCCGGCGCGGCCGGCTGGGTCCCGCTGCCGGGCACGGGATGTTTGATAAGCAATGCTTATCAAGCGATAATCCCTACCGATTTGATTCCGCCCGCCGATTGGTGGATTCTATCTCCTTGACGCGACTGGATTTATTGTAAGGAAAAACGGCATGTCGGGAACCGGTCCGGGAGCCAGCTGGGATGCGCCGTCGGCGCAGCGCATCGTCGCCGACCTGAAGCATCTGGACGGCGCCCTGCTGCCGATCCTGCACGCGCTGCAGGAGCATTTCGGATATGTCGACGCCGCCGCCGTGCCGGTGATCGCCGAGGAGTTGAACCTCAGCCGCGCCGAGGTGCACGGCGTGATCAGCTTTTATCATGACTTCCGCACCGCGGCGCCAGGCCGCCACGTGGTCAAGGTCTGCCGCGCCGAATCCTGCCAGGCGGTGGGCGGGCGCGACCTCGAGGAGCGCGCCAAGCGCCGGCTGAAGACCGAGTTCGGCCAGACCAGCGCCGACAAGCGCTACTCCCTGGAGGCGATCTATTGCTTCGGCAACTGCGCCTGTTCGCCGGCGGTGATGATCGACGGCAGGCTGCACGGCAAGGTGACGCCGGAGAAGTTCGACGCGCTGATCGACGCGGCAAGCGGCAAGACGGGGGCGCATTCATGAGCGTCACCCTCTACGTCCCGAACGATTCATCGGCGGTTTCGCTGGGCGCCGACGACGTCGCGCGCCGGATCGAGGCGGAGGCGACGCGGCGCCAGGCGGCAGTGACGGTGGTACGCAACGGCAGCCGCGGCCTCTATTGGCTGGAGCCGATGGTCGAGGTGGTCACCGAACGCGGCCGCATCGCCTATGGGCCGGTGACGCCGGAAGACGTCGAGGGCCTGTTCGCCGGCGGCCTGCTGGAGGGCAAGGCCGGGCATCCGCTGCATCTCGGGCAGCCCGAGGAGATCCCCTATCTGAAGAACCAGGAGCGGCTGACCTTCGCCCGCTGCGGCATCGTCGATCCGCTGTCGCTGGCGGACTACCGGACGCATGACGGCTATCGCGGCCTCGCCAACGCCCTGAAGATGACCGGCGCCGAGATCGTCGCGGCGGTGACGGAGTCCGGCCTGCGCGGCCGCGGCGGCGCCGGCTTCCCGACCGGCATCAAGTGGAAGACCGTGCTCGGCGCCCGGACCGACGGCGACGCCGCCGGACAGAAATACATCGTCTGCAACGCCGACGAGGGCGACAGCGGCACCTTCGCCGATCGCATGATCATGGAGGGCGACCCCTTCCTGCTGATCGAGGGCATGACCATCGCCGGCATCGCCGTCGGCGCCGGCAAGGGCTTCGTCTATATCCGCAGCGAATATCCCGATGCTTTCCGGCGGATGCAGGATGCCATCGCCATCGCCCGCGCCGCCGGCTATCTCGGCACCGACATTCTCGGCAGCGGCAAGGGCTTCGAGCTCGAACTGCGGCTCGGCGCCGGCGCCTATATCTGCGGCGAGGAGACCTCGCTGCTGGAGAGCCTGGAAGGCAAGCGCGGCATGGTGCGGCCGAAGCCGCCGCTGCCGGCGCTGAAGGGGCTGTTCGGCAAACCGACGATCATCAACAACCTGCTCTCCTTCGCCGCGGTGCCGACGATCCTCGACCGCGGCGCGGCCTTCTACAAGGATTTCGGCATGGGCCGTTCGCGCGGCACCATGCCGCTGCAGCTCGCCGGCAACATCCGCCGGCCCGGCCTGGTCGAGAAGGCATTCGGCCTCACCCTGCGCCAGGCGATCCACGAATTCGGCGGCGGCACTGCCAGCGGCCGGCCGCTGCGCGCGGTGCAGGTCGGCGGCCCGCTCGGCGCCTATTTCCCCGACAGCCTGCTGGACACCCCGATCGACTACGAGGCGATGGCGGCCAAGAAGGGCATGCTGGGCCATGGCGGCATCGTGGTGTTCGACGACAGCGTCGACATGGCGCTGCAGGCGCGGTTCGCGCTGGAATTCTGCGCCGTTGAGTCCTGCGGCAAGTGCACGCCCTGCCGCATCGGCTCGACCCGCGGCGTCGAGGTCATCGACCGCATCTTGAAGGGCGAGGACAAGGACAAGAACTTCGCGGTGCTCGACGATCTCTGCGCCACCATGCTGGACGGCTCGCTCTGCGCCCTGGGCGGGCTGACGCCGTTCCCTGTGCAGAGCGCGCTGCAGCACTTCCCCGACGATTTCGACCGCGCCCAGAACCGCGCGGCAGAGTGAGCAGGAGACGCCCCATGCTGATCAAGGAAACCGATTACGGCACCCCGATCAGGCTCGCCGCCGCCACGGTGACCCTGGAGATCGACGGCCAGACGGTGACCGTGCCGGAGGGCACCTCGGTGATGCGGGCGGCGGCGGAGATCGGCACCAAGGTGCCGAAGCTCTGCGCCACCGACAGCCTGGAATCCTTCGGCTCCTGCCGGCTCTGCCTGGTCGAGATCGAGGGCCGCCGCGGCACCCCCGCCTCCTGCACCACGCCGGCCGAGAACGGCATGAAGGTCTGGACCCAGACCGGCAAGCTGGCGAAGCTGCGCCGCAACGTGATGGAGCTCTACATCTCCGACCATCCGCTGGATTGCCTGACCTGCGCCGCCAACGGCGACTGCGAGCTGCAGGACATGGCCGGCGCGGTCGGCCTCAGGGACGTGCGCTACGGCTTCGACGGCGCCAACCACCTGAAGGCGGAGAAGGACGAGAGCAATCCCTACTTCACCTTCGACGCCTCGAAATGCATCGTCTGCTCGCGCTGCGTCCGCGCCTGCGAGGAGGTGCAGGGCACCTTCGCCCTCACCATCGACGGCCGCGGCTTCGCCTCGACGGTATCGGCCGGGCAGAAGCAGGACTTCCTCGATTCCGAATGCGTCTCCTGCGGCGCCTGCGTCCAGGCCTGCCCGACCGCGACGCTGATGGAGAAGTCGATCATCGATGCCGGCCAGCCGGAGCGCAGCGTGGTCACCACCTGCGCCTATTGCGGCGTCGGCTGCAGCTTCAAGGCCGAGCTCAAGGGCACCGAGGTCGTGCGCATGACCCCCTACAAGGACGGCCAGGCCAATCACGGCCATTCCTGCGTCAAGGGCCGCTTCGCCTGGGGCTATGCCACCCACAAGGACCGCATCACCAAGCCGATGATCCGCGCCAAGATCACCGATCCCTGGCAGGAGGTGAGCTGGGAAGTGGCAATCAACCACGCCGCGTCGGAATTCAAGCGCATCCAGGCGAAGCACGGCAAGGATTCGGTCGGCGGCATCACCTCCTCGCGCTGCACCAACGAGGAGACCTATCTGGTGCAGAAGCTGATCCGCGCCGGCTTCGGCAACAACAACGTCGATACCTGCGCCCGGGTCTGCCATTCGCCGACCGGCTACGGCCTCGGCCAGACCCTCGGCACCTCGGCCGGGACCCAGACCTTCGATTCGGTGATGGACGCCGACGTCATCCTGGTGATCGGCGCCAACCCGACCGACGCCCATCCGGTCTTCGCCAGCCGGATGAAGAAGCGCCTGCGCGAGGGCGCCCGGCTGATCGTCGTCGACCCGCGCAAGATCGACCTGGTGAAGTCGGCGCATGTCGCCGCCGACTACCACCTGCCGCTGCTGCCCGGCACCAATGTCGCGGTGATCAACGCCTTCGCCCATGTCATCGTCACCGAGGGTCTGGCCAAGGAGGACTACATCGCCGAGCGCTGCGATCCCGCCGAATACGCCCGCTGGCGCGCCTTCATCTCCGAGGCGCGGAATGCGCCCGAGGCGACCGAGCGGCTGACCGGCGTGCCCTCGGCCGATCTCCGTGCCGCCGCCCGCCTCTATGCCACCGGCGGCAATGCCGCAATCTATTACGGCCTCGGCGTCACCGAGCACAGCCAGGGCTCGACCACCGTCATCGCCATGGCCAACCTCGCCATGCTCACCGGCAATATCGGGCGCATGGGCGTCGGCATCAATCCGCTGCGCGGCCAGAACAACGTGCAGGGCTCCTGCGACATGGGATCCTTCCCGCACGAGCTCCCCGGCTACCGCCACGTCTCGATCGACGCGGTGCGCCAGTCCTTCGAGGCCGCCTGGGGCGTCAGCCTGGAGAACGAGCCGGGCCTGCGCATCCCCAACATGCTGGACGCGGCAATCGACGGCACCTTCCTCGGCCTCTACGTCCAGGGCGAGGACATCGCCCAGTCCGATCCGAACATCAAGCATGTGACGGCCGGCCTCGCCGCGATGGAATGCGTCGTGGTGCAGGACCTGTTCCTGAACGAGACCGCGAACTACGCCCATGTCTTCCTGCCCGGGGCCTCGTTCCTGGAGAAGGACGGGACCTTCACCAACGCCGAGCGGCGCATCAACCGCGTGCGCAAGGCGACGCCGCCGATGGCCGGCTATGCCGACTGGGAAGTCACCATCCTGCTGGCGAAGGCGCTCGGCTACGAGATGAACTACAGCCATCCCTCCGAGATCATGGACGAGATCGCCCGCCTCACCCCGACCTTCAAGGGCGTCAGCTACGCGCGCCTGGAGGAGATGGGATCGATCCAGTGGCCCTGCAACGACGCTGCCCCCGAGGGCACGCCGATCATGCATATCGGCAAGTTCGTCCGCGGCAAGGGCCGTTTCATGATCACCGAGTTCGTGCCGACCGACGAGCGGACCGGACCGCGCTTCCCGCTGATTCTCACCACCGGGCGCATCCTCTCGCAGTACAACGTCGGCGCCCAGACCCGGCGCACCGAGAACTCGGTCTGGCACGAGGAGGATGTGCTGGAGATCCATCCCTTCGACGCCGAGAACCGCGGCATCCGCGACGGCGATATGGTGGCCCTGGCCAGCCGCGCCGGCGACACCACCTTGCGCGCGCGGATCTCCGAGCGCATGCAGCCGGGCGTGGTCTACACCACATTCCACCATGTCGGCACCGGCGCCAACGTCGTCACCACGGACTATTCCGACTGGGCGACCAACTGCCCCGAATACAAGGTGACGGCGGTCGAGGTCCGGCTCTCCAACCGGCCGTCGGAATGGCAGGAAAGCTATTCCAAGCTGCGCGAGGCCACCCGCCGGATCGCGGTCACGGCCGCGGAATAGGCATGGCAAGGCGACCCGCCATCTTTTCCGGGACCGGCATGGATGCCGAGCGGCCGCTGCCGCCGGTGGTCCAGCCGACGCCGTTGCGCCGCGAGACCCGCGACGGCGGCGGCCGGCCGCCGGTCGAGGGCATCGAGATCCTGGCCGAGGAAGTCCCGGTCGCCCTGGTCTATAACGGCGTCAGCCATGCGGTGATGATGGCGAGCCCGGCCGATCTCGAGGACTTCGCCCTGGGCTTCTCCCTGAGCGAGGGAATCGCCGAGACGGCGGCCGAGATCGGCGACATCCACGCGGTGGCGCTGGAGAACGGCGTCGAGATCCGGATCGGGCTCTCCGGCCGCGCCGAATGGCGGCTCAAGGACCGCCGCCGCAACCTCACCGGGCGGACCGGCTGCGGCATCTGCGGCGTCGACAGCCTGGACCAGGCGATCCGCCCGATGACGCCGGTCGTCTCGGACCTGCGGCTGCCCATGGACGCGATCTACCGCGCGCTCGATCGCCTGCCGCAGGCACAGCCGCATAACCGCGCCGCCCGGTCGCTGCATGCCGCGGCCTTCTGCGACGTCGACGGGAACATCCTGCTGCTGCGCGAGGATATCGGGCGGCACAATGCCCTCGACAAGCTGATCGGCGCCCTGGTGACGGCGAAGATCGACCGCGCCGGCGGCTTTGCCCTGATCACCAGCCGCTGCTCGGTCGAGATGGTGCAGAAGGCGGTCGTCGCCCGCATCCCGGTCCTGGTCGCGGTCTCCGCGCCGACCCTGATGGCGAAGCGCCTGGCCGAGGCCAACGGCCTGACCCTGGTGGCCCTGGCGCGCGCCGACGGCGCGCTGGTGGTCTGCCATGGCGAGCGGATTCAATGAATGCCTGACGCTGGAGTGCTGCCGTGAAGACCGATAAATCCGCCAAGCTCGTGCATATGGCCAACCAGATCGCCGATTTCTTCGCCAGTTTCCCGGAGGCGGAGGCGATCGCCGGCACGGCGCAGCATCTGAAGAACTTCTGGGATCCGCGCATGCGCAGCGAGATCACCCGCTACGTCGAGGCCGGCGGCGCCGGCCTGCATCCCAATGCCCTGGAAGCGGTCCGGCATCTCGCCGAGGCCAAGCGCCAGGCGGCGAACCAGCCCACCGGCTGACCGGCACCGCCTAGCGCAGCAGCGAGGTCGCCTCGGTGCGGGCGCGGAAGGCGTAGTTGTGGGTATAGACCAGGATCATGTTGACGCCGTCGCCGTCTTCCGACAGCGGCAGATAGATGATGTCCTCGGTCTCGATGCGGCCGTCCGGTCCGGGAAAGGGATCGCGGCAGCAGCAGGGCGCGCGATGGTCGACCGTGTACTGGTAGTAGAACAGCGTCTCCTCGACCGACCCGCCGTAATGGGATTCGGCCACCGTCTTGCCGGTGGGATCGTAGCCCCGTTCCGCCACCTCGCTGGTGCCGGCGAGGCGATAGACGAAGCGCCGCGCATCCGGCACGACGTCGACCAGGATGATCGAGGGCAGGTAGGACTTGAGTTCGGCCGGATCGATGTCGGCGCGGCGCGGCATCGCCCGGCCGGCCGCCTTGCGCCGCCAATAGGCGTAGAGGCTGCGGACGGAATCGTGGCAGGCCGCGATGCGGGCCTCGATCATGTTCCTGTCGATGACGTCGCTCATGACTGCTTCCAGCCTGCGCTCCAAACCCTTAATGTCGGGCTAAGGCCTCGACCTTCAAGGCGAATCCCGGCATCTTGCCGGTGAAAACCGGGCTTTCGGGGAAAATGCCGCATCCTGCCGACAGGGAACCTGACGTCGAGGACCGCCCCGCCATTCGCTGGCGGTTCTGGGCGGTTTTCGCCGCGCTCGCGCTCAGCCTGGCTTTCGCCGCACGCTATCTCTGGATCGAACCCAGCGCCATGGGCCTCGCCTGCGCCGCCTTGCCGGCGCCGGACTGGTGCGCCTGGCGCCAGGACGCGATCCTGGTGCATCAGGCGAACGGCTGGGGGCTGACGGCCCTGATCGGCGGCATCGCGAGCCTGCTGTTTCGCTGGCGCTGGATGGTGGCGGTCGGCCTCGGCGCGGGGCTGGCCGGGCTGGTGCTCTACAATGCCGGCCTGGCCGCGGTCGGGCTGCTCCTGGCGCTGCTCCGGCTGGTGCGCCCGTAGGCGAGGCCGCGCCAGGCACCGATCCCGGGTGCCGCCAACAGCAGGGTCAGCAGGCACCACGCCAGGGCCTGCCGGTTGAGCGGGCCTTCGTTGACCGCGATGAAGGCCGCGCCGGCGACGAGGATCAGCGACAGGACCGCCTCCTCGCGGGCATCGGGCCGCCGCCGGCGGATCCCGCCGCGCCAGCAGGCGAGGAGGAAGAACCCGACCGCCGGCACGGCGAAGCCGGCGAGCGGGAAGTCGCGATAGCGCGGATCGAAACACAGGCCGAGCGAGGCGGTGGCGGCGCCGATAAGCGCGGTCAGCCGCAGCAGGCCGAGAATCGTCCCGCTCCCCGGCCGGGTCCAGGGTGACAGCAGCCAGTCGAGGCTCTCCGCCAGCGCGGCCGGAAGCCGCGCCGGGCTCGGTTCCGCCGTCGCCCGCAGCAGCAGGATGGCGACCAGCAACGTCTGCAGGCCGAGCCAGGCCTCGACGGCCAGCTCCCAGCCGTTGCGCACCGCGGGCCAGCTATGGGCGAAGCCGAGGGCGAGGCAGGACGCGCTGCCGATCGCCGCGGCCGCGAGCACCAGGCGCCGGCCGACGGGCGGCATCGGGCTCCGCGCCACCGCGATCAGCAGGATCGTCATCCCGAGCAGGGAGGTCGCGGCAAAGCGCGCCGGCCAGTCCGGCGTGCCGCTGACCGGCCGGAACCAGTCGAATTTCGGCGTCCGGTCCTCGCGGAACAGGCCCCAATAGCCACCGGCGGTGCCTTCCTGCCAGCGTTTCCAGGGCTGGTCGAAGGCCTCGATGAAGTTGTAGTCGAGGTTCTCCGCCTTGGCATAGACCAGGAATTCGCGCAGGAACCGCGCCTGGTTGACGAGGCTGGGCACCGCGTCCTCGCGCGGCCGGCCGGCCGAGGGCCAGCCGGTCTCGCCGACCAGGATCTGCCGCCCGGGAAAGGCTGCGCGCACGATGCCGATGATCGAGGCGAGGTGGCGGACGCCCTGGTCCGCCGGGATCGGGTCGTCCTCCCAATAGGGCAGGATGTGGATGGTAACGATGTCGACCGCGTCCTTCAGCGGTTGCGGCGCCCGCATCCAGAATTCCCAGACATCGGCATAGGTGACCGGAAGGCCGGTCGCCCGCTTCACCCGCGTCACCAGCGCGGCCAGGCTTTCCCCGGTCTGCTCGCCGCGCAGCAGCACCTCGTTGCCGACGATGATCGCCTTGATGGTGTGCGGATAATCCGCGGCGAGCCGGATCGCCGTCGCGATCTGCTGCTCGTTCGGCGCCGCATCCCGGCCGATCCAGATCCCCAGCAGCACCTGCATCCCCAGTTTCTCGGCGATCGGCACCACCTGGTCGAGACCCTGGTCGACCGCATAGGTGCGCACGCAGTCGGTGACCGGCTTCAGGCGCTCGAGATCGCCGGCGATCTGCTGCGGCGGAATGACCAGGCTGCGGTCGAAGGGCGTCTGGTCGCCGCGGAACGGCGTGTAGCTGGCGCAATGCAGCTTGGCCTCCGGCGCCGGCGGCAGCGCCACCGGCCGTCCCAGCCAGGCCCAGAAGGCGAGGTTGAGGAGGACCGCGACCGCCACCGGCAGCGACCAGCGCGCGGCAAGCTTCATTCTGCGCCAAGCTTCATTCTGCGACAGGCCCTCATGCCGCGTCGGCGTCGGGGCGCGGCGGCGGATCGGTGGCGATCGGCGTGGTGGGGCTGGGGCTGGCCGGATGCGGGCCGGCCGGATGCGGGCCGGCGCCGAGGCCCGGCAGTGCCACTGCCGGCAGCGGCGCTGCAGCCTGCTTGCTTCGCGGCATGGCATTGATGATCGACATCACCAGGGCGGCGAAGAACGGCAGGGCCTGGACGCAGAGCAGCACCGCCCAGAGCATCGCCGCCGGCTCGAAGCTGCCGCGCTCGAGCGCAATGACGATGCCGCTACCGACCAGGGCGGCGCAGATCAGCGTCTCCTCGCGGGCCGAGACCAGGGCGCGGATGATCGCCGGGGCGTTGTCCATCTTCGGCGTGCGGTGGAACGGCAGGTTGCTGGTGAAGATGCCGCGCCACACCGCCTTGGCGACGGCATAGGACACCGCCAGCCCGGCGATCGAGGCGCCGATATTGTCCATCACCCCGCAGGGCACCTTGCGGCTGTAGAGCCAGACCGACTTGCCGACCTTGAAGAAGAACATCGACAGGGTGACGAAGAGGTAGAGCGTGAGCGGCGGCTGGACCAGATCGGGGCGCCAGAGCATGCCAATGGTCCAGGCGACGGCCAGGGCGACGAAGGACAGCTGCAGCCCGTCGGCAATCCAGGGCAGCCAGCCGGCCAGGAACTGGTAGCGCTGCGCCGGATTGAGGCCGCCCTTGCGGAACGGCATCAGGTCGCGCCAGTGGTGCTTCAGGATCTGCATCGCGCCATAGGCCCAGCGGTAGCGCTGCTTGCGATAGGCCTCGAAGCTGTCCGGCATCAGCCCGCGGCCATAGCTCTTCTCGGTGTAGACCGCCCGATGGCCCGCCTCGAACAGGCGCAGGCCGAGCTCGGCATCCTCGGTGATGCACCATTCGGCCCAGCCGCCGGCCTCCGCCAGGGCGGACTTCCGGATCAGCGCCATGGTGCCGTGCTGGATGATGGCGTTCTTCTCGTCCCGGGTCTTCATGCCGAGATAGAAGAAACCGGCATATTCCCAGAAGCACATCCGCTTGAAGAGGTCCTCGTGGCCGTCGCGGTAGTCCTGCGGCGCCTGCACCAGGGCCACCTGCGGGTCGGCGAAATGCGGCGTCAGGTCGCTCAGCCAGCTCGACTTCACCAGGTAGTCGCTGTCGATGGTGGCGATCACCTCGGCCTCGGGATCGGTGACGGTGAGCGCGAAGTTCAATGCCCCCGCCTTGAAGCCGGGCCATTTCGGCAGGTGATAGAAGCGGAAGTTCGGCTTGCCGAGGGACTTGATATAGGCCTCGACCGGCTGCCAGACGGCATCGTCCTTGGTGTTGTTGTCGATGATCAGCACTTCGTAGTTCGGATAATCCAGCCGCTCGAGGGCCTTGATGGTGTCGATCATCATCTCGGGCGGCTCGTTGTAGCAGGGCACGTGCACCGAGACCCGCGGCAGCTTCCAGCGGCTGGGAACCCGCGGCGGCGACAGGCGCCGGCGGGTGGTGCCGAGCCAGAGATTGACCGCCATCTCGACACCTTCGATCAGGAAGATCGCCAGCAGCAGCAGGGTGGCCGGCGCCACCATCACCAGGGCGACGAGATCGAACCAGGTCAGATAGAGCTTGCTGTATTGCGCATAGATCCAGACCGCGGTCATCACGCTGCCGCAGCCGAGGATCGAGACGAACAGGCGGCCGCGGCGGTTCAGCAGCAGTTCCGTCCGCATGATCCAGAGCGCGAAGGGCAGGCCCAGGATGATCGTCGCCGCCGCCAGGTAGCGCCAGTACTGGTAGTTGATGAGCTGGCCCTTCAGCTCCGGCTTCGCCTGGCGCCCGGCATCCCACAATCCCCAATAGGGGCCGACGCCGCCTTCGGTCTTCGCCTTCCACGGCTGGTCGAAGGCCTCGACGATGTTGTAGTCGATGTTGCGCTTCTTCGCCTCGATCAGGAACTGCCGCACGAAGATGCCCTGCGCCACCGGCGAGGCCTCGGCGACGCGCGCGCCATAGGCGCTGTCCTTGTCCTTGCGCGCCATGCCCTCGCTCGGCCAGCCGACCTCGCCGATCAGGATGCGCTTGTCGGGATAGGCGCGCTGGATCTGGCCGTAGAGGTCGATGGTCGCCTTCACCGCCTCCTCGACCGGCACGCCGTTCCAGTAGGACAGGATGTGGACGGTGAGATAGTCGACGGCATCGGCCAGCTTCTTGTTCAGCAGGACGCGGTCGCGCAGCAGCGGGCTCTCGCGGGCGGTCTCGCAGCTCAGCTGCTGGCTGTCGAGGTCGAGGCTCTTGCGAATCTCCGCCAGCTTGTCCTCGTCGCAGGCCAGCCAGATATGGAAGGGCTCGGCGGTGGAGACCGGCATCCCGGTCGCCAGCTTCACCCGCTCGATATAGTCGATCAGCTTGTCGCGCTGCAGGTCGGCGAGGCGCCGCGCCCGCTGCTTGTCGTCGGCGATCGCCTGCAGCTCGGCCTGGTTCGCGGCGCCCACCAGGCCTTCCAGCCCGTTGGTCAGCAGCACCTCGTTGCCGACGATCAGCTGGTTGACGCTGCCGATCCGGGAGATCGCGGCGAGATTGGCGATCTCCTCCTCGTTCTTCTTCTCGTCGTTGCCGATGGTGGCGCCGGCGGTGACGTTGAGGCCGATCTCCCCGGCCAGCTTGGGAATTTCCGCGCTGATTCCGGTCGCCTCATAGGTGCGGATGGCGCGGGTCCGCCCGGCGATCAGGTTGAGATCCGCCGTCACCTCCTCGATCGAGGGCTGCTTGCCGGTGAGCGGCGTCTCGTCGCCGCGCCAGGGCGCATAGGAGAGGCTGTTGACGTCGCCGTCCCATTCGTCCTCCAGCATCGGCTGGTTCATCGCGAACCAGGCAGCGGCGAAGAGCGCCGCCACGACGATGCCGATCAGCCAATTCGAAAACCGCATGGAAGAACGTCCTGATCTGACCGGCAACCGCTCGGGTCTTTTGCCTCGTGGCGATCACCGGACCGCCGGCCTCCGACATGGAAGCCTAGCCAGGGCAGAAAGTTCCCTTTTTTCGGTGCATTTTCAAGGGTTTTCCCGGTGAGCGACCGGCGGAATCACGGTAAAGATGGTGAATTATCCGTGATTTTGCCGGCGCCGGGCCGGCGGATCTCAGGCCTGGTCGCGGAACCGGTCCATGCCGCCCACCAGGGCCGACCGGGTGCCGGGCTCCATGGCGGAATGCCCGGCATCGGGCACGATCGTGTAGCGGGCCTCCGGCCAGGCCCGGGTCAGGTCGTCGGCGCTGCGGATCGGGCAGACCAGGTCGTAGCGCCCCTGGACGATGAAGGTCGGGATCTTGCGGATCTTGTCGACATTCTCCAGCAGGAAGTTCTCCGGCAGGAAGATGTCGTTCAGGAAATAATGCGCCTCCATCCGCGCCAGGCCCAGGGCCAGGGTATCGGCGCCGAAGGCCCGTACCGTCTCCGGACTGGGCAGCAGGGTCGAGCAGCTGCCCTCATAGACGCTCCAGGCCCGCGCCGCCGGCATATGGACGGTCGGGTCGGGATGCATCAGCCGCTGGTGATAGGCGGTCAGCAGGTCGCCGCGTTCCGATTCTGGAATGAATCCGGAAAAAGCGCGCCACGCCTCCGGCGCCAGTTCCTTCATGCCATAGAGGAACCAGTCGATTTCCGATTTGCGGCAGAGGAAGATGCCGCGCAAGGCGAGGCCGCGGACCTGCGCCGGATGGTGTTCGGCATAGGCGATGGCCAGGGTCGAGCCCCAGGAACCGCCGAACACGAACCAGGTGTCGATGCCCAGGTGCCGGCGCAGCCGCTCCATGTCGGCGACCAGCAGCGGCGTGGTGTTGTCGCGGGTCTCGCCCAGGGGCTTGGAGCGCCCGGCGCCGCGCTGGTCGAAGATGACGATGCGGTAATGGGCGGGATCGAAGAAGCGGCGATGGGTCGGATTGGCGCCCGCCCCCGGCCCGCCATGCAGGAACACCACCGGCACGCCCCTGGGATTGCCGGACTGCTCGTAATACATCTGGTGGAGATCGTCGAGGACCAGCATCCCGCTGTCGAAGGCGTCGATTTCCGGATAAAGGTCCTTGCCAGGCATCGCGGGATTCCGAATGATTCTTCAATGAATTGCCGGGGACCTTCTTACACGCCGCGGCGGGGCTTCCTCAATCGAATTGTCGGAGGCCTGCTCGGCCTCGCCGGTGCGGCGGCGTGGCCGCGCCGGGATTTCGCCGTGGCGAACACCGATTTCCCCGGCCCACCGCCGCCGGTGGCGGGCCTCGCCGCCTGCGGCAGCTTCCGGGTGACGGCGGCGATCGACGGCGACACCCTGGACCTTGCCGATGGCAGCCGCCTGCGCCTCGGCAATATCGAGGCGCCAAAGGATCTGGCCGCCGATGGCGATGCGGAGATCGCGGCGCTGGCCGGGGAGGCGCGGCTGGAACTCGCCCGGCTGGCCACGGGACGCAGCCTGCGCCTCTATTGCGACCGGGCGGCCAGCGACCGCCACCGGCGCCGGGTGGCCCAGGCGGTGGATGCGGACGGCAACTGGCTCCAGGCGGAGATGGTGAAACGCGGTCTCGCCCGGGTCCATGGCCAGGCCGATCACCGCCTCGGCCTGCGCGAACTGCTGCCGATCGAGGCGGCGGCCCGGGACGCCGGCAGCGGCCTCTGGCGCCTGCCGGCCTTCGCGGTGCGCCGGGCGGCGGCACCGGATCTTTCCCGGCTGAGCGGCAGCTTCCAGATCGTCGCCGGCCGGGTGCTGGCGGCGGAACGCCACGGCGCGCTCGGATTCGTCAATTTCGGCCCCGATCGTCACGCGGATTTGACGCTGGTGCTGAAAAAAGACGCTTTGAAACTGTTCGACGCATCTAATATTGCCATCGAGGGTTTACGCGATAGGGAGATTCGCTGCCGCGGCTGGTTGACCGCCTTTAACGGGCCGAATATCGAGATCACCCATCCCGAGCAGATCGAAATACTGGAGTCCTGACCTCATGAACCAGCGCCAATTGATTAACGCCGCCGTCCTGGCGACCGCCGCGGTCCTGGGCGGGTGCATGAGCGTGACCAGCCCGGCCACCGGGCGCAGCTTCTATTCGCCGGTTTCCGAATCCCAGGAAGCCCAGATCGGCGCCGAGGAGCATCCCAAGATCCTGCAGGAATTCGGCGGCGAATACCGCGAGATTCCTAGCCTCAATGCCTATGTGAACCGCGTCGGCCAGGCGGTGGCGCAGAACGCCGAACGCAAGGACGTCAAATACACCTTCACCCTGCTGAACACCGACGACATCAACGCCTTCGCCTTGCCCGGCGGCTATGTCTACATCACCCGCGGCCTGATCGGCCTCGCCAACAACGAGGCCGAGGTTGCCGGCGTGCTCGGCCATGAGATCGGCCACGTCAACGCCCGCCACACGGCGGAACGCATGGGCGCGCAGCAGAAGGCCGAGGTTTTGGGCGCGATCGGCGTGCTGCTCGGATCGGTGCTGGGCGGCGATACCGGCGGCCAGCTGGCGGCCGGCGCCGCCAACGAACTCGGCAGCGACTACCTGGGCACCTTCTCGCAGCAGCAGGAATTCGAGGCGGATTCGCTCGGCGTGCGCTATCTCGCGCGCACCAGCTACGACCCCCAGGCGATGGCCACCTTCCTGAATTCGTTGAACAACGAGACCAATCTCGAGGCCAAGCTGTCCGGCGGCAAGGCCAATCCCAACGCCCTGGACCAGATGAAAATGTCGCATCCCAGGACGCCGGAACGGGTGCAGCGGGCGATCGCCGAGGCCAATGTCCCGGTCGCCAATCCGGTGACCAACCGCGATGCCCTGCTGAATGCCATCGACGGCATCATGTTCGGCACCGACCCCAAGGAAGGGGTGATCAAGGGCCGGCAGTTCATCCATCCCGGCCTGCGCTTCGCCTTCGCGGCGCCGAAAGGCTTCAAGCTGAAGAACACGCCGAGCCAGGTTCTTGGCAAGGGCGACAATGCCTATATGATCTTCGATCTTCCGGACCGGATGCCGACGGGCTCGATGGCGGATTACGTCGCCGGCCAGTGGGAAAAGGGCGCCAAGGTACAGAATCTGCAGACCTTCGAGGCCAACGGCCTGGAGGCCGCGACCGGCCTGGTGCAGGGATCGCTGAACAATCAGCGGGTGGTCGCGCGCCTGGTCGCGATCCGCTATGATGCCAGCCATGTCTACCGCTTCACCTATGTCGCCCCGCCGGAGCTGTTCGACGCCAAGGACGATGCCTTCATCGCCTCGGCGCAGACCTTCCGCAAGACGACGGCGGCCGAGGTCAGCGGCTACAAGCCGATGCGGCTGCGGGTGGTGACGGTGGAGGCCGGCGATACCGTGGAGTCTCTGGCGGAACGGATGGCGATGACCGAAGGCAAGTTGGACTGGTTCCGTGTGCTCAACAGCCTGAAGCCCGGGCAGCAGCTGCAGGCCGGGCAGAGGGTGAAGATCGTCACTGGCGGCACTGGCGGCCTCGCCCAGGCGCCGCTGCCGGATGCGGCCGGCCTCGTTACCACGGCGGCGCGCTGACACGAGTGGCGTACGTCCGGCTCCCGATCTCCTGGGTCCTGGTCATCGTCTTCAGCGGGCTGATCTCGCTGACCGCCGGTGTCATCACCTGGCGCCTCTACGTCGCCGCCGAGGCGAGTACCGGCGACACCCTTCGCAACATGGGTGAAAATCAGCTGACCTCGCTCGCCAAGGCGGTGGAGGCGGAACTGCGGCCGGCCGAGGAACAGTCTCGCTTCATCGGCGAGTATATCGAATCCGGCCATGTCGACGTGAACGACCAGCAGCGGATCCAGGACCTGCTGCTGGGCTCGCTGGCGGCCTCGCCGCAGCTGATCGCGGTCGCCTTCATCCGCAGCGACATGAAGGCGATCTCGGCCGGGCGCAACGTCAATGGCGAGGTCTTCGCCACCGAGGTCGGCGATGCCACCTA
>CAZKDH010000059.1:0-45367 GCA_964551505.1 uncultured Rhodospirillaceae bacterium
GCCGCCGCCGAGATGAAGGCGCCGATCGACGAGATGTGGTTCCAGTAGGCGAAAGCCTCCGGATAGTCCGGATAGCGCCGCGGCATGCCCTGGAGGCCGAGGAAGTGCTGCGGGAAGAAGGTCAGGTTGACGCCGATGAACGTCGCCCAGAAGTGGATCTTGCCCGCCCATTCCGGATACTGCCGGCCCGACATCTTGCCGATCCAGTAGTAGAAGCCGCCGAAGATCGAGAACACCGCGCCCAGGCTCAGCACGTAGTGGAAATGCGCCACCACGTAATAGGTGTCGTGCAGCGCGATGTCCATGCCCGCGTTGGCGAGCACCACGCCGGTCACGCCGCCGACCGTGAACAGGAAGATGAAGCCGATCGCGCAGAGCATCGGCGTCTCGAAGGTGATCGAGCCGCCCCACATCGTCGCGATCCAGGAGAATATCTTCACGCCGGTCGGCACCGCGATGACAATGGTGGCGGCGGAGAAATACGCCCGGGTGTCGACATCGAGGCCCACCGTGTACATGTGGTGCGCCCAGACCACGAAGCCGACGAAGCCGATCGCCACCATCGCATAGGCCATGCCGAGATAGCCGAAGACCGGCTTCTTCGAGAAGGTCGAGACGATCTGGCTGATCATGCCGAAGCCCGGCAGGATGAGGATGTAGACTTCGGGGTGGCCGAAGAACCAGAACAGGTGCTGGAACAGGATCGGGTCGCCGCCGCCCTTCGGGTCGAAGAAATGCGTGCCGAAGTTGCGGTCGGTCAGCAGCATGGTGATGGCGCCGCCGAACACCGGCAGCGACAGCAGCAGCAGGAAGGCGGTGACCAGCACCTACCAGACGAACAGCGGCATGCGGTGCAGCGTCATGCCCGGCGCCCGCATGTTGAAGATGGTGGTGATGAAATTGATGGCGCCGAGGATCGACGAGGCGCCGGCCAGATGCATCGAGAAGATCGCCATGTCGACCGACATGCCGTTCTGGAAGTCACTGGTCGAGAGCGGCGGATACAGCGTCCAGCCGGTGCCGGCGCCGTCGCCGACGAAGGCCGAGCCGATCAGCAGCGCGATCGACGGGATCAGCAGCCAGAAGCTGATGTTGTTCATCCGCGGGAAGGCCATGTCGGGCGCGCCGATCATCAGCGGCACGAACCAGTTGCCGAAGCCGCCGATCATCGCCGGCATGACCGTGAAGAAGATCATCAGCAGGGCATGCGCGGTGATCACCACGTTCCAATGCTGGCCGTCGACCGCCGCATCGGTGCCGAAGTACTGGATGCCGGGATGCATCAGTTCCATGCGCATGTAGACGGAGAACAGTCCGCCGATCAGTCCCGCGACGACCGCGAACACCAGGTACATCGTGCCGATGTCCTTGTGGTTGGTCGAGAACAGGAAGCGAGCGATGCCCCTCGGATGGTGATCGTGATGGGCGTCTGCGTGATGCGTGCTGACAGGGCTCATGGTGTTTTAGTCCCTCAATCGACCGGTCGATCAGTTCGACGGCTGAATTTGCGTGTTGGTCTGGATGGCGTTGACGGCGACGTCGGTCTTGGCCAGGGCCGGGACCGGCAACGGCAGGTTGGATGCGGCCGGCGCTTCGACCTTGTCGAACTTCGTCTGGGCTTCCGCCACCCACTTCTCGAAATCCTCCGGCGAGACCGCCCGCACCTTGATCGGCATGTAGGCGTGGTCGTTGCCGCAGAGCTCCGAGCACTGGCCGTAATAGATGCCGGGCCGGTCGATGTTGAACCAGCTCTCGTTCACGCGCCCGGGGATGCCGTCGTGCTTGATGCCGAAGCTGGGGATGGTCCAGGAATGGATGACATCCGCGGCGGTCACCTGTATGCGGATGTTCTTGCCGACCGGCAGGACGACCTCGTTGTCGGTGTCGAGCAGGCGGATGGCGTTCTTCTGGGTCGCCTCCTCGGCGCTCCGCGCCAGGATCCGCGACTCGAAGGTGAAGTTGCCGTTGTCGGGATACTCATAGGACCAGTACCACTGATGGCCGATCGCCTTGATGGTGAGGTCGGGCTTGGGGATCTCGAGCTGGTGGTAGAGCAGCTTCACCGAGGGGATCGAGATCATCAGCAGGATCAGGACCGGCACCACCGTCCACACCACCTCGAGCAGCGTGTGATGGGTGGTCTTGCTCGGCACCGGGTTCGCCTTCGAATTATAGCGAACGATGATCCAGAGCAGCAGCCCCATCACGAACAGCGAGATGATGGTGATGAGCGGCATCAGGATCACGTTGTGGAAATGATGCAGCTCCTCGGCCAGGGCCGTCGCCGCCGGCTGCAGGCCGAGCTGATCCGGCAGCGGCTGACCGATGACATCCTGGGCCAGGGCGGCCCCGCTTGCCGTGACCGTCGCCGCAACACCCGCGGCAAGGGCAAAAACCCGCTTCAACGACATTTCAATCCGTCCCGTCCTGCCGGAACACAGCGTCAGACGCTGGCTTCCCCCGGCGCATGCCTAAGACCGGTCGGGCGGTCGTCTTTGACCGCCGAACCGGACCATGATGAAACCCCAATTTGCCATCCAGCCGGCGCCGATCGCCCCGATTGCTGCGGCGGCCCCGGATTGGCTGGTCGAACCTACACGGGCCATTGTGATAACTCAAGCATTTCGGGGGTTTGCAACCTGCTTTGGGCCGCCGTGCAAAGTCCTGGATGCGACGATCCGCCGCAATGCGCCGGGGAGACCCAGCTTAGGCCGTTGGCGGCGGCGGCCGATCGCCTATATTGCAGATCAAGCGCCGCGTCCCGCATCGCCGCCGTCCGGAGGAATCAATGTCCAATTTGGCCGAGACCGACACCCTGTTCTTCGACCGCGCCGGGCTCGACCGCGGGCGAGTCGAGGCCACCGTCGCCGGCGCGCTGAAGGGCGCCGAGGACGGCGAGCTGTTCCTCGAATACAGCCAGTCCGAGGCCCTCAGCTTCGACGACGGGCGGCTGAAGAGCGCCAGTTTCGACACCACCCAGGGCTTCGGCCTGCGCGCCATCAGCGGCGAGACCCATGGCTATGCCCATGCCAGCGAGCTGTCCGAGGCGGCGATCAAGCGCGCCGCCGAGACGGTGAAGGCGGTGCATGCCGGGCGCGGCGGCACGCTCGACGTCGGGCCGCAGGGCACCAACCGGCAGCTCTACGACCCCGCCAACCCGATCGCCCTTGTCCCCTTCGAGACCAAGGTCAATCTGCTGGCCGAGATCGACGCCTATGCCCGCGGCAGGGACAGCCGGGTGAAGCAGGTGATGTGCTCGCTCTCCGGGGTCTGGCAGGCGGTGCAGATCCTGCGCGGCGACGGCGCGCGGGCGGCCGACATCCGCCCCCTGGTCCGGCTCAACGTCGCCGTCATGGTCGAGGCGGACGGCCGGATGGAGACCGGCAGCCACGGCACCGGCGGGCGAATCGGCTACGACATGTTCCTCGACCCCGCGCATTGGCAGGCCAGCGTCGACGAGGCGCTGCGCCAGGCCCTGGTCAACCTCGGCTCGATCCCCGCCCCGGCCGGCGAGATGCAGGTGGTCCTCGGGTCGGGCTGGCCTGGCATCCTGCTGCACGAGGCGATTGGCCACGGCCTGGAGGGCGACTTCAACCGCAAGAAGACCTCCGCCTTCTCCGGACTGATGGGCCAGCAGGTGGCGGCCAAGGGCGTCACCGTGGTCGACGACGGCACCATCGGCCAGCGGCGCGGCTCGCTGACCATCGACGACGAGGGCACGCCGACCCAGTCCACCACCCTGATCGAGGACGGCATCCTGGTCGGCTACCTGCAGGACCGCCAGAACGCCCGCCTGATGGGGATGAAGCCCACCGGCAACGGCCGGCGCGAGAGCTTCGCCCATCACCCGATGCCGCGCATGACCAACACCATCATGCTGGCCGGCCGGCACGATCCGCAGGAGATCATCGGCTCGGTGAAGAAGGGCCTCTACGCGGTGAACTTCGGCGGCGGGCAGGTCGACATCACCTCCGGCAAGTTCGTCTTCTCCGCCTCCGAGGCCTATATGATCGAGGCCGGCAGGCTCGGCGCCGCGGTGAAGGGCGCCACCCTGATCGGCAACGGCCCCGACGTCCTGACCAAGGTCGCCATGATCGGCAACGACATGAAGCTCGATCCCGGCGTCGGCACCTGCGGCAAGGACGGCCAGGGCGTGCCGGTCGGCGTCGGCCAGCCCACCCTGCGCATCGACGGGCTCACCGTCGGCGGCACCGCCGCCTAGGCCGCGACGGCTGCCCCATGCGTCCCCTACCCGGGGGCGCCGCCGCAATATGATGTGGATGTGACGAGGGGCTCTGA
Organism: uncultured Rhodospirillaceae bacterium; assembly: GCA_964551505.1. Taxonomy (GTDB): domain Bacteria; phylum Pseudomonadota; class Alphaproteobacteria; order Dongiales; family Dongiaceae; genus Dongia. The sequence continues at coordinate 4,300 of CAZKDH010000059.1, forward strand.
GTAGACTGCGCGCGCCTCAACGCGGCGGCACGGGCGGCCGGGCTGGCCCCGACCCCGCCCCGCCATTGGCCCCGCTCTTGGACAGACTGGATCATGGAAGCGAGCAGAATACCGAGCCGGCCCGCCGGCGATGCGAAGACCGCCGGCAAGCTTTCGGTGGTCGTCCCGGTCTATAACGAGGAGAAGAACATCCCCACCCTCTGCCGGCGCCTGCTGGCGGTGCTGGACGGCATCGCCCGCCCGTTCGAGATCATCCTGGTGAACGACGGCAGCGCCGACCGCTCGCTCGACATCCTGCGCGACGAGGCGAAGCAGCGGCGCGAGATCAAGGTGATCGCGCTGAAGCGCAATTCCGGGCAGACCGCGGCGCTGATGTGCGGCATCGACCATGCCAGCGGCGACGTCATCATCGCCATCGACGCCGATCTGCAGAACGACCCGGCGGACATCCCGCTGCTGCTCGCCCAGATCGACGGCGGCTACGACGTGGTCTCCGGCTGGCGCAAGGACCGCAAGGACGCGAAGCTGCGCCGCAACCTGCCGAGCCGCATCGCCAACCGCATCATCTCGGTGGTCTCCGGCGTGGCGCTGCACGACTACGGCTGCACGCTGAAGGCCTATCGCCGCGACGTGCTCGACGGCGTCAAGCTCTACGGCGAGATGCACCGGTTCATCCCGATCTACGCCACCTGGATGGGCGCCAAGGTGACCGAGGTGGCGGTGAATCATTCGCCGCGCGCCCACGGCACCTCGAACTACGGCATGGAGCGCATCCTGAAGGTGGTGCTCGACCTGATCGTGGTGAAGTTCCTCGACCGCTACCTGATGAAGCCGATCTACGTCTTCGGCGGCTTCGGCATCCTCTGCCTGCTGATCTCGGGCCTGGCTTTGCTCTGGGCGCTGATCCTGAAATACGCCGAAGGCGTGTCGCTGATCCAGACCCCGCTGCCGCTGCTCTCGGTGATGACCTTCATCACCGGCTTCATGTGCATCCTGATGGGGCTGCTCTCCGAGATGGTGATGCGCACCTATTTCGAATCGCAGCAGAAGATGCCCTATGCCGTGCGCGAGCGGCTGAACTTCGAGGACCGCGAGGAGACGCGCTAGTGTGCGGCCTGGCGGGCTTCGCCGGCGCGGGGAACCACGACGACATCCGGCGCATGCTGGGCGTCGTCGCCCATCGCGGCCCCGACGGCGAAGGCTTCCTGCACGACCCCGACACCGGCCTCCATCTCGGGCACCGGCGCCTCGCCATCATCGATCTCGCCGGCGGCGTGCAGCCGCTGTTCAACGAGGACGGCCGGATCGCCGTAGTGTTCAACGGCGAGATCTTCAATCACCAGGAGCTGCGCGCCGAGCTCGTCGCCGCCGGCCACCGCTTCCGCACCGACCATTCCGACACCGAGGTCCTGGTTCACGGCTATGAGGAATGGGGCGACGACCTGCCGGTCCGGCTGAACGGGCAGTTCGCCTTCGCCATCTACGACGCCCGCCGCAAGCGGCTGTTCCTGGCACGCGACCGCTTCGGCGAGAAGCCGCTCTATTATACCCAGCAGAATGGCGTCTTCGCCTTCGCCAGCGAGGCGACCGCCCTCGCCGCCCATCCGCGGCTGCGCTTTTCGATGGACCCCTTGGGTCTGCAGAAGTTCCTCGCCCACGGCTTCACGCCGGCACCCGGCACGATCTACCGCGAGTGCCGCAAGCTGCCCGCCGGCCATGCGCTGAGCTTCGACATCGCGGCCGGACGGCTGCAGACCCGCAGCTACTGGCGCTTCACCCTGGAGCCCGACCCGAGTCTCGCCGCCGACGACGAGCCCCGCCTCGCCGAGGAGGCGCGCAGCCTGCTGTTCGAGTCGGTGTGCCGGCGCCTGCTCAGCGACGTGCCGCTCGGCCTCTTCCTCAGCGGCGGCATCGACTCGACGGCGGCGGTGGCCGGCGCGGTGCGCTGCCGGCCGGCGGAATCGCTCGACACCTTCACCATCGGCTTCACCGACGCCTCGTTCGACGAATCCGCCTTCGCGCGCCGCGCCGCGGCCCATTTCGGCACGCGGCACCACGAAGCCATGCTCGACTTCGAGACCGCGCGCGGGCTGATGGCCTCGGTGCTGGAGCGGCTCGACGAGCCGCTGGGCGACGCCTCGATCCTGCCCACCTACCTGGTGTCGCAATTCGCCCGGAAAAGCGTCACCGTCGCGCTCTCGGGCGACGGCGGCGACGAGATGTTCGGCGGCTACGACACCTTCAAGGCGCTGCTGCCGGCGCGGCTCTATGCCGCCCTGGTGCCGGGCGGGCTGCATCGCGGCGTCCGCAGCCTCGCCGACCTGCTGCCGATCTCGCGCGGCAACATGGGCTTCGACTTCAAGCTGAAGCGCTTCCTGCGCGGGCTTTCCTATCCGGCGCCCTACTGGAACCCGGTCTGGCTGTCGCCGGTCGAGCCCCGGGACATGGCCGAGTTGCTGGACCAGCCGGCGCGGATCGAGGAGATCTACAGCGAGGTCCTGGACTGCTGGGAAAGCGACCCGGCCGCCGGCCTGGTCGACCGCACGCTGCAGTTCTACACCCGCTTCTATCTGACCGACGACGTGCTGATGAAGGTCGATCGCGCCGCCATGATGAACGGTCTGGAGACCCGCGCGGTCTTCCTCGACAACGACCTGGTGGATTTCTGCCGCCGGCTGCCGGCGCGCTTCAAGTTCCGCCAGGGTGCCGGCAAGCACCTGCTGCGCCGGGCGCTGCGCGGGGTGGTGCCGGACGAGGTGCTCGACCGGCCGAAGAAGGGCTTCGGCGTGCCGATCTCGCGCTGGCTGCGGGAGATCGCGCCCCCCGACCTCGACGCCCTGCCGCACATGCGCCGCGGCAGCCTGCCCTGGCTCTGGCAGCGCCATGCCGCGGGCAAGACGGATGAACGCCTCGCCCTCTGGTGTTGCCTCAGCCTGCACCACCATCTGCGGGGCATGCAGCGGGCGGCGCCGGTGGCGCCGGCCCCGCAGGCGATGGCGTCATGAACGCCGAAAGCGGCAGCCGCACGGCCACCCGGGCCGAGGGGGAGATCCGCACCTTCCTCGACCTGCTGCGCTGCCCCGCGAGCGGCGGGCCGCTCGCGCTCCGCGACCGCGCCCTGGTATCGGCGGACGGCGCCCATCTCTATCCGATCGACGATCTCGGCATCGCCCAGTTCGCCCTCACCCCGGAATCCTCGGATGCGCAGATCCAGCAGGCGCATTACGACCGGGTCGCCGAGGCCTACGTCACCAACCTTTCCTATCCGCATACCCGCGAATACACCGCCTATCTCGACCAGGCGCTGCTCGGCCAGCTTCCGGCCGCCGGCCTCGGCGACGTCGCGGAAATCTGCTGCGGGCGCGGCGAGGCGGTGGAACTGGTGGCCGGCCGCTTCACGCGCGCAATCGGCGTCGACATCTCGCTCAACATGCTGCGCGCCGCCTGCAACGACCACCACGAGCCGAACCTCGCCTTCATCCAGGGCGACGCCACGCGGCTGCCGCTGGCCGACGCCGCCTTCGACAGCGTGTTCATGCTGGGCGGCATACATCACGTGAACGACCGCGCCGCCCTGTTCCGCGAGATCGCGCGCATCCTGAAGCCCGGCGGCCGTTTCTATTTCCGCGAGCCGGTCAGCGATTTCTGGCCCTGGCTGATGCTGCGGGCGGTGATCTATCGCCTCTCGCCGAACCTGGACCATCTGACCGAACGGCCGCTGCGCTACGACGAGACCGCGCCCTACCTGACCGCGGCGCGGCTGCGGCTGGCCTCGTGGAAGACCTACGGCTTCTTCGGCTTCTGCCTGCTGATGAACAGCGACGTGCTGGTCTTCAACCGGCTGTTCCGCTTCATCCCCGGCATCCGCGCCATCACCCGGGCCTTCGCGCGGTTCGACGACTGGGTGACCTCGCGCCGCAACTGGACGCGGCGCGGCCTGCAGGTCGTCGGCGTCGCCGAGAAACCATAGCCCGCCGGTCGCGCTGCCGCGCGACCGCTGCGCCACATCCTGTCCGTCCTGACGGCGCCGCTTCCGGGCCGACATGCGGCTGGACGCCTCCGGCGCCCCGGTCTATATATCCGCCGTTTTGCAAAATCGCATTTCAGGGAAACGCATGGCTGGGCCGATGGCATCGATCCCGGGGTCCGCGCTGCACACCGGGAGCGCCCGGACCACGCTGCAATTGGCCGTCTTCGCGATCTGCCTGTCGCTCGCCCAGGCGGCCTTCATGGTGCTGTTCCGCACCGGCCTGCCGACGCCCGCACTCGCCTTCGCCATCGGACCGGCGATCCTGATCTGCACCGTTCTCGGGCCCACCCTGTGGGCGGCGCGCGCACCCGGACGGGTGAAGTGGATCGGGCCGCTGGCGATGGCGGTCTTCCTCGCCAGCTTCGTCCTGGTGTCGTTCGGCATCCTGTTCCAGGCGCTGGTCTGCGCCGCGGCTCTGCTGCTGCTCGCCTGGACGCTGGCCACTGCCGGGCGCGCCGCGCCGGCACCCGGCCGTCTCGCCCTCTGGCTCGCGCTGTTCCTCGCGGTTCTCGCGGTCAGCACGATCCAGATCGCCGGCATCAAGTACCTGAACTACGTCGCCGACCAGCTGATGCTCGCCGGCCGCACCGACGGCGACATGCTCATGCATGCGGCGATCGGCAATTCGATCCGCTACTTCCATTTCTCCAGCACCGGCATCGACGGCCTCCGCTTCAACCGCTACCACTTCGGCATCGACACCCTCACCGCCCTGCTCTCGCGCGGCACCGGTTTCGACATCTTGCTGTCGATGATCGCGATCAAGATCCCGCTGCTGATCCCGCTGATGACCTTCGGCGCGGGCTGGGGCGGGCTGGTCATCGGCCGGACGTTGATGCCGCAGGGCCGGTTCAACGCGCTCGCTCTGGTCGCGGCAGGCTGTTCCGTCGCCTTCCTGCTGCAGGCCACGCCGGTCGGCAACCTGGTGACCTACAGCGATCCGCTGCTGCTGAGCGGCGTGCTGATGGTGCTGATCGCGCCGACGATCATCCGCATCCTCGGCGACACGGCCGCCGATCCGGTTGCCGTGCGGCGGGTCTGGGCGCTGGCGGTGATCGGCATCTTCCTGCTCGGCATCGCCAAGATCTCCAACGGCTTCGTCTGGAGCGGGCTGGTGGTGTTCTGGGCGTGGCGGCGCTACGGCCTCGCCGCCGGCTTCTGGGCGGTCGCGATCGCGGCGGCCATCTTCTTCATCCCGTCCTATTTCCTGACCGTGGACCAGAAGGGCGCCGGCGCGGTCCTGTTCGGCACGCCGTTCTTCGTCGAGTTCGGCTTCGCCAGGGGGAACTACTTCGAGCCGCTGCGCATGCACTTCCAGGCGCTCGCCGCCATCCTCTGGCTGGCGCTGCTGGCGGGCAACGTGGCGCGCGACACCCGGCGCTTCCTGATCGAATCGCTGGCGATCGGGATTCTCGTCGGCATGCTGCCGGGCCTGTTCATGCAGATCCCCGGCAAGGACGCCTTCTATTTCATGCAGGCGGTGGGCTGGTTCTCGCTGCCCGTCCTGACGGCGTTGCTCGCCGCCTTGCCGGATCGCCTGGCCGGCGCCCCCGTCGGCCGGCGGCGCATGGCCTGGTCGGCCGCGATGCTCGGCGCCGTCGCCTGCATCGTGTTCGTCGCCACCGGGCTGCCGCTCAAGTTCAACGTCTTCATGGCCTACAACGCACTCCTCCATACCGGCGACCGCAGCTACTACGACGTCGACAAGCGGAAGGGCTGGCGCGAGGACGGCCGCCGTGCCTGGGCGACCTACGGGCTCGGCCTGTTCCGCCTGCCGCCGCCGCCGCAGGCCGGCAAGAGCCTGGCGGATGCCCTGCTGGCCTTCAAGGCCGAGACCGGCAATGCGGGGGCGGCCTATCTTGCGCCGCAATCCGACTACTGGCCGCTGGTCTCCGACTGCGACGGCAAGGTGACCTATCCGATGTCGGTCGCCGGCGTGCCGGTGATCTATGGCTACCTCCCGGTGCAGTCGGTCTGCCCGCAGCAGTTCTCGCTGCGCGGCTACGACGCCGCCCCCGAGACCCGCAGCGACATTAGCGACCAGGAGATCTGCACCCATGCCCGCGCCGAGGGCTTCCAGGTCGTGCTCCGCATCGAGAGCCTGGCCGATCGCAGCCGGGATCGAAAGATCGCCTGTCCTTGAGCGACCATGGCGACATCGGCCGTCCGTCGGAAGCGCGCCCCTGGTCGCGCCTGCGGGCCTGGCTCGGCCATGCCGGGGGACGCGAGATCCTGGCCTTCCTGTTCGTCGGCCTCTCCAACACCGCGCTGACCTACGCCACCTATCTCGGCCTGCTGCAGGTCCTGCATTATGCCTGGGCCTATACCGGCGCCTTCCTGGTCGGGCTGGTCTATACCGGGCTGCTCAACATCCGCCTGACCTTCGCCCGCCATCCGACCCTCGCCGCCTGGATCGTGTTCGCCGCCTACTATACGTTCTACTGGGTCTGCAGCCTCGCCTTGCTGCGGCTGCTCGTCGACGGCCTGGCGATCCCGGAAGTCTACGCGCCGCTTGTCATGCTGCCGGTCGTGGTGCCGATCAACTTCGTGATGACGCGCCTCATCGTCCATCGTTTCGGCCGGGCCCGCTCCTGACGAAGCCAGGCGTGGTGCCGGGCGTGGCGCTTTGCCGGTTCCCTCCCCGGCCCGGATATGACAGCATTGGACTTTCGCTGATTCAGAGCCCCGTTCATGACCTTCACCGTCGCCATCGTCGGCCGGCCCAATGTCGGCAAGTCGACCCTGTTCAACCGTCTGGTCGGCAAGAAGCTCGCCATCGTCGATGACCAGCCGGGCGTCACCCGCGACCGGCGGTTCGGCGCAGCGCATCTCGGCGATCTCGAATTCGCGGTGGTCGATACCGCCGGGCTGGAGGACGTGGCCGACGAGAGCCTGGAGTCCCGGATGCGCGAGCAGACCGAAGCCGCGGTTAAGGAGGCCGATGTCGCGCTGCTGCTGATCGATGCCCGCCAGGGCATCACCCCGCTCGACGAGCATTTCGCCCGCCGCCTGCGCAAGACCCGGACGCCGGTGCTCCTGGTGGCCAACAAATGCGAGAGCAAGGCCGCCGAAGCCGGCGTCATGGAGGGCTTCCGCCTCGGCCTCGGCCATCCGATCCCGATCTCGGCCGAGCACGGCCAGGGCCTGTCGGACCTCTACGACGCCCTCGAGCCCTATGCGAAGAAGCCGAAGCCCCGGCGCGACGCCGACGGGGTGGCGGTCGATGCCGACCTGGAGGCCCTGCCCGACGACGATGCCGAGGCGCCCAAGCATCTGCAGATGGCGATCATCGGTCGGCCGAATGTCGGCAAGTCTACTCTGGTCAACCGGCTGCTCGACGAGCAGCGCCTGCTGACCGGGCCGGAGGCCGGCATCACCCGGGATTCGATCGCCATCGACTGGGAATGGCAGGGCCGGCCGATCCGCCTCATCGACACCGCCGGCCTGCGCCGCCGCGCCAAGGTGGTCGACAAGCTCGAGCGCCTCTCCGGCGCCGATACCCGGCGGGCGATCCAGTATGCCCATGTCGTGGTGCTGGTGCTCGATGCCAATGACATGCTGGAGAAGCAGGACCTCACCATCGCCCGCCAGGTGATCGAGGAGGGCCGTGCCCTGGTGATCGCCGCCAACAAGTGGGATTCCGTCGAGGGCAAGGTCGACGCGGTGAAGAAGCTCCGCGACCGCATCGACTATTCCCTGCCGCAGGTCAAGGGCGTCCCCGTCGTCACCATCTCCGGCATGACCGGCCGCAATCTCGACAAGCTGATGGATGCGGTGTTCAAGATCTACGATCTCTGGAACAAGCGCGTCTCCACCAGCCAGCTGAACCGCTGGCTGGAGGAGATCACCCAGATGCATCCGCCGCCGCTGATCAACGGCCGGCGCATCAAGATCCGCTACATGACCCAGATCAAGACCCGGCCGCCGACCTTCATCCTCTTCGCCGCCAAAGCCGAGGACCTGCCGGACAGCTATCACCGCTATCTGACCAACAGCATCCGCGAGACCTTCGGCCTCGAAGGCGTGCCGCTCCGGCTCAACGTCCGGCGTACCGACAATCCCTTCGACAGGAAGGACGACTAGGCGACGGCGCTAGGCGCCGACGCCGATCTGGCAGGACACGCCCGTGCCGCCGATGCCGCAATAGCCGCCCGGATTCTTGTGCAGGTATTGCTGGTGGTATTCCTCGGCGTAGTAGAACGCGCCGGCTTCCTTGATCTCGGTCGTGATGGCGCCGTAGCCGGCCTTGGCCAGGGCGATCTGGAACGCGTCGCGGCTGGCCAGCGCCGCCTGCAGCTGCGCCGGCGTCGTGGTGTAGATCGCCGAGCGGTACTGGCTGCCGACGTCGTTGCCCTGGCGCATGCCCTGGGTCGGGTCGTGGCCCTCCCAGAACAGCTGCAGCAGCGATTCGAAGGTCACGGTCTTCGGGTCGTAGACCACCAGCACCGCCTCGGTATGCCCGGTGGCGCCGGAACAGGCCTCGGCATAGGTGGCATTCGGCGTATGGCCGCCGGCATAGCCGACCGCCGTCGCATGGACTCCCGGCACCTGCCAGAACTTGCGTTCCGCGCCCCAGAAGCAGCCCATGGCGAACTGAGCCGTCGCCAGTCCCGCCGGGAAGGGCGGCAGCATGCGGTGGCCGTTGACGGCATGGATGCCGCTGATCGTCACCGGCGTGGCCCTGCCGGGCAGGGCGCTGTCGGGACTGGGCAATTCGGTCTTCTTGCGGGCAAAGCTGAACATCGATGGCCTCGTAGCATTGGGGAACCCTTGATTTAGCCTTCGGACCGCGGATTTCCAGCAAAACCGTCATGCCCGATCGGCATCGATCCCATGCACATGGTCAGATCATGCCCAGGATCAGATCATGGCCAAGTCAGATCATGGCCAGGGAACTGGCCTGGCGGGGCGGCGGGAAATCCTGGTCGATGGCGCCGAGATCCTCCGCCGTCAGGACGATCTCCGCCGCCCGTGCATTCTCCCGCACCCGCTCCGGATGGCTGGATTTCGGGATGGCGAAGACCGAGGGATGGCGCAGGCACCAGGCCAGCATGATCTGGGCGACGCTGGCATCGTGCCGCCGGGCGACCCGCTCCAGGCCCGGCGACCTGCGGAACGCCGCCTGGGCCAGGGGCGAATAGGCCATGACGGTGACGCCCCGCGCCGCGCACCAGGGCAGCAGGTCGAAATCGATGCCGCGCTCGCCGACATTGTAGAGGACCTGGTTGGTCTGGGTCGCCGCCGCGCCGACCAGGGCCGACCATTCGGCCATGTCCTTGAGGTCGAAGTTGCTGACGCCAAAGCTGCGGATCTTCCCCGCCTGCACCAGGTCCTGGAAGCCGGCCAGGGTCTCCGCCAGCGGCACCGCGCCGCGCCAGTGCAGCAGGTAGAGATCGATGCATTCGACCGCGAGGCGCTTCAGCGACCGCTCGCAGGCGGCGACCGTCTGCCGGCGGCCGGCATTGCTGGGCAGCACCTTGCTGACCAGGAAGACCGCGTCGCGCCGGCCCCGGATCGCCGCGCCGGTCACCTCCTCGGCGCCGCCGTTGCCGTACATTTCCGCGGTGTCGATCAGGGTCATGCCGGCATCGATGCCGAGCTGCAGCGCCTTCACCTCCGCCGCGCGCTCCTTCGCCGCCTCGCCCATCCGCCAGGTGCCCTGGCCGAGAACCGGGATCTCGACGCCCATCGGTAATTTCAGCTTGCGCATGATTCCCCTATGCAATGCCGCCGCAACCGTTCTAGAGAAACCCCTGTTTCCCGCCAACCGCAATCATTATAGTGAGCGCCCATGCGCCTGTTCTTCTACATCGTCGGCGGCGTCTTCATGCTCGCCACCCTCGCCACCCTGCTCGTCGGCGTCACCGCCATGGGCAAGGGCGGCGACTACAACAAGCGCAACGCCAACAAGCTGATGCGCCTGCGGGTCATCCTGCAGGGCGCGGCGCTGGTCTGCTTCGCCCTAGGCTGGATGGCCGGCTGAGCCATGGTCCAGCTGACGCGGATCTACACCAAGGGCGGCGACAAGGGCGACACCTCGCTGGGGTCCGGCGCCCGGGTGCCGAAGCACGATCCCCGGGTCGCCGCCTACGGCACCGTGGACGAGACCAATGCCGCCATCGGCCTGGTGCGGCTGCACAGCCCGGCGCTGCGGCTGCCGCTCGACGTCGATGCGATGCTGGCGCGGATCCAGCACGACCTCTTCGACCTCGGTGCCGATCTTTGCCGGCCCGAGACGCCCGGCGAGAAGCCGGCCCTGCGCATCGTCGAGGCCCAGGTCGAGCGGCTGGAGCGCGAGATCGACGCGATGAACGCGACGCTGAAGCCGCTGGATTCCTTCGTCCTGCCCGGCGGCAGCACCGTCGCCGCCCATCTGCATCTCGCCCGCACCGTGGCCCGGCGCGCGGAGCGGGAAATCACCCTGCTGGCCGCGGCGGAACCGGTGAATCCGGCCGCCATCCGCTACATCAACCGGCTGTCCGACCATCTTTTCGTGGCTTCGCGCTACGCCAATGACGGCGGAAAGCTGGATGTGCTGTGGCTGCCGGGCCAGAATCGCGGCGGCTGAACCGGCCCCTCCCACCCCCTTCTTAACCCGATTTTCACCCCCCGGACCCAACATGGGACAATGTTCCGTTAACTTGTATATACAAGTTAACGCGGAGGGCCGTAGGGCGCCCGGAGGACACGCCATGATCGAGGGCCAGGGCCTGTTCCAGTTGGCGGCGCGCAGCCAGGCGGCGGCGCGGTTCCACGCTTTGCCCCGCCCGAAGGCCCAGCCGGCCGTCCATCTCACCCCCGCCATGCAGCGCGACCCGAAGATGCAGGCCTTCTGGCAGGCCGCCGCCCGCAAGGCGGCGGAATCCGTCACCATCTCCGACGACACCCTGAAGCGCCTGGATACCGCGCGGAAATCCGACAACAAGGAGATCGCCGCCGAGAAGTTCCGCCAGGCCAAGGCGAAGCTGCAGGCCCTGCGCCTGCAGGCCCAGCTGGCGGCGGCGACCGGCGATGCGAAATCCCTGCGCCGCCTCGCCCAGGAGGCAGCCGCGGCCGCCCGGGAGATCGCCACCGCCGCCCGCGGCCTCGCCAACGGCATCGCCGCCACTGCCACGGCGGCGGCGAATACCCCGGCCGAAGCCGTCGCCGCCACCGCGGATTCGCCGTCGCCGGACCGGGAGACCGCCGACTCGGCCGGTGCAACGCCCGGTGATCCCGCGGCGAAAACCACGGATTACACCGGCCCAGTGCCGGCCGAGGCGGAGCCGAAGGCCTGGGGCAAGGAGGCGCTGCGGAAGCTCGGCGACGATGCCCGCCAGGCGATCGCCCAGGCCCGCGGCATCATCGCCTTCCTCGCCAATGCCGCCCGGGCCCAGCGCAAGCACCAGAGCGATCCGGAAGAAGAGAAGTATTTCAACGAGCTGCAGCGCTCGGTGGGCGATGCCGAGCAGGATCTCACTGCCGCCCTCGGCGAGGCCGGCCAGGCGATCGACGCCGGCCCATCCCCGAGCGACTCCGGGACGACGGAAGTGACCACCCTCAGCGTCACCGTCAGCACCCTTGCAATCCAGGAGACCACCCTCGGCGCGAGCGCCAATTTCCTGGTGTGAAACCGGCCGACGGGGGCGCAGCACAAAACCTCGATCGCGCCCGCCCCTTATCCCCTAAACCGTTGAATCGACCGCGCTTAAGCTGATCGCCGCGGCCCCCGGCACAGCGCCGGCCGCGGCGTTGACACCGCCAGGGCACATCCCTATTGTGCATGTGCGAAATGGCGCCGGCAGCGCTGGGACGCGGGGGATGTTGACGGTCCGCAGCCGGACCGCGCGCAACGCCGCCCGACGCCGATGCGGTCGGCAAGCTGAATCACAATAATCGAGACCCGGGAAACGAGATGAAAGTCCTTGTCGCCGTCAAGCGGGTGGTCGACGCCAACGTGAAGGTGCGCGTGAAAGCGGACAGCACCGGCGTCGAGACCGCCAATGTGAAGATGTCCATGAACCCGTTCTGCGAAATCGCCACCGAAGAGGCCGTGCGCCTCAAGGAAGCCGGCAAGGTGACCGAGATCATCGCCGTGTCGCTGGGCGGGGCGCAATGCGCCGAGACCATCCGCACCGCTCTGGCCATGGGCGCCGATCGCGGCATCCACGTGCAGACCGATATCGAGCTGCAGCCCCTCGCCGTCGCCAAGCTGCTGAAGGCGGTGGTCGACAAGGAGCAGCCGGGCCTCTGCATCCTCGGCAAGCAGGCGATCGACGACGATTCCAACCAGACCGGCCAGATGCTGGCGGCGCTGCTGGGCTGGCCCCAGGCGACCTACGCCTCGAAGCTGGTGATCAACGGCGACAGCACCGCCAACGTCACCCGCGAGGTTGACGGCGGCCTGGAGACGGTCCAGGTCAAGATGCCCTTCGTGATGACCACGGACCTGCGGCTGAACGAGCCGCGCTACGCCTCGCTGCCGAACATCATGAAGGCGAAGAAGAAGCCGATCGACGCCATGACGCCCGAGCAGCTCGGCGTCGACCCGACCCCGCGGCTGAAGACGCTGAAGGTGGTCGAGCCGCCGAAGCGCAAGTCCGGCGTCAAGGTCAAGACGGTGGCGGAGCTGGTCGACAAGCTCCGCAACGAAGCCAAAGTCATCTAGCTTTTCGGGACCCCGAACATGAGCATCCTGATCCTTGCCGAGCATGACAACGCGTCGCTGAAATCCGCGACCCTGCATGCCGTCGCCGCCTGCCAGAAGATCGGCGGCGACATCCACATACTGGTCGCGGGCGCGAAATGCGACGGCGCCGCCGCTGCCGCCGCCAAGGTCGCCGGCGTCGCCAAGGTGCTGGTCGCCGACGACGCGATCTACGAGCACGGCCTCGCCGAAAACGTCGCCAAGCTGATCGTCGGCCTCGCCGGCGGCTACAGCCACATCGCCGCCGCGGCGACGGTGAGCGGCAAGAACATCACGCCGCGCGCCGCCGCCCTGCTCGACGTGCAGCAGATCTCGGAAATCTCCGCGGTCGAGAGCGCCGACACCTTCGTCCGCCCGATGTATGCCGGCAACGCCATGGCGACCGTGCAGTCCGCGGACAAGATCAAGGTCCTCACCATCCGCGCCACCGCCTTCGACGCGGCGGCGGAAACCGGCGGCTCGGCCGCGATCGAGAAGGTCGCCGCCGCCGGCGATGCCGGCCTCTCCAAGTTCATCGGCCAGGAGCTGCAGAAGACCGAGCGGCCGGAGCTCACCTCGGCGCGCATCGTCATCTCCGGCGGCCGCGGCATGCAGAACGGCGAGAACTTCAAGCTGCTGGAGGCCGTCGCCGACAAGCTGCACGCCGCCGTCGGCGCCAGCCGCGCCGCGGTCGATGCCGGCTTCGTGCCCAACGACTACCAGGTCGGCCAGACCGGCAAGATCGTCGCCCCCGAGCTCTATGTCGCGGTCGGCATCTCCGGCGCCATCCAGCATCTGGCCGGCATGAAGGACAGCAAGGTCATCGTCGCGATCAACAAGGACGAGGACGCCCCCATCTTCCAAGTAGCCGATTACGGGCTGGTCGGAGATCTCTTCCAGGCCATGCCGGAATTGGCGAATGAACTCGATCGCAAGTAAACCGAATGGAAACCCGCGGGGGTTCCGACGCGAACGAGACAGTCAAGAAAGAGGCGACAACGTGGTGATCGAGAAGATCGGCATTATCGGCGCAGGCCAGATGGGCAACGGCATCGCCCATGTGTGCTCGCTGGCCAAGCTCGACGTCAAACTGATCGACATCAACGAGGCGCAGATCAACAAGGCGCTGGAGACGATCAGCAAGAACATGGGCCGGCAGATCAAGAAGGGGACCATCTCCGAAGCCGACCGCACCGCGGCCCTGGCGCGGATCCACCCGTCGAAGTCCTATGCCGACCTGAAGGATTGCGACTTCGTGGTGGAAGCCGCGACCGAGAAGGAAGAGATCAAGAAGGAGATCATGAAGACGGTCAGCCCGGTGCTGAAGCCGGAAGCCATGATCGCCACCAACACCTCCTCGATCTCGATCACCCGCCTCGGCGCCGCCACCGACCGGCCGCAGAAGTTCATCGGAATGCACTTCATGAACCCGGTTCCGGTGATGCAGCTGGTCGAGCTGATCCGCGGCCTCGCCACCGACGACGACACCTTCAACGCGGTGCGCGACCTGGCCGAGAAGCTCGGCAAGACCACCGCGACCTCGGAGGATTTCCCCGCCTTCATCGTCAACCGCATCCTGCTGCCGATGATCAACGAGGCGGTCTACACCCTGTACGAGGGCGTCGGTTCGGTGGATTCCATCGACACCGCGATGCGGCTCGGCGCCAACCACCCGATGGGCCCGCTGGAACTGGCGGATTTCATCGGGCTCGACGTCTGCCTGGCGGTGATGCAGGTGCTCTATGACGGCCTCGCCGACAGCAAGTACCGCCCCTGCCCGCTGCTGGTGAAGTATGTCGAGGCCGGCTGGTACGGCCGCAAGGCCGGCCGCGGCTTCTACGACTATTCCAGCGAACCGCCGGTACCGACGCGGTAGGGCCGGTGGAGAAGCGGATAGAGTCCAGGGGCGCCCGTTGCGGCGCCCCTTTCCTGTTGCAGGGCCGGGACGGCGGCCCGGTTAACAATAAATTCAGCATGAGACAAGAAAATCGCGTTGATGAAGTCGGCAGGCATATCGGGACCCAGGGAACGTGACGGCGGTGCATCCGCGCCGGCCGGCGGCGGCCATCCGGTGAGGCGGCGCCTCGGGATGGTGGCGGGCGCGGTCTTCGCCGCCTGCCTCGCGGTCGGCATTGCCGCGGCCAGTCCGGCCGAGGACGGTCAGGCGGCCTATGACCGCGGCGATTTCGCCAAGGCGCTGGCGATCTGGCGTCCGCTCGCCGAGCAGGGCGAGGCCGATGCCGAATACGGCCTGGGCCGTCTGTACAGCAACGGCTACGGCGTGGCGCAGGACTACGGCGCGGCGCTGAAATGGTTCCGCAGCGCCATCCAGCATGGCAACGTCGATGCCAACAACGGCATCGGATTCCTCTACGTCGTCGGCGGCGGCGTGCCGAAAGACGACGCGCGGGCCGCGAAGCTGTTTCGCATTGCCGCCGAGCACGGGCTGGCGACGGCCCAGTTCAACCTGGCCTGGATGTACCAGAAGGGCTCCGGCGTCCCGCGCGACTACGCCGTGGCCTTCTACTGGTACAAGCTGGCCGCCGACCAGGACCTCGCCGACGCGCAGTCCAATCTCGCCGACATGTACTACAAGGGCATCGGCATTCAAGCCGACAACGCCAAGGCGGCCGAGCTCTACCGCCTCGCCGCCGAGCAGGGCCTGGCCCGGGCGGAGCAGAGCCTCGGCGCCTTCTATGCCTATGGCCTGGGCGTGCCGGTGGATTATGTCCAGGCGCACAAGTGGCTGAGCCTCAGCATCCTCCATACCGCCGAGGAGTCGCGCCGGAACGCGATCAAGACGGTCAGGGACCGCTGCGCCGCCAAGATGACGGCCGAGCAGATCGCCGAGGCGACGCGCCTGGCCGCGACATGGCGCCCGCGGAAGCCCTAGGGTCGGGCGCCGCCGCCTTCCGGACCGGGCGCGCCGGTGGCGGCAGGCGCCCCGCCGTGCGAAGATGAGCCTCCCCCTCTTGAGTGAGGATCGGGGCACATCCACGGAGGCGGTCATGGCGAAATACGTGCTGGTCAGTTTCAAGGGCTGCCCCTGGGTGCAGCGGGTGGCGATCGTGCTCCGGGAGAAGCGGATCGACTTCGACTTCCTGCATATCGAGCACGACAAGCGGCCCGACTGGTTCGCCGCCCTGTCGCCGCACAACAAGGTGCCGGTCCTGCGCATCGACGGGTCGCGGGCACTGTTCGAATCCGGCGCGATCTGCGAGTACCTGGAGGAGACGGCGGCGCCGCGGCTGCATCCCGAGGATCCGGTCGCCCGCGCCGTCAACCGCGCCTGGATCGAGTACATGCCGGCCTTCGTCGACATCACCTCGGCCCATGCCTATGCCGACAGCGAGGCGGGGTTCGAGAAGGCGGCGGCGCTGGTGCCGGCCGCCTTCGACAAGCTCGAACAGGCGCTGCTGCGCCAGGGCCGCGGGCCGTTCTTCAACGGCGATCGCTATTCGATGGTCGATGCCGCCTATGCGCCGTTCCTGCAGCGTCATCTCTTCCTGGAGCGGATCCGGAAGATCGGCCATATCGACCGCTTTCCGCGGCTGAAGGCCTGGGCGGAGGCACTCGCCGCGCGGCCCTCGACCCACAGCTTCCCCCCGGCCGAATACGAGGCGATGTATCGCGCCATGGTGAAGCAGCGCAACAAGTGGATCTCGCAGTTCGTCGACGGCGCCCAGGCCGCGGCCGAATAGCCGGCGCGGCGGGGAATGGACGA
Source organism: uncultured Rhodospirillaceae bacterium (assembly GCA_964551505.1). GTDB lineage: Bacteria > Pseudomonadota > Alphaproteobacteria > Dongiales > Dongiaceae > Dongia. The sequence continues at coordinate 20,719 of CAZKDH010000059.1, forward strand.
CCCCTTCGACCTGCAGCGTTTCGTGGCGGCGCAGGCGGCGACCTACGACCGGGCGCGCGCCGAGCTGCAGGCCGGCCGCAAGCGCTCGCACTGGATGTGGTTCGTGTTTCCGCAGATCGCCGGGCTCGGCCACAGCGCCATGGCGGTGGCGTTCGCGATATCGTCCCTGGCCGAGGCGCAGGCCTATCTGGCGCATCCGGTCCTGGGGCCGCGCCTGCGCGACTGCACGCAGCTGGTGAACCGGGTGGAGGGCTGCAGCATCGGCGACATCTTCGGTTCGCCCGACGACATTAAGTTCCGCTCCTCGATGACCCTGTTTTCCCGCGCAACGGCGGACAACGCGGTCTTCCTGCAGGCGCTGCAGAAGTATTTCGGCGGCGAGACGGACCGCCTGACCGAGGCGCGGCTGTAAGCGGACCCGCGGAAGTCGCCGCTAGGGCGTTATGCCATTTGGTCGACTCCCTGGGCGTAATGTCGCTGTGCGTCATGCCAAGGCTTGGCCTTGGCATCCACGAATTGCTTTGCAGCAGACAAACTCGTGGACCCCAAGGCCAAGCCTTGGGGTGACGAATGCCCCTTTAACGAACGAACCTGAACGCAACTTGCTCTAGGGCCGCAGGATGGTGTTCTGCAGCAGGGCGAAGGCGAGGTCGCTGTACCAGTCCACCGGCGCATCGGCCCGGGCGACGGCAAAGCCGCTGCGGTCGATCAGGATGGAGACCGGGATGCTGCGGATCTTGAAGAAGCCGGCGAGCTCGTTCTTCGGGTCGAGATAGGGCGGCAGGTTGAGCCAGCCGCGGTTGGCGAGGAAGTTGCGCACCTTCTCTGGATCCGGCTCGTCGACCGCCACGGTGGCGACGGTGAGGAGATCCTTGCCGAGCTTCGCCTGCAGCTTGTCGAGCTTGGGCAGCTCGATGACGCAGGGGGCGCACCATTTCGCCCAGACGTTCAGCAGCACCGGCTTGCCGGCGAGATCGCCGAAGGTGACGCGCCTCCCGTCGGTGTCCTGGATCCCCAGGGCGCGGACATCGGCCGGCGGCACGATGGCGACGAAGCCTTCCGGCAGGGCCTCCTGGACCAGGGCCTGCGGCGGCGGCGCGGCATGGAAGGCGAAGCGCCAGAGGCCGAGCCCGGCCAGGACCGCCGCCAGCAGGCCGAGGCCGACGAGAAGCCGGGGCCGCATGCTCATGGCCGCCGACCGCGGGTCACGAGGCCTTGGCGTCCAGGTAGTGGCGGATCAGCATCACCGCGGCGTCGGAATCCCAGGCGGCGGCGCCGACCAGCTTGCCGACCACCCGGCCCGCGCGGTCCAGGATGAAGGTGGTGGGCAGGTTCCTGCCGTCCAGTTCCTCGAACAGCGAGCCGCGCCGGTCGGTGTAGAGGGTGAGGTTGGCGACGCCGGTCTGCCGGTAGAAGGGAGCCGCCTTCTTGATGCCCTCGCGATCAAGCGCCACGGCGACCACCGCCAGGTCCTTGCCGCCGAGCTTGCCCTGCAGCCGGTCGAGGGTCGGCATCTCCAGCACGCAGGGGCCGCACCAGGTCGCCCAGAAGTTCAGGATCACCACCTTGCCCTGGAAATCCTTGAGGGAAAGCTTGTCGCCGAGCTTGTCCTCGAAGCCGGCCTCAGGCATTTGCAGCGGTGGGTCGATCGGGCTAAAGTCGCCGCTCAATCCGGCGAATTTCGGGGGTTCGGCGGCCAAAGCCGGGGCGGGAACGGATGCGCCCGCGGCCAGACCGGCAAGACCCCAGAGGACCAGCAGGACGGCGTAGCGACGCGAGCGTTTGAACCAAGAGATCATGACCAAGCACAGTCCTTTGCAACAGCCGGCCGATACCGGCAAGGCCTCCGCGACGGCGAACCGGATGTGGGGCGGCCGCTTCGCCGCGGGCCCGGCCGCCGTCATGCAGGAGATTAACGCGTCCATCGACGTCGATAAACGGCTTTATGCCGAGGATATCGCCGGATCCCTGGCCCATGCCGCCATGCTGACAAAGCAGGGAATCCTGACCGAGGCCGACGGGGCGGCCATCGCCAAGGGCCTCGCGGCCATCCTGGCCGAAATCGAGGCCGGCGGGTTCGAGTTCAAGACCGCCCTCGAGGACATCCACATGAATGTCGAGGCGCGGCTGGCCGAGCTGATCGGCGCGCCGGCCGGACGTCTCCATACCGCCCGCTCGCGCAACGACCAGGTGGCAACGGATTTCCGCCTCTGGGTGCGCCGGGCGATCGACGAGGTGAGCGCCGGCCTGCGCGATCTGGTGGCGGCGCTGATCGACCGGGCGGAGGAGCACGCGGCGACGGTGATGCCGGGCTATACCCATCTGCAGCCCGCCCAGCCGACCACCTTCGGCCACCACCTGATGGCCTATGTCGAGATGTTCGGCCGCGACCTCGGGCGGCTGGCCGATTGCCGCCGACGGCTGAACGAATGCCCGCTGGGTGCAGCGGCCCTCGCCGGCACCTCCTTCCCCATCGACCGGCAGGCGACGGCGTCGGCCCTCGGCTTCGACCGGCCGACGGCGAACTCGCTGGATTCGGTTTCCGACCGGGACTTCGCCCTGGAATACCTGGCGGCCCTGGCGCTGGCGGCGACGCATCTCTCGCGCTTCGCCGAGGAGATCGTGCTCTGGATGAGCGACGGCTTCCGCTTCGTGCAGCTGAGCGACGCCTATACCACCGGCTCGTCGATCATGCCGCAGAAGAAGAACCCGGACGCCGCCGAGCTGGTGCGGGCCAAGGCCGGCCAGGTGATCGGCGCCCTCACCCAGCTGCTGATCGTGATGAAGGGCCTGCCGCTGACCTACGGCAAGGACATGCAGGACGACAAGGCGCCGACCTTCGCCGCCACCGACACGGTGCTGCTGTCGCTGGCTGCCACCGCCGGCATGGTGCGGGACCTGACCGCGGACGCGGCGCGGATGCGCGCTGCCACCGAGGGCGGCTTCATCACCGCCACCGACCTCGCCGACTGGCTGGTGCGCGTGCTCAACCTGCCGTTCCGCGCGGCGCATCACGCCACCGGCGAACTGGTGCGCCGTGCCGAGACCAAGGGCTGCGGCCTCGCCGATCTGGCGCTTGCCGAGATGCAGGCGGTGGAGCCCAGGATTACCGATGACGTCTTCTCGGTGCTGTCGGTCGACAATTCCGTCAACAGCCGCAGGAGTTTCGGCGGGACCGCCCCGGACAATGTCCGGCGCGCCGCCGCCGCGGCCAGGGAGCGATTTCTATGAGTGGCAAGAATACTGCGATCGCCGTGCTGCTGGTCCTGGGCCTCGCCGGGGCGATGGCCGGCTGCGGCAAGAAGGGCGACCCGACATTGCCCGACGGGCAGAAGGACACCTACCCCACCGCCTATCCGCAATCCAGCGACCCGCAGACCGGCGTCTTCAGCGGCTGACCGCGGATGAGCTTCTTCCCGCATGTCGACGGCGAACTCTGCGCCGAGGGGGTCCCGCTGCGCCGGATCGCGGCCGAGGTCGGCACGCCCTTCTACGTCTATTCGACGGCGGCGCTGGAAGACCGCTGCCGCGCCTATCAGCGCGCCCTGGGCGGGATGCAGGCCCGGCTCTACTATTCGGTGAAGGCCAATTCCAACCTGGCGGTCATCGCCACCCTGGCGCGGCTCGGCGCCGGTGCCGACGTGGTCTCGGTGGGCGAGATGTACCGCGCGCTCAAGGCCGGCGTGCCGGCGCATGACATCGTCTTCGCCGGGGTCGGCAAGACCCGGGAGGAGATGGACGCGGCCCTCGCCGCCGACATCCACCAGTTCAACGTCGAATCGCTGGGCGAGCTGCGGACTCTGAACGACGCCGCGCTGGCCCTGGGCAGGCGCGCGCCGGTCGCGCTGCGCATCAATCCCGACGTCGATGCGAAGACCCATGCCAAGATCTCCACCGGCAAGTCGGAGAACAAGTTCGGCATCGATCTCGACCACGCGGCGGAAATCTATGCCGAGGCGGCGCGCCTCCCCGGCATCGACGTCAAGGGCATCGCCTGCCATATCGGCTCGCAGCTGACCGACATCGCCCCCTATCGTTCCGCCTTCGCCAAGCTGGCGGCGCTCACCCGGGCGCTGCGGGCTGCCGGCCACAAGGTCGAGCGCATCGACCTCGGCGGCGGCATCGGCATCGCCTATCGCGGCGAGTCGACGATCAGCCTCGACGACTACACCCTGGCGGTGGCCGAGACCGTCGGCAATCTCGGCTGCGCGCTGGAGATCGAGCCGGGGCGCAGCATCGTCGGCAATGCCGGGCTGCTGGTCGCGCGGGTGATCAACGTCAAGGCCGGGGTCAGCCGGAAGTTCCTGATCGTCGACGCGGCGATGAACGACCTGATCCGCCCGGCGATGTACGACGCCTATCACGAGATCGTGCCGGTGCGGCAGCCGGAGAACGACGCCCCGGTCGAGCGCATGGACGTGGTCGGGCCGATCTGCGAATCCGGCGACCGCTTCGCCGAGCTCCGGCCGCTGCCGCCGATGGCGCCGGGCGACCTGGTCGCCTTCTGCTCGGCCGGCGCCTATGGGGCGGTCATGGCCTCGAGCTACAACACCCGGCCGATCGCGCCGGAGGTGCTGGTAAAAGGCGATAGCTATCAAGTCGTTAGGCCGCGCCTTAGTTACGACGCAATGATCGGCCAAGACAGAATGCCCAGTTGGCTTTAAGATCGAAGGCCAACGATCCAGCCTGACGGAGGAGCCTTGGCCGGAGAACGCCAGTCCGTCTTGGCGAGGTCCCAGACCGGGAAATCGCCCGCCGTGCCGCCGTCCGCCCCCCGCGCCGCCCTGGGCCTCGCCGGGGCCGGGCTGCCGTGGCGCGTCAGGGCCTTCGTCGCCCTGGCCTGGCTCGGCCTGCTCTGGGAACGGGCGCTGCCGGCGGTCTTCCCCGCCTTCCTGGTGGCCGGCGCCTTCGCCGCCTTCGCCTTCTTCGGCCTCGCCCGTTTCCTGCCGCCCTGGGCGCATCTGGCCCTCCTGGCCGCCTGGGCCCTGGCCTTGGCCGCCGCCGCCTGGCAGGGCGGGCGGAGCTTCCGGCTCCCCGGCGCCGCCGAGGCGATCCGCCGGGTGGAGCGCGACAGCCGGCTCGACCACCGGCCCCTCACCCATCTCACCGACACCCAGGCCAGCAACCTGATCGATGCCGGCGCGGCCGGGCTCTGGCTGCGCTACCGCGAGCGCCTCCGGGCCTCGATCACCGGCCTCAGCCTGGAGCTGCCCAATGCCGAGATCGCCCGGCGCGACCCCTGGGGCCTGCATGCCCTGGTAGTGCTGCTGGTGGTCCTCGCCGGCTTCGCCGCCGGCGACAACTGGCAGCGCCGGCTCGGCCAGGCGGTGATGCCGAATTTCGCCGGCTATGTCGAAAGCGACGCCACCACCGTCGAGGCCTGGCTGACGCCGCCGGACTATACCGGCCTGCCGCCGATCAGCCTCTCGACGGCGCAGAAGCTCACCGCCGATGCCGCCGACGGCAAGCCGCTGGGCGTGCCGGCGGGGAGCAAGATCCTGGTCCAGGCCCAGGGCGTCGGCGCCAAGGCCAGCCTGGTCGCCAACGGCGCCAGCCGCGACTTCGAGATGCTCGACCCGCTGACCCAGCGCATCGAGGGCAAGATCACCTCCGGCACCGAGATCGCGATCCGCGCCAGCGGCGACACCCTGGTGCGCTGGCCGATCACCGTGATCCCCGACCTCGCCCCCAGCGCCGCCTTCGCCGGCGATCCGGGCAAGACCGAGCGCGGCGTGCTCAGGCTGGACTACACCGCGAAGGACGACTACGGCGTCGCCGAGATCCGCGCCGTCATCATGTACAAGGGCGACAGCCTGGAGCTCACCCTGCCGCTGCCCCAGCTCAACGCCAAGTCGCTGAAGGCGGCGAGCTTCCAGGACCTGACCGCGCATCCCTGGGCCGGGCTCGACGTCGAGATTCGCCTAGTGGCGCGCGACGCGCTGGGCCAGATCGGCGCCTCGGCGCCGCTCGCCGTCACCCTACCGGAGCGCAAGTTCTTCAACCCGGTGGCGCGCGCCATCATCGCCGAGCGCAAGAAGCTGGCGCAGGATCCCGACAAGCGCGAGAACGCCGCCCGGGCGCTGAACGGCATCGACGCGCAGCCGGAGGCCTTCGACGGCGACGTCACCGTGTTCCTAGCGCTGAACTTCGCCTGGCGACGCCTGCTCGACGGCAAGCTCGACAAGGCCGAGATCGACTCCATCCAGCAGCTGCTCTGGGACACCGCCCTGGCGCTCGAGGACGGCGGCGCCTCGCTGGCGATGCGCGAGATCCGGCGCCTGCAGCGCGAGCTCGAGGAGGCGCTCAACCGCGGTGCCTCGCAGGAGGAGCTCGAGAAGCTGATGAACCAGCTGCAGCAGGCGATGAACGACTACATGCGCAGCCTGCAGCAGCAGCTCGAGCAGGCGATGAAGAACGGCGTGCCTTTGCGCCGGATGTCGCCCAACGCCCTGCGCCTGTCGCAGCAGGACCTCAACCAGATGCTGAACGACGCCCGCCGCATGGCGCAGAGCGGCGCCCGCGATTCCGCCCGCCAGATGCTCGACCGTCTGCAGCAGATGCTGGAGAACCTCCAGGCCGGCGTGCCGACCCAGTCGGGGCGCGAGGGCAACCAGGCGCAGCAGATGATGAACGATCTCGGCCGCATGATGCAGCGCCAGCAGCAGCTGCTGGAGCAGAGCTTCCAGGCGCAGCGCGGCCAGCAGTCCGGCCAGGGCCAGGGACAGGGCGAGGGCCAGGGCGAAGGCAACGGCACCACCATGGGTGCGGCCAGCGGCGCGGCGCAGGAGCAGCTGCGCCGGGACCTCGGCGCGCTGATGCGCCAGTTCGGCAACCTGATGGGCGACCTGCCCCAGGGCATGGGCCAGGCCGAGCGCTCGATGCGCGACGCGGTCGACTCGCTGAGCCAGCCGGATTTCGACCGCGCCGCCGAGGCGCAGAACCAGGCGCTGACCCAGATGCAGCAGAGCCTGCAGTCGATGCAGCAGATGCTGCAGCGCCAGGCCGGCAGCAGCCGCGGCCCCGGCCAGCGCGACCCGATGGACCCCTTCGGCCGCGCCACCCAGGAGAACCGCGACGGCACCGGCAATGCGGTGGATACCAATCCGGAGAACGCCGATCTTTCCGGCGGCGGGCTGGAGCGCGCGCGCTCGATCTTCGAGGAGCTGCGCAAGCGCCGCAACGACCCGGGCCGCCCCAAGGAAGAGCGCGACTACCTCGACAGGCTGTTGAAACAGTTCTGATTTTTCCCGAAACCCGCGGGTTTCAGCCCGGCTGTGATCGGCGACACAGAGCCTGCAATCACCCGGCTTTACCTTTATTAACCGTCTTGAACCCGGACCCGCAGGGGCCAAATCACTCCGCAAGAGTTATCGGAGGGACAGACCATGTTGACCATCGAATCATACCGGGACGTGTTGAGCGAGAATTCCGGCCGTGGCCGCGGGATCCGCAGCGCCTGGACGGTCCTCGGGTTCCTCGGCGTCATGCTGGTGATGTTCGCCTGAGGGCGACGGGAAGCCCGCGCAGGCGGGAAGGATCAAGGCGATCGGTAGACCGGGGCGGCGTCAGTGCGCCTTGGTCCGGCGGGCCGACAGGGCCTGATCGACGGCGGCGCAGATGTCCTTCAGGCTGAACGGCTTGGCGATCACCTGATCGATCAGCGCCTCCAGGTTGTGCGCCCGCTGCCCTTCATTGGCAAAGCCGGTCATCATCAGCACCGACATCTGCGGATCGGCCTTGGTCGCCTTCAGCGCCAGGGCGATGCCGTCGATGCCGGGCATCACGATATCCGTCAGCATCAGGTCGAAGCGGCGCTCCGACAGCGCGGCCAATGCCGCGCCGCCATCGGGAACGACGGTGACCTGGTGGCCGTAATAGGTGAGCGCGCGCGACACGAAGTCGCGCACGGCCTGATCGTCCTCGGCTATCAAGATCGACGCCACGTTGATGTTCCCGCTCTGCCTGGAGGAGTTTCCGCCGATGATCTGTTCTGTCGCAGACATTAGCCTACCCGGACCCTCGAATGATAGCGATCGGCCACCGTCTGTATAGCGCGCTGTATGGCGGCGCCGTCGGCCCTTGTTGACTTGAGTGGCGTCTCCGACGTCTGCAAGGCCGTCACGATTTCTTTACTATGTTCGCCCATGGCCGCCGCGTCTTGCTATGTCGTTGTTCCGGCGGACAACCGAAATGACCGCCACCGACGATAGGCCGCAGGCGTTAACATTTAATGAGTCCGGGTGGCGCGGCGGCGGCGGAAAACCCGCTAAAATTTGCCGAAGTTGACGGTGACGCTCTGGGTCCCGGCCGGCGGATCTTGATAAATTTTCCGGAAAGAAATCGTCTCGCCCGGCTCGATCCGCGCTTCCTGCAGGCGGAATGGCATGACGCCGATCTGCTTGGCGTCCTTGTCCGAGAGGATCACCATCATCGGCGGGATGTCCTGCGGATACTCGCTCGGATTGAACAGCTCGCCGCGGATCGAGAGCACCGAGGTGCCGCGCATCTCGGTCTTCAGGTTGCCGAGCTGCAGGACGTCGGTGGGATCGGTGGCCGAGAGTCCGATCAGCTTGTAGATCATGTCGGCGCCGGGCACGACCCGGGCGATGGCGCCGCTGAAGAAATAGCCGGCCGCCAGCAGTCCGACCAGCACGCCCAGCATCAGCACCAGCGGGATGTAGCCGGTGCGCTTGCTCGGCGCCATCGGCCGGAGCTTCGGCGGCACGGTGATCGGACCGGTGGGGCGTTGCTCGGGACGCGGCGTCGGCGGGGCGACGGTCTCTGGTACCGGGGCGGGCGCCGGGGCTTGAACCTGGGCCGGCGCGGCGGGCGCCGGGGCTGCCGGGGCGGCGACTTCGGCCACCGGCGGCGACTCGGCGGGGGCCGCTGCCGGGACCTCGACGGGAGCTTCGTCTGGCGGGGGCAGCTGCTTCCATTTGTGGCTGCATTTCGCACAGCGCACCGTGCGCCCTTTTGTTCCCAAAAGGGCGGCATCCAGCGAGAAGCGCGTGGCGCAGGCGGGACAGCTGACGATCACGACTCGAAACATATCATGATTAATGTACAAAACCTTTATAGGTCGCCGGTTTTTGAGGCGCAAGGCAAGCACCGCCTCGGCCGCGCCGCCATCGCCCTGCCGGCCCAATTGCGTCGGCCCCATTGCGCAGGTGGGCATCGCCCCCGAGGGCGCCAGGGCGATTTCCTGTTAAGCTGGACTGCGGGAAAGCCGGTGTGCCATTTTACCCCCGCCGCAATTCCAGGAGATGGGCAGCAGTGGTCTTGTTCGACAGGGTCACGGTGCAATACGGCGCCGGACCGCAAATTTTGCGTGACATCTCCTTCACCCTGGCGCCGGGCTCGTTCCATTTTCTGGTGGGGCGCAGCGGCGCCGGGAAGTCGTCGCTGCTGAAGGTCATGTATCTCGGCCTGCGCCCCAGTTTCGGCACGGTCAGCCTGTTCGGCCGCGACGTGATGAGCCTGAACGGCGCCGACATGCCGGGGATCCGCCGCCGGGTCGGCGTGGTGTTCCAGGACTTCCGCCTGATCGAGCATCTCTCGGCGATGGACAATGTCGCGCTGCCGCTGCGGGTGGCCGGGGTGCGCGAATCCGACGTCAGGAAGCATGTCGGCGAGCTGCTCTCCTGGGTCGGCCTCGCCGACCATCTCGACGCGCTGCCGGCGACCCTGTCCGGCGGCCAGCAGCAGCGGGTGGCGATTGCCCGCGCCGTGATCGGCCGGCCCAGCCTGTTGCTGGCCGACGAGCCGACCGGGAACGTCGACGACGTGATTGGCCTGCGCCTGATGTACCTCTTCGAGGAGCTGAACAAGCTCGGCACCACCGTCGTCGTCGCCACCCACAACGATACCCTGGTCGGGCGCTTCACCCATCGCCAGCTGCGCATCGAGCACGGATCGATCCGCGTCTTCGACCCAAACCCGATGGGCAACCGGCCGGCGCCGGCGCCGGAATCGGTGCCGGGACCGGCCGCCTGATGTTCCGCATGCGCAGCGACCTGCCGCTGAACCGCGACGCCACCGCGCGGTTCCTGCCCTGGATCATCGGCTTCATGGTCTATCTCTGCGCCCTGGCGGTCGCCGCGGCGCTGCTGGTCGACCGCATGTCGGACCACTGGCGCCAGGGCCTGGTCGGCAACCTCACCGTCGAGCTGCCCTTCGCGCCGGATCTCGGCGTCGGCGCCCGCGCCGAGGCGCTCGACCGCGCCCTCGACGTCATCACCGCGACGCCCGGCATCACCGGCGCGGCGGTGCTCGACGACGCGCAGATCGCCGACCTGCTGCGGCCCTGGCTCGGCGTCGATGCCGGCACCCTCGACATCCCGCTGCCGACGATGATCGCCGTCACCCGCCATCCCGAGGCGCCGATCGATCTGCCCGAGCTGCAGCGCCGCCTGGAGGCGGTCGCCGCCGGCGCCCGGGTCGAGGACCACGGCGCCTGGATCGACGACGCCCTGGGCTTCCTGCGCTCGCTGCAGCTGCTGGCGGCGGCGCTCAGCGCGCTGGCCCTGGCGGTCGCCGCCCTCACCGTCGTCTTCGTCACCCGGACCGGCCTCGCCATCCACCGCAGCGTCATCGAGATCGTGCATGTGATCGGCGCGCCCGATGCCTATATCGCCCAGCAGTTCCAGGCGCAGTCGCTGCGACTCGGCATCGTCGGCGGGCTGATCGGCGTCGGCCTGGCGGCGCTGACCATCCTCGGCCTCGACCGCCTCATGGGCGGCGGCGGCGTCAGCGCCACCGGGATCGGCCTGGATTTCCGGCTGCTGCCCTGGCAATGGGTCCTGCTGGCGCTGCTGCCCCTGGCGGTGGCGCTGATCGCCATGATCACCGCGCGGCTGACCGTCCTGCGCACCCTGGGACGCCTGCTGTGACGCCGCCGGGGCCGCCGCCCCGGACGCTGTATTCCCCCTCCCGAACCTGCTAGAAACCGGGGCCATGCAGGGCGCCTACCGAATCAATTTCCGCGATCCCTACCAGCGCCGCAACGGCTGGTGGCGCCGGCTGTTCAACCTCCTGATCCTGGCCGCCGCCGCCTGGGCCCTGGGCCTGCTGGTCTTCGCCGCGGCGATCCCCAATCCCCGGCAGGTGCGCGACGCCGACAAGCCGACCGATGCCATCATCGTGCTGACCGGCGGTGGCGACCGGCTGGCCGAGGGCTTTCGCCTGCTCGATCGCGGCCTGGCGAAGAAGCTGCTGATCTCCGGCGTCGCCCAGGGCGTCACCCTCGAGCAGCTGATCGACGGCCTCGGCGCCGACAAGGCTGCGGCACCCCCGGCCGCCGAGCTCGCCTGCTGCGTCACCCTCGGCTATGTCGCGGCGAGCACCGTCGGCAACGCGCTGGAGAGCGCCCACTGGATCGCCGAGAACGGCTTCCGCTCGGTGCGGCTGGTCACCGCCAACTACCACATGATGCGCAGCCTGCTGGAATTCCGCCGCACCGCGCCCAGTGTCGAGGTGATCCCGCATCCGGTGTTCCCGGCCGAGGTCAAGAACCCCTACTGGTTCGTGCATCCGAAGACCCTGGCGCTGATCGTCAACGAGTACCACAAGTACCTGGTGGCGCTCGGCCGCGCCGGCCGCGATTCGCTCGGCCGCGCCGGCGCCGGGCTCGGCGACTATGCCGTCGATCTGCGCGCCTGGATCGGCAGCTTCACCTTGCCCTGGTAGAGCCATCCCCATGCTGCGACTGCGCGCCGCCGTCTTCAACCTGCTCTACATTCTCTGGTCGGTGGCGATGCATGTCGCCTGCCTGCCGCTACTGCTCGGGCCGCGTGCCTGGATCCTCGCCTGCGGCCGGCTCTGGGTCGGCGTCACCCTCTGGCTGTTGCGCGTCGTCGTCGGCCTCGATCATCGCATCGAGGGTGCCGCGCATCGGCCGCAGGGACCGGCGATCTACGCGGTCAAGCACCAGTCGGCCTGGGAGACGCTGTTCCTCGCCCTCTATCTCGGCCACCCCGCCTTCGTGCTGAAGCGCGAGCTGCTCAGCATCCCGCTGTTCGGCTGGTACATGCGCAAGGTCGGCATGATCGCCGTCGACCGCGGCGGCAAGGCGAGCGCCCTGAAGAAGATGGTGCGCGAGGCCGAGGCGACCTTCGCCGCCGGGCGCTCGATCGTGATCTTTCCCGAGGGCACCCGCACCGCCCCCGGCCAGCACAAGCCCTACCAGCCGGGCATCGCCGCGCTCTATACCCAGCTCGCCGTGCCGGTGGTGCCGGTGGCGCTGAATTCCGGCCTGTTCTGGGGCCGCAAGGCCTTCCTGAAGAAGCCCGGCACCATCACCCTCCGCTTCCTGCCGGCGATACCGCCCGGTCTCGACCGCAAGACCTTCATGAAGCGGCTGGAATCCGGCATCGAGGATGCCTCCGGGGCCTTGGCGAAGCTCTGATTTTCGGGCCGGCTTCCGCCCGGTGGATAAAACGCTCCACAGCCTGTGAATATCTCGGCCTGTCCGCTGAATTTCATTGTTTTTCAATGATCTTCGTCGAACATCGCGGTGGATAATTCCGATAAAACAAAACCGGAACTTAGCATTTGACGCCTCCCGGGGGCGGTGCTTACATGAGGCCCGATCACCGCGTCCAGAGGTCAGATTAGATGCCGCAAGTCGCTGCCATCTCCCAGCAGATCTGGGACATGAAATACCGCCTGAAAGGGATGGACGGCGCCCCGCTCGACAAGACCATCGAGGACAGCTGGCGGCGCGTGGCGGCGGCTGTGGCCGAGGCGGAGAAGCCGGAGATCCGGGACGCCTGGAGCGAGAAATTCTACCAGGCGCTCAGCGACTTCAAGTTCCTGCCGGCGGGCCGGATCCTGGCCGGGGCCGGGGCGAAGCGCAACGTCACCCTGTTCAACTGCTTCGTCATGGGCACCATCCCCGACGACATGAGCGGCATCTTCGAGCACCTGCGCGAGGCCGCCCTCACCATGCAGCAGGGCGGCGGCATCGGCTACGATTTCTCCACCCTGCGGCCCAAGGGCGCGCCGGTGAAGGGCGTCGGCGCCGACGCCTCCGGCCCGCTCTCCTTCATGGACGTCTGGGACGCGATGTGCCGCACCATCATGTCGGCCGGCCACCGGCGCGGCGCGATGATGGCGACCCTGCGCTGCGACCATCCCGACATCGAGGCCTTCGTCGAGGCGAAGCGCGAGGCCGGGCGGCTGCGCATGTTCAACCTCTCGGTGCTCGCCACCGACGCCTTCATGGCGGCGGTGAAGGAGAACCAGCCCTGGGAGCTGAAGTTCGGCGGTACCACCTTCAAGGTGGTGCAGGCGCGCGAGCTCTGGGACAAGATCATGCGCTCGACCTATGCCTTCGCCGAGCCGGGCGTAATCTTCATCGACCGCATCAACCGCCGCAACAACCTGCACTACTGCGAGACCATCAACGCCACCAATCCCTGCGGCGAGCAGCCGCTGCCGCCCTATGGCGCCTGCCTGCTGGGCTCGATCAACCTGCCGACCCTGGTGTCGAATCCCTTCGAGGCCGATGCCGCGCTCGACCTGCCGGCGCTGGATGCGCTGGTGCGGGTGGCGATCCGGGCGATGGACAACGTGGTCGACGTCTCCAACTTCCCGCTGCCGCAGCAGGAGCACGAGGCCCGGGCCAAGCGCCGCATCGGCCTCGGCGTCACCGGCCTCGCCGACGCGCTGATCATGTGCGAGGCGCGCTACGGCAGCCCGCGCGCGATCCAGCTGACCGAGACCTGGATGCGGGCGATCCAGCGCGCCGCCTATCTCGCCTCGAGCGAACTCGCCGCCGAGAAGGGCGCCTTCCCGCTGTTTGAGCGCGACGCCTTCCTCGCCGGCGAATCGGTGCAGGAGCTCGACGCGGACGTGCGCGCGGCGATCGCCAAGCATGGCATCCGCAACGCGCTGCTGACCTCGATCGCGCCCACCGGCACGATCTCGCTCTTCGCCGACAACGTCTCCTCCGGGCTGGAGCCGGTGTTCAGCTTCAAGTACACCCGCAACGTGCTGATGCCCGACGGCAGCCGCCAGGCCGAGGAGGTCACCGACCATGCCTATCGCCTGTTCCGCCGCCTGAAGGGCGAGAACGCGCCGCTGCCCGACTATTTCGTCGACGCCCAGACGCTGGCGCCCAGCGACCACGTGACCATGCAGGCGACGGTGCAGAAGTTCATCGACAGCTCGATCTCCAAGACCATCAACTGTCCGGTCGACCTGCCCTTCGACGCGTTCAAGGACATCTACGCCCAGGCCTATGAGAGCGGCTGCAAGGGCTGCACCACCTATCGCCCGAACGAGATCACCGGCGCCGTGCTCGAGGTGAAGCCGAAGGCCGAGAAGAAGACCGACCAGCCGGAGCTGCCGCTCGCCGACCGGCGCGCCGAGCACCGGCCGCAGGACCTCTACGAGGCCGGCGGCGTCGTCTACATGACCCAGCCGCTCGACTGGCCGGAAGCCCTGCCCGGCAGCACCTACAAGGTGCGCTGGCCGGAAAGCGACCATGCGATCTACGTCACCATCAACGACATCATCCAGGACGGCCGGCGCCGTCCCTTCGAGATCTTCATCAACTCGAAGAACATGGAGCACTACGCCTGGACCGTCGGCCTCACCCGCATGATCAGCGCGGTGTTCCGGCGCGGCGGCGACGTCTCCTTCGTCGCCGAGGAATTGAAGGCGGTGTTCGATCCGCGCGGCGGTTCCTGGATGGACGGCCGCTACGTGCCTTCGCTGCTCGCCGCGATCGGCGAGGTGATTGAGCGCCACATGGTGATCATCGGTTTCCTGCCCGATCCGGCCAAGGACCGCGCCGAACTGGAACACATGGCGGCGCGCAAGGTCGCCAACCTCGCCGACGGCCTGGGCAACGGCGATGCCGGCGGCCGCAAGCTGCCGCATTGCCCGAAATGCGGCTCGCCGAGCCTGATCCGCCAGGAAGGCTGCGATCTCTGTACCAGCTGCGGCTACAGCAAGTGCAGTTGAGTAAGGAAAGCTGATTTCGCCGGCGCGGCAGCTATCGGTTCGGTCTCTCTCCTCTTCCCGGACCGGTGCCGCGCCGGCACCCCGGCAGCTCGCCAGTGATCGGCGCCCTCAGGGCACGGCGACGTCGCGCATCGCATTCCCGAACCAAGCCTGGGGCTGGGAATGCGGGAAGCCGAGCTCGCTCTCCTTCTGCCGGACGCAGGCGGCGGTGCGGTCGAACAAGGTCTCCCAGGTGGCGGAGAGCGGCCAGGCATCGAACAGGCAGGCGTCGAAATAGGTGAACTCCTCGTCGGCCGAGCAGCCGAACGAGGTGTGGTCGCGCCGGGCCGCGGTCAGGATGATGCGGTTCGAGGTCTCGGTGAAGCGGCTGAGGAAGATGCCCGAGAAGCAGCCGGAGACGATGGCGACGGTCGGCGCCTCGCCGCAGGAGGCATCGAGCATCTGGGCGAAGCGCGAGGGATTGAGGCGCTGGTTCTCGTCGAGGTCCTGCTTCATCAGCAGCCCGTCGCGCGCGCCATGCGAGGTGACGAAGACCAGGCAGGCCTCGCCGGGGCCGGGCTGCAGCGCATGCAGCCCGTCGTCCAGCGCCGCCACCGTGGCGATCGGCCGGTCGGCCGTGGCCCGCGCCGGGGTCGAGGTGTAGCGCAGGACCTCGCGCACGTCGGGGCCGGACATCAGCTCGGCGAAGCGGTCCACCGCATTGTCGAAGACCGGGATCGAATCGTCGCCGCCGGCGGCCAGCGCCTTCCATTGCAGCGGCATCGATGCCGGTGCCGCTGCCGCCACAACGGGAGCGGCGGCGACGGGTGCCGCCGCTGCAGGCGCCGCCGCTGCCGGTGCCGCAACCGCTGGCGCGACCGGCGCCGGTGCGGGTGCGGGCGTCGATCCGCAGCCGCCGATCAGGAGCAGCCCGCAGGCCGCCAGTGCCATCCACCTCATGCCCGCAGGACCTCTCAAATCCGCAAGACCTCTGTCATCCGCTGCAAGCCGGGGTCGATCATCGCCTCCGGCACCGCAGCATAGCCCAGCAGCGGGCCGGATGTCGCGGGGTCGTGCACCCGCAAGGCCCGGCCAGCGGCCGGGCCTGCAGAATAGCTGTCGGGGGCCGGCGCCGAGATGCCGGCAGCCGCATTCCAGGGCGCCGACCCGTCAGCGCGTAGCCAAATGTGGAGCGGGGAGATCCAACGGCAAGTCCCTTACTGGTCAGCCCGCCGCGTGAGCGGCCGATATGCTGTTTTCCGCTCCCCGCAGTAAAGGTGGCGGCGGGCGAGGCTGGGGCTTTGGCCGCCGTCCAAGGTGGTGAAGCTGAACCTTCGATCCATCACCATCCGGTTTTTCGCATGTGACTCCTGATCGTCGCGCGAAACTCCCAGTTGTTTGACATGGGTCGCTCCGTCACTACTTCAATCCAGCCTTATGCAGGCCGTCGGCGATTGCCGCGCGGTCGGACGTTCTGTAGAACTGGTACACGAATATATCCACGCTGAAGAACGGGTAGGCCGTCAGCGTTTCCTGCGCGGCTCTTGCGGCATCTTCCGCCCGGCCGAGTTGCGCGTATGTGGCGGCGAGCGCTGCATGGGTGAAATAGTCGTCGGGGTTTTTCGGGAGCGATCTCTCCATGACATGCGCGGCATCGGCGTATCGCCGCATGAGATAGTAGGCCCAGCCGATGAGATAGGCGTCTGTACTTTCCATGCTGGGATCGAGCCGCATGGCAACCTCGAGGGACTTGACAGCTTCCTCGGCTTCGCCCGAGAAAAGCAGAACGCCTCCACGCGCAGCATGACTGTGTGCGTCGTTCGGATTGAGGGCGATCGCCTCGTCGTCTTCTGCTCGCGCCAGATCATATTTTTCCCGGTTTAGATAGATATCGCCCAGAACAGCATGGGCCTGGGCGTTGTTGCTGTCGAGCTCCAGCGCCTTCCGCGCCAGGCCTTCCGCCTGATCGAGGGCTGCGCCCACCAGATCAACCCATCCCGATTCCGCCGCCGTGAGCCGTGTTTCGGCCAAAGCGGCGTATGCGGAGGCGTAGCCGGGGTCGAGGGCAATCGCCTGCTCGAACAGATTGCGCGCTTCGCGATTGTCGGCACGCGTATTGCGGCGAAGATAGTCTCGTCCGCGCAGCAGGTAATCGTAGGCTTGCAACTTCTCCGGGGGCTTGGCCAGGGAGCGCTGCAGTTCGATATCGCTCAGCTTGATCGCCATCGCGCCGATGACTTTCTGCGTGACATCGTCCTGTACCGCGAAGACATCCTTCAGCTGTCCATCATACCGGTCCGACCACAATTGAACGCCACTGGTGGTGTCGCTGAGAATCGCTGTCACGCGAACCCGATCGCCGGACTTGCGCACGCTGCCTTGCAGGACATAGCGAATATTGAGCGTGCGGCTGAGTTCGCCGGGTTTCGGTGGAGACCCTTTGTATTTCTGGACCGCATCGCGTCCGATGACGGCAAGGTCGGAGAACCGACCGAGGGCGAGGGTCATGTCCTCCGTCAAGCCGTCGGCAAAATAGTCCTGCGATGCATCGCCACTCAGATTCTCGAACGGCAGCACCGCGATGGAGGCATGACTCGATTGCCGCGGCGCGGATCCGGAGGCCAGATCCGGCGCGGGTGTCGAAATCCGTAGATGCGGATATCCGGCATAGAGTCCCGCCGCCAGCAGTCCGGCGACGGCGAAGACGGCCGCCAGATGGAGCTTCGCGCGCTGCGGCTTCGGGTTGATTCGACGCGAGTCCGCGCTGCCGGAAACCGCAGCCGCAGCACCAACGCGATAGACCCGGATCGGATCGGCAATGTTCTTCACCGTGAGATTGCCGAGATCATCATAGATGAATCCCGACTTGTGCTTGACGAGCTCATGGACGGCCGCGGAGACGCAAATTTCACCGGGTTGTGCGAGTTCATGCAGGCGTGATGCGATGTTGACGCCGTCGCCGATCAGGTCCGCGCCTTCGACAATTACGTCTCCCAGGTTGATGCCAATGCGAAACTTCATGCGACTGGCCTCGGGCAAGTCGCCGGCCACCTTTTCGACGGCTGACTGGATGTCGACAGCGGCGCGGATCGCCTCGACCGGACTGCCAAATTCGGCGATGACACTGTCGCCCGCCGTGCCGAAGATCCGACCTTGATGTTGGCCGATAGCCAGGTCGATCGCCTGCCTGAAAGTGCGGAGGGCGCGAAAGGTGCCGTCCTCGTCCGCATGCATCATACGAGAGTACTCCGCAGCGTCAGCGCAGAGAATGGTGGTCAGCTTGCGTGTCTGCTCGATTTCCGCCAAGGCTGGCTCCAACGGGGTGCATCGGCATTTCCCGCCGTCCAAGACATCATTGCTGACCAACAGATGTTGGACAAGCTCGGCAAAATCTATAAAATTTCGCCATTGACCGCGTATTTGCCGACCGCTGGGCGTTGGTGTATATGCCGCGGCGGTCGGCCGGCCGCGATAGCGATACGCGCTATGGAGGATGGCCCGTGAACCTAAAAATCACGCTACAGAATGCGATTGCGCTTGGTGCCGGCAGCTTGCAGGCGGCGTTGCTAATTCTCGCATTAATTGCCCCTGCGGGGGCCGATGGCACGAACGTGAATGCCAGCACCGAGCCACCGCTGGCAATACAAGGGTACGATCCGGTCGCCTATTTTACCGAGGGCAAGGCGGTCAAGGGCAGTAACGCGCATGAAATGCTGTTTGATGATACCCGCTGGCTCTTCACCAGTGCCTCGCACAAGGAGATGTTCGCGGCCGATCCCGATCGCTTCATGCCCCAGTATGGAGCCTTCTGCGCCGGTGCCATGGCGGCTGGAATAAGGGCTCCCGCGAATCCCGAGAATTGGGTCATTGTTAATGGCAAACTATACATGCTCGCCGGCGGCAAGCCGGACCTTGAGTATTGGATTAAGCATGCGGCGGACAATATCAAATCTGCTGACCAGAGCTGGGCTAGATTCACAAACCCATAGGTAGCCTTGCACACTCAGAGCCTGGGTCTCTTCCTCGATTCGCGATAGGGACACGGAGATTTTCAAGCTTGCGAAGTAATGAGTTCGCGTTCGCGGAGCGTTTTGTGCAATGCGGATCCTCGTCAGTCATCCGCGCAGGTACCTTTGTACGTTCATGCTCCGGTGGGCGCCGGGAGGTACCAAGCGGTTGGACCTTAAGGCGTCACAGCGCGACACGGATGACGCACGGTGGCAAGGTCGGCTGTTGGCACATCTGAAACATCACGACGGGCGCGAATGAAGGCCGCTTTCAGCCTGGGAGCGGGCTCCGCGTGCCGACCCGGCCCTGAAACGCCTACGGAACCTAGGCGGCGAAGTGGTTGTCGGGCTGGTGCAGCGGCGTCGGGATCGGGGTCGCCAGCTGCCGGTCGACATGGAATCCCTGGAACAGGCCGAACTTCAGGTCGCGGCCGATCTGTAGGCCTTCCTCGTCGTCGACCCGGGCCAGGGCCAACACCATGCTGCTCGCCCGCAGCCGGTCGAACACCGCCTGGCGGCGCATCAGTTCCGGCGCCATGCCGGGCTGCCAGAACAGCTTCGCCATGTTGGCCTGCAGCTGCGCCAGGTCGATGACGCCGATCACCTGCGGCGACAGGCCGTCGATCGCCACGGTGCCGCCGCGCGACTGGATGAGGTCGCGGGCCGAGCCGAACTCGGCGAAGTTCTGCATGATGTCGCCGACCCGGAACTCGAAATTGAACTGCCGCAGCGAGCTCAGCGAGCGCCGCTCGAAGGCCTCGAACTCCGCCGAGAACACGCTTTCGACGTTGAGGTTGATCGAGCAGCGCTGGTCCGGCCGGCGCAGCCCGTCGATGCATTTCAGCAGCATGCGGTCGAGCGCCACCGTCATCTGGTTGAAGACATTCTTGTTGTGCCGCATGTCGACCCCGACCAGCAGGTGCTGGCGAATGGCCGACATGCTGACGAAGAACTCGGTCATCACCGGCGTCAGCGGCCGCCCGGGCTCCTGCAGCGCGACCTGCTGGCTGCGGATGAACAGGTCGGAGAAGCGCGCATCGCCCAGCTGCTTGTAGGCGTTCTCGACCTTGGTGACATGCTCCATCACCAGCAGGTTCATGATGTTGGCAAGATTGGAGGCATCGGTCGCCGCCACCGCCAGCTGCTCGACCAGCTGCTGGGCCCGCGCCCGTTCGCGGCGGAGGTCGATGAGCTGCGAGAGTTTGTTGAGATCGACGACGCCGAAATAGTCCGGCAGCATCCGCCCGATCATGCGCAGCAGCAGCAGCTTGATGTCGGAGACGATCCCGGAAACGATCACCTCCTGGTCGGCGATGGTCAGGATGAGATTGCTCATGGACACGCGATAGAGCCGGCAGCCGCGCCCGGTCGTGGTCTCCTCGACGCGGTCGGCGAAGGCCTTGAGGAACTCCAGACCCTCCTTCGAGCGGGTGAATTCCTCCAGCGAGAAGGCCAGCATGTAGGGTGCCGCGCCGCGATTGATCGGCGGATTGGCGATCCAATCCTTCAGCTGGGCAATATCGCTCATCGGCCTGATCCCGGTCGCCCGGACTCGCATGGTTTCCAATAAGTTAATAAATTAGCCTAGGACGCATACCCGGGTCCGTCAAGCCGCGTCAGGACCCTAGTCCGCCGGGGCCGGCGGCAGCAGGAGCTGCGGATCGACTCGGACCTCGCCCCAGTTCATCGCCCAGTGCAGATGCGGGCCGGTGGCGCGGCCCTTGCGGCCGACATGGCCGATGAGATCGCCCGGCTGCAGCTTCTGGCCGACGGCGACGGCGATGTCCTGCATGTGGATGAAGGTCGAGCTGACGCTGAAGCCATGGTCGAGGATCACCGTGCCGCCGGTCAGGTAGAAATCCGGCTCGGCCAGGCGCACCACGCCCGCCGCCGGGGCGATCACCGGACTGCCCTCGGGCGCGGCGATGTCGAGGCCGAAATGCGGCTGGCGCGGCTCGCCATTGAGGATCCGCTGCGAGCCGTAGACGCCGCTCACCGGACCGCGGGCGGGCCAGAGGAAGGGGCCGAGGAAGCCGCGATCCGGCGTCGACACCTGCCGGGCGGCGTTGATCTTCGCCTGCTCGGCCTGGATCCGCGCCTGGGTGGTGGCATCCGGCGTCACCATGTTGCTGTCGAGCCGGTCGATCCGCTGGATGTCGTAGCGCCGCTGGGCGACGGCAAGATGCCGCTGCTCGACCTTGCCGTCCGGATGGATGACGGTGAGCTGCGCCGCGGCCGCCTGGTCCCGGCCGAAGCCGAAGACGAAGACGCCGTCGGCACCGACCGCGATCGCCTTGCCGCCGAGGAGGACCCGGGATCCCGGCTCGACGGCGCCGGTGACGAGGGCGCCCTGGACGAGATCGCCGTGGAGATCCAGAGCTGCGGCCGGCATCGCGAGGAGGCACAGCGCCGCCGCGAGGCGGCCGATCACAGCAGCGATCCCTGCTTCGGCCCGCCGCCGTTCGGGCCCTTGCGCGGCGGACCGCCGGCGGCCGTCGCATCAATGCCGCCGTCGTGGAACTGCAGATGCAGGGCCTGGCCGGGCGCCACCTGGGCGGCCGCCAGGACCGGCTGCCCCGCCTCATCGCGCACCAGGGCAAAGCCGCGCTTCAGCACCTGGTCGTAGGAATAGCTGTCGAGCAGCTGCCCGAGCGACCCCAGGGCCTGGGCCTTGCGCTCGATCAGGGCGTCGAGGTTGCGCCGGGTGAGGCCGGCGCTGCCCCGCTCCAGGGCGCGGTCCTGGCGCTCGACATAGTGCCGCAGGGCGGCGGCGAGCTGGCTCGCGGCGAGATCGATCTGGCTGCGCGCCGCCGCCAGCTGCTCGCCCGGCGTCTTCAGCTGCGCCTGCAGCCGCGCCACCAGCTCGCGCCGCCGGTCGAAGAAGCCGCGGCGCGCATTCAGCCAGCGCTCCAGCCACTGGTCGAGCTGCTGGGACTTCTCCTGCAGCAGCCGCATCGGCTCGGGCAGGCCGCGCGCCAGGCCCTCGACCTCGAGCCGCCACTCGTTCAGCCGCCGCGCCATGCCGCTCAGCAGCCTCTGTCCGAGGGTGCCGGTCTCGGTCAGCAGATCCGCTCGCACCGGCACCGCCATTTCCGCCGCGGCGGTCGGCGTCGGGGCGCGGCGATCCGCGGCATAGTCGATCAGCGTCGTGTCGGTCTCGTGGCCGACGGCGGAGATCAGCGGGATGCCGCTCTCGGCCGCGGCGCGGACGACGATCTCCTCGTTGAACGCCATCAGGTCCTCGATGCTGCCGCCGCCGCGCGCGACGATCAGCAGGTCGGGGCGCGGCACGCCGCCGGAACCGGGGGCGAGCGCATTGAAGCCGCGGATCGCCGCCGCCACCTGGGCCGCCGCGCCCTCGCCCTGGACCAGCACCGGCCAGACCAAGACGCGCCGCGGGAAGCGATCCGCCAGGCGGTGCAGGATGTCGCGGATGACGGCGCCGGTCGGCGAGGTGACGACGCCAATCACCTCGGGCAGCAGCGGGATCGGCTTCTTGCGCCCGGCATCGAACAGGCCCTCGGCCGCCAGCTTCTTGCGCCGGTCCTCGATCAGCTTCAGCAGAGCGCCGATCCCGGCCACTTCCAGGCGATCGATCACCAGCTGGTATTCCGAGCGCTCGGCATAGGAGGTGATGCGGCCGGTGGCGACGACCTCCATGCCGTCCTCCGGGGCGAGGCCGAGGCGGCCGGCGACGCCCTTCCAGCAGACCGCCTTCATCGCCGCGCTCTCGTCCTTCAGCATCATGTAGAGGTGCCCCGAGGCCGCCCGCTTGAAGCCGGAGATCTCGCCGCGGACGCGGACGCGCTCGAAGCTGCCCTCGAGCGTGCGCTTGATGGCGAAGGAGAGTTCGCTGACGCTGAATTCGCCGGCGTTGTGGCCGAGGCTGGCGCCGGACGGCGGAGGGGAATCTGTCATGGGATGGCATTCTATGGTATCCCTCGGCGGCGAATCACGCGATTTGTGGCCCCCGCCGCGGGGGCCGCGCGGGACACGGGTGGGCATGAAGATTCTGGTGGTCGGCTCGGGCGGCCGCGAACACGCATTGTGCTGGAAGATCGCCGCCTCGCCGCTCTGCGACCGGCTCTATTGCGCCCCGGGCAATGCCGGCATCGCCGCCGAGGCAGAGTGCGTCGACATCGCCGCCGACGACATCGACGGCCTCGTCGCCTTCGCCCGCGCCGAAGAGATCGACCTGGTGGTGGTCGGGCCGGAAGCGCCCCTGGTCAAGGGCCTGGTCGACCGGCTGGAGGCGGACGGGATCGCCGCCTTCGGTCCCACCGCGCTTGCCGCCGAGATCGAGGGCTCCAAGGGCTTCATGAAGGACCTCTGCGCCAAGTACAAGATCCCGACCGCGCGCTACCGGCGCTTCACCGACGCCGCCGCGGCCAAGGCCTATGCCCGGGGCTTCACCCCGCCGATCGTGGTCAAGGCCGACGGCCTCGCCGCCGGCAAGGGGGTGATCATCGCCGAGACCGCGGCCGAGGCCGAGGCCGCCATCGATGCGATCCTGCTCGGCGGGAAATTCGGCGCCGCCGGCGCCGCGCTGGTGATCGAGGAGTTCATGGCCGGCGAGGAGCTCAGCTACTTCGCCCTGGTCGACGGCGTCCATGCCCTGCCGCTGGTCTCGGCCCAGGACCACAAGCGCGTCGGCGACGGCGATACCGGGCCCAATACCGGCGGCATGGGCGCCTATTCCCCGGCGCCGGTGGCGACGCCGGCGGTCAAGGCCGAGATCCTGGAGCGCATCATCCGCCCGACGGTGGAAGGGATGGCGGCGGAGGGGCGGCCGTTCAAGGGCGTGCTCTTCGCCGGCATCATGGTGACCCGCGACGGGCCGAAGCTGATCGAGTTCAACTGCCGCTTCGGCGACCCGGAATGCGAGGTGATCTGCCTCCGGATGATGTCGGACATCGTCCCCGCCCTGATGGCGGCGCGCGACGGCACGCTGAAGGCCTTCGACCTGCGCTGGTATCCGGAGACCGCCCTCTGCGTGGTGATGGCGGCCAGGGGCTATCCGGAAAAGCCGGAGACCGGCAGCGTCATCCGCAACCTCGAGGCGGCGGCGAAGCTCGCCGGCGTCAGCGTCTTCCATGCCGGCACCCGCCGCGGCGCCAAGGGCGAGATCGAGGCCGCCGGCGGCCGGGTGCTCGCCGTCAGCGCCCTGGGGAAGACCGCCCGCGCCGCCCAGGAACTGGCCTATCGCGCGGTCGACCTCATCGACTGGCCGGGCGGCTTCTGCCGCCGCGACATCGGCCAGCGCGCGGTCGACCGGGAATAGCGGCCGGCGCGTCGCCTGCGTCCCCGGACTTGATCCGGGTTGCGCATGGCGGGGTTGTCTGGAGTTGAAAATCATTCGTCATGGCCGGGCTTGGCCCGACCACCCACGAATTCGCTTCTGCCGCGAGCAAACTCGTGGGTCCCCGGGCCGAGCCCGGGGATGACGGTGGAGTCTTTCGGGGATGAAAATCATTCGTCATGGCCGGGCTTGGCCCGGCCACCCACGAATTTCTTCAATGGCGAGCAAACTCGTGGATGCCAAGGCCAAGTCTTGCCATGACGCTGGGGATTGATTGGTCGGCGTGGGACTTGGTTTCGTCATCGTTTTCGCCATCCTCACTCCGCACATCTGCAATCGCTCGGGCAGGTCATCCCGGCCTTGGGGGCCGGGGGCTGCGGTTGCGTCCGTGCCATGG
>CAZKDH010000060.1:0-35954 GCA_964551505.1 uncultured Rhodospirillaceae bacterium
ATTCCCGACCGGCGCCTCGCCCTGATGTTCGCCTGCGCCCATCCTGCCCTCGACCCGGCGGCCCACGCGCCGCTCATCCTGCAGACGGTACTCGGCTTCGATGCCGCCACCGTCGCCTCCGCCTTCCTGGTGGCCCCGGCGACGATGAGCCAACGCCTGGTCCGCGCCAAGGGCAAGATCCGCGATGCCGGCATCCCCTTCCGCATCCCCGAGCACGACGATCTCGCCGCACGCCTGGACGGGGTGCTGGCGGCGATCTATGCCGCCTTCGCCGAAGGCTGGACCGATCCGGCCGGGGCCGACATCCGCCGGCGCGATCTCGCCCTGGAGGCGATCTGGCTGGGGCGGCTGGTGGCGGCGCTGCTCCCCGACGCACCCGAGGCCCTCGGCCTGCTGGCGCTCATGCTGCATGCCGAGGCGCGGCGCGCGGCGCGGCGCGATAGCGCCGGCAACTACGTGCCGCTGGCCGAGCAGGATACCCGGCGCTGGGACGCCGCCATGATCGCCGAGGCGGAGGACCTGTTGCGCCGCGCCAGCGCCGCCGGCGCCAGCGGGCGCTACCAGCTGGAAGCGGCGCTGCAATCCGCCCATGCCATCCGCCGCGTCACCGGGCGATCGGATTGGTTGGCGATCCTCGGCCTCTATGACCTGCTGCTGGCACAGACCGGATCGCCGGTGGTGGCGATCAACCGGGCGATCGCCCTGGCAGAAACCGCCGGTCCCGAGGCCGGCCTCGCGGCGCTCGACTCCATCGGCGACAATCCGGCCCTGGTCGAATACCAGCCCTATTGGGCGGCGCGGGCCGGCCTGCTGTCCCGGTGCGGCGACGGCGAAGCGGCCGACCGGGCCTACGAGCTTGCCATCGGCCTCGAGGCCGACCCGGCGGTGCGGCGCTTCCTGCAGCAGAAGCGCGCGGCGCCGCGGCACTAGCGGGCGGATGCCTCAGTCGCGGCGCAGGCTGGCGGTCTTTTCCATCATGTCGGCCAGGTTCTTCGCCTCGGCGAGGCCGAGGCCGGTGGCCTCGCGCAGGGCCTTGATCGCATCGATCTTCTTGCCCGCGGCGATGAATTCGCGGACCTGCGCCATCACCTTGGGATCGACGTCCATCTTCTGGCCGTTGACCTCGAGCTCGAAGGTGCCCGGCGTCATCGTGCGCATGTCGATCTTGGTCATCGTCGACATGCGGTTGGGCAGGCCGCCGCCGATCTCGGTCTTCGGCCGCCCCGAACGCACCAGGAGCGCCCCGATGACCACGCCGATCAGCAGGCCGACGATGAGATAGCCGTAGGTGAGGTCGGTGCCGATGAGATCGGCGAACAGCCGGGCGATCGTCTCCATGGCGTCCCTCTCCTCCTGTCGGCCGGCGCGGAGCCGCCGGCCGGATTGCGAAAGGCGGGCCGCCCCGGCCTACTTCTCCAGCAGGATTCCCGCCTCGACCGGCCAGCTCACCCAGACCTGCTCGCCGGCCGCATTGCCGGCGGCGACGTCCCGGCGGACGTTCTGGGTGGCGACGGCGATCGGCTTCGCCATGCCCTCCGCCGCCACGTAGTAGTGGCTGCGATCGCCGAGATAGGCCTCGGCCTGGCGGCGCCCGGCCACCGCATTGGCCGCGGCCGGCTTGGCAACCGAGATCGTCAGCTTCTCCGGCCGCACCGCGACGCTGACCCGGGCCCCGGCCGCCGGCGGCGCGAAGCCCCCGACCGGCACCTGCAACTGGCCCAGCGTCTCGGTCGAGACCCTGGCGATGCCGCCGTCGATCGCCAGCACCCTGCCGTCGAAGAAATTCATCGTGCCGATGAAATCGGCGACCTCGCGGCAGTTCGGCTGCTCGTAGAGCCCGGCCGCGGTATCGATCTGCAGGGCATGCCCTTTCGACATCACCGCGATCCGATCCGACATGGTCAGGGCTTCTTCCTGGTCGTGGGTGACGAAGACGAAGGTGATGCCCACCGAGCGCTGGATCTGGCGGAGTTCGAGCTGCATCTCCTCGCGCAGCTTCTTGTCGAGCGCGCCCAGGGGCTCGTCGAGCAGCAGCACCTTCGGCTGGCAGACCAGGGCGCGGGCCAGGGCGACGCGCTGCCGCTGGCCGCCGGACAGCTGGTTGGTCATCCGCTCGCCGTAGCCCGGCAGCTTGATCAGCTCCAGCGCATGGTCGACGATGCCGTTAAGCTCGGCCTTCGGCAGCTTCTTCCGCACTAGGCCGTAGCCGATGTTCTCGCGCACGTTGAGATGCGGGAAAATCGCATAGCTCTAGAACACCATGTTGGTCGGGCGCAGGTTGGGCGGGGTCATCGACATCGGCTGCCCGTCGATGAATATCTCGCCTTCGGTCGGCGTCTCGAAGCCCGCCAGCATGCGCAGGAGCGTGGTCTTGCCGCAGCCCGAGGGCCCGAGCAGCGAGAAGAACTCGCCGCGCCGGATCTCGAAGCTGACGCCGTCCACCGCGCGGACCGCGCCAAAGGCCTTGGTCACGTTGCGGATCGAGATCATCGCCTCGCTGTCGTTCCCGGCGGGCGCGACGGGGATTGCCTCGGCCAAGCTCATCTCAAACGATACCTCCGTGCTCGGTCTGGATGCCGCGGCGGCGATACCACTCGGCAAAGACGATGATGATGATGGAGCCCATCAGGATGCAGCTGCCCAGCGCCAGGACGCCCGGCACCTTCGCCGGGAAGCGCAGGGTGCTGTAGATGAAGATCGGCAGGGTCGGATCGGTGCCGCTGAGGAAGAAGGCGAGCACGAACTCGTCGAAGGAGGTGCTGAAGCAGAGCAGGAAGCTGGAGACGATGCCCGGCATCGCCAGCGGAAAGGTCACCCGCCAGAAGGTCCGCCAGGCACCCTCGCCGAGATCGAGCGAGGCCTCCTCCAGGCTCTTGTCGAATCCCTCCATGCGCGCCATCAGCACCAGCATGGACAGCGGCACGCAGACCAGGACATGCGAGGCGCTGATCGTCCACAGCGAGAGGTCGATGTCGAGCACCTGGCGGGCCAGCGACAGCAGCGAGACGCCGAGAATGATGTAGGGGATGACCAGCGGCACCATGATCACCGAGGTGATCGTCGCCTTGCCCGGGAAGCGGTAGCGGGTCATTGCCATCGCCGCCAGGATGCCGATCGCCGTCGAGACCACCGAGACCCAGAGCCCGACCTTGACGCTGGCCACGAAGGCGTCGATCAGCGCCTGGTTGGCCAGCATGCCGCTGTACCATTTGGTGGTGAAGCCCTTCAGCGGGAAGGCGACATAGACGTTGTCGTTAAACGAGAACAGCGGCAGCAGCAGCACCGGCACGTAGAGGAACGCCAGATAGCACAGGGCGAAGACGAACAGGGCGCGGGAGATCCAGGCCGAGCGCATCGCCTAGCCCCGCAGCCGCTTCAGGCGCCGCGGCCCGATCAGGCCGAGAAAGGCGCAGACCACCAGGGTGATGACCAGCATCATGGCGATCGAGATCGCGGCGCCGAGCGGCCCGTTGTTCGCCTTGCCGTAGAGGGTGGCGATGCTGTTGCCGATCATGATGCCCGAGGTGCCGCCGACCAGGGTCGGGGTCAGGTAGTCGCCGACGGTCGGGATGTAGACCAGCAGGGTGGCGGCGATCGTCCCCGGCAGCGACAGCGGCAGCGTCACCCGCAGGAAGCGCTCCACCGGCCCGTCGCCGAGGTCGGTCGCCGCCTCCAGCAGCGAGCGGTCGATCTTCTCCAGCGACACGTAGATCAGCAGGATCGCATAGGCCGCCCAGGCATGCGCCAGGGTGATGGTGACGGCGGTCGGGTTGTAGAGCAGGAATTCCAGCGGCTCGCTGATCACCTTCAGCTGGATGAGCCCGGAATTGATCACGCCGTTGAAGCCGAGAATCACCTTCCAGGCGAAGACCCGCAGCAGGTAGCTGGTCCAGAACGGCACGGTGATCAGGATCACCCAGAGCAGCTTGTGGCGGGTCACCCGGAAGGCCATGTAATAGGCCATCGGATAGGCCAGCACGATGACGGCGACGGTGGCGGTGAACGAGACCCACAGCGACTTCACCATCAGCACGCGGTAGAGATGGCCCTCCGGCTGGAACAGCACCGCGTAGTTCTTCAGGGTCGGCGTGTGGTCGATCTGGAAGCCGCTCTGGGTCCAGAACGACAGCGCGATGGTGAGCGCCAGCGGCGCCAGCATCATCCCCGCCATCACCAGCAGGGCCGGCGACATCAGCGTCAGGCCGCGCAGGCTTTCATGGCTGAGCCACAGCCGGCGGAGGAGGCCGGGTCGAACCCCGAGACTCCTTCCGCCCAGTCCGGCCGTCGTATCCAGAACCGTCACCTGATCAACCTCGCTTGGCCCCCGCGATTCCGCCGTCCGGGGCGGAATCGCGGGGTCGGTCTCAGGCGCCGGCCTTCACTTCCTCGAACATCTTCTGCACCTTGTCGGTGTTCGGGATGTACTGCTGGAAGACGCTGTTCTTGAAGAACACGTTCGGGTCCTTCGGCAGGTTGCGCTCTTTCAGCAGCGCGTCGCCGGCCAGCTCGAAGGACTTCATGTTCGAATGGCCGTAGCCCTGCTTGTCGATCAGCCAGAGCCCGGCCTCCGGCGCCAGCATGGCGTCGATCAGGTCGTAGGCGGCGTCGATATGCGGCGCGTTCTTGGTCAGCACCAGGCCGCAGCAGTAGCTCTCGATGCCTTCCTTCGGGTTCATGAACTTCACCGGCACGCCCTGGCCGAGCAGCGTCACCACCGAGCTGTTCCAGCCGGTCGAGGCGACCAGCTCGCCAGAGGCCAGCGCCTGCTCGACGGCGGCGTTGCTGTCCCAGTAGAAGCGCAGCAGCGGCTTCTGTTTGATCAGCAGCTGCTTCACCGTCTCCAGTTCCTCGTCGGTCATGTTGAAGGGGTCCTTGACCCCGGCGACCACGCCGGCGATCGGCACGGTCTCGGTGCCGTCGGCGCCGATCGAGAGCTTGCCCTTGTAGCGCTCGTCCCAGAGCAGGGTCCAGGATTCCTCCTTGATGTCGACCAGGTCGGGCCGGTAGAGGATCGAGGTGTTGCCCCAGTCGATCGGGATGAAGAACTGCTTGTCGCCCTCGGTGATGTACTGCAGGGTCTTCAGCTGCGGAAACACGTCGCCCCAGTTCGACAGCCGCGAAGTGTCGATCGGCTGGATCAGGTCGGCGTCGCGCCAGCGCTTCACGTCGGTGCTGCAGGGATGGTCGACGTCGACCACGAAGCCGCTCTGCACCTTGGTCCGCGCCTCCTCGGAATCGGCGAAGACCGGCATTTCCGGATTGGCGCCGTGCTTCTTCACATAGGCCGGGAAGAAGCCCGGATCGTCATAGCCCGCCCAGGTGAAATAGATCGCCTGGTCCTCGGCGAAGGCCTTGCGGCCGAGCGGCATCGTGGTCAAGGCGAGGCCGGCCGCCGCCAGGGCCCGGTTGAAATCCCGGCGCGACAGTTTGTTGCTGTGCAACCGGTCGATGAATTCCGACTTCCGCATGTTCGCTCTCCCTATGAGACAAGTTCCCGTTCCGGTCTTTTTTTAAGCATGGCATCAACGGGCATGCGCCGCAACCGGACCGCGGGGCATCCCCCGCGGGCCCGATCTGACTCAGAACGCCTCGCAATCACGCTAGGGTAAGTGCCGCCCCGCCGTCAATATCGCAGCGCAAAATAATTGAACGATTATTCAAGTTCTGAATCCTCGTTCAAACTTAACAGGCTGGCATTGCCCCCCGCGGCGGTGGTGTCGACGGTCAGGGCCCGCTCGGTGGCGAAGCGGTGCAGGTACCGGGGGCCGCCCGCCTTGGGCCCGGTCCCCGACAGCCCCTCGCCGCCGAAGGGCTGCACCCCGACCACGGCGCCGATCATGTTGCGGTTGACATAGGCGTTGCCGACATTGAGCCGTTCGGTGATGTAGCCGACCTTGCCATCGATGCGGGAGTGGATCCCGAGGGTGAGCCCGTATCCCGTGCCATTGACCGCGGAAAGAACATCGTCGAGCCGGTCGGCGGCATAGTGCACGACATGCAGGATCGGCCCGAAGACCTCGCGCTCGAGGCGCTGCAGCCCGTCGATGCGGTAGGCGCGGGGCGCGGTGAAGAAGCCCTCGGCGCAGTCCGGGCCGGGCGCCACCTCGTGGATCAGCTTGCCCTCGCGCGCCATGCGTGCCGCATGCCGCTCCAGCATGTCCCTGGCCTCGGCGTCGATCACCGGGCCGATGTCGGTGGCGAGCAGGGCCGGGTCGCCGATCCGCAGTTCTGCCATGGCGCCGGCCAGCATCTCGGAGAGCTTGCCGGCGATGTCGGCCTGGACGAACAGCACGCGCAAAGCCGAGCAGCGCTGCCCTGCGCTCTGGAACGAGGAGATCAGCACGTCGCGCACCACCTGCTCGGGCAAGGCGGAGGAATCGACGATCATCACGTTCTGCCCGCCGGTCTCGGCGATCAGCGGCACGATCGGCCCGGACTTCGCGGCGAGCGCCCGGTTGATCGCCCGCGCGGTGTCGGTCGAGCCGGTGAAGGCGATGCCGGCGATGCGGGGATCGTTGACCAGCGGCACGCCCACCATCGGCCCGTCGCCGGGCAGCAGATGCAGCGCGTCGACCGGCACGCCGGCCCGGTGCAGCAGCTGCACGGCGAGGGCGCCGATCAGCGGCGTCTGCTCGGCGGGCTTGGCGATCACCGTGTTGCCGGCGACCAGGGCCGCCGCGACCTGGCCGAGGAAGATCGCCAGCGGGAAGTTCCACGGGCTGATGCAGGCGAAGACGCCGCGGCCGTGCAGCGAGAGCTGGTTGCGCTCGCCGGTCGGCCCCGGCATCGCCATCGGCCGGGCGAAATCGGCGCGGGCGCGGGCGGCATAGTAGCGGCAGAAATCCACCGCCTCGCGCAGCTCGGCGACGGCGTCGGGAATGGTCTTGCCGGCCTCGCGGATGCAGAGCGCGATGATGGCGCCGCGGCTGGCCTCGAGGAGGTCGGCGGCCCGCTCGAGGCAGGCGGCGCGCTCGCCGGCCGGGGTCGCCGCCCAGGCGGGGAAGACGCGATGCGCCCTCGCCACCGCCGCGTCGACCTCCTTCGCCGTCGCGGTCGCCACCATGCCGACCTTCTGCCGACGATCGGCGGGGGAGAAGACCGCGGCCGCGGCGGCACTCGCGGTCGCCACGCCGCCGACCAGCGGCGCCGCCGACCAGTCGCGGGCGACGGCGGCCTCGATCTCGGCCTGCAGGGCCTGCAGCGCGTCGGTGTCGGTGAGATCGATGCCGGCGGAATTCTTGCGCTCGGCGCCGAACATCCGGGCCGGCAGGACGATGCCCGGATGCGGCTTCGCCGGCAGCTTGCGGGTGCGGGCAATGGGATCGGCGACGATCTCGTCTAGCGGCGCCTTCTCGTCGACGATGCGGTTGACGAAGGAGGTGTTGGCGCCGTTCTCCAGCAGC
This sequence comes from uncultured Rhodospirillaceae bacterium, assembly GCA_964551505.1. Classification (GTDB taxonomy): domain Bacteria; phylum Pseudomonadota; class Alphaproteobacteria; order Dongiales; family Dongiaceae; genus Dongia. Next base: position 7,404 of record CAZKDH010000060.1, read on the forward strand.
CGGCGCACCAGGTAGGCCAGCAGGTCCTCGTGGCTGCCGACCGGCGCATAGATGCGGCAGGGGATGCCCATCGCCTCCGGCGGCGTCACCTGCTCGTAGAGCGGCTCGCCCATGCCGTGCAGCCGCTGGAACTCCAGGGTCTCGCGCGCCGCCGCCTCGCCGCCGGCCATCTCGATGATGGCGGCGAGGCTGTGGGCGTTGTGGGTGGCGAATTGCGGGAAGAAGGCGGTGCGGTCGCTGAGCAGGCGGCGGGCGCAGGCGAGGTAGGAGACGTCGGTCGAGGCCTTGCGGGTGAAGACCGGATAGCCGGGCAGGCCGCGCTCCTGGCTCATCTTGATCTCGCTGTCCCAATAGGCGCCCTTCACCAGCCGGACCATCAGCCGGCGGCGGTGGCGGTGCGCCATGTCGGCCAGCCAGTCGACCAGGGGCAGGCAGCGCTTCTGGTAGGCCTGGATGGCGAGGCCGAACCCGTCCCAGCCCTGCAGCGCCGGATCGGCGGAGACCGCCTCGATCACGTCCAGCGAGAGGTCGAGGCGCTCGGCCTCCTCGGCATCGATGGTGAAGCCGATGTCGTGGCGCTTCGCGTCCCGGGCGAGATCGACGATGCGTGGCACCATCTCCTTCATCGCCCGGTGCCGCTGGGCGAATTCGTAGCGCGGGTGCAGCGCCGAGAGCTTGATCGAGATGCCGGGGGCGTTCTGCGGCCCCCGTCCCGCCCCGGCCTTGCCGATGGCGGCGATGGCGCCGAGATAGGCCTCGAAATAGCGTTCGGCATCGCGCTCGGTGCGCGCCGCCTCGCCGAGCATGTCGTAGGAATAGCGATAGCCGCGCTTCTCCAGCGCCTCGGCGCGCTCCAGGGCCTCGGCGATGGTCCGGCCCATGACGAACTGGCGGCCGAGGATCTTCATCGCCTGGGTCACCGCCTGGCGGATGATCGGCTCGCCGCTGCGCGTCACCAGGCGCTTCAGCACGCCCTTCAGGTCGGAGCCGCTCTGGTCGAGCTGCATCACCCGGCCGGTCAGCATCAGCGCCCAGGTCGAGGCATTGACGAACATCGAATCGGATTCGCCGAGATGCTGGCTGAAGTCGGCCTCCTTCAGCTTGTCCTTGATCAGCATGTTGGCGGTTTCGGCATCGGGGATGCGCAGCAGCGCCTCGGCGAGGCACATCAGCACCACGCCTTCCTTGCTGGAGAGCTCGTAGGCATGCATGAAGGCGTCGATGCCGCCGGCGCCGATGCGGTTCTCGCGCACCGTCTCGACCAGCTTGCGGGCGCGGGCGGCAACCCGGTCCTGGGTCTCGGCGGGCAGCTCGGCGGCGGCCAGCAGAAGCTCGACGACGGCGGTCTCGTCGGCACGGTAGGCGGCCCGCAGGCGGGCGCGCAAGGGTGAGGGAGCGGCGAGCGGTTCCTGGAAGATCATGGGCATGATTGAGACGTGACCGTGCTGGGTTGCAATCGGGGCGGCGAAGCCCGTATTTTCTCCGCAGTCTAATCCGTTCCACCGGCGATGGAAGCCGAATTGGGGGCGGCGGCCGGCTCGGGGGTGGCGCGATGGCGTGGTTCGAAGGCTTCGGCACCTGGCAGATCCGCTTCGCGGACGTCGACCTCCACCTGGTGAAGGGCGGCCAGGGCCCGGCCCTGCTGCTGCTGCACGGCTATCCGCAGACCCATCTGATCTGGCGCCACCTGGCGCCGCTGCTGGCCGCGCATTTCACCGTCTACTGCCCGGACCTGAAGGGCTACGGCGACAGCTCCGCCCCGCCGCCCACCGTCGACAGCGGCAACTACAGCAAGCGGCAGCTGGCGGCGGAGATGGTGGAAATGATGCGCCTGCAGGGTCATCGGCGCTTCGCCGTGATCGGGCACGACCGCGGGGCGCGGGTCGGCTATCGCATGGCGCTGGATTTCCCGGAAACCGTCACCCGCCTGGTCACGCTGGATATCGTGCCCACCGGCTCCTACTGGGAACAGGCCGACAAGCGCTTCGCCCTCGGCACCTTCCACTGGGGATTCCTCGCGCAGGGCGGCGGGATGCCCGAGAAACTGATCGGCGCCGATCCGGATTTCTGGCTGGACTGGGTCGTCGGCCATTGGACCGGCGACAGGTCCAAGTTCCCGGAAGCGGTGATGGCGGAATACCGGCGCTGCTTCCGGCGGCCCGAGGTGATCGCCGCCAGCTGCGCCGACTACCGCGCCGGCGCTACCCTCGACGACGCCCATGACACCGCCGACCGCCGCGCCGGGCGCAAGATCGAATGCCCGGTCTATACCTTCTGGTCCGGCACCTTCGTCGACGACCGCGCGGACGCCCTCCGCATCTGGCGGCAATGGGCGGACGACGTGCGCGGCGAGAAGGTGCAATCGGGGCATTTCATCCCGGAAGAAATCCCGGAGAAGATCATCGGGCCGGTGACGGGGTTCCTGATGGGTTAGACGGCGCAGGCCTTCGCGGTCGACGTCGCGGATCTCCCGGGCCGATCCCAGTTCCCACACCCGTCATGGCCGGGCTTGGCCCGGCCACCCACGAACCATTTCAATGCCACGCGAAGTCGTGGGTCCCCGGGTCAAGCCCGGGGATGACGATGGAGGTGGGGACGACGAACGCGATGGCGAGCGCAATTGCGCTGGAGCTACCACTCCGCCCAGGCGATGTCCCGCCCCGGAAAGGCGACGCGCTGGAGCGGCCAGTCCCGGGCGATCCAGCGGCGCAGGGCGTCGCCGAGCACCGGGTCGAAGCCGGCGCGGAATTCGGCCTCGCGGACCCAGTAGAAGACCATCGCGTCATAGCCCGGGCGGTCGCTGGGATAGATGTAGCTGCAGCCGAGGCAGCGGTCCTCAGCATCGTTCATCACGGTATAGGCGAAGGAATGGCCGAGGGTGAATTCGCGCTCGTGCCAGCCGAGATCGACCAGGTTCTCCTGGATGGTGAGGCCGGTGGGCCAGGTGTCGGCGGGATCCATGAAGCCGACGAGGCGGCTTTCGCTCTCCATCACCGCGGCGAAATCCTTCACCACGTCGGCAGCACCCAGGCGGCGCAGGTGAAAGCCGGGGCCATCGAGCCGCGCCGGCGCGACGAAGCCGCCGGGAATTAGGGGGCGCTTGTACATGGCCTGCCTCGATCCCTCCGGTCGCAGATGCGACCGCAGCCATTCTGCCCGACGCCGCGATGCCGCTCAAGGCGGCCGATTGCAATGCCGCGCGGTTGTGGCACTCTGCCGGTCCCGGCGGCGTCGCGGATGAACAGCATGAGCCCTGCCTCGGACCCGTTCGATGTCTTCATGGTCGCCTATGACGAGCCGGATGCCGCCGCGCATTTCGCGCGCCTGCAGGCGATGCGCCCGGCAGCGCGGCTGATCGAGGGCGTGGCCGGGATCCGCGCCGCCTACCGGGCCTGCGCCGATGCGGCGCGGACGCCGTTCTTCTTCGCGGTCGACGCCGACAACTACATGCTCGACGGATTCGACTTCGACCTCGCGTTCCAGCCCAAGCCCTACGAGGTCTGCATCTGGCATGCCCGCAATCCGGTGAACGGCCTGGTCTATGCCCATGGCGGGCTCAAACTCTATCCGACCGAGGTGCTGCGGCGCTCGAGCCGCGGCCAGAGTCTCGACATCGTCACCTCCTGGGCGCCGGCCACGCGCTACCTGACCGAGGTCGCCTCGGAGCACCGATACAACTCGGGACCCTTCACGACGTGGCGCACGGCATTGCGCGAGGCGGCGAAGCTGGCGCGCGACCTGCAGGCCGGGAACGGCGGCAAGACCCTGCAGCATCGGCTCGACACCTGGTGCACGGTCGGTGCCGATGCGCCCTTCGGACGCTGGTCGATCGCGGGCGCCCGCGCCGGGCGCGCCCTGGCATCGCAATTTGCGACCAACCGGGAAGCGCTGAAGCGGATCAACGACTATGATTGGCTGCGGCAGGATTTCAGTCGCCGATACGGCGAAGCCGCCGCCGATATGGGACCCCAATCCGACCCGGTTCCCGATGCCTAACGGCAACCGGCTATCGCGGCGTGCCGCGCCATGCGGCGCACCATGTCGAGTTCCTCGCCCGGCTGGAAGCGCTGGCCAAGGCAGGAGAAAGCGACGGCGACGGCGCCATCGAGGCCAACTTCGCTGCCCTCGACACCTTGTTCCGCGATGCGCTGAACGGCGATTCCGAGTTCGCCAACTGGTTCAATTCCCGCTGAGCGCGGGCCCGCCGCTGTCCCCGATCGGGATCGTCGAGAAGTCCAGCGGCGCCTTGTCCGGCGCCAGCCAGACCCGCCGCGCCTCGACCGACATCAGGCGGTCCCGGGTCCAGAAATCCAGCGGGAAGTCCCGCCGCCCGAAGCGGCCGTCGAGAAACAGTGCGATCGCCACCTGCAGCGGCAGGTCCTCCGGCAGCCGTGCCAGAAAGGCCCGGGCGGCGCGAAGGTAGAACCGGGTGATGGTCTCGTGATAGCCGTCGTCGTCGACATTGGGCGTGCCGCTGGCGACGTTGTAGCGCCAGATGATGCCGGGCAGGTCGAGATCGAGGTCGATGTCGGGACGCCGGCGCATGAGATAGAGACAGGCGACGCAATGCGCCGCATGGGTCCAGTCCGGCTTCGGCAGGCTGCAGTCGAGCAGTCCCTCGCCGATCCGGCGGATCTCGGGCTCTGCGAGCAGGGTCGGGCGATCTGGCGACATCGGGGTGCGGCTCGTGGATCTTGGGCAGTGGATGGCGCGCTGTGGATGGCGACTGGACCTTATAGCCCGAATGCCGCGGCGCCCGCAGCCGGCAATTCGCCGCAAGCGCTCGGGAATCTCCCGACCTGGCGCCGTCAGGCGCGCTGCAGCTCCGGGAGCGCCCGCATGCCGGCGGCCATCTCGGTGTTGAGGCGCTGGACCTCGTTGCAGGTTTCCAGCACGCCCTGGGCGATCTCGGACAGCGCCTGGTTGACCGGAAGGCGCTTGTAGCGGGCCTCGACAAGATCGACGACCTGCTGCTCCCGCGCCTGGGTGGGGGCGCCGGCCAAAGTGGCGCGGAGCTGGACCAGCAGATGGCCGGGGACCTCGCCCCGCGTCGTCGCCACGTCCAGCATCACCGTCAGCTGGTCCTGCAGGTCCCGGAGGACCCCGAAGGCCCGGTTCTGCAGCCCGTCGATCACGTTCACCCGGTCACTGAGCGCCGCCGTAAAGGCGCCGCCGTCCGCGCCGATGCCGGGCGCGACCAGCCAGAACATCTGTTTCGCCCAGACCACGGAGGATTCCGACAAAGTGGTCGTCACCTGCATCAGATGGAGGGAGATCTGCGCCACCACGGTGAGGCGCTGCAGTGTCGCCGGGGTCAGGGCTTCGCGTCCTGGGCTCATCTTACTCTCTCGACCGGTATCCGGCGCCGAACGGCGTCGCGCAAGGACTGGAGGAATTGGTAATCATCTTGGGCATTACATCGTGAATATTGAAAATATGCGATGTTCCATCGGGATGGACTTATGGATCCAGGAGACATATGCCGTTTTATACGAAGGTATATTTGACGAATCTGGACGCGGCGCGCCGCTCCGGCGGCATGTCTAGCCTCAACCGAGTCGCGGCGCTTGGCGCCGAGTGCAAGGGTTGGGCTTCGGCCGCCAAGAAATGATGCGGATCAACCCCGCGCCGGCGAATTCAGCCCCGAAAGACCTAAACATGAATAAAATAAGAATATCGGCCTAGTTGATCTCGCGGCGGCGGCCCTCACGGCAGCGCAAGTAGAAGAATACTGCAGACCAAGTGGCGGTATTTGCTATAGGGACGGGTGGTTTCATCTGGTCCGCGAGGCGGAATGTTTTCGCAAACTGCGCCGCTTTCCGCCAACCGGCTCTTCCAGGCCCGCAACGTGGATGCGCTGTTGAGCGCGGTCGAAGGCCGCCTGGGCGCCCGGTTCCTCGCCCTGCCCGCCTTCGCCGAGGGCGCCTGTGCCACCGGCAACTACTGCGCCCTGCCGGGCAGCGACCTGTTCTTCTGCGACTACGGCTTCCCGGTCGGCCTGAAATTCGGCGACGGCGACTACGTGCGGGTGCAGTTCCGCCATGCGGGGAGCGGCCTCACGCGGATCGGCGGCAAGGAGGCCGAGGTCTCGGCGGCGCAGGCCTGCATCTCGCCGGCGGCGGCGGAACTCAGCCTCGGGCCCGGCTTCCAGCAGGTGGTGTGGCGCATCCGCAGCCAGCACCTGACCCAGGTCCTGGCGTCGCTGAACGGCGTGCCGGCCCAGGCCGCCCTGACCTTCGAGCCGCGCCTCGAGCTGCAGTCCGATCGCGGCAGCGCGCTGCACCGGCTGCTGGATTTCGTTCTCTGCAGCCTGCAGGACGGCACCGCCCATCCGGTGGTGCTGCGGGAGCTGGAGCAGGCCCTGATCGTCTCGTTCCTGGCCGCCAGCCGGCACAGCTACAGCCATCGGCTGGACGGCGGGGCCCCGCTCCCGGCGCCCTGGCAGGTGACGCGGGCGGAAGCCTATATCGAGGCGCATTGGAATGAGCCGATCTCGATCGAGTCGATCGCGGCGGCCACCGGCGCCAGCGCCCGCAGCATCTTCCGCGCCTTCCGCCTGAGCCGCGGCTGCACGCCCTTCGAATTCGCCCGGCGCCTGCGCCTGCAGCACGCCCGCCGGATGCTGGAGGCGGGCGACCCGGCAACCACGGTCACCGAGGTCGCCATCGCCTGCGCCTTCGGCGATCTCGGGCATTTCAGCCGCGAATTCCGCCAGGCCTTCGGCCTCCGCCCCTCGGAGCTGCGGCGCAGCCGGGCCGGCCGGTCCGGGACGCCGCCGCCCCGCGGCAGATCCTAGCGTTCGAAGATGATCGTGGGCTCGCCGCGATAGCTGCCGCGCTCGCGTTCGCGATAGCCGCATTTCCGCGCCACGTGGATGGAGGCGAGGTTGTCGGGGGCGACGATGCAGACGGTCGGCCGGGAGCCCCATTGCGCATCGCCCCAGGCGAGCGCCGCCTGGACCGCCTCGGTCGCGTAGCCCTTGCCATGCACGGCGCCGGACAGCACCCAGCCGATCTCCGGCGTGGCGCCGAGGGCGGGCTCCATCTGGCGCCGGAAATCCGCAAAGCCCGTCTCGCCGACATAGGCGCCGCTGGCGCGCTCCTCGATCGCCCAGAAGCCGAAGCCTTGCAGGGCCCAGTGGCCGACATAGCGCAGCAGCCGCGCCCAGGATTCTTCCGGGGTCGAGGGCTTGCCGGAGATGTGGCGGGTGACGGCGGGATCGGCCCAGAGCGCGGCGAGGCCGGCGAAATCGGCGATGGCGTGGCCGCGCAGGCGCAGGCGCGGCGTTTCGAGAACCGGAATGTCGGACGGAGACGGGTGCAGCACGGGCCTGTCCATCGATGGCACGGGAGCCCTCCCGCAGGCGCGGCAGGGGTGCGTCCGGCCTCCGGCTGAAGCCGGCGGCCGGGGCTCAGCAGCCCTTGTCGGCGGCCAGCTTGTTCAGCGTCGCGTTGCGCGCCTGGAAGGCCTTCATCTCGGTCTGCGGCGCGTTCTGGAAGTCGAGCGCGACCAGGACCGGCGGGAAGAAGATGCCGTCGAGCGCCGCGGTTTCCACGTTGCCGCTGCGGATATGCTTGTCCTCGGTCACCAGCTGCTGCATCCGGCGCTGGTTCAGCGACGCCTCGTGCAGCAGTTCATGGCAGCTGCGATCGATATCGTCGACGCGGGTGGCGAGGACCGGCGCGGGCTGCCGCCCGGCGCAGCCGGCGACCAGGGCCGAGGCCAGGCCCGCGGCCAGCAGGTTCACGGTGATCAGCCCGAGGCGCGTTGCGTTGGATCGCATGTGAGATTCCCCTCTCTTCGTCGTTCCCGGCGCCGCTCAGCAGCCGTTCTTCTTGGCGAGTTCCAGCAGGTGCTGGCTGCGGGCGGCATAGGCCATGCCCTCGGCATGCTGCGGCCGCTCGTTCTGGTCCATGACCGTGTGATCCAGGGCGAAGAAGCCGGTCGGCCACAGGGTGATGGGCATGAAGCCCATGACCGGCACGAAGCCGTAATTCTTGTTGTATTCCTGCCGGCCCACCGATTCCTGGTTGAGCGCGTTGATGTGGTCGTCATTGGCGGCCACTTCGGCGCGGATCTCCTTGCAGGACAGGGTGCGATCCAGGGCCGCCTCGGTGGCGACCGGATTGGCGATCCGCCCGGCGCAGCCCGCCGCCGCAACCGCCCACAAAACCAAGCAACCGGTCATCAGGTAACGCATGTCACTCCCCCACCGCAAAATCGATCCTGGCCCGGAGGCCAGACCCAAGCTCTCTCGAACAACCATTTAAGCGCTTGCTCAAGCGGTTGTCCAGTTATCCACAACGAATACCTTAAGATAAATTATTGAGGATTCCCTAAAGCCCGGGTAATTTGCTGCACTGCAGCATCAATTTTCATCGCCAGCAGCTTGCGGCCGATCTCGGCGGAAGCGCGGCTGGGATCGCCCTGGACCCCGGTGGGTTCGACGAACAGCCCGCCCTTGGCGGCGATGCGGTCGGCCCGGACGCCCTCGGGATGGATGGCGAGCAGCTCCGAGGTGTCGCGGATCGCCGCATGGCCGTCGACCTCGGCGGCGCTGTAGCCCTGGAATTTCAGCCAGTCGGCGCCGCCATTGCCGGCGTAATAGGCGTCGACCTGCAGCACCCGGACGCCGCGCGGCTGCAGGGCCAGGTCCAGCCGCCTAGCGACCTCGGCCTGGGCCGCCTGGTTGCCGCCGGAATCGCCCAGGAAAACCACCGCCTTGAAGCCCTCGACGGCGAAGCTGCGGGCGGTGGCGTCGAGCAGGCCGGCATAGACGTCGTCCGGCAGGCTGATCGAGCCGGGAAACTGCATGTGGCCCTGGGGCGGATCGATCTGGCCCTCGGGCACATAGGCGACGACCGGGGCCACCACCGCGTTGCCGAGCCTGCGGGCGATCGCCTCGGAGGTGTAGCGGACGATGTAGTCGTGCTTGCCCAGCACCATGTGCGGGCCGTTCTGCTCGACGCCGCCGGTCGGCACGATGACCGTGGTCTTGCCGGCCCGCATCAGGGTGCGCAGCTCGACCCAGGTCAGGTCCTCGATCATCACGGTATCCGGCGGCACCGCCTTCAGCTCCTGCGCCGGGATCGCGCGCCAGGCGAACAGGAACAGCAGGCAGAGCCCGATGGCGACCAGCAGGCGACGCGTCACGCCGGCCTCGTCGCCTTCGCCACCCGCCGGGCGATGTTGGCGAAGGGACGGAAATAGAGCGCGCCGACGCTCTGGAACCGGACATGCTCGCCGTCGCTCAGGCCGAGCCCGTAGGTCTCGCCCAGCTGCGGCACGTAGAGCGTGCCGAACATCCAGTCCCAGAAGCCGAAGATGAAGCCCATGTTCTTGTCGATATGCCGCGCCTCGCGGCTGTGATGGACCTGGTGCATCCAGGGACTGACGAAGATGCGGCTGAGCCAGGGCCCGTAGCCGAGCGGGACATGGGAATGCCGCAGGTTGAAGCCGACGATGTAGAACAGGAACTGGACGACATTGACGTTGGCGATGGTCAGCATCGGCGGCGTCGCGTCCATGCAGTAGCCGAAGATGCCGAACAGGATCCCGGCGCCGAGCGCCGTGACGTTCATCGTCAGCACGACCTCGACCGGATGCATGCGATAGGCCGAGATCGGCGTCAGCACCTCGGTGGAATGATGCACCTTGTGGAATTCCCACAGCGTCGGCACCCGGTGGAACAGGTAGTGGACGACATAGAGCATGAAGTCGTTCAGCAGGATCTGCGCCAGGGTGCTGAGCAGCAGGGCGAAGACGCCCTTCTCCAGCAGCGGCTTGCCGACCGGGCCGAACACCGAATAGAGGAAATCGTCGGTGGCATGCGCCACCGGCCCGATATAGAGCAGCAGCGGTGGCAGCAGCAGAGCGAAGACCACCCGGTCGATCAGGTAGAACTTGTAGTCGGTGATCGCCGAGCGGTGGAGATAGACCTCGCGGGGGAACAGATAGCGCAGCAGGCTGGGCCCGACGGTCTCCGGGGCGCGGCGGCGGAGGTCGCGATAGACCACCACCGCCATGGCGAGGGCGGTCAGCAGATAGACGACGAAGATGCGCTCGGACCAGTCGAAGGGATAGCGCAGCGGCTCCATGAGGCCGTGCCAGATATGCTGCCAGGAATCCATCAACCAAGCCTCGTCCGCAGCCGGATCCGCGCCGCCTCGTGCGACGGCGCGAGTATCGCATGTTTCCGCATACACCGCAGCGGTTAACCGGTCGTTAAGGTGCCGCGGAGCCGGCGTCGCCGCGGAGTCCGACGCCGATCCGCAGCGACGACGGCGTGCGGATCGACCGCACGATGATCGCCGATCACCGGAGCCAAGGCGCCGGCGGCAGGGCGCTCATGCCACGGAAGATCCGGCTTGCCTAATGAAAAAACTCTGCATAATTTCACAGGATCCGGGCGCGGCAGTCGGCGCCTTTCGGCTCTCGGAAGGATGATGGGCATGTCGCACCCGAAGGTCATTCGCTTTGATCGCCAGGCCGGCGCGGCATTGCCGGCCTGGCCCGACATCCCGGCCGCGCAGCTGGAGAGCGGCACCCCGCGGCAGAGCGGGATCACCTATTTCGAGCGCCCGGAGATCGGGCTCAGCGCCGGGATCTGGGAATGCACCGCCTTCATCGGCAAGATGGAACCCTATCCCGTCGACGAATTCATGCTGGTCCTCGAGGGCGAGGTCACCATCGCCGAGCCCGGCGGCAAGCAGACGACCATCAGGGCGGGCGAGAGCTTCGTCCTGCCGCGGGGGCTGAAGTGCCAGTGGCGGCAGACGGGCAAGATGCGGAAATTCTTCGTCATCTACGAGGCGCCGGCGGGAGCGCCGACGGCACCGGCGGCGGGGCTGCAGGTGATCAAGCCCGACCACCGCCTGGTGCCGCAGGAATCCTCGCCGTCGCCGGCGGCGGAGACCCTGATCGGCCCGGTGCCCAGCCAGCGCAGCCACAGTTACTACACCGATCCCTCCGGCCAATTCACCGTCGGCATCTGGGACACCAGCTATTACCACCGCAAGGTCGTGCCGTTTCCGCGCTACGAGCTGATGTGCTTTCTCGACGGCGCGGTCTCGATGACCGATGCCGCGGGGAGCAGTGAGACTTTTAACGCCGGCGATTCCGTATTCGTGCCGCTGGGCGCGCCGGCGGATTTCAAGGTGATCGGCGCGTATCTGCGCAAGATCTACGTGATCTTCATGCCGCAGGCCTAGGTGCAGGCATGACCAGGGCGGGCTCCGCATCGATCGACCGCGCCGCCCTGACCGGCCTGCAGCAGCGCGAGATGCTGCGCTTCCGGGAACGCACCCCGAAATCGCGCGCCTGGCTGGAGCGCGCGCGCCGCAGCATGCCGAATGGCGTCCCTGTCGCCTGGATGGCAGGACTGTTCCGGCACCCGCCCGTGGTAGCCGTCGGCGGCGAGGGCCCAGCGTTTCGCGATCTCGACGGCAATGTCTATTGCGACTTCAACGTCTGCGACCTGGCGATGACCATGGGATACGGTCCGCAGCCGATCGTCGAGGCGGTCAGCCGCGCGGCACGGGACGGCGCGCATTTCCTGTTGCCGGTCGAGGACGCCCTCTGGGTCGCCGAGGAACTGGGCCGGCGCGTCGGCCTGCCGGCCTGGCAATTCACCCTCTCCGCTTCGGCCGCCAATACCGAGGTCATCCGCATCGCCCGTTTCATGACCGGGCGATCGAAGATCCTGGTCTTCGACGGTCACTATCACGGCCATATCGACGAGACCCTGGTGACGGCCGGCCCGAAGGAATCGATACCGGTGCAGTTGGGTCTCCCACCCGCCGCGGCGCGCGACACGGTCATCGTCCCCTTCAACGATCTTGCCGCGGCGGAGGCGGTGCTGCGGGGCGGCGACATTGCCCTGGTCATCACCGAACCCGCCCTCACCAATTGCCTGCTGATCGAGCCGCAACCGGGATTCCTCGAAGGGTTGCGGGCCCTCGCGAAGACCCATGGGGCGCTGTTCTGCCTCGACGAGGCGCACACCTTCCAGTTCGCCTATGGCGGCCTGACCGGCAGCCGGAAACTCGCCAGCGATTTCGTCGTCCTGGGCAAGGGCCTCGGCTCCGGCATCGCCTTCGCGCTCTATGGCATGACCCGGGAGATCTCCGATGTCATGGAAAAGCACCTGGACATCGATATCGGCCCGCGCGGGCTGGCGACCGGCGGCACGACCTATGGCAGCAATATCGCCGTCGCCGCCGCGCGTGCGGCGCTCGAGGACGTGCTGACGGCGGCGAATTATGCGCGGATCGAGAAGCTGGGCAGGCTTCTGGCGGACCGCCTGGAGGCGATCTTCAAGCACCGCAATCTCGCCTGGCGGGCCTTCTGCCTCGGCCCGCGCAGCGGCTATTGCATGTACCCCGACCTGCCGCGCAACGCCGCCGAGGCGATCCGGTCGATCGACGCAGAGCTGATCGATGCCCGCCGGGTCTACATGGCCAATCGCGGCCACTGGGATGCCGTCGTCTCCGCCGGACCGCAGGTTTCCTTCGCCCATGACAGCGCCGATATCGAACGCTATGCCGAGATCGCCGACAGCTTCCTCGGCGAGTTCGTCAGCTAGGAGGCGCCGGCCGCCTCGAGCATGCCGGCGATCGCGGTGAAGCCGCGGGACTTCGCATGCTGCAGCGGCGTCACCCCATCCTTGTCGGCGAGATCGATGTCGGCGCCGGCGGCGATGAGGGCCTGGACGATCGCCTGATGGGGCGCGCCGCCCTTGCCCAGGATCACCGCCTCCAGCAGGGCGGTCCAGCCCAGCCGGTTGACATGATCGACCGGCACGCCCGCCTGCAGCAGGAACTTCACGGCGTCGACATGGCCACGCTCGGCAGCGGGGATCAGGGCCGATCCGCCGTAGCGGTTCACCTTGGTAAAATCCGGCCCGCCTGGAAGCAGCAATTGCAGGATCTCGACGTTGCCGAGCGCGCCGGCCAGCAGGAAGGGCGAATCCTTGATATTGTCCTGGGCGTTGATATCGGATCCCGCCTGCATCAGGAGCCTGACGGCGACGGCGTCGCCCTGGCGGACGGCGATCAGCAGCGGCGTCCGCTGCCGCGAGTCGCGGCTGTTGACCGGCGCCCCTGCCGCCAGCAGGCGCTCGATCGCCGCATGATCGCCGGCCTCGGCGGCGTCAATCAGCTGTCGGCCGCGCTCGCTCTTCTTCACAGCGTCAGCCCGGCCGGCAACGGGCGATTCAGCTGGGAGCGGACCCGCTCCTCGACCTGCAGATCGCGGATCCACTCGTAGTAGACGCCCTTCACCGAGGTCACCATGACCCCGGCCGCAGCCATGCGGGCGATGCCATAGGCGTGGTGCGGCGGCGGCGATGCCGTCGCATCCTCGATCGCCGCGACGCGGAACCCCGCCTCGAGCAGGCCGATGGCGGATTGCGCCACGCAGACGTCGGTCTCCAGGCCGACCAGCACGAAGTCGCGGCGGCCGACCGCGGCGACCGCGGCGCGGATGTCCGGCTGCCCGCAGAGGCCGAAGATCTTCTTGTCGAAGATGCGGGTATCCGGCGCCAGTTCGCGGGCGAGATCGGGAACCAGCGGACCGCTCGCCGCGATGTCCTCGGCCGTGGCGATGATCGGGATCTCGAGGATGCGGGCGACCCGCATCAGCCAGGCCATGCGGTCGACCAGCGGCTGGCGCTGGTCGAGCGGCAGCTTGTCGAGGAAGTACTGCTGCACATCGATGACGACGAGGCAGCTCCGGTCGCGTTCCAGCAGTCCGTGCGGCTTTGCGGCGTCCATGCTGCTACCCCTGCAGTTTCGCCTTCAGGCGCTCGTTCAGCATCGCCGGATTGGCCTTGCCGCCGGTTGCCTTCATGACCTGGCCGACGAAGAAGCCGAACAGCTTGTCCTTGCCGGCGCGGAACTCGGCAACCTTGTCGGCATTCTTCGCCAGGATGTCGTCGATCGCCGCGTCGATGGCGCCGGTATCGGTGACCTGGCGCAGCCCCTTCGCCTCGACGATGGCCGAAGCACCCTTGCCGGTATCGAACATCTCGGCGAAGACGTCCTTGGCGATGCGCCCGGAAATGGTGTTGTCCTGGATGAGGCCGATGAGCTCGCCGAGTGCTGCCGCGGAAACCGGGCTCTCGGAGATGCTCTTGCCGGCCTTGTTGAGCTGCCCGAACAGTTCCGAGCTCACCCAGTTCGCCGCCAGCTTCGGGTCGCGGCCTTTGGCCACCGCCTCGTAATACGCCGCCGTCTCCCGTTCCACCACCAGGACGCTGGCGTCGTAGTCCGACAGGCCGTAGTCGCGGATGAAGCGCTCGCGCTTCGGATCCGGGAGTTCGGGCAGGGACTTCCGGATGCCCTCGACCCAGGCCGGGTCGAGATTGAGCGGCAGCAGGTCGGGATCGGGGAAATAGCGGTAGTCGTGCGCCTGCTCCTTGGAACGCATCGACCGCGTGATGCCCTTGCCGGGATCCCAGAGCCGGGTCTCCTGCTTGATCGTGCCGCCCTCCTCCAGGACCTCGATCTGGCGCCGCGCCTCGTATTCGATCGCCTGGGCGACGTAGCGGATCGAGTTCACGTTCTTGATCTCGTTGCGGGTGCCGAGGGGGCCGCCGGGCTTGCGCACCGAGACATTGACGTCGCAGCGCATCGACCCTTCGTCCATGTTGCCGTCGCAGGTGCCGAGATAGCGCAGGATCGAGCGCAGCTTCTTGAGATAGGCCGCCGCCTCCTCCGACGACCGCATGTCGGGCTCGGAGACGATCTCCATCAGCGCCACGCCGGCGCGGTTCAGGTCGACATAGGTCTTGGTCGGATGCTGGTCGTGCAGGCTCTTGCCGGCATCCTGCTCGAGATGCAGGCGGGTGATGCCCACTTCGGCATGCCGGCCCTCGGCCAGATCGAGGATGATGGTGCCCTCGCCGACGATCGGCTGGGTGAACTGGCTGATCTGGTAGCCGGCCGGCAGGTCGGCGTAGAAGTAGTTCTTGCGGTCGAACACCGAGCGCAGGTTGATCCTGGCGTTGAGGCCGAGGCCGGTGCGCACCGCCTGTTCGACGCAGACCTGGTTGATCACCGGCAGCATGCCCGGAAACGCCGCATCGACCAGGCTGACCTGGGTGTTCGGCTCGGCACCGAAGGTGGTCGAGGCGCCGGAGAACAGCTTCGACTTTGAGATCACCTGGGCATGGACCTCGAGGCCGAGGATCACCTCCCACTTGCCGGTCTTGCCTTCGATCAGATTCTTCTCGTCAACGGGAATCGTCTTCATCTCAGTAGCCTTCCGGCGTCGCATTGAAGTCGGCGCAGCGTTCCACCACCTGGCCGACACGGAACAGGGTTTCCTCGTCGAAGGCGCGGCCGATCAACTGCAGGCCGAGCGGCAGGCCCTTCGAATCGCGGCCCGCCGGCACCGATATGCCGGGAAGCCCGGCCAGATTGACGGTGACGGTGAAGACGTCGTTCAGATACATCTGCACCGGATCGTCGAACCGTTCCTCGAGCCCGAAGGCGGCCGAGGGCGTCGATGGCGTGAGGATGCAATCGACATCGTTGAAGGCCGCGGTGAAGTCGCGCAGGATCAGGGCGCGGAGCCGCTGGGCCTTCAGGTAGTAGGCGTCGTAGTAGCCGGCCGACAGCACATAGGTGCCGATCAGGATGCGGCGCTTCACCTCGGTGCCGAAACCGGCGGCGCGGGTCAGTTCGTACATCTCGTCGAGGCTGCTGCCGGGGACGCGCAGGCCGAAGCGCACGCCGTCGTAGCGCGCCAGGTTGGACGAGGCCTCGGCCGGGGCGATGATGTAATAGGTGGGCAGCGCGTATTTGGTATGCGGCAGCGAGATCTCCTTGATCTCCGCCCCTTCCCGCTTCAGCCAGTCGGCGCCCTGGCTCCACAGCGCCTCGATCTCCCTGGACATGCCGTCCATGCGGTATTCCCTGGGGATGCCGATGCGCAGGCCCTTGACCTTGCCGTCGAGGGCCTTGCGGAAATCCGGTACCGGCATATCGACCGAGGTCGAATCCTTGGGATCGTGCCCGGCCATGGCGCCTAGCATGATGGCGCAATCCTCCACCGTGCGGGCCATCGGCCCCGCCTGGTCGAGCGAGGAGGCGAAGGCGACGATGCCCCAGCGCGAGCAGCGCCCGTAGGTCGGCTTGATGCCGACGATGCCGGTGAAGGCGGCCGGCTGGCGGATCGAGCCGCCGGTATCGGTGCCGGTGGCCGCCAGGGTCATGCGGGCCGCCACCGCGGCCGCGGAGCCGCCCGACGAACCGCCGGGCACAGGCGGGTGTTGTCGCCCTTGCGGTGCCAGGGATTGGTGACCGGCTTGAAGTAGGACGTGCCGTTGCTCGAGCCCATGGCGAACTCGTCCATGTTGAGCTTGCCCAGCATCGCGGCGCCGGCCTTCCAGAGATTGGCCGTCACCGTCGATTCATAGGTCGGCTTGAAGCCCTCCAGGATATGCGAGCCGGCGGTGGTCTGGACGCCCTCGGTGCAGAACAGGTCCTTGATGGCGATCGGCAGCCCTTCCAGGGCGCCCGGCGTCTCGCCCTTGGCGCGCCGCGCATCCGAGGCCGCGGCCATGGCGAGCGCCTTTTCCGGCGTCTCGACGATGAAGGCGTTGAGATCGCGATGCCGGGCCATCTTCTCGAGATGCGCCCCGGCGAGTTCCTGCGCCGAGAAGGATTTCTTCGCCAGGCCGGCCAGGGCCCCGGCCATCGTCAGATGGGTAAGGTCGGTCATCATTCCACCACTTTCGGAACGGTATAGAAGCCGTGGGCCGGCTCCGGCGCGTTGGCCAGCACCTTCTGCGGATCGCCGCCGTCATTCACCACATCGGCGCGCCGCGGCAGGTCGCGGGCGAGGACCCCGGACATCGGCTCGACGCCGCTGGTATCCACCTCGTTCAATTGCTCGATCCAGGTCATGATGCCGTTCAATTCCTTGACGAGGCCGGGAAGGGCCTCCTCTGGCACCCGGATCCGGGCGAGGGTGGCGATATTGGCAACGGTCTTGGTATCGAGTGACATGGACGAACCCATCATTTCCGCGAAAACCCGGCGAAATCCCGGGCAGGAAGCCTCTTAGACGCCTGGACAGCCGCCCTGCCGCAGGGCGGGCGAAACTAGCATCGGCCCCCTGCCCCTGCAACAGATTGGCCGGCCGCGACCGGCGGACCGGCCTAGCCCGCTTGACCGACCACGAGATTGCCCAGGGTATAGACGCCGAACACCACCAGGACGCCGCCGGCGAGCCGGTTCATCCAGATCATGGTGCGGTCCGAGATCATGTGCCGGATCATGCTGACCACGCCGCTGAGCGCCAGCCACCAGCCGGCCGAGCCGGCGAAGACGCCGATCACCAGCACCGGCACCAGGGCGAGCGGCACCCGTGCCGTGCCGGGGACGCCGGCGAAGACCGCCATGAAGGATATGATGGTCGAGGGATTGGCGAGGGTCAGCAGCAGGGTCTTGACGAAATCGGCCCAGAGGCTGGTCGGGATTTCGTCGGCGGCAGTCTGCAGCACCGGGCGCTTCAGGGCGAGGTGGATGCCGAAGGCGACGAGGAAGATGCCGCCGCCCAGCTCCAGCCAGAAGCGCTGGTGATCGATCAGGTCGCGGACCGCGGTCAGCCCGAGGACGCCGACCAGGCCGAAAAAGGTATCGGCGACCGCCGCCCCCAGCCCGGCGCAGAAGCCGGCGATCCGGCCGCGCTCCAACGTGGTGCGGATGCAGAGCAGCCCGATCGGGCCGACCGGCGCCGCCACGGCGAAACCGATGCCGACGCCCTTGAGCAGCAGCCAGACGTTGGCGGAAATCAGGTCGATCACGACCGCGCCTCGATGCCGCGGGCCCCGCTTCCGCGGGCCTCGATTTCGGTGTTCAGCTCATGGGTCTCCTTGACCGACGACAGGGTGATCAGGCTGTGGGTGCGCCGGATGCCCTGCAGCGACTTGATGCCGTTGCTCAGGAAGCGCTCCAGATGCGCCATGCCGCTGAGCCTGACCTTCAGGATGTAGGAGTAGTCGCCGGCGACGTGGTGGCATTCCAGGACCTCCGGCGCGGCCCGCATCGCGGCGAGGAAATCCGGCTCGCATTTGAGGTCGCCGAGTTCGACCAGGACGAAGACCAGGCAGCCGAGATCGAGCGCCTCGGGCGCCACCTCGGCGGTGATCCGCTTCAACGCGCCCTTGGCCTTCAGCCGTTTCAGCCGGTCGTTGATCGCCGAGGCGGACAGGCCGACGCTGGCGCCGAGCTCGGCATAGGGGGTGCTGCCGTCGCGCTGCAAAATCCCCAATATCTTTCTGTCAATCTCGTCCATGGCCGTTCAAATCATTACCAATAACAATAAGTGCCGAAAAATATTCGACAGCGCGACAGGGAATCAAGGCATTTTTTGGGCAGATGCCGGAACGCCTTGACCCGGTCTGGTTAAAGGACAATAGAGTGGGTCGACGTTTCGCGGTATGACCGAGGTCAATTTGACCCAAAATTTCTTGCGTCGGTTGGTGACCGGAGGCGTGGCACTGGCCATGCTGGCCGGCGACGTGTCCCCCCTGGCGGTAATCCTGTGCTTTACCCACCCCGCCCGCGCCGACACGCCGACCGCGGGTCCGGCGGAAACCCCTTCCGACGTGGCGCCCGATGCGGTCGCCGTCACCGATCCGGCGGCAATCCGCGCCAAGCTGGACGACACCACGGTCTATGGCCGGTATTACGACGGCGAGGACTGGATCGAATACCATATGCCCGACGGCCGCACCGCCTATTGGGAAAAGGGCTGCACCTATCCCGGCAAGTGGTGGGAGGAGAACGGCCAGGTCTGCTACGCCTACCCGAACTACCGCGACGGCGCACCGAATTGCTTCCTGCTCTTCGTCCGGCCGGACGGCGGCGTGCAGTTCGTCGCCATCGCCGACGGCGGCGGCGCCTATCTGGCTTCCTTCAGCCTGAAGGTCGATCACGGCAATACCGCCAACCTGCCGGTCGGGGGTCTCAGCCCCTGCGTCGGCGTGTGAGCCGCCGCCATCGATGAACCGGCGGATCGCGACCGGCGCGGCCGTGTTCTGGGTGCTGGCGGTGGTCCCGGCCACCGCCGAGGATGCTGCCTACGGCGCCCTGGTCAGCGATCCGGCCGCGATAAGGCAGCTCCTCGTCGGCAATACGCTCTCCGGCACGATGAAGGAAACCGGCAAGTACTGGGTCGAGTTCTATTGCGCCACCGGCAAGAGCATCTACTACTTCGACCATCAGATCACCCTCGGCAAATGGCGGATGCGCGACGACGGCCAGGTCTGCTTCCGCTACGACTGGGATGCCTATGGCTACGAGGGCTGCTATCAGCTGTTCGAGAACGGCAGCCGCGACCTGACCTGGGTGAAGACCAACGACCTGCCCGACGACCCGGCCACCTTCCTGAGCGGCCTGCCCAAGCCCGGCGATCCGCTGCAGCTGGAAAGCCGGGCCCATAACGGCTGCAAACCGGAGCCCAGCGTATGACCCTGGATCTCGCTGCGCATTTCCGCCACATGGCGCGCAACAACGCCTGGGCCAATCGGCGCCTTGCCAAGGTCTGTGCCGGGCTGTCGGCCGCCGATTTCCAGGCACCGCGCACCGGCTTCTTCCCCAGCCTGAGCCGGACGCTGAACCATATCCTGATCTGCGACCTCTATTATGTCGCCTCGCTGGAGGGCCGCGCCGACGCCCTGAGGGCGTTCGACGATGAGGAACCCTTCCCGGACCCGGCACGCTATGCCGCCGCCCAGCAGGCGGTCGACCTGCGCCTCATCGCCTATTGCGACGGTCTCGGTCCCGCAGGGCTCGGCGACCTGGTCAACCTCGATCGCGGCGCCCAAGGCATCCGCCAGGACCGCGCCGCCGACATCCTGGCGCACCTCTTCCAGCACCAGATCCATCATCGCGGCCAGGCCCATGCCATGCTCTCCGCGACGGCGGTGGCGCCGCCGCAGCTCGACGAGTACTTCCTGCGGGAAGACTGGGCGCGGCGCGACGCCGAACTGTCGGAGATCGGTGTTTCCTGAAGCCCGCCGGCGGGGTCAATAACGGTCGCCGCCGACGGACCGCCGCCCGACCTGCCGGACCTGGCGCCAGTTTGCCAGCCGCGCCGGCCAGCGGACCGGCGGCAGCGCAAAGGCGGCGAAGGGCATTTCGGCGATGAAGTTGACGTAGCGGCGCGGATGGCAGGCCGGCCCTCGCGGCGATACGCCATGCGCCGCCTGCGCCGAGTTCACGAAGCAGGCCAGGGAATTCGCCGCATAGTCGAGCCGGTGCCGCGCTTCGACATCCTGCGGCAGGATCATCCGGTGGCGGAGAAAGCGTGGCGCCACCTTCCAGGCATAGAGGTCGAGCGCACCGCCTTCCGCCAAATCCTGCGGATCGCGGAAATACAACAGGGCGGAGAAAATGGTGTCGCATTTGTCGACATGGGGCGTCTTCACCGAACTCGTCCGCTGCGCGGGCGTGTTGACGACAAACTGGCAATCCAGCCGGATCTCGCCCGGGCCGGCGCGCCCGCGCGGGCCGGCCCGCCATTCCGCCATCGGCAGGCCGATCCGGCCTTCCAGGCCCGGAAACGCCGCCCGCAGGGCCGGCCCGAATACCCGGCAGATGTCCTGCCAGAACTGGTTCGACGTGTGGACCGCAAAGAATTCACGCCAGACCGGGTCGATGGCTGGATTGCCGAGGACCTTCATCGCCGGCAGCCGGGCCGCGGCATTGCCCCGGAAGTCCGACCGGCCGCCCAGGATCTGCGCCGCTTCGGGAAAGGCATCGGCCAGCCGGAAATAGAGATCGTCCGGCAGGGCCTGTGCGCGGGCCAGATGGGCGAAGGGCGCCAGCGCCACATCAGTGGAGGTCGAACAACCGAGAATGGAACACAGCGCCATTGCGAAGCCCCGAATGCTCCGCCCCTTCTGTCACAGGTCACTAACGGCACCCTGTCGACGACCGGCCATCCGGACGGCGCCGCTGCCGCGTTCGACTTCTAGAAGGCGGGCCGGCGCGGCCGTGTCGGCCTGCCGTCATAGGTGCCGTCGAGACCGAATGCCGCCGTGGTGGAATCATGATGGAAGTGCAGGCTGCCCTGGTGCCTGCCGCCGACGTCGAGATCGAACGTCCATCCGTCAGGCAGCTAGCCATCGCCCGCCGCGACCAGCCGGCCGGTCCCGGTCAGCCACAGGCCGGGCCACCAGCTGCACGCCTTGAACCGGTAGTGGATGCCGGGTTCGCCGGGGCTGATGGTGACCGATCCGCCCCGGTCGCAGCCGACCGTCAGCGTGGATGCGCCGTCCCAATAATAGAGCTGGGGCGATTGCAGGACTTCCACTTCGAGCGCTGCCGCGAGGTTTATCGGATCCGCGGCATCCTCGGCGTCCGTCAGGGTGAGGGCCGCATAGGTGCCGAGGAAATCCTGCTGGCAGGCAAGTTCCGCAGCAAGCGGCCGGCGGTGATCGAGCAGCAGGCCGAGGACGATCCGGTCCGGGCAGGCGAGCCCGTTGCCCCAGATGACATGCGGCCCGCCATCCATCGTCACCATGGCAGCGTTTTTCAGCCGATCGAAGACCGCATAGCCGTTCGAGACCGGCGTCGCCGGATCGGACGAACTGTTCAACACCAGCGTCGGAAACCTGCCGCCGGTGAAGGGCCTCGGCCGATCCCGCCGGCCCGCTGCCGGCCAGAAGGCACAGGGAAGGCGCTCGTCGAAATAGAACCGGATCAGCCGGGGGCTCTCGGCCTGCAGGGCCCGGGCGCGCTGCAGAATGCGCTGCGCCTGCGCCACCGGGTTGGGGGCGCCCGCGTCGTCGTAGTCAGGACAGGTGATCGCGAAAAAAGCTGCACCGAACCTGCGCGGATTGGCGGCCGGCGCCAGGGTCTCGGGATCGACGGCGAGATTCTTGTAGGCCAGGCGCAGCATCGGCAAAAGGTCGCCGCGCGATACCGCGGCCAGGACCCGCAGCAGCCGGGCCCTGGTATCGGGGCTGTACAATGCGGCGATGGCAGTCGCGTCCAGCATCCCGCCGGTCAAGCGACGCTTGGCCGTCCGGCCGTCGGCCAGGGGAAAATCGACGTCGATCTCGCCCTCGGCCAGCCGGCGCTGCAGCGTGTCAAAGACCGTCGCCGCCGGCTCCGCCATATCGGCACGGCAGGAGGGGACATCTTCGCAGGCCTCGAAGGTCTGCTGCAGCATCCGCTCCTCCGTGCGCACGGCCTCGGTGTAATAGCCATCGGCATCGAGGTCGAGATCGACGACGCCATCGATGATCAGGCCGTCGAGAGCGCCGGGATAGCGCGTGGCATATTGCTGGGCGAATTGCGTGCCATAGCTTTGGCCATAGACCCAGATCCGCGGCGCGCCCAATCTGCGCCGGAAAGCCTCGAGATCGCGGATCGCCTGCTCGGTATCAAGATAGGGCAGCAGGTCGGCATGCCCCATTTCGGCGACACAGGCGGCAACGAATTCCTGCGCCGCCCGCATCGCTGCCCCCGGCCGATCCAGCGACAGGGTGGCCCGGGCGTATACCGGCTCCGCCTTGTCGCATGCCAGCCCGGAGAGCGGGCCGGTTCCCCGCTGGTCGAAGAAGACGATATCCATCTCGTCGGCCAGGCGCCGGTCAAACGTCCCTAGAATGACGTCGGCGACCGAGATCCCGCTGGCGCCCGGGCCGCCGACGACATAGACCAGGATGCCTTTGCTCTGCCGCGCTGCGAAATGCACGGCAAATTCCACCGTCATGCGCTTCCCGGGCTGAAAATGATCGATCGGCACCTGCAGGTCGACGCAGGTGAACGCGCCGGTGCGACAGGGGTGCCCGCCCATCCTGGCCACGACCTCCCGCAGCGATGGCGCCTCGTGCCCCGCGGCCGCTCCGCTCCATGCCAAGGCGCAGAGGAGCGCAGCTGCGCGCACAATCGCTTCAAGCTTCCGCCTGACGGGCTGCATGAAATTCCCGAAATACAGGTTTCGTATATTATTAATACAATTATAAGTTTAATGTGGCGCGCGCGCAAGTACCCCGGGGCCGGCGCCGTTTCAAATTCGCGTGATGCCCCGCTACTCGACGGTGACGCTCTTTGCGAGATTGCGCGGCTGATCGACGTCGGTGCCCTTGGCAACTGCCGCATGATAGGCGAGCAGCTGGACCGGAATTGCATACAGGATCGGCGCGACGAACGGATCCACCTTCGGCAGCTCGACCGTCGCCATCACCCCGTCGCCCAGCTTCCTGATCCCCTCGGCATCCGACAGCAGCACCACCCGACCGCCGCGGGCCCGCACTTCCTGGACGTTCGATGCGGTCTTGTCGAACAGGTCGTCGCTCGGCGCCGCGACGATCACCGGCACGTTCTCGTCGATCAGCGCGATCGGCCCGTGCTTCATCTCGCCGGCGGCGTAGCCTTCGGCGTGGATATAGGAGATCTCCTTCAGCTTCAGCGCGCCTTCCAGGGCGATCGGATAGGACGTGCCACGGCCGAGAAAGAGGACGTCCCGACATTCCGCGACCTGCAGCGCAATCGCCTTCAGCCGGGCGTCGTGGTTCAGCACCTCCGCGGCACGCGCCGGCACCTCGGTCAGCGCCGTCGACAGTTCCGCCTCGCGCTTGGCGTCGATGCTGCCGCGGGCCCGGGCAGCCGCCAAAGTGAGGCAGGCGAGCACGGTCAACTGGGTGGTGAAGGCCTTGGTCGAGGCGACGCCGATCTCCGGCCCGGCCAGGGTCTGCAGTGTCACGTCGGCCTCGCGGCTCATCGTGCTTTCCTGGGCGTTGAGGACGGCGATCACCTTCTGGTCCTGCGACTTGGCGTAGCGCAGCGCCGCCAGGGTGTCCGCGGTCTCGCCCGACTGGGAGATGACGATGGTGACGCCGCCCGCATCCATCGGCGCGGCGCGATAGCGGAATTCCGAGGCGACGTCGATCTCGACCGGCAGCCGGGCGATCTGCTCCAGCCAGTATTTCGCAACGAATCCGGCAAGATAGGCGGTACCGCAGGCGACGATCGTCACCTTGGTGACCGTGGCGAAATCCACCGGCATCGGCGGCAGCTCGATGCGGCGCTGCAATGGATTGAGGAAGGCCTGCAGGGTGTCGCCGATGACCGTCGGCTGTTCGGCGATCTCCTTCATCATGAAATGACGATGATTGCCCTTGCCGATGACCGCGCCGGACAGCGCCGTTTGCTTCACCTCGCGGTTCACCCGGAGGCCATCATTGTAGATCGTGGCGGTTTCCTTCGAGATCACCACCCAGTCGTCTTCCTCGAGATAGCAGATGCGGTTGGTGAAGGGCGCGAGGGCCATGGCGTCGGAGCCCAGATACATCTCCCCGTCGCCGTAGCCGACCGCGAGCGGGCTGCCGCGCCGGGCACCGATCATGATGTCGGGCCGGCCGGCAATGAGGATGGCGAGGCTGAAGGCGCCGTGCAGGCGGCCCATCGCCCGTTCCATCGCCTGTTCCGGCGAATGGCCCTGCTCGAGATAGTGGGTCAGCAGGTGGGCCACCGTCTCCGTATCGGTATCGGTGACGAATTTGCGCCCGAGCTTCTCCAGCTCTTCGCGCAGTTCCTGGAAGTTCTCGATGATGCCGTTATGCACCACGGCCACCTTCTCGGTGGCATGCGGGTGGGCGTTGATCTCGTTCGGCCGGCCATGGGTCGCCCAGCGGGTGTGGCCGATGCCGATCGCGCCGGAGAGCGGCTCGCGGCTGAGCAGCTCGGCCAGATTGTTGAGCTTGCCCGGCGCCCGGCGCCGCTGGATACCGCCGTCGACCAGGGTGGCGATGCCGGCCGAATCGTAGCCGCGATACTCCAGCCGCTTCAACCCGTCGAGCAGAAGTGAGGCCACCTCCGCCTTGCCGATGATGCCGACGATGCCGCACATGTCCTAGATCACCCTCACTTGGATTTGTCCTTTGCCGCCGCCTTCGCAGCCCGGAAGTTCGTCGCCCAGCCGGGCTTGTCGGTCTGCGCCCCGCGGGCGACGGTCAGGGCGTCGGCCGGGACGTCGCGGGTGATGACGCTGCCCGCCCCGACGATCGCCCCCGGCCCGACCGTCACCGGCGCCACCAGCGCCGTGTTCGAGCCGATGAAGGCGCCGTCGCCGATCACCGTCTTTGCCTTGGTGAAGCCGTCGTAGTTGCAGGTGATGGTGCCGGCCCCGACATTCGACCTGGCGCCGACGTCGACATCGCCGAGATAGGTCAGGTGATTGGCCTTGGCGCCGCGGCCGAGCCTGGCATTCTTCGCTTCGACGAAGTTGCCGATATGAGCATCCTCGCCGATCTCGGTGCCGGGGCGCAGGCGCGCGAAGGGACCGATGACGGCCCCGGCCCGGATTCGGGCGCCCTCGATATGGCAGAAGGCGCGGATTTCGACCGCATCGGCGATCTCCACCCCCGGACCGAAGACGACGTTGGGGCCGATCACCACGTCGCGCCCGATCCTGGTATCGGCACTGAAGAAGACCGATGCGGGATCCGTCAGGGTGGCCCCCTCCTCCATCGCCGCGAGGCGGCGGCGCTGCTGGAACAGCGCCTCGGCGGCGGCGAGTTCGGCGCGGCTGTTGACGCCGATCAGCTCCTCGGCCGGCGCCTCGACCACGGCGCATCGCCGCCCGCGGCCGGCGGCGATCTCGACGATATCGGTCAGGTAGTATTCGGCCTTGGCATTCTTGTTGCCGATGCCGCGGATCAGCGACCAGAGAATCGCGCCGTCGATCGCCATCACCCCGGAATTGCAGAGCTCGATCTTCCGTTCCGCCGCGGTCGCATCCTTGTGCTCCACGATCTTCAGTAGCTGCCCGTCGCTGCCGGTGACCAGGCGCCCGTAGCCGCTGGCCTCGCCCGGCCGCATGCCGAGGACGACGACGGCCGGATCGTCCGCGGCGGCACGCCGGTCGGCGAGGCGCTGCAGGGTCGCGGTCGAGACGAAGGGGGAGTCGCCGTAGAGCACCAGGACGGTGCCGGTGACGGCGCCAAGAACGGCTTCCGCGGCGCCGACGGCGTGGCCGGTGCCGAGCTGATCGGCCTGGACCGCGGTCGGATGCGGTGCCACTTCCCGGGCCACCGTCTCCATGCCGGACGCCACCACGACCACCACCGGCGCCGCAGCGAGCGGCGCTAGGTTGGCAAGTACATGGCCGACCATGCTGCGTCCGGCAATGCGATGCATCACCTTGGGCAGGGCCGATTTCATGCGGGTGCCCTTGCCGGCGGCGAGGACGATGGCGGCGATCTTACTCATGCGGGGCCCGGTCGGTGATGGGACGGCGGTGAACTTGCGGTGGCTGCGAAAATGCCATATCCCCCGATCCGGTCCAAAGTGTTTTCTGATCCACGATACCCTGGCACAATAGCCGCGAAAGCGGCGGAAATATGGCACGAATCAAGGTTCTCGCCTTCGACCTCGACGGCACGCTGATCGACAGCGCGCCGGATATCGCGGATGCGGCCAACGCCACCCTGGTGGCCCTGGGCGCCAAGCCTTTGGCCGAAGCCGAAATCCGCGGCATGATCGGCGACGGTGCCGTGGTCCTGCTGCAAAGGGCCCTGGCGGCGGCGCGGATCGACCTGCCGCTGGACCGGGTGATGCCGGGCTTCGCCGCGCAATACGCCGAGGCCGCGACCAACCGCACCCGCCTCTATCCCGGGGTCGCGGAAACCCTGGCGGCATTGACCGCCGCCGGCTTCCAGCTCGGCATCTGCTCGAACAAGCCCTTCGCACCCGCCTGCCAGGTGCTGGAGCATTTCGGCATCGCCCGCTACTTCCGGTGTGTGATCGGTGGCGATTCCCTACCCCAGCGGAAACCGGCGCCGGAGCCGCTCTGGGCGGTGATCGATGCCCTGGGCGGTACCGCCGCGGAAGCGGCGATGGTCGGCGACAGCGCCAACGACCTGCTCTGCGCCCAGGCGGCGTCCGTCATGTCGATCATCATTCCGTCCGGTTATGGCAAGGCCGCGGAGACGGCCGACCTGATGCTGGCGCGGTTCGATGAGCTACCCGAGGTTCTGGCGCGGCTCTAGCGATCCCGGCGCCGGCGCAACGACCCGGGCGCTACTGTACCGCGACCAGATCGAGCAACATCGGCCCCAGCGCGTTCTGCGCCTCGATGCGGACCGGAATGGCCGGCAGGCCCTGGATCGCCGGCGCCAGCCAGATCCGCGCCGACTGCGGGTAGAACTGGGAGTTCTGCGCCATGTTGGAGAAGCCCTGGATCAGTTCCGGCGTCGCCTGGCATTCGGTGGCGACACCGTCGTAGTAGGACTGCTGCAGGGCCGCGAGATCGACGAAGCCGGTCTGGGCCACCATGACGTTGTAGCGCCGCACGCCGTCGAACAGCTTGAACTTGCCGCTGCAGGTCTGCCGGGTGGCATAGGAGGCAACGACCGCGACGACCAGGCTGGCGGGATCGATGGTCCCGTTGGCCACTCCGGTCTGGACGGCCTGCTGAGCCTGGCGGGTCAGCGGCGCCGCGGTGATGTCAACCCGGCCGTCCGGGGCGTAGTTCAGGGTGACGCTTTCCTGCCGCTGGTAGATCCGCCCGACCGAGCGGAACTGCTTCGGCTGGGTCTTGCTCTGGGCCAGCCGCCCCTGGGCGGCGATCGACATGTGATAGGGGTAGAGCGCGGCGAAGGAGCCGGTGGTGCCGACCTCGGCATTCACCGTATAGCCGCCCTGAGCGGGCTTGAGGCCGGCGGGGAGAGTGATGGTGGCGGTCACCGTCATCACCGGCAGGCCGGCCAGGTAGCCCACATAGGTGAGGGTCGTCCCGTTGGCGGCGGCCGGCAGCGCATACAGGCCGAAGCCCGCCGCCGCAAGGCCCGCCACCCACCCGCGCAGCAGCCGACAAATCATTGAGATTCCTTTCGAATCACCCAGGTCTGCAGTATCAATTGGCGGGGTGACGGCAAGCTGTCAAGGCATCCCGCCGCATCTCACCGCGACGTGAGGACCAAAACCGGCCGATCCCGGGGCATCGGCACCCAACCAGCCGGGACGCCCGCTCCGGGCACCCCAGAGGCGAATTGACAGGGGGGTGGGCCAAGGCTAAACAACCGGCCTCTGTTCCGGCCCCGGATTTCCGCAGGGGGCCGAAGGAATGGGTGCGTAGCTCAGCGGGAGAGCACTACCTTCACACGGTAGGGGTCACAGGTTCAATCCCTGTCGCACCCACCATTCAAGACCAAGAAATATAACGATTATATTGAACGCCTTGCCTCGGCGGCGGGTTCCGCTTTATCTCTTGGTGGGGATTTTGGTGGGGCTTTTCTGGAATTTGGTGGAAGCATGGCCGTTTATCAGCGGGGCAAAGCCGCGACTTGGTACGTCGATTTCGAAGTTGCTGGGCAACGGGTGAAAGAACCCATCGACGCAAAGAACAAGCGCGAAGCCAAGATCATCGAAGACGCCATGAAGACCGAATTGCGGAGCCGCGTCCGCAGAGGTCAGACACATGCCAGCATGACGCTGGATGAGGCCATCGACCGATACCTCCTGACAGTCATCAAGCCCAAGTGCAAACCCGAAGCAGTCGAAGCCTACCTATACGTTCTGAACAAGA
>CAZKDH010000061.1:0-2862 GCA_964551505.1 uncultured Rhodospirillaceae bacterium
CCTGGACGACAACCAGATCACCGCCTTCCATCCGGGGGCGATGAACTACTCGCATCTCAACCATGTCGCCGATGCGCAGGGACTGACTATCGGCATCGTCGCGCCCGACGGCCGCGAGGGCATGATGCAGCACGCGCAGGAGTTTCATGATGCGGGCGTGCCCTTCATTTTCGACCCCGGCCAGGGACTGCCTCTGTTCAACGGCGAGGAACTGCTGAATTTCCTGCAACTTGCCGACTACTGCTGTGTCAACGACTACGAAGCCAGGCTGCTGTCGGAGAAAACCGG
Organism: uncultured Rhodospirillaceae bacterium; assembly: GCA_964551505.1. Classification (GTDB taxonomy): domain Bacteria; phylum Pseudomonadota; class Alphaproteobacteria; order Dongiales; family Dongiaceae; genus Dongia. The sequence goes on from CAZKDH010000061.1 coordinate 289, forward strand.
GCGGTCGATCGAGGAGCTGGCCGGCTTGGTGGATGCGCTGATCATCACGCTGGGTGCCCGGGGCGCCGAAATCCATGCCGGCGGTCAGCGCCTCGACATCCCCAGCGTCAAGCCGGATGACCTGATGGATCCGACCGGCTGCGGCGATGCCTTCCGCGCGGGGCTGCTCTATGGCATCGCCGGCGGCATGCCCTGGGAAAAGACGGGGCGCCTTGCCTCGCTGATGGGGTCGATCAAGATTGCCCACCGCGGCGGGCAGAACCACAAGGTGGCGCGGGAGCAGATCGCCAACCGCTACGAAGCCGCATTCGGACACGCACCCTGGTAAGAGGATTTCGGATGAAACGCATTACCCTGACAATCGCCGTAGCCACCCTCGCCATACTCGCCGGCTGCGCTTCCAGCCAGTCGGGCAGCGCCTACGAACGCCACCAGGCCAGGCAGGAAATGTCCGTTCGGCTGGGCGCGGTGGAAAGCGTCCGCCCCGTCACGCTGGAAGGCACCAAGTCGGCCGCCGGCACCGTCGCCGGCGGCGCGTTGGGCGGCCTGGCCGGCAGCAACATCGGGCGTGGGCGCGGCTCGACGGCCGGCGCCATCGTCGGCGTGGTGGTGGGCGCCGTGGCCGGCTCGGCCATCGAGGAGCAGGTCACCAAGAAGGATGGCCTGGAGATCACCATCAAGCTGGACAGCGGCGAACTGATCGCCGTCACCCAGGAGGCCGACGAGGCCTTCCATCCCGGCGAGCGTGTGCGCGTGCTGAGGGGCAGCGGCGCGAGGCGCGTCACGCACTGATACTTACAAGGCGCCGCGCAGCCGCGCGGCGACCGCTTCCAGTTCCTCGCGCGAAGGATTCTTCACCGGCCAGGTGAAGGTCAGACCGTCGTTCTCCCAGCGCGGCAGCACGTGGATGTGGGCGTGAAAGACGGTCTGTCCCGCCGCGGTGCCGTTGGCCTGGTAGACGGAGATGCCGGCCGGCTTGAACACCGTCTCGATAGCCTTGGCCGCACGCGCCGCAGACCGGAACATGGCGCCCGCCAATGCCTCGTCCATTCCCTGCAGGTTCTCGACGTGCGGTTTCGCCGCCACCAGCATGTGGCCGGGATTCACGCTGCCGATGTCCATGAAGACCAAGGTGTCTGCGTCCTGCAGCACCACCGTCGCCGGAATCTCGCCGCGCACGATCCTGCAGAACACGCAGTTGTCCAGGCTCTCCCTCGTCACGCGACATCCTCTCCCGAGCAATCGACCTGGAACACCCTGCGTCCCGGCAGGCTCACCGCCGTCAGGTGACGCCCCCACAGGCAGCCCGAGTCGAGCGCGAGCAGGTTCGGCTCGATCTTCAAGCCCAGCGCCGACCAGTGGCCGGTCACCAGCACGTGATCGGCGCTCCTGCGGCCGGGCACGGCAAACCACGGCAGGCAACCTGCCGGCGCGGCCGTAACCTCGCCTTTCGCCTTGAATTCCATGATGCCCTCGACGGAGCAGAAGCGCATCCGCGTCATGGCGTTTACAACTACCCGCAGGCGCGGCCAGCCGGCCAGGTCTTCGCGCCAATACGGCGGCTCGCTGCCCCACATGTTGGCTAGAAAATCCCGGTAGGTCTCCGCCCGCAGCGCCGCCTCGACCTCGCCGGCCAGGGACAGCGCCTGCGCCACCGTCCACTGCGGCAGCAGTCCGGCGTGCACCAGTGCATGGCCTTTCTCGACGTGCATCATGGGGCGGTGGCGCAGCCAGTTGAGCAATTTGTCCCGATCCGGCGCGGCCAGGATGGCATCCAGTGTGTCGTCGTCGCGCTTTTTCGAGTGCCCCTCCGCCAGCATCACCAAGTGCAGGTCGTGATTGCCCAGCACGGTGATGGCGGCTTCGCCCAGTCCCTTGACGAAGCGCAGCGTCTCCAGCGAATGCGGGCCGCGATTGACGAGATCGCCGACCAGCCAGAGACGATCGCGCGTCGAATCGAAGCGAATCAGGTCAAGCAGGTGCCGGAAGGAATCGAAGCAACCCTGGATGTCGCCGATGGCGTAGGTGGCCATGGCGTCTCAGGGGCTGAATATCTGGAAGTCGGCGGCAGTGAGCGCCGGCTTGCTGGCGGCAGTCAGCTGCGCGAAGGCGACGGGCGCCCGGTTGATGCCGGCCGTCGGCTTGCCGTCGGCATCCCAATACAACATGCCGGTGGTCAGGTCGTAGATGATCCTCTGCGACGCCGTGGCAGCGGCCGTCATGCCGGCACCGGAAGCGAACGCATCCGCGGCCAGCGCGCCCGGCGCCAGGCCGGCGAAAATCGCGCCGGAGAGCATGAACTGGTCGATCGCCGCGACGAAATCGCTGACCCGGTCCAGATTGTATATGCGGCTCAGCGCCGTATCGAAGACAAACCGGTCGGCACCGGCGCCGCCCGTCAACAGATCGTTGCCTGCGCCGCCTCGCAATTCATCAGCGTCCCCGCCCCCGTCGAGCACGTTGGCCGCCGCATTGCCGGTGATGACGTTGGCGCCAGCATTGCCCGTGCCGTTGATCGCCGCCGCCCCGATCAGCGTCAGGTTCTCCACCTCAGCACCCAGCACCCAGCTCACC
>CAZKDH010000062.1:0-2630 GCA_964551505.1 uncultured Rhodospirillaceae bacterium
TCCGAGGGCTGGACATGGGCGAGATCGTTGCGCCCGAGATAGGAGACCGCCAGCTCGCGGAAGGTGTAGTCGAGGATCGAGGTCGCCATCTTGATCGCGTCGTTGCCCTCGACGATGCCGTTGGGCTCGAAGCGGGTGAAGGTGAAGGCCTCGACGAATTCCTCGAGCGGCACGCCGTATTGCAGGCCGATCGAGATGGCGATGGCGAAGTTGTTCATCAGGCTGCGGAAGGCGGCGCCCTCCTTGTGCATGTCGATGAAGATCTCGCCGAGCTTGCCGTTCTCGTACTCGCCGGTGCGCAGGTAAACCTTGTGGCCGCCGACGATCGCCTTCTGGGTATAGCCCTTGCGGCGTTCCGGCAGGCGCTGGCGGTCGTGCTCGACCACCCGCTCGACGATGCGCTCGATGATGCGCTCGGCGACGATCTGGCTGCGCGCGGCGGCCGGCGCCTCGATCACCTCGTCGACGATGTCGTCGTCGAGCACCGAGGAGGCCAGGGGCTGCGACAGCTTCGAGCCGTCGCGGTAGAGCGCGTTCGCCTTGATGCCGAGGTTCCAGGACAGCATGTAGGCGTCCTTGCAGGCCTCGACCGAGGCCTGGTTCGGCATGTTGATGGTCTTCGAGATGGCGCCGGAGATGAAGGGCTGCGCCGCCGCCATCATGCGAATGTGGCTCTCGACCGAGAGGTAGCGCTTGCCGATCCGGCCGCAGGGATTGGCGCAGTCGAAGACCTTGAGGTGCTCGTCCTTCAGGTAGGGCGCGCCCTCCAGGGTCATCGCGCCGCAGACATAGGTGTTGGCGGCGTCGTAGTCGGCCTTGCTGAAGCCGAGCGCGGTCAGCATGTCGAAGGCGGGATCGTTGAGCTGCGCCTCGGTGAGGCCGAGGCCGGCCTTGCAGAACTCCTCGCCCAGGTTCCACTTGTTGAAGACGAAGCGGATGTCGAAGGCCGCGGTCAGCGAGGCCTCGATCGCCTGGATGGCGCCGGCGGTGAAGCCCTTCGCCTTCAGGCTCTCTTCGTTGATTGCAGGCGCCCCCTTCAACGAGCCGTGGCCGACGGCATAGCGGATGATCTCCTCCGCCTGCGCCGGGTTGTAGCCGAGGGTCTTCAGCGCCTCCGGCACCGTGCGGTTGATGATCTTGAAGTAGCCACCGCCGGCCAGCTTCTTGAACTTCACCAGGGCGAAATCCGGCTCGATGCCGGTGGTGTCGCAATCCATCACCAGGCCGATGGTGCCGGTGGGGGCGATCACCGTCGCCTGGGCGTTGCGGAAGCCGTGCTGGTTGCCGAGCTTCAGCGCCAGGTCCCAGGCGCGGCGGGCATGGCCGATCAGGTCCTGGTCGGGGCAGTTGGCGCCGTCCAGCGGCACCGGGAAGACCGAGAGGCCCTCATAGCCCTGGGTCTCGCCATAGGCGGCGCGGCGGTGGTTGCGGATGACGCGGAGCATCGCCTCGCGGTTCTTGGCATAGCCCGGGAAGGCGCCGAGCTCGCCGGCCATCTCCGCCGAGGTCGCGTAGGAGACGCCGGTCATCACCGCGGTCAGCGCGGCGGTGAGGGCGCGGCCCTCGTCGCTGTCGTAGCCGAGGCCCATCTCCATCAGCAGGCCGCCGATATTGGCGTAGCCGAGGCCGAGGGTGCGGAACTCGTAGGAGAGCTGGGCGATCTCCTTCGACGGGAACTGCGCCATCAGCACCGAGACCTCGAGCACCACGGTCCACAGCCGGACCGCATGCTCGTAGGCGGCGATGTCGAATTTCTCGCCCGGCTGGCGGAAGGTCATCAGGTTCAGGGACGCCAGGTTGCAGGCGGTGTCGTCCAGGAACATGTATTCCGAGCAGGGGTTGGAGGCATTGATCCTGCCGGATTCCGGGCAGGTGTGCCATTCGTTGATGGTGGTGTCGAACTGCACACCCGGATCGGCGCTGGCCCAGGCGGCCTGGCCGATCTTTTCCCAGAGGTCGCGCGCCTTCAGGGTCTTGGCGACCTTGCCGTCGGTGCGGCGGATCAGGTTCCACTCGCCGTCGGCCAGGACCTTCTGGATGAACTCGTTGGAGATGCGCACCGAGTTGTTGGAATTCTGCCCGGCCACCGTCAGGTAGGCGTCGGAATCCCAGTCGGTGTCGTAGATCTTGAACTGGATCTCGTTGTAGCCCTGCTGGGCGAAGTGGATCACCCGCTGCACGTAGTTCTCGGGGATCATCGCCTTGCGCGCCTCGCGCACCGCCGCCTTCAGCGCCGGGTTGGCCTTGGGGTCGAACTTGCCCTCGCCGGTGCCGGCATGGGCGGCCTTGATCACGTTGTTGAGATGCGTGTTGCACATCTGCGAGCCGGAGACCAGGGCGGCGACCTTCTGCTCCTCAGTCACCTTCCAGTCGATATAGGCCTCGATGTCCGGGTGATCGAGGTCGACCGTCACCATCTTGGCGGCGCGGCGCGTGGTGCCGCCCGACTTGATGGCGCCGGCGGCGCGGTCGCCGATCTTCAGGAAGCTCATCAGGCCGGAGGAGCGGCCGCCGCCGGACAGCTTCTCGCCGTCGCCGCGCAGCTTGGAGAAGTTCGAGCCGGTGCCCGAGCCGTACTTGAACAGCCGCGCCTCGCGGACCCAGAGGTCCATGATGCCGCCCTCGTTCAC
>CAZKDH010000063.1:0-70853 GCA_964551505.1 uncultured Rhodospirillaceae bacterium
TGGCGCCGCGCAGGGATTGCTGCCGCACGTCGCGCACGTCCTGCCCGTCGACCAGGATGCGGCCCTCGGTCACGTCGTAGAAGCGGAACAGCAGGCGCGAGATGGTCGACTTGCCGGCGCCGGAGGGACCGACGATGGCCAGAGTGCGGCCGGGCGCCACCGTGAAGCTGACGCCCTTCAGGATCGGCCGGCGCGGGTCGTAGCCGAAGTCGACGTTCTCGAAGGCGACCTCGCCGCGGGCGACGACCAGCGGCGGCGCCCCCGCTTGGTCCTTGACGTCGACATCCACCCGCAGCAGAGCGAACATCGCTTCCATGTCGATCAGCGACTGGCGGATCTCGCGATAGACGGTGCCGAGGAAGTTGAGCGGCAGATAGAGCTGGATCAGGTAGGCGTTCACCAGCACGAAATCGCCGACCTTCATCTTGCCGTCCATCACCCCGCCGGCGGCCATCGCCATCATCAGGGTGACGCCGATGGCGATGATGCAGGCCTGGCCGATGTTCAGCGCCGCCAGGGTGGTGCGGCTCTTCACCGCCGCGACCTCGTAGGACTTCAGCGCCACGTCGTAGCGGCGGGCCTCGTGTTCCTCGTTGTTGAAGTACTTCACCGTCTCGTAGTTGAGCAGGCTGTCCACCGCCTTGGTGTTCGCCGCCTGGTCGCTGTCGTTCATCTGCCGCCGGTACTTGATCCGCCATTCGGTGACGTTCAGCGTGTAGGCGATGTAGAGGCCGATGGTGACGAAGGTGACCAGGGCATAGGTCCAGTCGTATAGCGACCACAGCACGATGCAGACCATGCCGATCTCGAGCAGCGTCGGGAGCACGTTGAACAGCACGAAGAACAGCAGGAACTCGATGCCCTTGGCGCCGCGCTCGATGGCGCGGTTGAGGCCGCCGGTCTGGCGCTCCAGGTGGAACTTCAGCGACAGCTTGTGCAGATGCCGGAAGGTGTCGAGCGCCACCGCCCGGATGGCGCGCTGCGCCACCTTGGCGAAGATGCCGTCGCGCAGCTCGGCGAAGGCCTGGGTGGTGATGCGGGCGAGGCCATAGGCGACCAGCAGCCCGACCGGCAGCGCCGCCAGCAGGTCCGGCGCCGACATCAGGTCGACCATCTTCTTGAACAGGATCGGGACATAGACGTTGGCGACCTTGGCGATCACCAGGCAGCCCACCGCCAGCACCACGCGCAGCTTCAACTCGGCGTCGCCGCGCGGCCAGAGATGCGGCAGCAGTGCCTTCAGCGCGTCCCACTGGCTGTGCTTGCGGCTGGGTTCGGCGAGCGTCATCCTGGTTTCTTCCATCTAGGGATCCGGTCGCAAGCCCGTCGTCAATCCGGTCTAGTGCTCCGTCGCTCGGCCGAGCGACTTCGCCATCACCAGATAGAGCTTGCCGACATCGGCGGTGATGAAGGTGGCGTTCAGCACCGCCTCCGGATCGGCAATGCCCGACTGGGTGAGGAGGTCTTCGAACTTGCGGATATAGCGGTCGACCATGTCGCGGAACCGCTCGTCGCGGTGATAGCGCTGCTCGATCGCCGGGATGACATAGGCGTCCTTGTTGCGGAACAGCCGGCGCGCGAAGATCGAGCGGTCGCCCTCGCGGAACTTCTTCCAGACATCCTCCGGGATCTCGGCGTCGAGCAGGCTGTTGATGTCGACCGCAAGGCTGTTCAGCTCCTCGATCATCACCGCGGCCACCCGCAGGAAGGCGTCGCGGGTCGAGGTGTGCTGGGTCTCGCGCAGCTTGTCGATGCGCTCCAGCGCGATCGACGAGGTCTTGGCGAGGTCGAGGCTCTGCTCGCGGAATTTCGCGCCGAGCACCTCGGCCTGGCTGGCGGCCGCGGTGATCGCCTTGTTCAGCGCCTCGGCCTGGCGCTCGAAGCCCTGACCCACCGAGCCGGCGCGCGCCACCGCCTGCTCGGCCGCCGTGGTCATCTGGCGGATGCGGGTGTCGATGTCGGCGGAGACCGCCCCCAGGTTCTGGTTCATCTGGGTGGCGGCGGCTTCCAGGGCGGCGACCTGGCGGGTGAGGATCTCGCTGGCCTCGCCGGCATCGGTGCGGGCGAGGGCGGCGCTGTTGCGGGCGGAGATCGCCGCCGCGGCGAAGTCCTCGGCCTGGGCGCGCAGCTGCTCGCGGATGCCCTGGGCCATGGTTTCCACCTGGGCGGAGATCTGCGACAGCTCGGTGAGCTGGTCCTGCACCGCGCCCTTGACCCCGGAAACCTGCAGCGAGGCATTGCGGGTGACTTCGGTCAGCGCCTCGGCGCTCTCGCGGAAGGACTGGATCACCTCGCGCGCCTCGCGGGCGCTATCGATGGTGGTGGCCTTCAGGAACTCGGCCAGGCCCTGCATGCTCTGGCGCAAGGCGGCGACATGGGCCTCGCTGTCATGACCGACCTGGCTCAGGGTCTCGATGCGCGAGCCCAGGGCGACATTCAGGTGCTGCTGGCGCTGCATCGCCTGGTCGGTGATGGCGGAGAGCAGCTCGGCCTGGTGGTGCAGCGACCGGCCCATCTGGTCCAGCTTGTCGCGGGCGAGCTCGCTGACCTGGCCGAGCTGGGTGGCATGGGTCTCGTAGAGCTGGGCGAGCTCGACGGTGCGCTGGCCGGTCTCGTCGGTCGCCGCCTTCAAGGTTGCCGCCTGGATCTCGATGTTGTGGCGCAGGGTCGCCGCCCCCGTCGTCGCCCGCTCGGTCACCGTCTCCAGCTGGCTCATGTGCGCGCGCATCAGCTCCTGCAGCTGGCCGGCGCCGTCGGTGGCCTGGGCCGCGGCCTGGGCCAGGGTCTGGGCCTCGTTGCGGAACACCGTGCCGATGACCTGGGCCTCCAGCGCGACCTTCCGCGAGACGTCGTCGAGATCGTCGATCTGCGCCCGCAGCGCCTCGCGGATCTTCGTCGTGGCCTCGCTGGTCGCCGCCAGGTTGCGCTCGAGATCGGCAGTCTGGCGCTTCAGGGTCTCGCCGAGCTCGACCGTCTGGCGCCCGGCCTCCTCGGTCGCGGCGCGCAGGCTGGCCGCATTGCGCCCGACGATCGCCTGGATGGCGGCGCTCAGCTCCTCGGCATGGCCGGTCATGATCCGCCCCGCCTCGGCGGCACGTTCGCTGATCTCCTGTCCGGCGCGGTTGCTGAGCGTCGCCTGTTCGGCGAGCGCATCGCGCATGGCGATCGCCACCTGCGCCGCCTGTTCCGCCGCCGTGCCGAGGGTGACGGCCTGGTCTTCCGAGGCCTTCGAGAGGATCTGGCCCTGGTCGATCAGGCGCTGGAAGCGTCCCTCGATCTCGCCGGTATGGGCCCAGAACCGCTCGGTCATTTCCCGGGCGGCGCGTTCGGCCGCGTCGGCCAGCACGCCGCCATGCGCGGCGGCGACCTGCTCGAACCGGGTGGCGCCGCCGCTGACGATGCCGGCCAGCTGCTCGGCCTGGACCTTGGCGGCGGCGCCGAATCCTTCCGCCTGCTGGACCGCGGCGGCGGTGGCGGCGGCGATTTCCTGGGCCTGTGCGCGCAGGGCGCCGGCGAAATGGTCGGCGGCCTGCTTCGAGGCTTCGATCAGCTCGTCGCGCTGGCTGTGGGTGACGCCCTGCAGGGCGAGGCTGCGGCTGGCGACGGCTTCCGCGGCGGCGACGAATTCGTCGGCCTGGCGCCGGAGGGCGTCCTTGAAGCCTTCCGCCGCCTGATCGGCGACGCCGGCCAGGCGCTCGCCCTGGCCGCGCACCATCTGATCGAGCTCGTCGGACTTACGGGCGACGGCCGCCGTCACCTGCTCGAGCCCGGTGATCTGCAGGGTGATCTTCTCGCGCAGCTTCTCGGCGGCGGCCGCGGCGGCCTCTTCCAGCCTGCCGCCCTGGGCCTCGGCCTGGGCATTGAGCTCGTTCATCTTGCGGGCGAGGCCGGCCATCACCTGGTCCAGCGCCGCCACGTGGCGGTCGAGCTGGCCCTTCATGTGCTCGACCGTGGCATCGCCCGCCTTCGCCAGCGACTGGCCGTGCAGCTCGGCATCGGCGCGCAGGGCCTCGGCGCGGCGGTTCAACTCCTCGACCATCAGTGCGACGGAACCGAGATAGCCGTTGATCACAGGCTCCTGCGCCACCATGTGGCCGCCGAAACGCTCGGCCGCCTTGTCGGCGGCCTCGCCGAGGCGGCGCGACTGGACCTCGATGGCCTCGGCGAGGCGCAGGCTCTGCGCGTCCGCCGTGTCGCGCAGCGTGCCCAGGCGCTGCTCGTGGGCCTGCAGATGCTCGGAGAAGCGCCCGGCTGCGAGGTCGGCTGCCTGCTGCAGGCGCGGGGCCTGGGCGTCGACCGCCTCGACCAGCGCCCGGTGCCGCGTCTCCAGGGTCTCGGACAGCGCCGCGATCCGGTCCTCCTGGGCCTTCAGCAGCCCGGCCAGCTTGTCGGCGCCGCGGGCCGCGGCGTCGCTCAGCAGCTGCACCTGGCCCTGCGCGGCGATGGTGAGATCGGTGCTCCGCTTGTCGGTCAGCGCGGCGATCTCGCCGAGCCGCTGCTCATGGGCCTCCAGATGGACCTTGAAGCGCTCGGCGGACCGGTCGGCCGCGGCTTCCAGCTTCTCGCTTTGGCCGCCGACCAGCTCGCCCAGCCCCTCGGCGCGGCGGCGCGCATCCTCGGCGACGGCATCGATCTCCTTCGACAGGGCGGCCATCCGCTGCATGAAGGCCTGGGAGGTGCGCTCCGAGGCCTCGGCGAAATTCTGCCCCTCGGCGCTGACCGCCGCCTTCATGCTGCGGTTCTGCTCGGCGATCTTCTCGGCCAGGGCCTGGGCGGTGCCGGCAATCTGGCCGCCGAGACCGTCCAGCGACTGCTTGAAATGCTCGGCGGCGATCCGCGCGGCCTCGGTCAGGCGTTCGGCCTGCACCTGGCTCGCCTGTTCCAGCATCGCGTTGTCGGCCTGGCCGCGCTCGGCGGCGCTGCGGATCTGCTCGGCGATCCGGGTCAGCGACTGGCCGAAATCCTCCGCCAGCACCCGCATCGCGGCGATCGTCGCATCGCCCTGGTCCTGGATGGTGCGCTGGATGTCGTTGGTCTTGCGGATCATGTCGGAGACGGTGGCGGTCGAGGTCGCCGAGATCACCTCGTGGTGCCGCTTCAGGGCGGCGGCGAAGCGCTGGGCGCTGTCATCCGCGGTGGCGACCATCTTCTCGCGCTGGTGGTCGATCCCGGCGATCAGCGCCTCGTAGCGCTCGTGGGCGGTGGTCATCGCCGCATTCAGGCGCGCGGCCTCCTGGCCGGCCGCCTCGCCCAGGATCCGGGTGCCGTCGGCCACCGCGGTGGCCAGGCCCTGGATATGGCCGTTGATGGCGAGGTCGAGGTCGCGATGCCGCTGGTGCGCCTGGGTCGAGGCCTCGGCGATGCTGGAAAGCTCGGTGGCGATCTCGCCGCGCAGCACCGAAAGCGCGTCGGTGGTGTGCCGCACCAGGGCCGCGGCCTGCTGCTGCAGCATGGCGCGGAACTCGGCCTCGGCGTCGCTCGCCTGGGCCTTGGCGGCGCCGATCGCCGACAGCTGCTGCTGCAGGGCGCCGATGACCTCGCCGGATTCCCTGCCGGACTGCTGCGAGATCTCCTTGATCCCCGCCTTCAGGGCGCTCTCGACCTCGGCGGCGCGCTGGCGCGCCTGCTCGATGCCCTCGCCGAGCATGCCGGCGAGGCGGGTCACGATCGCCTGCATCTTCTCGCCGGCGCTTTCCGTCGCCTGGACGAAATGCGCCGCCTGAGCCTCGGCGGACTCGATCAGCTGCAGGCCCTGGCGCCGCTGGGCCTCGGTGGCGGCATCGATGCGCCGGGCGAAATCGTCGGCCTGGGTGCCCATCCGCCCGCTCGCCGCCTCGGCCTGGTCGGTGAGCTGCTCGGCCTGGCGCTCGATCGCATCACGCACCGAACTGCCGTGGTCGAGGATGCGCTCGACGATGGCGGCGATCTCGCCGCGCCGGGCATCGAAGGCCTCGACCACGCGCGCGGCGCTTTCCCGCATGGTGGCCTCCAGCGCGCCGGCCTGCTCGTCCGCCGCCTGCAGCAGCGCCGCCTTCTGCTGCGCCAGGGTCTCGGCCATGCCGCCCAGGGTCTGCTTCTGGGCCGCCAGGGTCTGGTCGATATCCTGGGCCTGGGCCTGGGCGGCCCGGGCGGCGCTTTCCAGATCCGTCGCCTGGTCGCGGAAACGCGCCTCGATGGCGGTCAGGGCCTCGGCGGCGTCCTCGGTCGCGGCGCGCAGCTCGATCGCCTGCCGGCGCAGGGATTCGGCGATCGAATGCACCCGCTGCTCGGCGCTGGGGTTGGCATAGGTCAGCATCTCGAGCTGCTGGGCGATGAGGGCGGTCTGGCGCTGCAGGTCGCGCCCGCGCATCACGTAGGAGATCACCAGCCAGATGAAGACCGGCACGATGAAGGTGACGATGCCGACCGAGGCGAGGTCTCCCGGCGGCAGCTGCAGCAGGTTGCTGAGCCCCACCAACCGGTTGAGATACAGGCCATAGACCGCGAGCCACAGAAGGGTGAGGCCGACGCCGATCGCCACGGCGCGTCGATGTTCGAAGGTATTCGCGTCCATGACCCCTGACTTTTCTATCGTCTCTCTCGGCGCCGGCGCGACGCCTTGGCGCCCGTTCGCCGATCGTCCCGGCTAGCCTATCATTCCGCGGCCTTCCGCCGCCGGTGAATCAGGGCCAGGATCTCCGCCGCCGCCTTCGGGATATTGGTTCCGGGACCGAAAATCGCAGCCACGCCATGCTGGCGCAAGTAGTCGTAATCCTGGGCCGGTATCACGCCGCCGCAGATCACCACGATGTCCTCCGCCTCGGCGTCGCGCAAGGCCTGGATCAGCTGCGGCACCAGGGTCTTGTGGCCCGCCGCCTGGGAGGAGACGCCGATCACGTGGACGTCGTTCTCCACCGCCTGGCGGGCGCTTTCCTCCGGGGTCTGGAACAGCGGGCCGACGTCGACGTCGAAACCGAGGTCGGCGAAGGCGGTGGCGATGATCTTGGCGCCGCGGTCGTGGCCGTCCTGGCCCAGCTTCACCACCAGCATCCGCGGCCGGCGGCCCTCCTCGCGGGCGAAATCCTGGATCCGGCGCTGGATCGCCTGGAATTCGGGATCGTCGCGATAGGCTGCGCCGTAGACCCCGGCGATCGAGCGCACCTCGGCCTTGTGCCGGGTATAGACCTGCTCCAGGGCGCTCGAGACCTCGCCCACCGTCGCCCGGGCGCGCATCGCTGCCACCGCCAGCTCCAGGAGATTGCCGGACCCGTCCCGGGCGGCGCGGGTGAGGGCGTCCAGGCAGGCCTGGACCCTGGCCGCGTCCCGGGTGGCGCGGATGGCCGCCAGCCGGGCGATCTGCTGGTCGCGCACCTTGCTGTTGTCGATGTCCAGCACCTCGACCGCATCGGTCCGGCCGGAGCGGTATTTGTTGACCCCGACGATCACCTCCTCGACCCGGTCGACCCGGGCCTGGTGGCGGGCGGCCGCCTCCTCGATCCGCAGCTTCGGCATGCCGCTCTCGACCGCCTTGGTCATGCCGCCCAGAGCCTCGACCTCGGCGATCAGCTTCTCCGCCTCGGCGACCAGGCTGGCGGTCAGCGCCTCGACGTAATAGCTGCCGCCCAGGGGGTCGATGACATGGGGAATGCCGCTTTCCTCCTGGATCACCAGCTGGGTGTTGCGGGCGATCGCCGCCGAGAACGGGGTGGGGAGGGCGATCGCTTCGTCCAGGGCATTGGTATGCAGCGACTGGGTGCCGCCGAGCACCGCGGCCATCGCCTCGATGGTGGTGCGGACGACGTTGTTATAGGGGTCCTGCTCGGTCAGGCTGACGCCCGAGGTCTGGCAATGGGTGCGCAGCGCCGAGGATTGCGGATCCGTCGGGTCGAACTGGCGCATCAGCTTGGCCCAGAGGAAGCGGGCGGCGCGCAGCTTGGCGACTTCCATGAAGAAGTTCATGCCGATGGCAAAGAAGAACGAGAGCCGCGGGGCGAAGGCGTCGATCTTCAGCCCCTTGGAAAGGGCGGCGCGGACATATTCCAGGCCGTCGGCCAGGGTGAAGGCCAGCTCCTGCACCGCCGTCGCCCCGGCCTCCTGCATGTGGTAGCCGGAGATCGAGATCGAATTGAATTTCGGCATCTTCCTGGCGGTGAACTCGATGATGTCGGCGACGATCCGCATCGAGGGTTGGGGCGGATAGATATAGGTGTTCCGCACCATGAATTCCTTGAGGATGTCGTTCTGGATGGTGCCGGAGAGCTCGGCCAGCGGCACGCCCTGCTCCTCGCCGGCGACGATGAAGCCGGCCAGGACCGGCAGGACCGCGCCGTTCATCGTCATGCTGACCGACATCTTGTCCAGGGGGATGCCGTCGAACAGGATCTTCATGTCCTCGACGGAATCGATGGCGACCCCGGCCTTGCCGACATCGCCGACCACCCGCGGATGATCGGAATCGTAGCCGCGATGGGTGGCGAGGTCGAAGGCGACCGAGAGGCCCATCTGGCCCTGCCGCAGGTTCTCCCGGTAGAAGGCGTTGGAATCCTCGGCGGTGGAGAAGCCGGCATATTGCCGGATGGTCCAGGGGCGGTTGGCGTACATCGTCGCCCGCGGACCGCGGGTATAGGGGGCGAAGCCGGGCAGGGAATCGAGGGCCTCGATGCCGGCGAGGTCGGCCGCGGTATAGAGCGCCTTCACCCGGATGCCCTCGGGCGTCTCCCAGTCGAGACCGGCCGGGTCGGCGCCCTTCAGCTCCCTGGCCGCCAGCTTCGCCCAGTCTTCGAGGTTCCGCTTCGGAAAATCGACCATGTCCGCCTGACCCGTCCCAACCCGCCAAGCCCAAGATCAAGCTGGCTTTCCCGCACTGCAGCAATGGTTTTTACGATAGCAGAGCCCGGGCCGCCAAGTCCAGGAAACGGCCCGGCGGCGTGCATATTCCCCTTTCGTTCTCAACCGGTGGCTGCTAAAATCGCCCCATGACCCAGGACACCGAAAACCTGATCCTCGAGCACCTGCGTGCCATCCGATCCGACGTGGCGGATACGCGTATCGATATCGGGGACATCAAGCTCCGCCAGAACGACATGGCGAACGCGATCGCCGGCCTCCGGCGCAATCAGGCCGGCGATGCCGGCGTTGCCGTGCATCTGCAGGTCCAGATCGACCGCCTGAACGATCGGGTCGAGCGCATCAACCGGCGCCTGGATATCGTCGAGGCCTAGGCCCCGCCAGAGTGCCGCCGCCTCCCGTCAGCCCGCCGGTCGGTTGCGGTGCCAAGCGCGGGGCCGCTACACTCGGCGCAATGACGTCCGCCGAAGCGGGCGCGCCTGGTCCGGGGGCAACATGCAGACCGATTTTCGCAATACCGAGCTCTATGCGCGGATGCAGCGGGCCGATGCCCATTGGCTGCAGCTCGGCCGCGGCCGCACCCCCGATCTCTACGACATCGCCCTGTCGCCGGACGGGAAGACGATCGCCGGCAGCGGCATCTTCGCCGAGAAGCTCGAGGGCACCCTGCCGCAGCGCATCTGCCTGGTCGATACGGCCAGCGGCAGGCTAGACGTCCTGTCGGCGGGGCCGGGAATCGATGCAGCGCCGAAATGGTCGCCGGACGGCGGGACGCTTGCCTTCCTGTCGGATCGCGACGCGCCGGGCATCATGCAGCTCTGCCTGCTCGACCTCGCGACGCGGCGGGAAACCCGTATCGCGGTGGAGGATCAATGGATCGAATATGCCCACTGGTCGCCCGACGGCAGACAGATCCTGCTCGGCGTCGCCCGGCGCGGCGTCGATCTCTCGGGCTTTCTCGGCGGCTATACCTTCCAGACCGTCGATCCCGCTTTGCCCGACTGGATGCCCCAGGTCGATATCGGCGTCGACGACACCCAGTGGCGCAGCCTGTGGCTCTACGACGTGGCGACGGGCGGGCTGCGGCAGGTCGCCGCCACCGGCCCGGCGGGTGGGCTCAATCCCTGGGAATCCTGCTGGGTCGGGAATCGGGCCGTCGCCACCATCGCCTCCACCGGTCCGCACGAGAACCACTGGTACCGGGCCAAGGTCCATCTCATCGATCTCGTCTCCGGCAAGGCCCGGGTCGTGCATGCTCCGAAGGACCAGATCGGCTGGCTTTCCGCCGCGCCCGACGGGACGCGCCTCGCACTGGTCTCGTCGTTCTCCAGCGACCGGCAATCGACCACCGGCGAGCTCACGCTGATTGACCTCGGCGACGGCGCCGCGCGGCGCATCGATACCCGGGGGGTCGATGCCACCTTCACCCAATGGCAGAGCAACACGGACGTGCTCTATGCTGGCATCCGATCGCTGGAATCGGTGCTCGGCATCTGCGACGCCGGAACCGGCCGCTGCCGCGATTTGTGGTCGGATACCGCGACCACCCTCGGCGGCGAGCGCTACTTCCCCTTCGTCAGCCCGGGTGCGGCACCCGGCGACTGCGCCGTCACCCTCGAGGGCTTTTTCACGCCGCAGCGCCTCGCCGTCTTCGCCGGCGGCAAGATGCGCATCGTCGCCACCCTGGGCCCGGACGGCGCCGCCCGGGATCTCGCCGCCCTCGGCCGCGCCGAGCCCTACAAGTGGACGGCGAAGGACGGCTGGGAGATCGAGGGCTGGCTGCTGCATCCGGCGGAAAACAGCGGCGGCGGTCCGGGCCCCCGGGCGCTCATCGTCGACGTCCATGGCGGACCGGTCTGGTCCTGGCGCCCGTCCTGCGTCGGCCGCAGCGCCACCTATGTCAACCTGCTGCAGGACGGCTATGCGATTTTCCAGCCCAATCCGCGCGGCAGCACCGGGCGCGGCCTGGATTTCTGCCGCGCCGTCGCCGGCGACATGGGCGGCGGCGATGCCCAGGACATCCTCTCCGCCCTCGACCGGCTGGTGGCCGAGGGCGTCGCCGACCCACGGCGCATCGGCGTCACCGGGGTTTCCTATGGCGGCATCATGGCGGCCTGGATCATCACCCAGGACACGCGCTTTGCCGCCTCGGTGGTGATCTCGCCGGTCACCGACTATGTCAGCGAGCAGCTGACCAGCCACATTCCCGGCTTCTGCGAGAACTTCCTGCTCGACGACTACAAAAACCCCGGCGGCGAGTATTTCAAGCGCAGCGCCATCATGTTCGCCGACCGGGTGAAGACGCCGGTGCTGAACATCTGCGGCGCCCTCGACCGCAACTGCCCGGCGGTGCAGGCGATCGAGTTCCACCGCGCCCTGCTGCAGCACGGCGTCAAGTCGGCGCTGGTGCACTATCCGCAGGAGGGCCACTGGGTGCAGCATCACCCGGCGATTGCCGATTGCGGCACCCGCGTGCTGGCCTGGTTCCAGGAACACATGCCCTCGGGCAGCAATTCGGCGCGATGACGGGGCCGGCGACATGACGGATATCCAGACCGAGACCTTCGACGGCGGCTGCACCTGCGGCGCGGTGCGCTACCGCATGACGACGAAGCCGATGTTCGTGCATTGCTGCCACTGCCGCTGGTGCCAGCGCGAGACCGGCAGCGCCTTCGCGCTGAATGCGATGATCGAGGCCGACCGGGTGCAGCTGCTGCAGGGCCGGGTCGAGATCGTCGACACCCCGTCGAACAGCGGCAAGGGCCAGAAGATCGCGCGCTGCCCGACCTGCCGCATCGCCGTCTGGAGCCACTATGCCGGCGCCGGCACGGCGGTGGATTTCGTCCGGGTGGGGACGCTGGACGCGTCCGACCGCCTGCCGCCGGACATCCACATCTTTACCGCCTCGAAGCAGCCCTGGGTGGTCCTGCCGCCGGAGGCGCCGGCGGTGGCGGAGTACTACGACCGCGAGGCCTACTGGCCGGCAGAGAGCCTGGCCCGGCGCGCGGCGCTTCTGGCAGCGGCGCGGCAGGGCCGATGAACCCGCTTCCCGACCTCGCATTCGATCGCGTCGCCGCGCCGACGCCGGAGGTCGTCGCCCTGCTCGAAGCCCTCGACCGCGATCTCGGCGGTCCCTATGAACCCGAGCAGCGCCACGCCTTGCCGCTCGACCGGCTGTTCCAGCCGCATATCCGATTCTTCCTGGCCCGCCTGCGGGGCGCCGCGGTCGCCTGCGGCGGCATCGCCTTCCTCGACGGCTATGCCGAACTGAAGCGCATGTATGCGGCGCCGGCGGTACGCGGGACGGGCGTCGCCAAGGCGCTGCTGCAGCGCCTCGAGGCGGAGGCCCGCGATGCCGGCACCGGCCTGCTGCGCATCGAGACCGGCTGCCATCAGCTGGCGGCGCTGCGCTTCTACGAGGCTGCGGGTTACCGCGCCTGCGGGCCCTTCGGCCCCTATGCCGAGATGCCGGCCGCGGCCATCGAGACCAGCCGGTTCTACGAGAAGGTCCTGCCGCCCGGCTGATCCCGCGCGGCTGATGGGGGGCGCCCGACCCGCAGGCCGGCGGCGGGCGCTCAGCCCACTTCCAGCAGCGCGTCGATCTGCGCCTGGTCGATCACCCGGTCGTCGCCGTGGATCACCGCATTGGCCCGGCCGATCAGTTCCTGCAGGTTCCGCGAGGCGCGCTCGGCGACCAGCCGGGCGATGTCGAAGTTGCCCTCGCGATGCAGCCGCTCGAGGCGCTGGACGCTGAGCTCGATCAGCCGGTTCATCTGGGCGACCAGCCGGTCGAAGGGTTCGCGGTATTCCGGCGGCGACCAGTCATAGGCCGCGATCGCCAGGTCGCGGTCGTGGATGCCGCTGTTGCGGAAGTGGTCCTGGTAGCCAATCGGCTGCCAGGCCTTGCAGTCCTCCAGGCATTCCGGCGCGTCGGGCACCAGTTCCATCAGCATGACGATCTCGTTGATGTGATTCATGTAGTCGGTCGCCAGCAACGTCTTGTCGTTGACGTTGGACCCGGCGGCCTTGCGGCAGAACTCCAGGTATCTGGCTTCGCGTTCCACATCGGCGGCCATCGCGGGCCTCGGCATCGTCACGGTCAGGGTTCTCCTGGCGGAATCCGGCAGGCGGGAGAGCCCACGTCGCCCTCCTCACGCTACCCGCCAATAGCTGTCAACTGGTTAACCGCCCATGAAGAGCCGGCGCCGGCGCCGGCTAGGGATGAATTCGCAGGAAATCCAGGGCCTCGGCGAATCCCTTGAGCACCGCCCGGTCCGGCTCGGCCGTCACCCCGGCGAGGCAGGGCCGGACCGACGGGTCCTCGGCCACCGCGGTGGACAGCACGATGTCGCCGCCCCGGCTCTGCCCCTGCAGCCGCGCCGCCATGTTCACCGTCGAGCCGAAATAGTCCAGGCGGTCGTTCAGCGTCACCGCGATGCAGGGCCCGTGATGCAGGCCGAGCTTGATGGTGATGGCCGGGCCGCTGCCGATCTTGCCGGCATGGTCGCGGTTGAAGCCCTCGACGGCCCGGGCGATCGCCAGCGCCGCCCTGACGCCGTTCGCCGGCAGCACGAAGGCCGCCATCACCGCGTCGCCGATGGTCTTCACGATGGCGCCCTCGTGGTCGCGGATGATCTTTGCCATCAGCGCGAAGTGATCGCGCACCCGGGGATAGGCGCTGGCATCGCCGATCTGCTGGTAGAGCGCTGTCGAGCCCTTGAGGTCGGAGAACAGCAGCGTGATCTCGCCCACCGAGACCTCGTCGCCCGGCCGCAGCACATCGTCGGAGAAGAGATCGCGGAACGCCTGCAGCGCGGTGATGCGGTCGGCGGTCAGGGCATCGGCCAGCCAACTGCGGTCCTCGACGATCGCGGTCAGCGGGCGCCGGCTCCGGTTCTCCAGGCGGATCTGGCCGGCGGCGGCCGGCGGCCCGGCGGTGACCACGTCGTCGCCCAGGAGCAAGGCCGGGAAGCCGCCCGCCTGCCAATCGATCTCCGTTTCCGGCCCCGGCTCCAGGCTGCGCAGGCGATAGGGGCCGAAGGGCAGCGTCCCCGCCACCGTGCGGGTTTCGCCGGGACGCAGCGCCACCTGCAGCTTCACATGCGGCGTCGACATCGGTCCCCAGAGGCAATATTCGCCGCTCTCCAGCGGCCGGACGGCGGCGGCGGGGCGAAAGCTCGCCTCGACGTTCTGCGAGAAGTTCCGCTCGTAGTCGATGTTGCAGGAGCTGCAATGCGCCCCCGTCGGCAGGCGGTCGAGCCCGCCCGACCAGGCCTTTGCCACCCGGCAGCGGGGACAGAGGATGTCCCAGCGCAGCTCCAGCAGGCCGCAGCGCACCGCCTGCAGGCAGAGCTCGATCGCCTCCAAAGCGGGGCGCCGCCAGGCCCGCGCCAGCTGCAGCGGGCGGATATGCCAGAGGTCGACCTCCTGTGCCTGCAGCACATGATCGGCAAGGCGCTGCGCCAGGCCGTGGCCGTTCGGCGTCGCCTCGATGTCGGCGACGGCGCGGGCCACCCGCGCCAGGGTCTCCGGGCGCGGCGTCGGCGGCAGGTAGTCGAAGGGCGTCGCCCGGGCGCCGCCGGCGAACTGGTTGGCCTCCGCCGCCAGCTTGGCGAATTTCCGGCCGGAGGAGGTGAAGAACCCGGTGGCCAGGATCAGCCGGCCGATCCAGGTCTTCGGCCTGGCGCTCAGCGTATAGCGCCCCAGCGACTTCCCGTCCTTCGCCTCCAGGCTGAAATAGGCGCACATCGCGTCCAGCGGTCCGGTCTCGAAATAGCGGCAATGCTCGAACCACTGTCCGCTCACCCAGTTGACCGGCTCTTCGCGCCACTTGATGTCGAACGGCCCCATCTTCACCCGGCCGTAGAAGCGCACGGCACCGTCGGGCTGCGGAATCTCGGTGATCTCGTGGCGCGGCAGTGCCGCCGCCTCGTTGAAACGCGCGGTATCCGCCATCAGGCCCCAGACCGCCGCCGCCGGGTGGTCGAATTCCCAGCTCCAGGTCTCGGATTTCGCGCCGGCAAGTTCCGTCGTCATCCCGGTCCCCTATGTGCCCGGCCTGCCCAGTCCGGTCCGGGCCTGCGGCCCGCTCCGGCCATTACGTCCGGCCGGGCCCGGCGGATGCCTACCAGGCCAGGTATTGCAGGGCGAAATCCGGCATGGCCGGGAAATCTGCCGCCGCCTTGGCCAGATACGCGCCGTCCAGCCGGCCGGATTGCATCACTTCCTCGCGATGAATGCCACCGGCGATCAGCAGCGACTGGGCCCCGAAGGCCGCGGCGCCCGCCACGTCGGTGCGGAAGGAATCGCCGATGCCGATCAGCCGTCCGGGATCGCCCAGGCCCAGCGCCTGCAGGGCGCGACGATAGATGCCAGGATGCGGCTTGCCGTGATAGATCACCCGCCCGCCCAGCCCCTGGTAATGCGCGGCGATGGCGCCGGCGCAGATCTCCGCCACCTCGCCCCGATGCACCATCAGGTCGGGATTGGCGCAGATCAGCGGCAGCTCGTCCCAGCAGGCGCGCTTCAGCACCGAATCGAAATCGGCCAGGGTCTCGCCCGGCCCCTCGATCCCGCAGACCAGCAGGAAGGCCGCGGTGCCGATGTCGGCGGTGACCTCGAGGTCGAGCCCCGCGAGCATGCCGGCGTCCCGCGCCGCCATGATCGTATAGACGCGCCGCCCCAGGCGCCGGGCCTCGTCGTCCGGCCGGTCCTTCAGGTAGTGCCAGGTCTCCTCGCCGGAGCAGAGCAGGGCGTCGTAGAGGTCCGGGCCGATGCCGAGCTCGCCCATGCGCTCGGCCACCTCCGCCGCCCGGCGCGGGGCATTGGAGACGATGGCGACCTTCTTCCCTGCCGCCTTCAGGCGGGTCAGGCAGTCCAGCGCCGCCGGATAGACCCGGATCCCGTCATGCATGCAGCCCCAGAGATCCATGATGACGCCGTCGAACCCGGCGACGATCTCGTGGACGCCGGAAATGATCCTGGTGCTGGGCATGGGAGGAGCCGACCGCATTAAATTCAGTTGCGCCGACACCCTAACGAGTGGTCCGCCCGGGCTCAACCGTGAGAAACCTCCCCTCCGCGGAGAAGGGCGCATGCAGGAAAAAACACCCATCGCCTCCCCGGATTGTCCCGGTCGGCAACGCGAACCGCGATGCTTTTCTCGCCTCTCGTGAGGCTATAATGTGGAAGTCTCAAAAATCTCCGGTCGAGCCCGATCCAACCGCGTCGGCTATACAAAAATCCCTGACCCAGCGCGAATTCTGCCGATATCTATCTATAAAATTGCCATTTTCCGAAACGGGCGATCCGCCTTCGGAGCTGTCTCACTGGCTCGGAGAGCGAATTGTATCGATTTCCCGCCAAAGCATATGCCGCTCCGGGAAAATTTCTTTCGAAATGGGAATAACAATAATGTGATCTCTCTTATTTTTGTGACAGAGGTCACTCACAAAATGTGGCGCTCCGCACTAGGTTCCCAGTCACAAGGACAGCGAGCCTCCGCCCGGCGACACGCCCTGTGGAACATCAAGAGAGGGACACCCAGCCATGCGCACCATCACCGGCGGCACCGACAACGATTTCCTGGTTGGCGATCAGCCGCACAGCCTGCAGCCCAGCATCAGCAGCGCCGATGAGATATTCGGCGGCGAGGACGACGACTTCCTGGTCGGCGGCGACAACAACGACATCATCGCCGGCTTCGGCGGCAGGGACAATCTGTTCGGCGACGGCGGCGACGATTCGCTGGAGGGCGGCGACGACAGCGACCGGCTGGAGGGCGGGGTCGGCAATGACGGGCTCAACGGCGGCAGCGGCATCGACGTGATGCTCGGCGGCGACGGCAACGATTTCTATACCGTCGACAATCTGCTCGACATCGTCACCGAGAAGGCCAACGAGGGCCACGATACCGTCCAGAGCACAGCCCTCAGCTATACGCTGTCCGCCAATGTCGAGGACCTGGTGCTGCTGACCACCGGCCTCGTCAACCAGGCCCTGGGCGGCGACGGCAACGCCCTCGACAACCACATCACCGGCAACCTCTCCCACAACAACCTGTTCGGCGAGGAGGGCAACGACCGACTGACCGGCGGCGGCGGCCAGGACAATCTCATCGGCGGCAGCGGCAACGACATCTACGACGTCGATTCCAGCGACGACGTGACCACCGAACAGGCCGGCGAGGGCCGCGACGTAGTGGTCAGCACCTCGCTCTCCTACACCCTTGGCGACAATGTCGAGGACCTGATCCTGGCCGGCAAGGCCCTGGGCGGCGACGGCAACAATCTCGACAACGTGCTCTGGGGCAACGAGGGCCACAACAACCTGTTCGGCGAGGGCGGCAACGACCTGCTGATCGGCGGCGGCGGCCAGGACAACCTGCGCGGCGGGGCCGGCGACGACACCTATATCGTCGATTCCCTCGACGACACCGCGTCCGAGTCCGATATCGACGGCGACGGCGGCCACGACCTGGTGGAGAGTTCGGCGCTCTCCTACACCCTCGGCAACAACATCGAGGATCTGCTGCTGTTCGGCAATGCCCTGGGCGGCGACGGCAACGAGCTCGACAACAAGATCACCGGTTCCAACTTCCACAACAACCTGTTCGGCGAAGGCGGCAACGACACCATCAATGGCGGCGGCGGCAACGACGTCATGGAGGGCGGCGACGGCAACGACGTGCTGAACGGCGGCGACGGCGACGAGCAGAACCTCGGCTTTGCCGGCATTCTCGGCGGCGCCGGCAACGACATCATCGACGGCGGCGCCGGCAACGACATCATCGACGGCGGCACCGGCAACGACACGCTGGCCGGCGGCACCGGCAACGACCGGCTCGACGGCGGCACCGGCAACGACGCGATGAGCGGCGGGGCGGGCGACGACATCTATTTCGTCGACAGCCTGAAGGACACGGTGACCGAGGCCGCCAACCAGGGCTTCGACACGGTCTTCAGCACCGTCCTCAACTTCAAGCTCGGCCAGAACATCGAGCGGCTGGTGATCCTGGACGGCGCCACCGGCAACAACAACCTGGTCGAGGGCAACACCTTCAACAACAGCATCACCGGCAACAACGCCCATAACGAGCTGCTCGGCGATGCCGGCAACGACACCCTGGACGGCGGCGGCGACCAGGACCGGCTGGTGGGCGGCGTCGGCAACGACACCTATGTCGTCGACACCGACGACGACCAGGTGGTGGAGCTCGCCAACCAGGGCCGCGACGTCGTGCACAGCTCCGCGGCCAGCTTCACCCTGGGCGACAATGTCGAGGACCTGGTGCTGGAGAACGGCGCCATCGAGGGCATCGGCAACAGCCTCGACAACGTCATCACCGGCGACGGCGGCGACAACACGCTGTCCGGCAAGGATGGCAACGACGTGCTCGATGGCGGCGCCGGCAACGACACGCTGATCGGCGGGCTAGGCAACGACACCTATTTCGTCGACTCCGCCGACGACAAGGCGGTAGAGGCGGCCGACCAGGGCATCGACAAGGTGATCAGCACGGCGGCGAGCTACACGCTCGGCGCCGATGTCGAGAACCTGGAGCTGCAGGGCAATGCCGCGATCGGCATCGGCAATGCGGGCGACAATGTCATCACCGGCACCGGCGGCAACAACACGCTGGTCGGCGATGCCGGCAACGATACCCTGAACGGCGGCGCGGGCAACGACTCGCTGGATGGCGGCGCGGGCGGCGACAAGCTGAACGGCGGCGCCGGCAACGACACCCTGGCCGGCGGCGACGGGGCCGACATACTGGCCGGCGGCAAGGGCGACGACATCTACCTGCTCGCCGCCGGCGACCAGGCAGACAAGCTCGTCGAAGCCGGCAATGCCGGCATCGACACGGTGTTCTCCAGCTTCAAGGACTTCACCCTGGCGGCCAATTTCGAGAACCTCGTCCTCGACACCGGCGCCGTCAACGGCACCGGCAACGCCCTCGACAACGTCATCGCCGGTAACGGCGCCGCCAACCATCTCCTCGGCCTCGCCGGCAACGACACGCTGGAAGGCGGCGGGGGCGGCGACACGCTCGACGGCGGTGCCGGCACGGATACGGCCTCCTATGCCGGCTCGGTCGGCGGCGTCACCGTCGATCTCGGCGCCGGCACGGCCGCCGGCGGCGATGCCGCGGGCGACATCCTGCTCGGCATCGAGAACCTGACCGGCTCGGCCGCGGCCGACGTCCTGACCGGCTCGAGCGGCGCCAACGTCCTCGACGGCGGCGCCGGCGACGATACCCTGACCGGCGGCCTCGGGAACGACATCTACCGCGTCGACTCCCAGGACGATCACGTGGTCGAAGCGACCGGCAAGGACCGCGACACGGTGCTGAGCACGGCCGACAGCTATACGCTCGCCGCCAATGTCGAGGATCTGGTGCTGCAGGGCGATGCCCGGAACGGCACCGGCAATGCAGGCGACAACGTCATCACCGGCAACGGCGAGGACAATTCCCTCTCCGGCGATGCCGGCAACGACACGCTGAACGGCGCCGGCGGCGACGACCTGATGACGGGTGGCACCGGCAACGACAAGGTGAACGGCGATGCCGGCAATGACGGATTGACCGGCAATGACGGCAACGACACGCTGAACGGCGGCGACGGCAACGATCAGCTGAGCGGCGGCGACGGCATCGACACCCTGATCGGCGGCAAGGGCGACGACATCTATTTCCTCGGCACCGGCGGAGCCGACGACGCCAACGACAAGCTGGTCGAGGCGGCCAATGGCGGCACCGATACCGTGGTCTCGGGTCTCGCCGCCTATGTCCTCGCCGGGAATTTCGAGAACCTGTTCCTCGGCGCCGGCGCCGTCGACGGCACCGGCAACAACCTCGGCAACGCCATCACCGGCAATGACGGGGCCAATCACCTTCTGGGCCTCGCCGGCAACGATACGCTGCAGGGCGGCCTTGGCGGCGACATCCTGGACGGCGGCGCCGGCAACGACACCGCGTCCTACGCCGATTCCGGCGCGGCGGTGACTATCGACCTCGCGGCCGGGACCGCGACCGGCGGCACTGCCGCCGGCGACACGTTGATCGGAATCGAGAATCTGGTCGGTTCCGAACTTGCCGACAGCCTCGCCGGGACCGGCGGCGCCAACATCCTCGACGGCGGCGAAGGCGACGACCTGCTCGCCGGCGGCGCCGGCAATGACATCTACCTCGTCGATTCCGCGGCGGACCAGGTGACGGAAGCCGCCGGCAAGGACCACGACACGGTCCTCAGCACGGCGGACAGCTACACCCTCGCGGCCAATGTCGAGGACCTGCTGCTCCAGGGCGATGCCGTCAACGGCACCGGCAATGCCGGCGACAACCTGATCACCGGCAACCTCCACGACAACCGCCTGGAGGGGGATGCCGGCAACGACATCCTGAACGGCGGCGCCGGCCAGGACACGCTGCTCGGCGGCATCGGCAACGACAAGCTCAACGGCGATTTCGGCGACGACGTCCTCGACGGCGGCATCGGCAACGATCTGCTGAACGGCGGCGAGGGCAACGACACGCTGTTCGGCGGCAACGGCAACGGCATCGACACCCTGGCCGGCGGCAAGGGCGACGACACCTACGTGATCGGCACCGGCGACGAGGCGGACAAGCTAGTCGAGGGCGCCAATGCCGGCACCGATACGGTGGTTTCCAGCGTCACCCACTATACCCTGGGGTCGAACCTCGAGAACCTCATCCTCGACGAGAACGCCGTCGACGGCACCGGCAACAGCCTCGACAACCTCCTCACCGGCAACGGCTTCGACAATCACCTGTTCGGCCTCGCCGGCAACGACAGGCTGGAAGGCGGACAGGGTGCCGACGTCATGGATGGCGGGGCGGGGAGCGACATCTTCCTCTACCGCATTGACAATCCGGGACAGCTGGCCGGCCTGGGCGGCGACACCATCGCCAACTTCGAGACCGGCAAGGACAAGATCGACGTCCGCGACCTGTTCCACGATTTCGGCATCAGCGAGGAGGACAATCCCTTCGCCACCGGACACCTCGCTCTGGTCTCCGACGGGCTGGGCAATACCCAGGTGAAGTTCGACGCCGACGGCGATGGCGCCGGTGCCGCCGTGATCCTTGCCACCGTGACCCAGCACGAGGTGGCGCAGACCGACATCCTGTACTGACGCGTCGCCCGGCGACACAGCTGCAGGCGGGCCGCTCCCGGATCGGGGGCGGCCCGTTGCCTTGCGGGTTTCTCCGGCCTAGGTCGGGGCCGGGCTAGATCAGAGCGGGGGTCGATTCGGCCTTGGCGATGCGCGGCTCGCCGAACAGGTAGCCCTGGCCGAAATCGATATGGAGATCGAGCAGTTCGAGCAGCATCGGCTCGGATTCGATGCGGTCGACGATGAGATCGACGCCGTAGGAATCCAGCATCTTCTTGAAGGCCTTGGGGTCGTCGCCCATGCTGCCGTTGGCGGCGGCATGCACCAGCCGCGCCGCCTCGATCTTCATGAAGCGGAAGTGCTTGCTGGACAGGGCGGCGACGTTGACGTCGAAGGTGCTGACCTGGTCGACCGAGAAGCGGTAGCCGAGCTGGGCCAGGCGGTCGAGGTCGCGCCCCAGGCTTTCGTCCGCGGCCTCCAGCGAGCGCTGGGAGAATTCGAAGACGATGGCCGGCGCGAGCTCGGCATTCTGCGCCATCAGGTTGATGAATTCGCGGAAGAAGTCGCGGTCGGCCAGGGTGCGGTGCGAGATGTTGAGGAAGAACCCGACATTGGCATTGGCCTTGCGCAGCCGGCGCAGCATCTGGATGCAGCGGAACAGCAGCATGTTGTCGATCGCCGTCACCAGGCCGTAGCGCTCGGCGACGTCGAGATACTGCTCGGGCACCATCACCCGCCCGTCCGCGGTGCGGACCCGGGAGAAGCATTCGAAATAGCGGCGCTTGCGCTGCGGCAGGCTGACGATCGGCTGCAGGGCGAGCTCGACGCCATGCTCGCGCAGCCCGTCGCGCAGCAGGTCGACCATCTCGGTTTCCGAGAGGCCCATGGCGATCGGCGGCATCGGCAGGCTGGCCGCGTTGGCCGGTTCCTGGACCCGCGGCGGCTCGGCGATCCGGGCCGCCTGGGTCGGCGTCGGGGCGGCGGCACCGTTCTTCAGCGGTGCGGCGGCGGCCGGCTTCTCGGCGCCCGGCGCCGGTGCCTGGGCGGGTGCCGGCGGCTGTTTCGCGGCGGGCTTGCCGGGGTCGCCGGCGCGGGCGGCATAGAGCTGCTCGATCAGGGTCTGCAGCACCCGGACCTCGGACACCACCTCGTTGACGTCGTGTTCCGGTGTGGTCTGCAGCACCGCCAGGCTGGAGCGCAGCTGGGCGAGGTCGTCCTCCAGCCGGCGCTGGTCGCGGAGCACCGCGTCCAGCTCGTCGTTCAGCTGGCCGATGATCCCGGCATAGGACTTGGCGGTGATGCTCTGGCGGACGTTGAGATGCGCCATCGCCCCGGTGCAGAAGACGAACCCGCCGATGATCCCGCCGAGAACCGGGGAAATCGTCGCCGGGAGGAAATGCGGCAGCCAGATCGCCGCCCCGACCGCGGCGACGGTATAGAGGATGAACAGGTAATTGTGCTTACTCGCGGCCATCGCGACTTTGGTAGCCGATCAGGGTTAACACCGGCTTAAGGCAGGGCCCGCCCGCTGGACAGGGCAGGCAATTGTCTATACATGTATATACAAGTTGGCGGGACCCTCAAGACGGGGGGCGATTCCGCCCGTTTGTGCCATGCTGAGGCACCCGAAAAACCCGGAGACCACCATGTCGGATACCGTGATCTTGACCCCCGGAACCGTGGATCTGACCGCGTGGCGCCGGGTGTTCTACGGTGCCAGCGTGGCGCTGGACCCGGCCTGCAAGGCCGGAATCACCGCCAGCGCCGCCACCGTCGCGGCGATCATCGCCAAGGGCGAGCCGGTCTATGGCATCAATACCGGCTTCGGCAAGCTGGCCTCGGTGCGGATCAACGACGCCGATCTCGCCACCCTGCAGACCAATCTCGTCCTCTCCCATGCCGCCGGCGTCGGTGCGCCGCTGCCGCACAACGTGGTGCGCCTGATGATGGCGCTGAAGATCGCCAGCCTGGCGCAGGGCGCCTCCGGCCTGCGCTGGTCGACGCTGCAGACCCTGCTGGATTTCCTGCAGCGCGATCTCATCCCGGTGGTGCCGGGCCAGGGCTCGGTCGGCGCCTCCGGCGATCTCGCGCCGCTGGCCCATATGACCGCGGCGCTGATGGGCAGCGGCGAGATCTTCGTGCAGGGAACGCGCCGACCCGCCCTGGCCGCGATCCGCGATGCCGGGCTGAAGCCGCTGGAACTGGGCCCGAAGGAGGGCCTCGCTTTGCTGAACGGCACCCAGACCTCGACCGCGCTGGCGCTTGCAGCGCTGTTCGAGACCGAGCGGATCTTCCAGGCGGCGCTGATCACCGGCGCCCTTACCACCGATGCGGCCAAGGGCTCCGACGCCCCCTTCGACCCCCGGATCCATGCCCTGCGCCGGCACCAGGGCCAGCGCGACGTCGCCGATACCCTGCGCCGGCTGCTGGACGGCAGCACCATCCGCGCCTCGCATATCGACTGCAGCAAGGTGCAGGATCCCTATTGCCTGCGCTGCCAGCCGCAGGTGATGGGGGCCTGCCTGGACATCCTCCGCCAGGCCCGCGCCACCTTGGAAACCGAGGCCAATTGCGTTTCCGACAACCCCCTGGTCTTCGCCGATACCGGCGAGGTCATCTCCGGCGGGAATTTCCACGCCGAGCCGGTGGCCTTCGCCGCCGACATCATCGCTTTGGCCCTGGTCGAGATCGGCTCGATCGCCGAGCGGCGCACGGCGATGCTGGTCGATCCGACCCTGAGCGGTCTGCCGGCCTTCCTGACCCCGCGGCCCGGCCTCAATTCGGGATTCATGATCGCCCAGGTGACGGCGGCGGCGCTGGTCTCGGAGAACAAGCAGCGCGCCACGCCGGCCAGCATCGATTCCATCCCGACCTCGGCCAACCAGGAGGACCATGTCTCGATGGCGGCGCACGGCGCCCGGCGCCTGCTCGCCATGGCGGAGAATACCGGCAACGTCATCGCCATCGAACTGCTGGCGGCGGCCCAGGGCTGCGACCTCCACACCGACGACCAGGCCCATCTCGCCTCCAGCCCGCCGCTGGAGCGGGTGCGCAGGCTGCTGCGCGCCCAGGTGCCGATGCTGACCGAAGACCGCTATTTCGCCCCCGACATGGCGGCGGCGAATGCCCTGGTGCGCAGCGGCGCCCTGACCGAGGCGGTCGGCGCCGGACTGGTGCCGAGCCTCGGGTGAGGCCGGGCGACGAGCGACAACCCCAGACAGGCAAGGAACCCAGATGTCCCGCATCGACAACAGCCGCAAGATCCGGGCGCCGCGCGGCACGGTGCTGAACGCGAAGAGCTGGCTGACCGAGGCGCCGCTGCGCATGCTGATGAACAATCTCGACGCCGAGGTGGCCGAACGCCCCGAGGAGCTGGTGGTCTATGGCGGCATCGGCCGCGCCGCCCGCAACTGGGAATGCTTTGACCGGATCGTCGAGACCCTGAAGCAGCTCGAGGGCGACGAGACCCTGCTCATCCAGTCCGGCAAGCCGGTCGGCGTCTTCAAGACCCATGCCGATGCGCCGCGGGTGCTGCTGGCCAATTCCAACCTGGTGCCGCGCTGGGCGACCTGGGAGCATTTCCACGAGCTCGACCGCAAGGGCCTGTTCATGTACGGGCAGATGACGGCGGGCAGCTGGATCTACATCGGGACCCAGGGCATCGTCCAGGGCACCTTCGAGACCTTCGCCGAGGCGGGGCGCCAGCATTACGCCGGGTCCTGGGCCGGGCGCTGGATCCTGACCGCCGGCCTCGGCGGCATGGGCGGGGCGCAGCCGCTGGCGGCGAGCCTCGCCGGCGCGGTCTCGCTGAACATCGAGTGCCAGCAGAGCAGCATCGATTTCCGCCTGCGCACCAAGTATCTCGACAAGCAGGCCCGGGACCTCGACGGCGCCATCGCCCTCATCCGCCAGCATTGCGCGGCGAAGGAGGGCATTTCCATCGGCCTGCTCGGCAATGCCGCCGAGATCCTCCCCGAGCTGGTGAAGCGCGCCAAAGCCGGCGGGCTGAAGCCCGATCTCGTCACCGACCAGACCTCGGCCCACGATCTCATCAACGGCTATCTGCCGATCGGCTGGAGCGTCGCGCAGTGGAAGGCCGCCCAGGCCGACAGCGCGCAGCATGCGCGGCTCAAGGCCGACGCGGCGAAATCCTGCGCCGTCCATGTCCGCGCGATGCTGGATTTCCACGCGATGCAGATCCCGGTCGTCGACTACGGCAACAACATCCGCCAGGTGGCCAAGGATGAGGGCGTCGCCAATGCCTTCGACTTCCCCGGCTTCGTCCCGGCCTATATCCGGCCCCTGTTCTGCGAGGGCAAGGGCCCGTTTCGCTGGGTGGCGCTGTCCGGCGATCCCGAGGACATCTACAAGACCGATGCCCGGATCAAGCAGCTCTTCCCGGAGAACAAGCATGTCCACCGCTGGATCGACATGGCGGCGTCGCGCATCAAGTTCCAGGGCCTGCCGGCGCGGATCTGCTGGCTGGGCCTGGGCGAGCGGCACCTGGCCGGCCTCGCCTTCAACGAGATGGTGGCGAGCGGCGAGCTGAAGGCCCCCATCGTCATCGGCCGCGACCACCTGGATACCGGCTCGGTCGCCAGCCCCAACCGCGAGACCGAGGCGATGAAGGACGGCACCGACGCGGTCTCCGACTGGCCCCTGCTGAACGCATTGCTGAACACCGCCGGCGGCGCCACCTGGGTCTCGCTGCATCACGGCGGCGGCGTCGGCATGGGATATTCCCAGCATTGTGGCATGGTGATCGTCGCCGACGGCACCCCGGCCGCCGCGCGGCGCCTGGAACGGGTCCTGATCAACGATTGCGGCTCCGGCGTCATGCGTCACGCCGACGCGGGCTACGAGAGCGCCGCCAGGACGGCGAAGGAATTCGGGCTGAAGCTGCCGATGCTGGGGTGAGGCGGCGGCAATTTCCCTGGCCCTGAATGCGCCGCCGCAGGCTATGATCCGCTTCCAGCATCCCCGCTATTTCCGGAGTCCCCCGCCATGTCGCTCTCGATGTACCAGGCCTCGATCCCCGTCTTCATCCGCATGCTCGGCAATCTCTCCGGGATCCTCGACAAGGCGGTGGCCTTCGCCGGGGTGAAGCGCATCGATCCCTCGGTCCTGGTCAATGCCCGCATCGCGCCGGACATGTTCGCCTTGGCGAGGCAGGTGCAGATCGCCACCGACACGGTGAAGGGCTGCGCCGCCCGCCTGGCGGGAGTCGAGGTGCCGAGCTATGCCGATACCGAGACCAGCTTTCCGGAACTGCAGGCCCGCATCGCCAAGACCGTCGCCTTCCTGCAGGGTTTCACCGCGGCGCAGATCGACGGCAGCGAGGCGCGGAAGATCACGCTGAAGCTCGGCGGCAAGGAGACCCATTTCGAGGGCCAGGCCTATCTGCTGAACTTCGCCATGCCGAACTTCTTTTTCCATGTCATGGCGGTCTACGCCATCCTGCGCCACAACGGCGTCGAGCTCGGCAAGACGGACTACCTGGGCAGCCTCTAGCCGGGGACGCAGAGGCCGATCGCCCGGCGACACGCCGGCTTTCGACCAAGCCTCGGGATCAGCTGCAGCGCGCGATCGCGTAGAGGTCGCAGCGGGTGTCGTCCATCTCGATCTCGCGCTCGAAGGCGAGGCCGGCGCTGACGGCAGTGCGCTGCGAGGCGGCGTTGCCGCGGTCGATGAAGGCGATGAGGCGGGCGAGGCCGAGCGGGCCGAAACCGTGGCGGACCAGGGCGGCGGCGACTTCGGCGCCGAGGCCCTGGCGCCAGAATTCCTTCGCCAGCAGATAGGCGATCTCGATTTCCAGCCGGCCCTCGACGGTCCAGGGGATCAGGCCGCAGCGGCCGATGAACCGGCCGCTCGGCTTGTGGATCGTCGCCCAGAGGCCGAGCCCGGGATGCTCGGGATCGCCGCCGTTCACGAACCAGTCGAGCTCTTCCTCGGTCTGTGCCCGGGTCAGGGTGCCTTCGGGAAAGAAGCGGCGGATCTCGGGATCGCGATAGAGCGCGAAGAGATCCTCGAGATCGGCGGCCTGCAGGCGACGCAACAGCAGGCGTTCGGTCTCGAGGACCGGCGTCATCGGTGATCCGCCCCGACCGCGGCGGCGACCGAGGCGAAGCCGTCGCGGGCGAGGAGGCCGGCCAGTCCGCGCTTGATCCGCCCGACCAGGGCCGGGCCGTCGAACACCAGCGCGCTGTAGAGCTGCACCAGGGCGGCGCCGGCGCGGATCTTGGCATAGGCCTGTTCGGCGCTGCCGATGCCGCCGACGCCGATCAGCGGCAGCCTGCCGCCGGTCAGGCGATACATGTCGCGCAGGACCGCGGTGGCGGGGGCGAACAAAGGTGCGCCGCTGAGGCCGCCCGCCTCGCCGGCATAAATCGGGTCGAGGCCGGCCGGGCGGGCGATCGTGGTGTTGCTGACGATGAGGCCGTCGATGCCGCTCTCCAGGGCCACGGCGGCGATATCGACCTTGTCCTCCTCGGTGAGATCGGGCGCGATCTTCAGGAGGAGGGGCGGCGCCTGCGCCGGCATCGCCGCCTGGCGCGCCTCCAGGCAGCGCGCGATCAGCGCCGCCAGCGGCGCCTTGCCCTGCAGCGCCCGCAGTCCCGGCGTGTTGGGCGAGGAGACGTTGACCACGAGATAATCGGCCAGCGGCGCCATCCGCCGGACGCCGATCGCATAATCGGCGGCGGCATCCTCGGTCGCCTTGTTCTTGCCGAGATTGGCGCCGACGATGCCGGCGCCGCGGTCGCGGCCGTCGAGCCGGCCGGCAACCGCGTCCAGCCCGTCATTGTTGAAGCCCATGCGGTTGATGACCGCGCG
This sequence comes from uncultured Rhodospirillaceae bacterium, assembly GCA_964551505.1. Lineage (GTDB taxonomy): Bacteria > Pseudomonadota > Alphaproteobacteria > Dongiales > Dongiaceae > Dongia. The sequence continues at coordinate 27,793 of CAZKDH010000063.1, forward strand.
GTCCTGCCGCAGACGAAAGAGGCGGGGCTTCGGATTGCCGGATTGCGGCAGCGGCGTCACGCTGCCGAGTTCGACGAAACCGAATCCGAGACGCAGCGCCGGGGCGAAGACTTCGCCGTTCTTGTCGAATCCGGCGGCGAGGCCGACGGGATTCGGGAACTCCCGCCCGAACAGGGACTGGCGCAGGCTCGGCACGTCAGTCGCGTCAGAGTTGCCGACGAGGCCGCTGCGCAGGGCGCAGATCGCCAGACGATGCGCCCGCTCCGGTTCGACCAGGCGAAGCAGCGGCGCGGCAAGGCGATAGGAATCGAACGGCGGCATGGCGCGGAAGCTAGCAGGTCGCAGATTCCCGGAACAGGGGCGCGCAACGGCGCAATTTTCGCCGCTGCAGATTCCAGCAGAAAACTGTACAATTCGCAAAATGCAAAGCATGATGCGATGCCTAGGTAAACATTTCGTCAGGTATATAACAAAAAGTGGCATATTTACCTCACGTACGGCACATTATGTCTTATAAGCGCCATATATACCTGCGGATCTGGGCTGTACAATCTGCCGTGGTCCTAGGAAGTCACGCCGAGAGACGCGGCCCTGGGACCGGCTCCAGTCGACCGAAACGCCCTGCCGATTTTTTGTGGTCAAGCAAAGAGCGGGGGATCCGGCCGAGTTGCCGCGGATCTGGCGCGGCGCGAACACGTCCGCATTTGGTTCCAGCGATTCCAAACACGGCCATGTTCGGCGGCGAAATTGCACGGCAAGCGCTCAAGGGTGGCTCGTCGATCAAAGGAGAAGAAGGATGAACAGTCCATTGATCCACAATCCCATGTTGCAGCATGCCGATGTCTGGCGTGGCATCGACCGGCTCGCCGCGAAACATGGACTCTCGCCGTCCGGCCTCGCCCGGCGCGGGGGCCTCGACCCCACCGCGTTCAATCCGTCGAAGCGGATCACCCGCGAAGGCCGTCCGCGCTGGCCCAGCACCGAATCGCTGGCGAAGATCCTGGCGGTGACCGGCGAATCCTTCCTGGGCTTCGTGCAGCTGACCGGCGCCGGAAATGCCAGCGCCACCGGCTTCGATCAGCCGGTGACCGGCGGCCGCATGGTGACCCGCGCGGCGCCGCAGCGCGCCCTGCCGATCATCGCCCTCGACCGCGTCGCCAACGGCGATTGCTTCGACGACGAAGGCAAGCCGAAGGGCAGCGGCTGGGGCCGTCTCAGCTTCGGCGGCACCGCCGATCGCGACGCCTTCGCGGTGGAGATCAACGGCCATGACTTCGACCCGGTCTATCGCGACGGCGATGTCGTCGTGGTGTCACCGGCGGCGGAAGTGCGGCGCGGCGATCGGGTGGTGGTCGGTACCGGCAATGGCGCGGTCCTCATCCGCAAGGTCGGCCGGCAGGATGCCGACGGCCTGATGCTGGAACCCCTGGTGGCCGGCAACCAGCTGCAATTCGTCGATAACGACCAGTTGCGCTGGGTCGCCCGCATCCTCTGGGCGAGCCAGTAGCGCCAGACGGCGGTCGTACCGCCCTGCCCTCCGGGACTTGACAATTGGCAAATGTTCCTGTATTGTTCTCTTTATGAGTGCAGAGCAACCGTCACTGGACCTGCCGCCGGTCCTGACCGCGGCAGAACGTTGGGAAATCGAAGCCAGGCATGACGGCGCCCTGCCGCCGACGATGCTGCGTGCCCTGCGCCATGGCTGCGGCGGCCGCGCCGACCGCGCCGAAGCCCGCGCCCAATCCCGGCTGTACGATGCCCTGGCGCGGGCCGCGGTCGGCAGCAGGGCCGAGCAGCGCCGGGTCCAGCTCGATCGACGCAAGGCAGCTGCAGCCGCCGCCGATGCGCCGGCAGCCGAACTTGGCGAAGCCGCAACGGACCCGGATCCGGTTGCGCGCGATCTCCTGCAGCATCGCAGTGCCGGCCTTCTCTGGCAGCGCCTTGCATCGGAGGACGCTGCGGAAGCCGACGGATGATCCCTGTATCCGGCCGACCGTGCCGCAGGACCGGTGTGCCGCCGCCTGCCCGCATCCGCAGGCCCTCGCGGCACGGCTGACGGCGGCATTTCCACCCATGCGAATCCAGGGCATCTAGCCCCTCCCTTGACCGCGGGCGGGGCCGACCGCTACCGTTCGCGGAGAAGAGCGCCGTGCCTCATGCGGCGCTCTCATGGTTTACGGTACCTGGCGCAACGCGCGCCCTGTTCGCGGCTGGTGGAGTTCAAGGTGGGTTCGACGAAGATCGATGCGCTGCATTTCATCGACGGCAAGTGGGTCGGCGGCAACCCGCCCCTGATGCGTGCCTATGATCATGCCACCTGGCTGGGCGGCGGCGTGTTCGACGGCGCCCGCGCCTTCGAGGGCGTGACCCCGGATCTCGACCTGCATTGCGCCCGGGCCGTGCGCTCGGCCCGCAACATGGGGCTGAAGTCGCCACTTTCCGCCGGCGAGATCGAGGAGATCGTGCGCGACGGCATCAACCAGTTCCCCAAGGATGCCCAGCTCTATATCCGCCCATTCCTCTGGTCGACCGACGGCTGGATGGCGCCGGACCCGGCCAGCACCCGGATCTGCATCTCGGTCAACCTGACGCCGCTGCCGGAGCCCAAGGGGACCAAGGTCTGCCTGTCGCGTTTTCGCCGTCCCTCGGCCGAGACGGCGCCGACCGACGCCAAGGCGGTCTGCCTCTATGCCCAGGCGGGGCGGGCCTCCGGCGAGGCCCACGAGCGCGGTTTCGACGACGGCATCATGCTCGACCCCCTCGGCAACGTGGCGGAGTTCAGCACCGCCAATCTGTGGATCGCCAAGGACGGCGCGGCGATCACCCCGACGCCCAACGGCACCTTCCTGAACGGCCTCACCCGGCAGCGGGTGATCCAGCTGCTGACCAAGGCCGGCGTGCCGGTCTACGAGCGCACGCTGAAATACGAGGACGTGGCGGCGGCGGACGAGGTGTTTTCCACCGGCAATTTCGGCAAGGTCATGCCGATTGTCCAGGTCGAGGACCGCAAGCTCGAGATCGGCCCGATCTTCCGCAAGGCCCGCCAGCTCTACTGGGAATTCGCCCATTCCTCGAACCGCTAGGCCGGGCCGCAGCTCCATTGCCGAATCGCCGCAATTGATTCAGTCTCCGGAAGACCGAGTCTGAAGGGATCGAGCATGGCGGGTGCGCAGCGGGCGAGTTGGGGCGAGGCCCTGGCGGTATATCTCAGGCCGCGCCAGCTCATCATCCTGGTGATGGGATTCGCCAGCGGCCTGCCGCTGCTGCTCACGCTCTCGACCTTGTCCTATTGGCTCTCCACGGTCGGCGTCGACAAGACGACGATCGGGCTCTTCGCCGCGGCCGGGATGCCCTATACCTTCAAGTTCGCCTGGTCGCCGGTCATCGACCAGCTGCCGCTGCCGGTCCTGGGGCGGCTGATCGGCCAGCGCAAGAGCTGGCTCTTCGTCATCCAGCTGCTGCTGGCGGCGGCGATCTTCGCCCTGGGCCTGACCGATCCGGCGGCGAACGCCACCCAGACCGCAATCGCGGTGCTGGCCATCGCCTTCCTGTCCGCCAGCCAGGACATCGTCGTCGACGCCTACCGCATCGAGCTGCTGGCCCTGGAGGAGCAGGGGGCGGGTGCCGGAACCACCCAGGTCGGCTACCGGATCGCCCTGCTGGTCGCCGGCGCCGGCGCCCTGGCGCTGTCGGACTTCATTTCCTGGGGGGCGATCTTCGCCATCCTCGCCGGCGCCATCCTGCTCTGCGCCGTCTTCACCTTGTTCATTCCGGAACCGGCCGGGCATCAGCCGGTTGCAGCCGGCGCCGGCCGCGGCGGCACCACCGGCTATGCCGACTGGCTCAACGCCGCCGTCGCCCGGCCGTTCCTCGAGTTCATGCAGCGGCGTGGCTGGGTCGTGGTGCTGCTGTTCGTGCTGTTCTACAAGTTCGGCGACGCCTTCGGCGGCACCATGGCGAACCCCTTCTACAAGGAGCTGAACTTCTCCGGCGTCGAGATCGCCACCATCACCAAGGTCTACGGCATCATCGCGACGGTGGTGGGGGGCATCCTCGGCGGCCTGATCGTCGCGCGGATCGGCATCCTAAAGACGCTGATGATCGGCGGCGTACTGCAGGCGGCGACCAATCTGCTGCTGAGCCTGCTGGCGATGAAGGGCCATGACATCGTCTGGCTCGGCATCGCCATCACCGCCGACAACCTGGCCGGCGGCATCGCCTCCTCGGCCCTGGTCGCCTATCTCTCGGCGCTATGCAACCGCGCCTTCACCGCCACCCAGTATGCCCTGCTCACGTCCTTCATGGCGCAGGGCCGGACCCTGATGTCGACCCCCAGCGGCTGGCTGATCGACCACATGGGCAACGACTGGGCCCTGTTCTGGGCATCGACCGCGCTGATGGCGATCCCCGGACTGATCCTGCTGCTGTGGATCGCGCGGCTCTATCCCGACGAGCGGCGCATCGTGCCGGCGACGGCGCCCGCGGCATGACCGGTGCCGCGCCCCGGATCGAGATCGCATACTGCACCCAGTGCCGCTGGCTGCTGCGCGCCGCCTGGATGGCGCAGGAGCTGCTCACCACCTTCGAGGCCGAGCTCGGCGGCGTCACCCTGGTGCCGGGCACGGGCGGGATCTTCGAGGTGCGAGCCGGCGAGGTCCTGCTCTGGTCGCGCCAAGCCGAGGGGCGGTTCCCCGACATCAAGGAGCTGAAGCAGCGGGTGCGCGACGCAATCGCCCCGGACAAGCCGCTCGGCCATTCCGACGTCAGGCGGGACTGACGCCGCCCGCCCGCCGGCTCATCCCTCCGAATCGAGGGCGTAGCCGGCCGAGCGCACGGTGCGGATGACGTCGCTGGTGCCGTCGAAGTTGATCGCCTTGCGCAGGCGGCGGATATGCACGTCGACGGTGCGCGGCTCGACATAGATGTCGCGGCCCCAGACGTGGTCCAGCAGCTGCTCGCGGGAGAACACCCGGCCCTGGTTCTCCATCAGGAAGCGCAGCAGGCGGAACTCGGTCGGGCCGAGATGCACCTCCTGGCCGGCGCGCCGCACCCGGTGGGTGGCGAGGTCCATCGCCAGGTCGCGGTAGGTGAGGGTCTCGAGCGAGATCTGCGGCTTGGAGCGGCGCAGCACCGCCTTTACCCGCGCCATCAGCTCGCTGGGGCTGAAGGGCTTGGTCACGTAGTCGTCGGCGCCGACATCGAGGCCGCGCAGCTTGTCGGCCTCCTCGCCCTTGGCGGTGAGCATGATCACGGCGATCGAGCGCATCTCCGGCAGCCGGCGCAGCTGGCGGCAGACCTCGATGCCGGAGAGCAGCGGCAGCATCCAGTCGAGCAGCACCAGGTCCGGCTTGTGCTCGCGGGTCAGCATCAGCGCCTCCTCGCCGTTCTTCGCCTCGAACACCCGGTAGCCTTCGCTCTCCAGGTTGTAGCGCAGCAAGGTGAGCAGGGCCGGCTCGTCCTCCACCACCAGCACCGTGGGCCGCCCGGCCGCCTCGCGGGCGGCCGCGGCGCCGGTGGGGGAGAGGCGGGTGCGATCAGTCATCGAGTGCAACATTTGTGGTATCGCCTTTCGGTCTGGCTTCGTCGATCGATCTGCCCTTGGCCAGGAAATGCACGGTCTCGGCGATGTTGGTCGCATGATCGCCGATGCGTTCGATGTTCTTGGCGATGAACAGCAGGTGGGTGGAGGGGCCGATGTTGCGGGGATCCTCCATCATGTAGGTGAGCAGCTCGCGAAACAGCGAGGTGTACATCTCGTCGATTTCCTCGTCGCTGCGCCAGGCGGCGACGGCGCGGTCGGCATCCTTCTCGACATAGGCGTCCAGCACGCCCTTGACGATCTGTTGCGCCAGACGGCCCATGCGCGGGATCGAGCTCATCGGGCGCAGCGGCTGCTGCTGGTTGAGCTGCAGGGCGCGCTTGGCGATGTTCTTGGCATAGTCGCCGATGCGCTCGATGTCGGACGAGATCTTGATCGCCGCCACCACCTCGCGCAGGTCCGCCGCCATCGGCTGGCGCAGGGCGAGGAGGCGGATGGTGAGGTTGCCGACATCGGTCTCCAGGGCGTCGATCTTCTTGTCGCTGTCGATCGCCTGCTGCGCCGCGGCGGAGTCGCGCCGGGCCAGGGCATCGATCGCCTGGGCGAGCTGTGCCTCGGCCAGACCGCCCATCTGGGCGATCTCCTGGGTCAAGAGCTTCAGCTCGCTGTCGAAGCTCTTGACGATGTGGTCATGGGCCTGGTTCGGCATTGTGGTCTCCCCCTCAGCCGAAACGGCCGGTGATGTAGCCCTGCGTCCGCTCGTCCTTCGGGCTGGTGAAAATCATCGCGGTGTCGCCCCATTCGACCAGGACGCCGAGATGGAAGAAGGCGGTCTTCTGGCTGACCCGGGCGGCCTGCTGCATGGAATGGGTGACGATGATGATGGTGTAGTTCTCGCGTAGCTCGTCGATCAGCTCCTCGATCTTGGCGGTGGCGATCGGGTCCAGCGCCGAGCAGGGCTCGTCCATCAGGATCACCTCCGGCGACACGGCGATCGCGCGGGCGATGCACAACCGCTGCTGCTGGCCGCCGGAGAGGCCGGTGCCGGGCTGGTCGAGGCGGTCCTTCACCTCCTTCCACAGGCCGGCGCGCTCCAGGCTCTCGGTGACGATGGCGTCAAGCTCGCCCTTGCTGCCGGCCATGCCGTGGATGCGCGGGCCATAGGCGACGTTGTCGTAGATCGACTTCGGGAACGGGTTCGGCTTCTGGAACACCATGCCGATCCGCGCCCGCAGCATCACCACGTCCAGCTTGGGATCGTAGATGTCCTGGTCGTCGAGCACGATGCTGCCGGCCACGCGACAGCCCTCGATGACGTCGTTCATCCGGTTGAGGCAGCGCAGGAAGGTCGACTTGCCGCAGCCCGAGGGCCCGATCAGCGCCGTCACCATGCGATCGGGAATGTCGAGATTGACCCCGAACAGCGCCTGTTTCTGGCCATAGAAGACATCGACGTCCCGGCCCCGCATCTTGACGTGGCCGGTGGCCGGCCCGTCGGCCGTCGTACCGTCGCTTGGCGCGCTCACCATGACTGAAATCATTTGTCCCGTACCTGCCTGCTTGAGGGTTCCCGATTCCATTGCCTGCATCCTGCACCTACCAGCGACGTTCGAACTTGCGCCGGATGTAGATCGCGGCAGCATTCATCAGGATGAGGAAGAACAGCAGGACGATGATGCCGGCGGAGGTCTTCTCCACGAAGGCGCGCTCGGAGGCATCCGCCCACAGATAGATCTGCACCGGCAGCACGGTTGCCGCGTCGGTGATCCCCTTCGGCACGTCGACGATGAAGGCCACCATGCCGATCATGAGGAGCGGCGCCGATTCGCCGAGGGCCCGGGCCATGCCGATGATGGCGCCGGTCATGATGCCGGGCATGGCGAGCGGCACGACATGGTGGCTGACCACCTGCAGCGGCGAGGCGCCGACCCCGTAGGCGGCCTCGCGGATCGAGGGCGGCACCGCCTTGAGGGCGGCGCGGGTCGCGATGATGATCGTCGGCAGGGTCATCAGCATCAGCACCATGCCGCCGACCAGCGGGGCGGAGCGCGGCATGCCGAAGACGCCGAGGAAGAGGGCCAGGCCCAGGAGGCCGAAGACCACCGACGGAACCGCCGCCAGATTGTTGATGTTGACCTCGACGAGGTCGGTGAACCGGTTCTTCGCGGCGAACTCCTCGAGATAGACCGCGCTCAGGATGCCGAGCGGCAGCGCCATCACCAGGGTGACGATCATGGTATAGACCGAGCCCATCAGGGCGCCGAGGATGCCGGCCTGCTCCGGCTCGCGGGAATCGCCGCTGGTCAGGAAGGTCGAGTTGAAGCGGCTGCTGACCTGGCCGTTGGCCGCGAGCTTGTCGAACCAGGCGATCTGCCTGTCGTCGACCACCCGGTCGGCCTCCGCGACGTCGCGCGATATGAAGCCCTTCTTCAGCATGTCGATGTCGTCGTTGGCGGGCAGCGTCACCCGCCTGGTCTGGCCGATCAGGGAGGGATCCGCCAGCACCATGTCCATCAGCGTCTCGCCGGCGCCGGAACTCACCAGCGAATAGAGCTTCTTGCGGTCGGCGCGCTCGGTGACGTCGGGAAACTGCGCCTTCAGGGCGTTCTTCACCAGTCCCTGCCAGTCGGCAGCCCGCAGGGTTTCGGGATCGCGCCCCCCGGTTGGGTCGAGCGCGGCCGCGTCGAAGCTGACGTCGATGGCGATCTGGGTCTGGTAGAAGGCGGTCCAGCCGTTCCTGACGATGGTGAACAGCATCAGCGCCAGCATGCCGATGGCCATCGCCACGGCAAGCTGGCCGAACCGCTTGAACCGGCGCTCGGCGGCATAGCGGCGCCGGATCCGGGTTTCCGAGAGGTCCGGCTTGCGCAATGTCGCTTCCGCGCTCATCGCCGATCCCGGCTTCGAATGGGCGATGTCAGTCATATTTCTCTCGATATCTGCGCACGATGCGGAGCGCGATGACGTTGAGGATCAGCGTCACGGTAAAGAGCAGCAGGCCGAGGGCGAAGGCGGCCAGGGTCTTCGGGCTGTCGAATTCCTGGTCGCCGACCAGCAGGGTGACGATCTGCACGGTGACGGTGGTGACCGCGGCCAGCGGATTGACGGTGAGGTTGGCGGCAAGGCCGGCGGCCATCACCACGATCATGGTTTCGCCGATGGCCCGGCTGACGGCGAGCAGGACGCCGCCGACGATGCCCGGCAGGGCCGCCGGAAACACCACCTGCCGGATGGTCTCCGACTTGGTGGCACCGAGGGCATAGGCGCCGTCGCGCAGCGACTGCGGCACCGCATTCATCACGTCGTCGGACAGCGAGGAGACGAAGGGAATGATCATCACGCCCATCACCAGCCCGGCGGCCAGGGCGGATTCCGAGGCGACGTCGATTCCGATCAGGGCGCCGCCGTCGCGAATGAAGGGGGCGACGGTCAGGGCGGCGAAGAAGCCGTAGACCACGGTCGGGATGCCGGCCAGGATCTCGATCAGGGGCTTGACGATGTTGCGGGTCCGCGGGGTGGCGTAGTCCGAGAGATAGACTGCCACCATCAGGCCGATCGGGACGGCGACGACCATGGCGATGACGGTGATCAGCATGGTACCCATGAACACCGGGATCGCGCCGAAGGCGCCCGACGAGCCCACTTGGTCCGACCGCAGCGCCATCTGCGGGCTCCACTTCAGGCCGGTCAGGAAGTCGAGGATGGGGATCTGCTGGAAGAAGCGCAGGCTCTCGAAGATCAGCGACAGGACGATGCCGATGGTGACCAGAATCGAGAGCGTGGAGCAGATCACCATCAGGACCATGAAGGCGCGCTCGACCCGGTTGCGGGCGCGCAGGTCCGGGGCAATGCGGCCGCGGGCATAGAACAGGCCGAGGGTGGCGAGGATCAGGGCGGCGCCACCGAGGGCCAGGATCGCCGTCTGCCGGAGGCCGGCCCAATGCGCCGCCGCGGCATGCAGCACGGGATCCTGGCTGGCCTTGAAGGCCCCGGCATCGGTTGCGGCTTCGCGGATATTCGAGATCAGCACCTGCATTTCGTCGGGGTTGAGCCGGGAAACCTTCTCCGCCGGCAGCCCGCCCACCACCAGGTTCTCGATCAGCGAGGGCGTTGCCAGGAGCCCGACGGCGACCAGAACCAGGGCCGGCAGGGCGCAATAGAGTGCCACGAAGATGCCGTGATAGCCGGGCAGCGAATGCAGGTCGCGGACCCTGCCCTGGACCGCGGCAACCGCGCGGCGGCGGCCGAATTGGAAGCCGACGACGGCCAGCAGCAGGATCGCCAGAAAGATCGCGGTCGGGCTGGCGAGGACGCTGCCGGCGGGGAGTGCGGCAACGTCGGCCTGGGCCGGGGCCGGCGGCACCGCACTGGCGGCCGCGGCAACCGGCGCGGCGGTCGCTGCCGTCTCGGCGGCGATGCCGAGCGCGGCGAAGGCGGCGGCGCTCGCCGCCTGGTGCTGGTCGGCGGGAAGCGGGATCATCCCCTTTTCTTCCAGATAGCCGCCCGGACCCGAGGCCTTGTCGCTCATGAACTCGGCGACATATTCCTTGATGCCCGGCACCACGCTCAGCTGCTGCGGCTTGACGTAGAAATACAGCGAGCGGGCAACCTCGTACTGGCCGGCGACGATGCTGTCGACGCTGGGCGCGACGCCGTCCATCACCGAGGCCTGGAGCTTGTCGCCATTCTGTTCGAGGAAGCTGTAGCCGAAGATGCCGACCGCGGTCGGGTCGGCCTCGAGCTTCTGCACGATCAGATTGTCGTTCTCGCCGGCATCGACATAGGCGCCGTCCTCGCGGATCGACTGGCAGGCGGCCTTGCGGCTCTTGTCGTCGGCGATCACCTTGATCTCAGGGAATTCGGCGCAGCCGCGGTCCATCACCAGCTCGAGAAAGGCGTCGCGGGTGCCGGAGGTGGGCGGCGGCCCCAGGACTTCGATCTTCTCCGCCGGCATGCTGGGATCGATCTGCGACCAGGTCCGATATGGATTGGCCGCCAGCCGGCCGTCCACCGGCACCTCCTTGGCCAGAGCCAGCCAGACGTTCCGTACCGTCAGCTCATAGCGGGCATGGGTCTTGGCATTCGCCAGCACGATGCCGTCGAAACCGACCCGGACCTCGACGATCTGGGTGACGCCGTTCTGCTTGCAGGCCTCGACCTCGCTGTCCTTGATCCTGCGGCTGGCATTGGCGAGGTCGGGCTTGTCCTCGCCGACGCCGGCACAGAACAGCTTCAGCCCGCCGCCGGTGCCGGTGGATTCGACCACCGGCGCCTTGAACCGGCCGGCCCGCGCGAACTGTTCGGCGACCGCCGTGGAGAACGGATAGACGGTGGAGGAGCCGACAATATGGATCTGGTCGCGGGCCTGAGCCGCGGTACCGGCAAGGGCAAGGGCGAGACCGAAAGCGGCAATCTGCAGCGGGGTCCGGAGACGGTTCCAAAATCGCATCGAAGATTGACCTAACATCTGCCGCCCCCTGAAGACGCCTGCCGACCGGGTCCATCGAACGCCCCGGAGCAAATCCGGGAAGCGCCCTAGGTAGAATACTGCAATTTTATGACAGTTATGTGACTATCAAATAATTGATGTTTATCAGCAGGATAAGAGAAAGAAATCGGCCCCGCAGCGAACCCTTCCCGGTTTCCGGGGGAGGTGGCGGAACGGGGTGCCGCGGGGCCGATCAGGCTGGGCTTACATCATCGGCTGCAGGGACATGGCGCTCTGCTGGGCCGCCTTGAACTTGTCGGCGGGCAGCGGAATGATGCCCTTGTCGACCAGGTAGCCGTCCTCGCCGGCGGCACGGTCGCTCATGAACTCGGCAACGTATTCCTTGATGCCGGGAACGAGGTCGAGATGCTGGTTCTTCACGTAGAAGAACAGCAGGCGGGAAACCTCGTACTTGCCCGAGGTGATGTTGTCGACATTGGCCTCGACGCCATCCATGACCGACGCCTGGATCTTGTCGCCGTTCTGCTCAAGATAGCTGTAGCCGAAGACGCCAAGGGCGGTCGGATCGGCTTCCAGCTTCTGCACGATCAGATTGTCGTTCTCGCCGGCTTCCACATAGGCGCCGTCCTCGCGGATCGACTGGCAGGCGGCCTTCTTCGCCTTGTCGTCGGCGATCGCCTTGATCTCGGCGAAGTCCTTGCAGCCCTTGTCGAGCACCAGCTCGGCGAAGGCGTCGCGGGTGCCGGAGGTCGGCGGTGGTCCGAGAACTTCGATCGGCTCGGCCGGGAGGTCCTTGTTCACGTCGGCCCAGGTCTTGTAGGGATTGGCGACGAGCTTGCCGTCGACCGGGACTTCCTTGGCCAGCGCCAGCCAGACGTCCTTCACGGTCAGATTGTAGACTGCGTGCTTCTTGGAATTCGCCAGCACGATCCCGTCATAGCCGATGGTCACTTCGGTGATGCTGGTGACGCCGTTCTTCTTGCAGGTCTCGACTTCGCCGTCCTTGATCTTGCGGCTGGCATTGGCGATGTCGGGCGAATCCTCGCCGGCGCCGGCGCAGAACAACTTGATGCCGCCGCCGGTACCGGTCGATTCCACGACCGGGGTCTTGAACTTGCCGCTCTTGCCGAACTGCTCGGCGACGGCGGTCGCGAAGGGGAACACCGTCGAGGAACCGACGATGTGAAGCTGGTCGCGCGCTTCCGCGGCGTGGGCGATCGCCAGCACGCTCAACGACGCGCAGATGGCAAGGGAGAGACGTTTCATGGTGGGTTCCTTAAACAGTTGCAGCCAGTTTCAGCCTTGTCCGCGCCATCAGGTCGATGGCCGGCGCCTGGAGGTTCGGCGCTGGGGCGACGCTAAGTCGGATTGGTGACGTGAAAACTGCAATACGATGACAGTACGATGACAACGGGCAATAAATTTCCCGGGCCTGACTCTAGGAACGGCCGCCAAGGCCTTGGCGAATCGTGATTGTGGCGGATTGTTTGCGGATTTGTTGCCGGGCGGGAGAGGCCGGGCACCCGGCAAGCCGGCGATCTAGCCCGGATAGCAGCCCTTCAGCCGCGCCCGCTGGATGACCAGGGCGAGCACCGTATCGATCGTCGGCGTGTCGATGCCGGCGATGTCGCCGAGTTCGGCGACGACGGTCACCAGGGCATCGATCTCCATCGGCCTGCCGGCCTCCAGATCCTGCAGCATCGAGGTCTTGAAGTGCCCGACGTCCTGCGCCCAGCCGATCCGCGTATCGACATCGACGCTGAGCTTGGCGCCCAGAGCCTTCGCCACCGATTCGGCCTCGACCATCATCTGGCGCACCAGCTTGCGCGTTGCCGGGTCTTCGGCGATGTGCTGCAGCGTGCCGCCGGTGAGCGCACTTACCGGGTTGAAGCTGAGATTGCCCCAGAGCTTGATCCAGATGTCGTCGCGGATGTTTGGCCGCACCGGCGCCTTGAAGCCGGCATTGGTGAGGACTTGCGACAGCGCTTCGACCCTTGGCGATTTCGATCCGTCCGGCTCTCCCAGCATGAAGCGGTTGCCATATTCATGCTCGACATGGCCGGGGCTGGAGATATGCGCAGACGGATAGACTACGCAACCGATCACCCGTTCAGCCGGTAGGCTGCGCCAGAGCGCGCCGCTGGGATCGATCGAGCGCAGCTGCCGGTCCCTGTTCGGACCCTCGACCCGGTAGAAATACCACCAGGGAATCCCGTTGATCGCCGTGACGATGGTCGTTTCGGGGCCGAGCAGCGGATCGATCTTGCCGATCAGCGACGGCAGGGCCGGCGCCTTGAGGGTGATGATCACCGTGTCCTGCCGGCCGGCCGCGCGCGGGTCGTCGGTCGCCGCCGGGCGGGTGACAATCTCTTCTCCGTCGCTGGTCAGTTTCAGGCCATGCGCCTGTATCGCCGCCAGGTGCGGGCCGCGGGCGATCAGCGTCACGTCCTCGCCCGCCGCCGCCAGTCGGGCGCCGAGCAGGCCGCCGATGGCGCCCGCGCCGTAGATCGCGATCTTCATTGCCCCTAGCCCGCCTTGCCGAGCCCCAGCTTCTCGGCAAGGCCGATGCGCTGCAGCTTGCCGGTGGCGCCCTTGGGGATCTCCTTGAGGAAGACGAGCTTGCGCGGCACCTTGAAGTCGGCCAGGCGCTGCCGGGCGAAATCCCGGATCTCGGCCTCGGTCGCCGCGCTGCCTTCCTTCAGCACGACGGCCGCGGCGACATCTTCGCCGAGCTTCTCGTGCGGCATGGCGAAGGTGACGATCTGCGCCACGGCGGGATGCTCCATCAGCACGTCGTCGACCTCGCGCGGGCTGATCTTCTCGCCGCCGCGATTGATGATCTCCTTCAGGCGTCCGGTGAGGCGCAGGTATCCCTGCGGGTCCATGGTGCCCTGATCGCCGGTCAGGAACCAGCCGTTGACATAGGCCGACAGGTTGGCCTTGTCGTTGGCCTCGTAGCCCGCCGTCACGTTCGGTCCGCGGATGACGATTTCGCCGATCTCGCCGGCGGGCAGCAGCCGGCCGCCCTCGCCCATGATCGCGACTTCCGGGCCGGCAGCGATGCCGACGCTGCCGGGATGGCGCGGCCGCGGCGGCAGGGGATTGCTTGCCATCTGATGCGCGGCCTCGGTCATGCCATAGGATTCGATCACCGGGCAGCCGAACACCGATTCGAGCTCCGCCATCACCGGTGCCGGCAGCGATGCCGAGGAGGAGCGCATCAGGCGCAGTGGATGCGCCTTGATGATCTCCTGGTTGCGCCCGGCCCGGGTGAGCAGCGTCTGGTACATCGTCGGCACGGCGGTGATCCAGCTGGCCCGGGCTTCCGCAAGATCGCTGAAGAATTTCAGGGCATTGAAGCCGTCGGTGCAGAACACGCTGCCGCCCGCCATCACCGAGGACAGAACCGCGGCGATCAGGCCGTGGATGTGGAACAGCGGCATGATGTTGAGGCAGCGGTCCTGCGGCGTCAGCTGCAGCGTGGCGGCGATATGCGCGGCCGAGGCCATGACGTTGGATTGGCGCAGCGGCACGATCTTCGGCTGCGAGGTGGTGCCGGAGGTATGCAGCAGCAGCGCCAGATCCTCGGCCGCGGCCGGGCCGGGCCGGGCGGCGGGGCGCTGGGCGAGATCCGGAAAGCGGAGGCCGAAGGCGCCGGCGCCCGTCTCCCGCCGCGGTTCCAGTTCGATCAGCGGCAGGCCGCGATCCTTCGCCACCTGGCGGATGGCATGGTCCTCCCCGGCCTTGACCAGGACCGCGGCAACCTTGAGGTCGGCGAGATAGAAATCGAGTTCGTCGGCCCGGTAGGCGGGATTGAGGGGTGCCGTTTCGGCGCCGGCGGCGACGGCCAGGAAGGCCGCCGCCATCTCCGGCCCGTTCGGCAGCAGGATGGCGATGCGGTCTCCGCGCCCCAGGCCGTGGGCGTTCAAGGCGGCGATGCTGCGCGTCGCCAGCTCATGAAGGCCGCGATGGCTGAGATCGGGCGCACCCGAAGCCGCGATCGCCGTCGCATCGCCGAGGGTCCCTTGCAAGCCATCCAAGATGCTTTTCATTCCAGCCTATCCAGCCAAGCGTGCCGCGCCGTGCCGCGGCAATCGCAGGTCATTTCCGGGGTGCAGAATAGGAAGGCGATGCGCTAGACGGCAAGGCTGAACCGCGCGGGTGAACCAATCTCGATCGAGGGTTCGGCGCCTGCGCGACGATAGGCGATGTCAGCCGCCCTGATCGGCGGCGCATGCAGCCCCTGGCCCAGCTGTTCCTGGGAGATCAGCTGCGCGAGAAATGTCGCCACGGCCTTGGGTTCGCTTCGGCCGGCGGCGCCTGCCTGATCCTGCCGGCCGCCGGTCTGCGGCTGCGGGCCCGACGCCCCTCCAGCCGGGCCCGAAGCGCCGCGCGCCTGGCCATTGGCCGCGCCGTTCTGATAGCGCTGCAGGTCGGCGGATTGCGTGTCGCGCCCGGCGCCGTCATAGACCCGGAACCGGAAGCGCTTTGCCTGGCCGGCCGATTCCTGGCCGGCCGATTCCTGGTCAGTGGATCCCGTCGCCGTCTCGGACGGCGCGACCGGCAACCCGCTGCCCGCCGAACCGCCGCCCGCGGTGTCGGCCGGCCGCAGCTGGCGCGCGACGGCCTGCGTCGCGGTGCCGAAGCTCCGCGGCGGCGGCAATGCCAGGATGCGCGCCAGATCGGCCATGCGATGTGTAACCCTTGATCCAGGACGATCGTTGCCGGGCACCGCATCGCCCCTTGGCGGCGGCGACCGGTGGAATTAGATTGGATTTTAGATAAATTGCCCCGCCACTCAAGCGCGGAATCCGCTTCCATCGCAATTTTTCGTTATTTACTAAGTATTTACCATGCTGAAGGGGTGGCGGGACGAGATAACCACAGGTTTCTCGACCCGCATGCGGCGGTTTTTAGGACTTGTTTAAGGTCTGCGGCATAATGTGGCGGTTGGATTGGCTAACCCTCGGAAAGTTGTGGGTTTTTTCGTGACGGCGATGAAAAACGATATCGGTCGGGACCGACCAGGCCCTGTCGACCAGCCATCGCCCGAAAACCCGGCCGAATGGGTGCGCGAGGCCGTGGCGGCCTCCGGCGACATCGCCTACCGCTGGGACATCCTGACCGATCAGGTGCATTGGGTCGGCAATATCGACGAGATTCTCGGCGAGCGCGGTGCCGAGACGGTCCATTCCGGCCACAGCTACAACAACCGCATCCATCCCGAGGATCTGCCGACCCGCCTGAAGGCGCTCAGCGACCATTTCAGCCAGGGCAGCGGCGGACAGCCGGGTCCGGCAGCGGCCCGATCCGGGGCCCTGATCGGCGATCCCTATGAATGCGAGTACCGGATCCGCAACGGCCAAGGCGTCGTCATCTGGGTGCATGACCGCGGCCGCGCGGCGCTGGGCGAGAACGGCATGCCGCAGGCGATGTCGGGCAGCCTGCGCATCATCACCGCGCGCAAGCAGAACGAGGCGCGCCTCGAGCGCATCGCCAACTACGACGAGTTGACCGGGCATTTCAACAAGACCCGGCTGCGCGAGGAACTGGATCGCGCCCTCAGCTTCGGCCGCCGTTTTGCGATGCCGGGTGCCTTCATGGTGGTCGGCATCGACAAGCTGGCGATGATCAACAATGCCTACGGCTATGAAGTCGGCGATGCGGTTCTCGTCGCGATCGGCCAGCGCCTCGACCGCTTCCTGCGCGCCAGCGACGTGATCGGCCGCCTCGGCGGCGACCGCTTCGGCGTGGTGCTGGCGCAATGCCCCGAGGAGATGGTGATCCATGCGATGGAGCGCATCCTCGAGACTTGCCGCGAGCAGCCGGTGGAGATCGACGGCCAGTCGATCCCGGTCAGCGTCTCGATCGGCTGCGTGCTGTTCCCGGGCCTGATGAACACCGCCTTCGACGTGATGACCAAGGCGGAATCGGCGCTGCATTCCGCCAAGAAGTCGGGCCGCAGCTGCTTCAATACCTACAAGGCCTCCGAACAGCAGAGCCTGCTGCACCGCCGCGCCATGGATATCGGCGCCCAGGTCCAGCAGGCGATGCGCGAGAACCGCCTGCTCTTCACCTATCAGCCGATCGTCGAAGCCAAGACCCACAAGGTGGCGAAATACGAATGCCTGCTGCGGATGCGCGAGGAGAACGGCGAGATCGTTCCCGCCGGCGCCTTCATTCCGATCATCGAGCAGCTCGGCATGACCCGCCTGATGGACCGGCATGTCCTCGACATGGCGGTGGCCGAGCTGATAGCCGCGCCGGAGACGGTTCTGGCGCTGAACATTTCCGGCCTCACCGCGACCGACCAGTCCTGGCTGCGGGCCCTGATCTCGGCGGTGAAATCGGCGCCGCAGATCGCGCCGCGCCTGATCGTCGAGATCACCGAGACCGCGGCCCTGCACGACATCGAGGAATCGGCCCGCTTCGTGAACGTGGTGCGCGATCTTGGCTGCCGGGTGGCCATCGACGATTTCGGCGCCGGCTTCACCTCGTTCCGGCACCTGAAGGCGCTGACCGTCGACATGGTCAAGATCGACGGCTCCTTCGTGCGCAACCTCACCAACAATGTCGACAACCAGCTGTTCATCCGCAACCTGATGGGCCTTGCCGAGACCTTCGGGCTGGAGACCGTCGCCGAATTCGTCGAGAACGCCGATGATGCGGCCTTCCTGGTCGGTGCCGGCGTGCATTGCCTGCAGGGCTACTATTTCGGCCGGCCCATGCTGCAGCGTCCCTGGCGCCATGGCGAGCAGATCCAGCCGAAGGCGGGATAGAAGCCAGGCCGCTGCCGGGTAAGTTGCAGCAGTCCCGGCTTTGCGGCATAAGCTGCCCCGCATGCGCCCCACCACCGCCCTTCCCGTCCTGCCGCCGGCGCGCCCGGACCATCGCGGTTTCGGTATTTATGTGCATTGGCCGTTCTGCAAGGCGAAGTGCCCCTATTGCGATTTCAACAGCCATGTCCGCGAAGGCGTCGACCAGGCCCGATGGCGCGCGGCCCTGCTGCGGGAACTGGCCCATTACGCGGCGCTGAGCGGCGCCCGGCCGGTGACCAGCCTGTTCTTCGGCGGCGGCACGCCGTCCTTGATGCCGGCCGAGACCGTGGCCGCCGTGATCGAAGAGGTGAGCCGGCTCTGGCCGGTCGCCGCGGATGTCGAGATCACCCTGGAGGCCAATCCGACCTCGGTCGAGGCCGGGAAGTTCCGCGACTTCCGCCACGCCGGCGTCAACCGCGTCTCGCTCGGCGTCCAGTCGCTGGAGGATTCGGCGCTGAAGTTCCTCGGGCGCCAGCACAACGCCGGCGAGGCGTTGCGGGCGGTGGAGCTTGCGGCGGCGACCTTCGATCGCTTCTCCTTCGATCTCATCTATGCCCGGCCGCAGCAGACCCTGCGCCAGTGGCAGGACGAACTGGAACGGGCCCTGGCCTTCGCCGCCGGGCATATCTCGCTCTATCAGCTCACCGTCGAGACCGGCACGCAGTTCGAACAGGCCTTCGCGCGCGGCGACTTCATCCTGCCGGACGACGAGACCCAGGCGGCACTCTTCGAATGGACCGCGGCACGCCTGCGGGAGGCGGGCCTGCCGGCCTATGAGATTTCCAATCACGCCCGGCCCGGCGAGGAATCGCGGCACAACCTGACCTATTGGCGCTACGGCGACTACGTCGGCGTCGGTCCCGGCGCCCATGGCCGTTTGACCCTGGAGGGAGCGAAGATCGCCACCCGCCAGCATCGCGCGCCGGAATCCTGGCTCGCCCTTGTCGAACGCCAGGGCCACGCCACCCGCCAGAGCGACCGGATCGACGCGCCGGCGCGCCTGGCCGAGATGGTGATGATGGGCCTGCGCCTCGCGGAGGGCATTCCGCTCTCGCGCTTTGCCGAGGAGACCGGCATGGCCTATGACGTGGCGCTCGACCCGGCCCGCCTGAATCGCCTGTCGGAGGGCGGATTCCTGGAGGTTGCGGCGGACCGCGTGGTGGCGACGCCGGCCGGGCGCGAGCGCCTCAACGCGGTATTGGGCGAGCTTCTCGCCTAGCGGCGCGGGCCCCGGTCAGTTCAGCAGCGCGGCGAAGCTCGAAGGGGCGGGATCCTTGACGTTCAGCATGCCGGGATCGATCTCGATCACCGCCAGGCCGCGCTGCGTCGTTCCGTCGGCGTTGAAGCGGAAGACCCCGGTGACGCCGGCAAAGCCCGAGGGATCGGTGAGGCGCGCCTGGCTGAAATCGCCGCCGGGCGCCGATTTCGCCAGGGCGACCGCCAGGGTGACGGCGTCGTAGACCACGCCGGCGCGGATATCCGGCTGGGCGCCATAGGCCTGCTGATAGCTCTGGGCGAAGGCCTGCCAGCGATCCGGCGGCGGCGCCGCAAACCAGCCGCCCGCCATCGCCGGTTCGCTGGCCAGGCCCGGATCGCTCCAGAGACTGGTGCCGAGCAGGCGCACGCTCCCGGTGGGGATCTCGAAGGCCGGCAGCATCGACGCCATGATCCGCAGCTTCTGGCCGCCCTCGGGAATCATCAGCGCGTCGAAGCCGCCGCTCTGATAGGTCCCGGCCAGGGATTTCACCGAAGCCGTCGGGTCCGGCGCGGCGGGGTCGTAGAACTGCATCTGGGCGATCGTGCCGCCGGCCTTTGTCACCGAATCCTGATAGGCGGCGAGGACCGATTTGCCGTAGGGCGAATTCGGCACCAGGATCGCGAAGCGCTTCAGGTTCTGGCCAGCGGCATAGCTCACCACCCGGTCGACCTGGGATTGCGGCGTGACCCCCAGCACATAGAGCCCGTTGCCGGCGGCCGACACGTCGTTGCTGAAGCTGACCAGGGGCACATGCGCTCCCTGGACCGGGGCGGCGGCGCGCTTGACGTCGGCGGCGAAAAGCGGCCCCAGCATCAGCTTTGCCCCGTCGGCCAGGGCCTCGCGGGCGGCGCCGTCCGGCCCGCCCGGCGCCGCGGTGTCGCGGACCACCAGGGAGAAATTGTCGTCGGCAAACGCGAACAGGCCCATTTCGGCGGCATTCAGCATGGCCCGTCCCATCGCCGCGTTCGGCCCGGACAATGGCAGCAAAAGCCCGACTTTCACCGCGCTGGAGACCGGCGCGGACGGTGTCGTGCTGGGCAAAGCCGGCGCCGGGGCCGGCTGCGCCTCCGGTTGCGGCTGGCTTGCCGGCGGCGGGGCCGCTACGTTAGGCGCGCAGGCCGATGCCAGCAGCGCCCCGATCACCGCCAGATGCTTGAAGGTGAAGCCGGGCCGCGGGAACTCGAAACTGACCGACATGCTTGAACCGCCTCAAAAAACCCGATGACAAAGCCTAGCGATAGCGGCCCGGGAAGTAAACGCCGCCCGGCCGGCGCGGCGGTTCCGCGCGGCTCCGGAAAGCTGCATCTGGTGGCAACACCGGTCGGCAACCTCGGCGACATCCCGCCGCGCGCCGTTGACGCCCTGCGCGCGGCCGATGTCATCGCCTGCGAGGACAGCCGGGTGACCGGCAATCTGCTGCATCACATCGGCGTGAAGCGGCCACTGGTCGCCTATCACGACCACAATGCCGAGGAGATGCGGCCGAAACTGCTGGCGCGCCTGCTGGCGGGAGAACAGGTGGCGCTGGTCTCGGATGCCGGCACCCCGCTGATCTCGGATCCGGGCTTCAAGCTGGTGCGGGAGGCGGCCGAAGCGGGGATCCCGGTCACCGCGCTGCCCGGGCCTTCGGCGCCGATCCTTGCCCTCATCCTTTCCGGCCTGCCGACCGACCGCTTCCTGTTCGCCGGTTTCCTGCCGAACAAGAGCGGCGCCCGCCGCGAGGCGCTGAACGAGGTTGCCGGCGTCAAGGCGACCCTGATCTTCTTCGAGACCGCCCCGCGCCTGGCCGACAGCCTGGCCGACTGCGCCGCGGTCCTTGGCGACCGGCCGGCCGCCGTCGCCCGCGAACTGACCAAGCTCTACGAGGAGGTCCGCCGCGGTCCGTTGCCCGACCTCGCCCGGCATTACGCGGAAGCCGGCCCGCCCAAGGGGGAGATCGTGCTGGTGATCGGTCCGCCCGGGGCCGAAACCCACCGGGCGATCGACCTTGACGCCGCCTTGCGCGATGCCCTGAAGTCGATGCGGGTCAAGGATGCAGCGGCGGCGGTGGCCGGCGCCACGGGGCGATCGACCCGGGACGTCTATGCCCGGGCCCTCGAACTGCAGAAGGCCGATGCCGCGGACGACTGAGACCGGCGGACGACCGCGGGCGGCAGCGTCCGGGCGGGCCAGCCGCGGCCGGGCGGCCTTCCGCCGCGGTCATGGTGCCGAAGGCCTGGCGGCCTGGTGGCTGCGTCTCAAGGGCTACCGGATCCTGGCGCGGAACTGGCGCTCGGCGGCCGGCGAGATCGACCTGATCGCCCGCCGCGGCGCCACCCTCGTCATCGTCGAGGTGAAACAGCGCGGCGATCTGGTCCAGGCCGCGGATGCCCTGCAGGCCCGCCAGCGCCGCCGGCTCGCCCGTGCCGCCGCCACCTTTCTTGCCGCGCGGCCCGATCTCGCCGGTCTCGATCTCCGCTTCGACGTGGTGGTTTTCGGCCGCTGGCTGGGCCTGCGGGGCCGGCCGATCCACCTCAAAGACGCTTGGCGGCCGGATTCGGATTGAGGCAAGATCGCCCCATGTGCCCCGAGTCGCGCCCCAGGTGGCCCATGGGATTGCGCCTTGCCTCAGCCGTGGGGTTAGCGTCGGTCCTGTGTGCCTGCTCCCCCGTCGGCACCGCGGTCGGCGTCGGCGCTACGGTCGTCAACATGGCAATGGAGGAGCGGGGCCTGATCCATGCCGTCAATGACGACGCCATCTGGCTGGGGATCAACAACCGCCTCTATGCCAACGACAAGCAGCTGTTCCAGAAGGTGAGCCTCCAGGTCCATGAGGGACGGGTGCTGCTTTCGGGCTACGTGCAGAAGCCGGAGGACCGGGTCGAGGCCCTGAAGCTTGCCTGGATGTCGGATGGGGTCCGCGAGGTCAACAACCAGATCAGGATCGGTCCCAGCCTCGACCTCGCCGATTATGCGGAAGACGCCTATCTCATCCAGCGCCTGCGCCTCGTCTATCTGGTCGACGAGGGGATCCGCGCCAACAACTACAGCGTCGACTGCATAAGATCGACGGTCTATTTGGTCGGCGTCGCCCAGGACCAGGCCGAGCTGCAGCGCGCCATCGATCACGCCCGCGACATCCCCTATGTGCAGAACGTCATCGCCGACGTCCGCCTCAAGGATCAGGCGCTGGCGCCGATTCCCGACCATCCGCCGGAGATCGACATGCCGGCTCCGGATCTGCCGGCCCCCGACCTGCCCGCGGTCGCCATGCCGGCCCCGATCGGACCGGACCAGCCGACGCAAGCTTCGGCCCAATGAGCGGCCCCGGTCCCGCCGCCGCCTGGGATCCCGAGGCGATCCTCCGCCGTGTCGGCGAGAGCGCAGACGCGACCATCGATCTCGCCGAATCGGCACTGGCCCTGGCGGCGATGGAACGCCGGCATCTGGGGCCGACGCTCTACCGCAATCACCTGGATGCGATCGCCGCCGAAATGGCGATCGGCTGCCGGCGCATCGAGATCGGCGCCTCGGGCGACGAAGGCCTGCAGGCGCGGGCGGCGGTTCTGGCCGAAGTGATGTCCGGCGGCTTCGGCTATCAGGGCGACCGTGTGACCTACGACGACATGCAGAATGCCAACCTGATGCGGGTGATCGATCGCCGCAAGGGCCTGCCCGTCGCCCTGTCGATCCTCTACATCCATGCCGCACGCAGCCAGAGCTGGCAGGTGGAAGGCGTCAATTTCCCCGGTCATTTCGTCATCCGGCTGTTTCACGACGGCAAGGCGGCGATCCTCGACCCCTTCGAAGGCGGCCAGATCTGCTCCATCGCCGATCTGCGGCGCAAGTTGAAGGCCACTGTCGGCGAAAAGGCCGAATTGACGCCGGAGCACTACGCGCCGATCGGCAACCGCGATATCCTGCTGCGCCTGGAAAACAACATCAAGACGCGGCTGATCCAGGAAAGCGAGCTGCAGCACGCCGCGATGGTGCTCGACCGCATGCTGCTGATTGCCCCGAAACACGCGCCGCTGTGGCGGGAATCCGGCCTGATCCATGCCAAGCTCGGCAACCTGATGGCCGCCCGGGCGGCGCTGCTGCATTTCCTCGAGATCTCGGACAACGAGGTCCAGCGCCATCACGCGGCGCGGCTGCTGCAGGAGATCGGCCAGCAGTTGCATTGAACGCGCCGGGCGCTAGACTGCGCGCAGCATTTCCCGGAGATTCGCGCCCATGCCCCTCACCGTTGCCATCCAGATGGATCCGATCGAGAGCATCAATATCGACGGGGATTCATCCTTCGTCATGGGGCTTTCGGCACAGGCCCGCGGCCACAGCCTCTATCACTACCATCCGCGCCAGCTGACCTTCCGCGACGGCAAGGTCACGGCGCGCGCCCGGCCCCTGACCCTGCGGCGCGAGCGCGGCAATCACTTCACCGCCGGCAGCGAGGAGGTGATCGACCTGTCGCAGCTGGACGTGATCCTGATGCGCCAGGACCCGCCCTTCGACATGTCCTACATCACGGCGACCCATATTCTCGAGCACGTCCATCCGAAGACCCTGGTGGTCAACGACCCGGTCCATGTGCGCAACGCGCCGGAGAAGCTGTTCGTCACCGAATTCGACGGGCTGATGCCGCCGACGCTGATCACCTCGGACCGGCAGGAGATCCTGGGCTTCCGCGCGGATCACAAGGACATCATCGTGAAGCCGCTGTTCGGCAACGGCGGCGCCGGCGTGTTCCACATCCAGCCGGGCGACGAAAATCTCAATTCGCTGCTGGAGCTGTTCACCCAGCTCTACCGCGAACCGGTGATCGTGCAGCGATATCTGCCGGAAGTGCGCCAGGGCGACAAGCGCATCATCCTGATCGACGGCGTCGCGGTCGGCGCGATCAATCGCGTGCCGGCCGCCGGCGAGGCGCGCTCCAACATGCATGTCGGCGGCAAGGCGATGAAGTCGACGCTGACACGGCGCGACCGCGACATCTGCGCGGCGATCGGGCCGGAACTGAAGAAGCGCGGGCTGATCTTCGTCGGCATCGATGTCATCGGCGACTACATGACCGAGATCAACGTCACCTCGCCGACCGGATTGCAGGAGATCAACCGCTTCGACGGCACGGTGCTCGAGGACAGGATCTGGGATGCGATCGAGGAGCGCCTCGGGCGCGCCTGAGGGATCAGGCCTTCAGGATGGTAACGCAGACCGCGCCTTCGTAGCCAAAGCCGTCGCGCCGCGCGCGCTCCAGGATGAAGTGCCATTCCGCACGCGCCGCCGCCGGATCCTCGAGGCGCCCGAGCTGCTGCTCGGCATCCTCGATGACTTCGTCGATCGGTTTCAGTTCATGCACCAGGTCGTAGCCGGTTTCGATCCGATAGGCGCTGTGCTCGCCGAGCGGCCGCAGCAGTTCCGGCGCTGACGGATAGACCGCGTGGACCATGCCGGTCGCCCGGTCGATCCGCTTCGACCAGTCCTCGTAATGCGCCGCGACATCCTGGGCCGGTATGCCGCGCTCGTACCAGCCCTCCAGGACCGCAACGCCGCCGCGCGCCACCCGCAGCGCCTCGTGGAGGGCGGCATCCCAGGCCTGCAGGTGATGCGGCACGAACTGGAAGACCACGAGGTCGAAGCTGTCGTCTTCGAAGGGCAGGGACGCGGCGTCGCCCTGGCGGACATCGAGCCCATGCGCCACTGCCGTTGCCACCCGGCCCGCATCGGGTTCGATGCCGGCGCAGCGCGGCAGGGTGCCGGCCAGTGCCGCCAGCAGATCGCCCGTCCCGCAGCCGACATCGAGCACCGATTGCGGCTTCAGGCCGTGCAGGCGCGCCAGGAAGCGCGCGCGATAGATCGGATCGGGATCGGCCATGCGGAAATGATCGCGTCCCGGCCGCCGGCTGTCAATCCGGCCGGCCTATTCGTTGGTGGGCAGCGGCGGTACCGGCTGGGCGCGGCGATTCTGCCGCGCGACCACGGTCTCGCGGTGGATGATGTAGACGCCGCTTGAAACCACGACCAGGCCGCCGATGATCAGATAGCGGTCCGGCACTTCGCTGAAGACGAAGTAGCCGAGCAGGAATCCATAGACCAGGGCCATGTAGTCGAAGGGGGCCACGATCGACACGCCTGCGCGCTTGAAGGCCTGGGTGATGAAGATCTGCCCGCAGCCGCCCATCAGGCCGATCAGGGCGACGATGCCCCAGTCGCCGAGATCCTGCGGCATCACCCAGGCATAGCTCTCGCCGAGGAACCCGATCGGCAGGGTGCAGAGCCCGGCGCAGGCGGCAAAGGCGGTGAAGTAGAACACGATGGTGGTCGAGGGATCGGAATCGCTGAGGCGGCGGATTGAGACCATGGCCAGGGCATAGAAGACCGCGGCGAGCAGCGGCACCAGGGCCGCGATCTCGAATACGCCGTGACCCGGCCGCGTCATCACCAGAACGCCGAGGAAGCCGACGATCACCGCCGTCCAGCGCCGCCAGCCGACCTTCTCGCCGAGCAGCGGCACCGAGAGGACGGTGAGGAAGATCGGGCCGGACAGCCCGAGGGCGATCGCATCGGACAGCGGCAGCAGCTTGTAGGACAGGAAATAGCAGAACATCGCCGAGACCCCGGCCAGGCCGCGGGCGACATGGCCCCAGGGCTTCGCCGTCCGCAGCGAGATGTGCCCGACCGTCGCCCAGGCATAGGCGAGCAGCGGGATGAAGGCGAAGATGTTGCGGAAGAAGACGATTTCGCCGGTCGGATAGGTCGCCGATATGCCTTTGATCACCGCGTCCATCAAGGTGAAGATGAGGACGGCGAGATTCATCAGCAGGATGGCGGAAAGCGGCTGATCGCGCTGCGATCTCCCGGCGGGTCCGCCGGGCTGTCCGCCGGCGGCCTCGGCGGCAGGAAGACGGGAGGCCGTGGCGATGGCCGGGGGCGGGAGTGACGGCAAGACGGGCTCGCGGAAAGGGGACTCGGGATGAATTCCCACCATAGAGCCTTCGACCGGGGGATCGCCAGGATTGTGTCGGATCCGGTCCGCTTGGTGCGGCAGGAACCCTGTCCAATCGGTCAGGAGCGCGGTGGACCACATGCCGAAAATGGTTCGCCGGCCCCGACATCTGCCCGGCCGGCCCTTGCCGTCGGCTAGGCCCGGTTCCCGGCAAGTTGGCGGTTGACCGGCAATGGTTTTTCCCTAGAGTGACCGAAATTTCCGCGCGGCCTGTCCAAAGCCACACGTTCAGATGTGGCGGGGCGCGATGCCGCGAAGCGACCGCCCCATGCCGTCGCCCAAGAGAAAATACGCACAGGGTACAGGCTTTCTGGAGGGGTAATCTTGTCGGCTCAAGCCGCCGTTGAAGCCAAAAATGTGGTCAAAACCTTTGGTGTCGGCCCCGATGCGGTCCGCGCCCTGGATGACGTTTCGGTCACCATCCGGCAGAACGAGTTCTTCACCCTGCTGGGACCCTCGGGCTGCGGCAAGACCACGCTGCTCCGCCTGATCGCCGGGTTCGAGTTGCCAACCGCCGGCAGCATCCTGTTGGACGGCGAGGAGGTAAGCCACCTGCCGCCCTTCAAGCGCCCGGTCAACACGGTGTTCCAGTCCTATGCCCTGTTTCCGCATATGACCGTCGGCCAGAACATCGCCTTCGGCCTGGAGATGCTGGGCCGGCCCAAGGCCAAGGTCGAAGCGACCGTCCAGGAAATGCTGAAACTGGTCCGGATGGAGGAGCTGAAGAACCGCAAGACGAGCCAGATTTCGGGTGGCCAGCAGCAACGCGTGGCCCTGGCCCGCGCGCTGGCGCCAAAGCCCAAGGTGCTGCTGCTCGATGAACCCTTGTCCGCGCTCGACTACAAGCTCCGCAAGGAGATGCAGATCGAGCTCAAGCGCATGCAGCTCGAAACCGGCATCACCTTCGTTTTCGTCACCCATGATCAGGAAGAAGCCCTGACCATGTCGGACCGCATTGCCGTCATGTCCAAGGGCAAGATCCTGCAGATCGGCAGCCCGACGGAGATCTACGAGCGCCCGGTTGACCGCTTCGTGTCGGATTTCATCGGCGAGACCAATTTCATCGAAGCCGAGGTGCTGCAGCGGATCGGAACCCAGGGCCAGCTCCGCCTGCCCTCCGGTGTCGCGGTCGACCATGATCTCGGCTACGACGCGCCGGTCGGCGGCACGGTGACGCTGGCGATCCGCCCCGAACGCATCGATCTGGTGCGGCCGAGTACCGACTGCCACCTCACCGGCAAGGTCGAGAACATGGTCTATTTCGGTACCGACACCCATTTCCACATCGACCTCGATTCCGGCGGCGGCGTCATGGTGCGGGTGCAAAATCGCCGCGGCCATACCGATGTCCTGAATGCCGGGGATCCGGTCGGCCTCAGGATCGCGCCCGAGGCGATGCAGGTGCTGAAGGACTAGGCCACCCGGACAGTCGACAAAGGAAAACCCCCGGCAGTTTCCCGCCGGGGGTTTCTCTTTTTGACCGGGCCTTACTTCTGCAGATCGGTCCAGATCTTGGTATACATGTCGTTCGCTTCCGGCGGGCAGGTCAACTGGAACTCGCCGGCCTTGACGAATTCGTCCGGAACCTTGATTTCCGGCGCCGTCTGCATCTCGGGCGGCAGGAACTTGTCCGAGCCGACGATGGCATTGGCGTATTTCGCGAAGGCGGAGATAAGCGCCGCGTTCTCCGGGTCCATGATGAAGTTCTGGAAAAGCTTGGCGTTTTCCGGATTCTTCGCATCCTTCAGGACGGCCACATTGTCCATCCAGATCGGATAGCCTTCCTTCGGATAGCCATAGGCGATCGTCGGATTCTTCAACCGGGCGCGGAAGGTCGAGCCGTTCCAGTTGACGCCGGCGATGATATCGTCCTTCTCGTATTTCTCCTGGTTGCCGTAATCCATCGACATCCAATTCTTCTTGGCTTCGACCAGGGTATCACGCACCTTCTTCAGCACCGTCTTGTCCGTGGTGCAGAAGTCGCCGCCCACGTATTTGATGGCGAGACTCATGACGTCGGCCATTTCCGGCACCACGTTCACCTTGCCCTTCAGCTCATCCGGCGGATTCAGGAAGATCGCCGAGGTGTTGATGTCGCCCTTGTAATACTTGGTGTTGACCAGGATGCCGGTGGTGCCCCATTGCCATGGCACGGTGTAGTGACGGCCCTTGTCGAAGGGCACATCGACCCATTTCGGGTCCATATTCTTGAAGTTCTCCATCTGGTCGGGCCGGGTTTCCAGCAGCAGGCCCTCGTTGATCCAGATCGGCACGAAGCTCGCCGAAGGAACGACGATGTCGAAGCCATGGCCGCCGGCGCGGATCTTCGCCAGCGCGGTATCGTTGGAGTCGTAGTCGGTGACGGTGACCTTGACGTTGTATTTCGCTTCGAACTTCTTGATCAGTTCGGGGTTGGTGTAGTCGCCCCAGTTGTAGATCTGCAGCTCGCCGTCGGCGAGTGCGGTGCCCGCGGTCATGGCCATCGCCAGGCCCAGGGCAATGCCTCCAAGTTTGAACTTCATAGTAGGCTCTCCTCCATTGACGTTTGTGCGGTGACGTTTCTCTGTGGCTACTTCTTCCGGTTCAGGAAGAAGAACAGGGTGACAAGCAGAACGGACAGTCCGAAAAATATGGCGGAAACGGCATTCACCTCCGGCGTCATGGTGCGCCGAAGCTGTCCCAGCATGTAGGTTGGCAGGGTCTCCTCGCCGCCCGACTTGATGTGGTCGGTGATGACGACGTCGTCCAGTGAGATGACGAAGGCCAGCATGAAGCCGGCGATGATGCCGGGCCAGAGCAGCGGCAGGGTAACATAGCGAAACGCCTTGTAGGGCGAAGCATAGAGATCGGCCGCCGCCGTCTCCAAGGTGGAATCCATGGTTTCGAGCCGCGCCCGGATCGGCAGATAGGCAAAAGGAATGCAGAAGGCTGCATGCGCCGCCATCAGGTAGCCGACACCGGTGTAATTGGTGGCGATCTTGATCGAGGCGAAGAAGATCAGCAGCGCCACGGCAGTGACGATCTCCGGCACCATCAGCGGCATGTTGATGATGGCGTAGACCATGGTCATGCCGCGGAACGGCTTGGTGCGCGTGGTGGCGATGGCCGCCAGGGTGGCGGTAATCGTGGCGATCGATGCGGCAAAGCTCGCCAGCCAGAGAGACCGAAAGGCAGCCTCCTTGATTTCGCGGTTGTTCCAGGCGGACTGGTACCAGCGCAGCGAGAAACCGCCCCAGCTCGCGACCGATTCCCGCTCGTTGAAGGAATAGATGATGAGCAGCATGATCGGCAGATAGAGAATGACGAACATGAGCAGCGCAATCGTGGCGAAGCCGGGCATTTTCTTGATGATGAACGGCCTGCTTGCGAACATCGACGGCGATCCTAATGCGATTTCTGGCCGGAAGCGTTGCGGACGTAGATCATCATCGCCGCCATGACGATGGCCATCAGCGCGATGGAGAGGGCGGCGCCCAATGGCCAGTTGCGGCCCTGGCCGAACTGCAGGGAAATGAGGTTGCTGATCATCAGCTTGTTGCCGCCGCCCAGCAAGGCCGGCGTCACATAGGCGCCGAGCGCCGGGATGAAGACCAGAATCGACCCGGCGATGATGCCCGGCTTCACCAGCGGAATGATGATCTTCCTGAGGACCGCGAGCCGGCCGGCATAGAGATCGTAGCCGGCCTCGACCATGCGGAAATCCAGCTTCTCCATGCTGGAATAGATCGGCAGGACCATCAGCGGCAGATAGACATAGACCATGCCGAAGCCGATGGCGAAATCGGTGTTCAGCATCTGGATCGGCGCCGGGATGACATGCAGCCATTCCAGGAAATTGTTGATCGTGCCGTCGCGACGGATCAGTTCCTGGATCGCGAAGGTGCGGATCAGCAGGTTGGTCCAGAACGGGATGGTGACCAGGAACAGCCACATGTCGCGGGTGCGTTCCGGCCGGACGGTGATGAAATAGGCGGTCGGGAAGCCGAAGATCAGGGTGAGGACGGTGGTGAGGCCGGCCAGCTTGACGCTGCGCCAGAACACGATCATATGCGCGTCGGCAAAGGACAGCGTGTCATCGAAGATGTCGCGCTCGAGGACGACATTGAACCAGGCGTCGGTGGAGAAATGCCAGGCGACGCCGCCGTAGTCGCCTTTGGCCAGGAACGAATAGACCGCCATGATGGCGAGCGGGCCGATGGCGGCCAGCATGATGATGGTCAACGCCGGCAGTATCAGCAGCCATTTCCGGCGAATGCTCTTGCGGTCAGCCGCCTCGGCGGCTTCGGCAGCGCTGATCATCTCGCTTTAGCTGCGTAAAGGCAATCCGCCACCACTCTCGCGCCAATGGCGGAAGGGCAGCGCATCACTGCTATTTTCGGCACCAAGACCTCTCCCTGACGTCTCTTTGGCGGACGTCCGGCGATTATCCTATGTGGATATTGTCACAATGCCAATAGGGAGACGGGGTGCAACCGCGTCACATCACCGCGATCCGGGCAGCATTCTGGCCTGGCGAACCAATACCGGACCAAACGGTCAGGGATTGCATCCCCGGATCGTCATCCAGATCGGCGCCGCATCGTCCTGCAGCGGCATCGGTGATGCGGATCGGATGGGGTCCGGGGCCGATTGGCTGCGGCTGGCAAGATCAATTTCACCTGTGCTAGGGTGCGCGCCAATCAAACCGCAGCTCGACCGGCGCCCGGCCATTCTCGGTTCAGCGTGTCGACCACAGAGCTCGTTCCGTTGAAGCATGGGGGCGCAATCCGATGAAGAACGACGATCTCTGTTACCTGACGGCGACCGAGGCGCAGAAGCTGTTTCGCGCCAGGAAACTGTCGCCTGTCGAGCTGATGCAGGCGGTGATCGCCCGCGCCGAATCGGTCGACGGGAAGCTGAAGGCCTTCACCTTCAAGTATTACGACGAGGCGATGGACAACGCCCGCAAGGCCGAGGCGAAGTTCATGAAATCCGGCGCCCGGCTGGGCGTCCTCGAGGGCCTGCCGATCGCCGTCAAGGACGAGAGCTACATCAAGGGCAAGCCGACCTCCTTCGGCTCGCTGACCACCAAGGATTTCGTCGCCACCACGACCTCGCCCAACAACGAGCGGATCCTGAAGGC
Organism: uncultured Rhodospirillaceae bacterium; assembly: GCA_964551505.1. GTDB lineage: Bacteria > Pseudomonadota > Alphaproteobacteria > Dongiales > Dongiaceae > Dongia. Next base: position 58,961 of record CAZKDH010000063.1, read on the forward strand.
CGGCGCCATCGTGCATGCCCGCACCGCCACCCCGGAATTCTCCTGCGCCTCGGTCACCCATTCGCGGCTGTGGGGCATCACCCGCAACCCGTGGAACCCGAAATTCACCCCGGGCGGCTCCTCCGGCGGCTCCGGCGCTTCGCTGGCGGCCGGCACCGCCACGATCGCGACCGGCTCGGATATCGGCGGCTCGATCCGGATTCCCGCCTCCTGCACCGGCGTCGTCGGCTACAAGCCGCCCTATGGCCGCAACCCGGACGATCCGCCGTTCAATCTCGACCCCTATTGCCATACCGGGCCGATGACGCGCTCGGTCGCCGATGCGATCCTGCTGCAGAACGTCATGTGCGGCCCGAGCCCGCACGACATCGCCAGCCTGCGGCCGAAGCTCACCCTGCCCGCCACCTACAAGCCGATCAAGGGCTGGCGCATCGCCTATTCCATGGACCTCACCTGCTTCGAGGTCGACAAGGAAGTCGTCGCCAATACCAAGGCGGCGCTCGACGTCTTCCGCAGCCTCGGCGCCACGGTGATCGAGGTCGACCTGAAATGGGGCCGCGCCGCGCTCGATACCGGCATGAACCACCTCAACCACCTGTTCGGCGCCTCGCTCGCCAAGGTGGCGAAGAAGCACAAGGCGCTGATGACCAGCTATGCGCTGGATTTCGCCCGCATGGCCGGGAAGACCAGCGCCCTGGATTTCCTCGCCTCGATGGAGGGCGCGGCGCGGATGTACGAGACCTTCGGCCCGATGATGGAGAACTACGACGTCTTCATCTGCCCGACCCTGGCGCTGCCGGCGGTGAAGGCGGACTTCCTGGAGACCCGCGAGGAGCTGAAGATCAACGGCAAGGTATCGAAGCTGCCGGCGGTGCTGGGCTGGTGCATGACGACGCCGTTCAACACCCTCTCGCGCTGCCCGGTGCTCTCGATCCCCTCGGGCCATGCCCGCAACGGGGTGCCGACCGGGATCCAGGTGGTCGGGCGCAGCTACAGCGATGCCGACGTGTTCCGTGCCGCCATGGCCTTCGAGACCGCGGTCGGCGGCTGGTACCGCAGCGCCAAGACGCGCCCGGCGATCTGAGCGGGAGAGGGCGATGGACGGAACGGATCCGGCACGGGCGGGGGACGGCGACGCGGCCACGGTCGGCGTCGCGCTGTGGGCCGCCAATCTCGCCTATCCGGTGAACGGCCTCGATGGCTGGCTGTCCCTGGCGGACGGCCTGATGGCGGAAGCGAAGGCCCGCGGCGCTGCGCTCTTCGTCATGCCGGAATATGCCTCGGCGCATTGGCTGGCGCAGGCCCCCGCCGCCCTGAAGCCGACCGAGATCGTCGGCTGGATGGCGGAGGAGGGCACCCGTGCCCTGCCGCGGCTGCAGGCCCTGGCGATCAAGCACGATCTGGCCGTGGTCGCCGGATCGATGCCGATCCGCCGGGCGCCCGACGCCGATCGAACCGGCCCGCGCCCTGCGGGCAGCCCCGAATTTCTCAACCGCAGCTGGATCCTCCTGCCCGACGGCAAGGGCGGCGTCGAGATCCGGTCCCACGACAAGCTGGTCCTCACCCCCGCCGAGAAGGATCCGCAGGGCTGGCTTCTCGCCCAGGGCCGGCATCTGCGCGTCGTCTCCTGGCGCGGCCTGCGCTTCCTGGTGCTGATCTGCCTCGACATCGAAATGCCGGGCGTCGCCCAGATGCTGGTCGACCGCGACATCGACCTGGTCCTGGTGCCCTCGATGACCGGGCATCTCTCGGGCTATCATCGGGTCTTCGATTGCGCCAAGGCGCGGGCGGTGGAACTCTTCGCCATCGTCGGTGCGGTGGGCTGCATCGGCCGGGTCGGCGCGGGCGGGATCGACGGCAACTGTTCCGGCGCCGCCTTCTTCGCCCCCTGCGAGGTCGCCTTCGGCGCCACCGGCCTGGTCGACCGGACGGGGCCCTTCACCGAGGTCGAAGGGCCCGGCCCGCTGCTGGTGTCGATGCTGCCGATAGGCGCGCTGCGCCAGGCGCGTCGGGCGGGGGCGGAGGTCTGGCAGGGCGGCTTCGATACCGGCCATCTGCTGATCGAAGACATGGCGCGGGCATAGAGCAATCGGGTCGGGAAGATGCGGACGATATTCGCCGAGGACCAGCAGAAGCACGACGGACGCAAGGAGATGTTCGAGGGCGATTTCGTGCCGGTACACGAGATCCCGCGGCGCGCCTCGATCGTGCTCGAACGCATCCGCTCGGAAAAACTCGGCGAGGTGCTGCCGGCGCAGGATTTCGGCCTGGCGCCGATCAAGCGCATCCACGACCACGGGCTGGTCGAATTCCTGCGCGTCGCCTGGTACGACTGGGCCGCAACCGGCCGCACCTTCGACGCGCTGCCGCATGTATGGCCGGTTCCCGGCCTCGGCCGCCGTCTCGCCGACAGCATTGACGGCCGCCTCGGCTATTATGCGATCGATGCCGGCACGCCGATCATGGCCGGGACCTGGGCCGCGATCACCGCCTCGGCCAACGTGGCGCTGACGGCGCAGAAGCTGGTGGCCACCGGCGAGCGCGCGGCCTTTGCCCTGTGCCGCCCGCCCGGCCACCATGCCGGCAGCGACTTCTACGGCGGCTATTGCTTCTTCAACAACGCCGCCATCGCCGCCCAGGCCTTCATCGACCAGGGCGCCAAGCGCGTGGCGATTCTCGATGTCGACTATCATCACGGCAACGGCACCCAGCAGATCTTCTACGGGCGCGACGACGTGCTGACCATCTCGCTGCATGCCGATCCCCGGCAGGAATTCCCCTATTTCATCGGCTATGCCGACGAGATCGGCAGCGGACCCGGCGAGGGCTATCATCTCAACCTGCCGCTGGCCTGGGGCACCGACTGGGCGCGCTACGAGGCGGCGCTGTCGGTCGCCTTCGCCCGCATCCGCCAGTACCGGCCCGAGGCCCTGGTGGTTTCCCTCGGCCTCGACACCTTCGAGCACGATCCGATCTCGCGCTTCAAGCTGCGACACGAGGACTACCTGCGGATGGGCGAGCTGATCTCCTGGGCCGAGCTGCCGACGCTCTTCGTCTTCGAGGGCGGCTACGCGGTGGAGGCCCTGGGGGTCAATACCGTGAACGTGCTGAGCGGTTTCGAGGGCGGCTAGGCCCCTACATCCGCGCCAGCTCGGCGCTGGCGATGCCGTATTCCACCATGACGGCGAAACCCTCCGCCGTCGTCGCCTTGAGCAGGTCCGCCGCCTTCGCCCTATCGCCACCGATGAGCGCCAGCTGGCCGAGATAGAAGTCAGCGTCGAAGGTCTGGTCGCGGGTCATCTGCGCGCTCTTCGCCTTGGCGCCGTCGCGCACCTGCTGCTCCGTCGCGGTACCGGCGAAGTAGCGGGCGATCGGCATCGGCCATTCGTCCGGCTTGGCGTCCGCCGCCTCCCGCGCCGCGATGAAGGCCCTGAGCTCGGCGCTGCCGTCCTGCCCCAGCCGCGCCTGCGCCAGGAAACGCATCAGCTGCGGATAGATGAAGAGCCGGTCCGAACCGATGGCCGCCTGGTAGTCGGCGAGGGCGGCGGTGAAATCGTTCGCGGCATAAGCGAGATTTCCCCGCTGCAGCAGGCCCCAGGCATCGTTGGGATCCTGCCGGACCGCGGTATCCAGGGCGCGTTTCGCGGCGTCGGCATCGCCGTCGGCGATCTCCGCCAGGGCCAGGCTGCGATAGACCTCGGCGGCATCCGGCGCCTGTTCGATGGCGCTGCGGAAATCGGCGATCGCCGCGCCGTACTGGCCGAGGCGCAGGCGGGTATAGCCGCGATTGTAATAGGCATCCGCCGCATTGCCCTCGGCCAGCCTGATCGCCCGGCCGTAGTCGATGATCGCCTCCTTGAAGCGGTCCATCGCCGCATAGGCATCGGCCCGGTAGGAATAGGCATAGTCCAGCCGCGGCCGGCCCTTGATCGCCGCGGAATAGTCGGCAATCGCCGCCTCGAAGTCGCTGTCGTAGTAGTAGGCCTTGCCGCGATCGATCAGCACGTCGACCCGGTCCGGATAGGCCGCAAGGACGGCGCTGCAGTCGCGCACCGCCGCGGCGAAGTCCTCGACGTCGAGCCAGGCCAGGCAGCGGTGATAGAGCGCCGCCCAATCCTTCGGATTCTGCGCCAGGGCGGCGGAATACTGGGTGATCGCCATCGCGTGCCGGCCGCGCGCGTCATAGGCGCGCCCCTCCAGGATATAGGCGTCGGTTGCCTTCGGATTGGCCTTCAGCGCCGCGTCGAGATCGGCGATCATGCGTTCGTCCCCGAGATCGGTGTAGTGCTCGTCATGCGGATGGTCGGCCAGATAGACATCGCGCGCCGGGTCGGCCGGGAGATAGGGCGCGATGCGGTCGAGAAAGGCGGCGACCGGTACGGCGGTGGGCAGCAGCGACAGCCGGTCCGGGTCGTCCGGGGCGATGACCACCGCGTCGGACTTCTCGTCCGCCAGGCCGAGCATGACCGGACGGCTGGCGCCGACGGCATAGACCAGTGCCGTCCCGGTCTGGGGGTCGATCGCGAACAGCGGTCCGCCGGAATTGCCGGACTTGAACAGGCAGTCGTGCTGCCAGCCGGAAGCGGAGATCTGCCCGTAGATCCGGCAATCCGGATCGGCCCACAGCTTCGCCGTGGACTTGTCCGCCGGCAGGCCGACCGCCGTGACGGCGAGCGGCTGCTGGCTGCGGGTGAGCTCGCGGGTCGGAATCGGCTGCAGGCGCAGGTAGCCGAAGCCGCGCGCGGCATCGCCCAGACAGTCGTCGAGCTTCAGCAGCGCCCAATCCTCCCAGCCGTTCTGCGCGGCGGCGGATGTCGACGCCCGGTCGTCGCCTTCGTTCTCCGGCGCGAGGAAATTGCCCCAGACCACGGGCCGGGCCGCGCTGCGCAGCGAAAAATGCTGGCCGTCGTCCCAGTCGGGTCCGACCTGGCCCTGGCCGAGATAGAAGACGCTGGTCTCCGATTCTGACAAACGCCGGCCGTGATGCGCGGCGACATGGTAGTTGGTGAGGACATGGCACGGCGACACCAGGAAGGCGGTGCCGCCGAGATAGCCGCCGCCGTCCTCGTGGTGATAGAGCAGGCCGATGGCACCGTAGGGTGTGCCCGGATCGCGGGATTCCGCGACCCGATCGTCCGCGCCGTAGGTGACCGCCCGGGCGCCGCCCTGGATGCCGGCCTGGATGCCGAGACCGGCGAGGGCCGCCAGCAGGGTGACCAGCAGGGAAAGGCCGCGGCGTGCGGCCCCAGCGCGGCGCGGCGGCATCATTTCTCGTTCTTCTTGGGCGGCGCCGGCGGATGGGTGGTGGCGGAGACCTCGCCGCTCGGGCCCGCCGTGCCGGGGACCTTGCCGCCCGCCACGGCATCGAGCTTGCCCAGGGCGCCGATCTCGGCGGCGGCGATGTTGAACTCGAGATACTGCCGGGCGCCGGTGGCGACGACGGCGGCGAACCGGCGCCGCGCCTCGGCGGCGTCACCGGCCAGCGCCGCGGCCTGGCCGAGGTAGAAGTCCCGGTCGAAGGCCTGGTTGCGGCGCTCGAAGGCATCGCCCTGGTCGGCGGCCCTGGTCAGGGCAGCGGCGTCGATCTCGCCCAGGAAGTAGCGTGCGATGCTGCGCGGCCAGGCCTCGAAGCGGGGATCGCCGGCAAAGCTGCGGAGCGCCGCCTGAGCCGCCGCGGCATCGGTGCCGGCGCGGCGCTGCGCCACATAGAGCAGCAGATGGGTGAACGGCTCGCCGGGATCGAGGTCGACCGCGCGGCGGTAATCCCTGACCGCGGCGGCGTAGTCGCCGTCGGCCTGATGGACGCTGGCGCGCCCGCTCAGCACGTAGGCGGACGTGTCGTCGAAGCGGATGGCACGATCGAAGGATTCCAGCGCGGCATCGATGTCGCCCTGCTGCAGCAGGACATGGCCGCGTCCGGTATAGGCCTCCGCCTCGCGCGGATAGATCTTGATCGCCCGGTCGTAATCGGCCAGCGCCGCATCCTCCTCGCCGATGCGGGCCAGGAACTGGCCGCGCGCCACATAGACGGCCGGCATCTCGGGCTCGAACTTGACCGCGAGATCGAAATCGCCCTGCGCCGCATCGTTGTGGTCGAGCTCGGCCTGGGCCTGGCCGCGCTCGGTCGCCGCGGCAGCGCTGGACGGGCGGTCCTTGAGCACCGCGGTCAGATCGACGACCGCTTCCTCGAAACGATGCGCCCGGTTGAGAATCTGCCCGCGTTGCAGTCGCAGCTCCGGCGAGTCTGCGAACCGTTCCAGCAACCGGTCCAGGTCGCGGATGGCGGTATCGAGGTCGCCGCGGCCCGCGTCGTTCCGTACGGCCAGCGCCTGGCTCCGCATCAGCAGGGCGGCCGGGTATGCCGGGTCGAGGGCCAGGGCCGAGGTGAAATCGGCGATCGCGGCGTCGGTGTGATTTGCCGCCGACTGCCAGATGCCGCGCCGCATATAGAGCTCCGGCACCTTGCGCTGGCGCTCGATGGCCTGGCCGAGATCGGTGATGGCGAGCTCGGTATCTTCCGGCCCGTAGCCGCCATCGCCCGCACTCGCCGCCAACGCGCGGTCGATCTCCGGGTCCGGCGGGAGCAGGGAGGCGATCCGGCTGTAGAAGGCCGAGACCGGGACCGCTGTCGACAGCAGGGCGAAATAATTGGGATCGTCGGCGCTCAGGGTCGTGGCGTCGGATGTCTCGCGATCGATGCCGGCGATCAGCGTGCCGGACACCGTGATGCCGAGCACGCGCGGCCAGCCCGCCGGATCGCCGGCGGCGATCTGCCGTCCATCGGCGGGCGCCTCCAGGACCGGACCGCCGGAATTGCCGGGAATCGCGCGGCAATCGCCCTGCCAGCCGGAATCGTAGACCTGGCCGATGAGGCGGCAATGCGGATCCTCGGTCAGGGTTGCCTCGCTCCGGTCCATCGGCAGGCCGATCTCGATGGCGGCGGGCGTCTCGCCGCGCTGGGCGAGGTCGCGGGTGGCCATGGGTTTCAGCCGCAGATAGCCGTATCCATGGGAGGCGTCGCCGAAACAGGTATCCAGCTTCAGCACCGCCCAGTCTTCCCAGCCGTTGCGCGAGACGGCGCGCGCCCGCATCACCATGGAGTCGCTCTCGCTGTCCAGGTACTTGCCCCAGGCGACCGGATGCGCGGCCGTGCTGGCGGCGTAATGGGCGCTGCCCGAATAGCCCGGGCCGATATCGCCGTCGCCGATGAAGAAGGTGGAAACCTGGTCGGCGGCCAGCTTCTCCTTGCCGGCGGCGACGTGATAGGCGGTCAGGACATGGCAGGGCGAGATCAGGAAGGCGGTGCCGGCCTCGACCTCCAGGCCGTTGCTGCGGATCAGCAGCCCGATGGCGCCATAGGGGGTGCCCTTTTCCCGCGGGCGCTCGATCCGGTCGTCCTCGCCGAAGCCGGCGGCCCGGACGCCGGCGCCCGTTACCGGGGAGACGACGGCGAGGACCAGGCTGAGGGCGGCGGCGAGGCGGTGGAGGTGTCGGATCTGCATCGGAATCCCAGATGGGTGATCGCCGGCGCCGGGGCAAGTGGCACCGCCTAGGCAAGCATAGGGATGTGGCGGCGGCAAGGCGGGATTACGCCGGCGGCGGCAGGCGCTACCGGGTCGGGATGCGCCGGGAAATCTTCACTGAATCAACAGATTGCGCCAGAGCCGCTTGACCAGCTCGAGGCCGGCCAGGACCGCGAATCCTGCGCCGAGGCAGATGCCGAGATCGCCGGCATGCAGCGGGCCGAAGCGGAACAGGCTGCTGGCCGGCGGCCAGGCCAAAGCCAGGGCCAGCAGCGCCGCGGTGGCGGCGATCACCCGCCAGAGCGCCGGGTTCGGCCGGCGGAAGGCCGCGAGCAGCGAGGTGCTGAAGGACCGGTTGACCAGGATGAGGCCGATATTCGTCGCCACCAGGGAGACGAAGGTGAGGGTGCGGGCCTCGTTCTCCGGCATGCCCAGCCGGAGCGCCCCGACATGGATCGCCGCCAGCAGCACCAGGACCAGGGCGCCCTGGAACAGGCTCCAGCGGATCAGCCCGCCCGAGAGCAGCGGGCTCGAGGGCCGGCGCGGCCGCCGGCGCATGATGTCCTCCTCGGCCTCCTCCGCCTCGAAGACGATCGAGCAGACCGGATCGATCACCATTTCCAGGAAGGCGATGTGGACCGGCGCCAGGATCAGCGGCCAGCCGAACAGCAGCGGCAGCAACGACAGGCCGGCGATCGGCACATGCACGGCGAGGATATAGCCCATGGCCTTGCGCAGGTTGTCGTAGATCCGCCGCCCCAGGCGGATGGTGCGGACGATGGAGCCGAAATCGTCGTCCAGCAGGACGATCGATGCCGCCTCCCGCGCCACGTCGGCGCCACGGCCGCCCATGGCGATGCCGATATGGGCCGCCTTCAGGGCGGGCGCGTCGTTGACCCCGTCGCCGGTCATCGCCAGCACCTCGCCGTCCGCCTTCAAGGCATTGACGATGCGGAGCTTCTGCTCGGGCAGGATGCGGGCGAAGATGGTCGTCCGGCGGATCCGCGCCGCCAGTTCGGCGTCGTTCATCGCCTCGATCTCGGCGCCGGTGGCGAGGTCGACCACCTCCAGCCCCGCCTGGCGGGCGATGGCGGCGGCGGTGGCCGGATAGTCGCCGGTCACCATCACCACGCGGATCCCCGCCGTCCGGCATTCCCGGACCGCGGCGGGCACGTTGGGCCGCAGCGGATCGGCGAAACCGAGGAGACCCAGAAAGGTGAAGGCAAAATCACCGGCGGAATCCGGCAAAATACCGTCCGCCGACCGTGCCGAAGCTACGCCGAGCACCCGGATTCCCGCGTCTGCCATGCGGTCCACGGCGCGGTGCATGGCGTGGAGCGCGGCCGGATCCAGGCGGCAGAGCCGGGCGATTGCCTCCGGCGCACCCTTGCTGGCCACCAGCAGGTCGCCGCCGCCGGCCTCCTGCCAGACCTGGGTTACCGCCAGGAGTTCGGGCCTGAGGCCGTAGGTGCGGCGGAGGATGCGCCGGTCATTTTCCGCTTCGGGCAGCAGCGCCTGGATCGCTTTTTCCATCGGATCGAAGGGCTCGGGGGCGCTGGCGAGGCGCGCGGTCACCGCGAGATCGCGGAAAGCCGCGGGAAATTCCGCCGCCGCGGTTTCCGCCGGCCGCAGCACCTGCGCGCCGACCTGCAGCTCGGCCACCGTCATGCGGTTGAGGGTCAGGGTCCCGGTCTTGTCGGTGCAGAGCACGGTCGCGGCGCCCAGCGCCTCGATGGCACTCGCCCGGCGGGTGAGTACGCGGGCCTGGGAAATTCGCCAGGCACCCATCACCATGAAGACGGTGAGGACCAGTGGGAACTCCTCGGGCAGCATCGACATGCTGAGCGCGATTCCGCCCAGCACGCCGTCCAGCCAAGACCCGCGATAGAGGCCGTAGAGCAGGACGGAAACCGCGCTCACGCCCAGCCCGAACGCCGCCAGGATGCGCACCAGCCGGTCGGTCTGGGCCTTCAGCACCGGGGGTTCGCGCTCGATCCCGCCCAGGGCCTTGCCGATCCTGCCGATCTCGCTGCGGATCCCGGTCGTGCGCACCTCGGTCAGGCCCTGGCCGCGCACCACCAGGGTTCCGGAGAAGACATAAGGGAGATCGTCGCCGCCCGGCCGGCAGGTGGGACCGTCGGCCGCCTCTGCAGCGCGCTTGCGGACCGGCAGGGATTCGCCGGTCAGAAGGGATTCGTCGATCTCGAGATCCTGGCAGGCGAGGAGGGCGCCGTCGGCCGGGACCCGGTCGCCCTCGGCCAGCACCAGGAGATCGCCGCGCACCACCTCGCGCCCGGCGATCCGCCGGCGCTCGCCGTCCCGGATCACCAGGGCGCGCGGGCTGGTGAGGTCGCGGAGCGCCTCCAGCACCCGCTCGCTGCGGGTTTCCTGGACGATGGTGATGGCGACGGAGATCAGGGCGAAGACCAGCAGCAGCAGGGCATCACCCAGCTCGCCGATGAGGAGGTAGACCAGCCCGGCCCCCAGCAGCAGGCTGAACATCGGTTCGCGCAGGACATCGAGGGCGATGCGCAGCTGCGACCGGCGGTCCGGCTGCGGCAGCTCGTTCGGCCCCTCGGCCCTGAGCCTGGCGGCCGCCGCCTCCGAGGTCAGGCCCCGCGGTAAAGTAGGATCCTGCGGCGCGGTGGGCTTCTGCGGCGCGGCGGGGTCGCTGGTGGTCACGTCTTTCGGCTCCCCTTGCTGCGGCACTCGATCATCCCCACGAAGCCTCACCCATCATGGCGGATGGCGCATTGATGCGCATCAAGGGCGAGGAATCCCGGCGGGCCGCGTTCCCCGTCGCCGAAGCCGGCGGGTTGTCATTGCCCGTTAAGGTTGATATGAAAATAAGTTATACCCGTCCGTTGCGGCCTGCGAGGGAGGTTCCGCCCATGGTTGCCAGGATCCGCACCGTCACCTTCCAGGGCATCGACGTCCTCGGCGTCGACGCCCAGGTGCAGATCGCCCAGGGCCTGCCGGCCTTCACCGTGGTCGGCCTGCCGGACAAGGCGGTGGGCGAGAGCCGGGAGCGGGTCCGCGCCGCCCTTGTGGCGATCGGGCTGGCCCTGCCGCCGAAGCGCATCACCGTCAACCTGGCGCCGGCCGACCTCCTGAAAGAGGGCAGCCATTTCGACCTGCCGATCGCCCTCGGCCTGCTGATCGCCATGGGTGCGATCGAGGCCGATGCGGCGGCCGGCTATGCGGTGCTGGGCGAGCTCGGCCTCGACGGCTCGATCGCCGCCGTGGCCGGCGTGCTGCCGGCGGCGATCTATGCCGCGACCGAGGCGCTCGGCCTGATCTGCCCGGCGAAGCAGGGCGGCGAGGCCGCCTGGGCCGGCGAGATCGACGTCCTGGCGCCGGCGACGCTGCTGTCCCTCATCAACCACTTCAAGGGCCAGCAGGTGCTCTCGCCGCCGGTCCCCAAGGTCGCCGAGGTCGACGGGCGGGATCTCGACCTCAAGGACATCAAGGGCCAGGAGACGGCAAAGCGCGCCCTCGAGGTGGCGGCGGCCGGGGGTCACAATCTGTTGATGGTCGGACCGCCCGGCTCCGGCAAGTCGATGCTGGCGGCGCGGCTCCCCGGCCTGCTGCCGCCGCTCGATCCGGCCGAGGCGCTGGAGGTCTCGATGATCCACAGCCTTGCCGGCAATCTCCACGAGGGCAAGCTGATGCGCCGCCGGCCGTTCCGCGACCCGCATCATTCGGCCTCGCTGCCGGCCCTGGTCGGCGGCGGGCTCCGCGCCAAACCCGGCGAGATTTCCATGGCGCATCTCGGCGTGCTGTTCCTCGACGAGCTGCCGGAGTTCCAGCGCCCCACCCTGGAGGCCTTGCGCCAGCCGATGGAGACCGGGCGGGTCTCGATCGCCCGGGCCAATGCCCATGTCACCTATCCGGCGCGGGTGCAGCTGGTGGCGGCGATGAATCCCTGCCGCTGCGGGCATCTTGACGATGCATCGCTTGCCTGCGGCAAGGCGCCGCGATGCGCCCTCGACTACCAGTCGCGGATCTCCGGGCCCTTGTTCGACCGCATCGACCTCCATGTCGACGTGCCGGCGGTGAGCGCCGTCGATCTCTCGCTGCCGCCGCCGGCCGAAGGTTCCCTCGAGGTGGCGGCGCGGGTCGCCGGCGCCCGCGCCGTCCAGGCCCGTCGCTTCGCCCAGGCGCCGATTCGCACCAATGCCGAGGCCGACGGCGAGCTCCTGGAGCAGGTGGCGGCACCGGAACCCGATGGCCGGCGCCTCCTCACCCAGGCGGTGGAGAAATTCAAGCTCTCGGCGCGCGGCTATCACCGCGTCCTCCGCGTCGCCCGCACCCTCGCCGACCTCGCCGGCAGCCCCGAGGTGAAACGCCTCCACGTCGCCGAGGCGCTG
>CAZKDH010000064.1:0-17038 GCA_964551505.1 uncultured Rhodospirillaceae bacterium
ATTCGACGAACCAGCCGGTCTGGAACAGCTGTTCCCCGGCGTCGAACAGGTGGAACAGCACATAGAAGGTGAGGAAGTCGAAGACCGAGCTCAGCGGCCCGAAGACCAGCATGAAGCGCTCCACCAGGCCGTTGTTCCAGCGGGTCGGCGCCGCCAGGGCCTCGGCATCGACATTGTCGAAGGGGATGGTGATCTGCGAGACCTCGTAGATCAGGTTGTTGAGCAGCACCTGCACCGGCAGCATCGGCAGGAAGGGAAGGAACAGCGCCGCCGCCGCCATCGAGAACATGTTGCCGAAGTTCGAGCTGCTGCTCATCAGGATGTACTTTGCGACGTTCTGCACCGTGCCGCGCCCGGCCAACACGGCCTCGCGCACCACCGAGAGATCGTGTTCCAGCAGGATGAGATCTGCGGCCTCGCGGGCAACATCCGCCGCGCTGTCGACCGAGATGCCGACATCGGCGGCATGCAGGGCGGGCGCGTCGTTGATGCCGTCGCCCATGAAGCCGACGATATGGCCGAGCCGCTTCAGCGCCATGATGATGCGGAGCTTCTGCTGGGGATTGACCCGGCAGAACAGGTTCACCTTCGGCAGGCGGGCGATCAGGGCCTCCTGGGAGAGGCCGTTGAGATCGTCGCCGGTGAGGATGCCCAGCACCGGCAAGCCGAGCTCGCCGAAGACATGGCGCGTCACCTGCTCGTTGTCGCCGGTGAGGACCTTGACCGCGACCCCGGCCGCGGCCAGCTCGCGGATCGCCGCGGCGGCGGTGGGCTTGGGCGGATCGAGGAAGATCGCGAAGCCGGCGAAGCATAGATCGGTCTCGTCGGCGATGGCGGCGGAATCATCGCCTTGCGGCGCCACATGGGTGGCGATGGCAAGCAGGCGCTGGCCGGCAGCGCTCAGGCGCTCGAAGGTCGCCTGGATCGTCCGGCGGGCGTCGGCGTCGAGCGGCAGAACCGCGCCGGCGGCGGTCTCGTGGCGGCTGGAGAGCCGGAGGATCTCCTCCGGCGCGCCCTTCACCACCAGCAGGCGCCGGCCGGCGCTCTCCGCCAGGATCGAGACCCGGCGGCGCTCGAAGTCGAAGGGGACTTCGTCGATCTTGCGCCAGAGCGCCAGATCCACCGGCGGCGCGCCGGCTGGATGGGCGGCGAGGATCGCCTCGTCGAGCGGGCTCTTCATGCCGCTCTCGAAGCGGCTGTTGATATAGGCATAGGTGAAGGCGCCGGGGCTGGCGATACCGGTGCCGTCGACGACGCCGACCAGATCGATCCGCGCCTCGGTCAGGGTGCCGGTCTTGTCGGTGCAGAGCACGTTCATGGCGCCGATGTCGTGGATCGCCGCCAGGCGCTTCACGATCACCTTGCGCCGCGCGAGATCGATCGCCGAGCGGGCGAGGGTGACGGTCAGCACCATCGGCAGCAGCTCCGGCGTCAGCCCGACCGCCAGCGCCAGGGCGAAGAGCAGGGATTCGAGGACAGGCCGGTGGAACGAGATGTTCACCACCAGGACGAACAGCACCATCAGCACCGCGATGCGCAGGATCAGCATGCCGAAGCGCCTGACGCCGAGTTCGAAGGCGGTCGCCGGCGGCTTCTCGGCAAGGCTGGTGGCGAGCGCGCCGAGGGCGGTGGCACCGCCGGTCCGGGCGATCAGCGCTACGCCGGTGCCGCTCAGCACCGAGGTGCCGGCAAAGAGGGCATTCTGGGCGCCGGCGAAATCCTCGGCCGGGGCACCGCTGTCCAGGGCGGCCTTCTCCGCCGGATAGGGCTCGCCGGTGAGCAGCGCCTGGTTGACATAGAGATCGCGGCTCTCCAGCAGCCGGGCATCGGCGGGGATGAGATCGCCGGCGGCAAGCTCGATCACGTCGCCGGGCACCAGCCGGTCGACCGGGATCTCGCGCGCGGTGCCGTCCCGGCGCACCTTGGCGCGGATCGCCACCGAGCGGCGCAGGGCCTCGACCGCGTCCTCGGCGCGGGTCTCCTGGAGGAAGTCCAGGGTCATGCTGACGGCGACGATGGCGGCGACGATGACGAAGCTGGCGACATCCCCGGCGGCGGCGGAAAGCGCGCTGGCGACCAGCAGGATGATGACCAGGGGATTGCGGAAGCGGTTCAGGAAGCGGAGCCAGCGCGGCGGATGCTTCACCGCCGCGGCGTCGTTCGGGCCGTAGCGGGCGCGGCGCGCCTCGGCCTCGGCGCCGCTCAGCCCGGCTGGTATGGTCGCCAGCCGCTCCAGCAGGCGCCCGGCCGGCTCGCCCCAGATCTGCGCCGGGTCCAGCCCGCCGGCGCCGGCGGGATGCGCGGGCGGCCGGCGTTTCGGCAAGGGCGCGGGGGCGGCGAGCGGCATGGCTGGGGGCTGCGCTGAAGCTTCGTCCGATCGACTATGGCACCCGTCGGTGGGCTCGGCTAGTCTTCGGCCTGTGACGTTTGCGCCCGACGGCAGCCATGTCCCCGGGCCAGGATCGCAGGAAGCCGAAGGGAGCCGGGCGATGAAGGTCCATATCGATATCGACTGCACGCCGGAGGAAGCGCGGGTGTTCTTCGGCCTGCCCGACGTCCAGCCGATGCAGGCGGCGGTGATGAAGGAGCTGCAGGCGCGCATGCTGAGCTCGATGCAGGCGATGGATCCGGAGACCCTGGTGAAAACCTGGATGCCGGCCGGCATCGCCGGCATGGAGCAGCTGCAGCGCATGTTCTGGCAGCAGTTCGGCGGCGCCGGAAATCCCATGGGTGGCCCGATGGGTGCCGCCGGCGGCGACAAGAGCAAGAAATAGCCCCACAGAAGCGAGATCAGATGTCGAAGCGAGATCGGCCCGATCGCGGCCTGCCCGGCGATCCGGCCCCCTATTACCAGGCGCATGTCTTCTGCTGCGTCAACGAGCGCCCGGCCGGGCATCCGCGCGGCTGCTGCAAGGAGAAGGGCGCCGAGAAGCTGCGCAACTACATGAAGGCGCGGGCCAAGGAACTGGGCCTTGCCGAGGTGCGGATCAACCAGTCGGGCTGTCTCGACCGCTGCGAACTGGGGCCGACGGTGGTGATCTATCCCGAGGGCGTCTGGTACAGCTGCCAGACGATCGAGGACGCCGAGGAGATCCTGCAGCGCCATCTGGTCGAGGGCCGGCGGGTCGAGCGGCTGCTGCTGCAGCCCGGGGACAAGCTGCCCGCCGATCGCGGCACCGCCGGAAAATGACTACCGTCTTCGCGCTGGCGACGCCGGCGGGAAGGTCCGGCGTCGCGGTCATCCGGGTTTCCGGGCCGGAGTCCGGCAGAATCCTGCGGATCCTGACTGGCACGCCGCTGCCGCCGGCCCGGGTCGCCGCCCGGCGCAAGCTGTGGTGGCCCGCGGCGGGGGGCGGGGAAGCCGCGCCGGCGATGATCGACGACGGGCTGGTCCTGTGGTTTCCGGGGCCGCGCAGCTTCACCGGCGAGGACGTCGTCGAGTTCCATCTCCATGGCGGCCCGGCGGTGGTGGCCGCGGTGGCCGGGGCCCTGGCCGGCCTCGGTCTCGGCCTCGCCGAGCCCGGCGCCTTCACCCGGCGCGCCTTCGACAACGGCAAGCTCGACCTCACCGAGGTCGAGGGCCTCGCCGACCTGATCGCCGCCGATACCGAGGCGCAGCGCCGCCAGGCGCTGCGGCAGATGGAAGGCGAGCTCGGCGCGCTCTACGAAAGCTGGCGCGGCATCCTGCTCCACGGCCTGGCGCGGATGGAGGCGGCGATCGATTTTCCCGACGAGGACCTGCCCGCCGGATTGATCGCCGGCGTCGACGAAATGCTGCGCAGCATGGCTGCAACAATTTCCCGGCATCTCGCCGACGCCCATCGCGGGGAACGCCTGCGGGACGGGCTTTCCGTGGTGATTCTCGGCGCGCCGAATGTCGGCAAGTCGAGCCTGCTCAATCGCCTGGCGCGGCGCGAGGCGGCGATCGTTTCCGCCCAGGCTGGGACGACCCGCGACGTCATCGAGGTGCGCCTCGATCTCGGCGGCTATCCGGTGCTGATCGCCGATACCGCCGGCCTGCGGGCGACGCCGGACGAGATCGAGGCGGAAGGCGTGCGCCGCGCCCTGCAGCGCGCCCGCCATGCGGATCTGAAGCTGCTGCTGTTCGACGCCGGAGCCGCGGCGCCGCTCGATGCGGAGACCGCGGGCTTGATTGACGATTCGGCGATTCTCGTGTTGAACAAGGCCGATCTCGCCGGGGCCGCGTTGCCGCCGGAAATCGCCGGGCGCCGGCTCCTGCCGGTCTCAGCGCAGACCGGGGCGGGGCTGGAGCCGCTGCTGGCGGAAATCGCCCGGCGCGCGGCGGGACTGCTGGCCGCGGGCGATGCGCCGGTGCTGACGCGCCTGCGCCATCGCCAGGCCCTGGAAGGTTGTTTGGAAGCACTACAAAGAGGCGCACAAGCTCCTCTGGCGGAACTGAAATCCGAGGATCTGCGGCTTGCGGTCCAGGCCATCGGCCGGATCACCGGGCGGGTCGACGTGGACGATGTGCTGGACTTGGTGTTTCGCGAGTTCTGCATCGGCAAGTAGTTGATTTATATAATATAATCAGAATTGTTTCACGTGAAACATCGAGGGTGACGTGGCGCGGAACGGCTTCGACGTGGTGGTGGTGGGCGGCGGGCATGCCGGGACCGAGGCGGCTGCGGCCGCCGCGCGCCTGGGCGCCCGGACCCTGCTGGTCACCCACGATCCGGCCAAGATCGGCGAGATGTCATGCAATCCGGCGATCGGCGGCCTCGGCAAGGGCCACCTGGTGCGCGAGATCGATGCCCTGGACGGCATCATGGCCCGCGCCATCGATCGCGGCGGCATCCAGTTCCGCATGCTGAACCAGTCCAAGGGCCCGGCGGTGCGCGGCCCGCGCGCCCAGGCCGACCGCAAGCTCTATCGCCAGGCGGTCCAGGCCCTGCTGGCCGAGCAGCCCAATCTCACGATCGAGGCCGCCGGGGTCGACGACATCGAGATCGACAGCGCCGGCCGGGTTGCTGCCGTCCTGACCGATCAGGGCGAGCGGATCCCCTGCGGCGCGGTGGTGCTGACCACCGGCACCTTCCTGCGCGGCCTCATCCATTGCGGCGAGGTCAAGATCCCGGCCGGACGGGTGGGCGAGGCGCCGGCGCTGAAGCTCTCGGAAACCCTTGCCAGGCTTGGCTTTCCCCTGGGTCGGCTGAAGACCGGGACGCCGCCGCGGCTCGACGGGCGGACGATTGACTGGGCCGGGCTGGAGATGCAGCCGGGTGACCATCCGCCCCAGCCGATGTCCTATCTGACCGGCCGGATCGACACCCCGCAGATCGCCTGCGGCGTCACCTATACGGGCCCCACGGGCCATGCCCTCATTCGCGCCAACCTGCACCGGGCGCCGATCTATTCCGGCCAGATCGATTCCACCGGTCCGCGCTACTGCCCCTCGATCGAGGACAAGGTGGTGCGCTTCGCCGACAAGGAGCGGCACCAGATCTTCCTGGAGCCCGAGGGGCTGGACGACGACACGATCTATCCCAACGGCATCTCGACCTCCCTGCCGGAAGCGGTGCAGAGGGACCTGTTGAAGACCATTCCCGGCCTGGAACGGGCCGAAATGCGGCGCCCGGGCTATGCCATCGAATACGACTTCGTCGATCCGCGGGAGCTGACGCCGGCCTTGGAGACCCGCCGGGTCCCGGGCCTGTTCTTCGCCGGCCAGATCAACGGCACCACCGGCTATGAGGAGGCCGCGGCCCAGGGCCTGATGGCGGGGATCAATGCGGCGCTGCTCGCCGGGGCGGGGGCCGGGGAGAATGTTTCACGTGAAACATTCACCGCCGGCCGGTTCACCCTGGACCGGGCCGACGCCTATATCAGCGTGATGATCGACGACCTCATCTCGCGCGGCACCAACGAGCCCTATCGGATGTTCACCAGCCGGGCCGAATACCGCCTCCGGCTGCGCCAGGACAATGCCGACCAGCGCCTGACCGCCCAGGGCATAGCGATCGGCTGCGTTGGGACACGGCGCGCCGAGGCCTTCGCCGGCAAGCTCGCCGCACTGGAATCGGGGCGGGCGCTGCTGCAGGGCCTGACCGCCACGCCCAACCAACTGAAGCTCCAGGGCCTCCCCATCAACCAGGACGGCGTGCGCCGCAACGCATTGGAATTATTGGCGTATCCTGAAATTTCCGGCGCCGTCCTCGGCAGCATCTGGCCGGAGATCGCGGCCCTCGACCCGGCGATCGCCGAGCAGCTGGAGATCGACGGCCGTTATGCCGGCTATCTGAAGCGCCAGGATGCCGACGTCCTGGCCTTCCGCCGCGACGAGGCCCTGCTGCTGCCGGAGGACCTGGACTACGATTCCATCGGCTCGCTCTCAACCGAGGTGCGCCTGAAGCTGAAGGCGGCCCGGCCGGCGACCCTGGGCGCCGCCGCGCGGATCTCCGGGGTCACCGCCGCGGCGCTGATCGTGCTTCTGCGCCATGTGCGGCGGGCGGAGCGTGGGCGGCGCAGCGCTTGACGCCGCCACCGTCACAGCCGTCACCGCCGCCGCCGCTCGGCCCGGCCGGCTTCACCGCCGAACTCGGCCGCCTCGGGCAAAATGTTTCACGTGAAACATTTTCCGCCCTCGAGACCTATGCCGGCCTGCTGGAGAAATGGCAGAAGGCGATCAATCTGGTTTCGCCGGACAGCCTGAAGGACCTCTGGCGCCGGCATTTCCTGGATTCGGCGCAGCTGCTGCCGCTGCTCCCATCCGGGGCGGCGCCGATCACCGATTTCGGCTCCGGCGGCGGGTTTCCGGGCCTGGTCCTCGCCATCCTCACCGGGCGGCAGGTGCATCTCATCGAATCCGATGCCCGGAAATGCGCCTTCCTCCGGGAAGTCGCCCATGCCACCGGAATCGGCCCGCGGGTCAGCGTGCACAACCGGCGTTTCGACCAGCTCGAGCCCTGGCCGGCGCCGGTGATCACCGCCCGGGCCTGCGCCCCTCTCGACCTGCTCCTCGCGCATGTGGCGCCGTTCCTGGCCCCGGGCACGGTCTGCCTGTTTCTCAAGGGCGCCAAGGCCGATGATGAATTGACCGAAGCCCGGAGACACTGGAATATGCGCCTCGAGCGCCGCCGGAGCGTCACCGATCCCTCTGGCACAATCCTGATTCTCGACGACCTGAAAAGACTAGCGACTTGAAAAGATTGGCTTTGAAAGGGCAGGGCTTAGGGTGAGCGAGCAGCCGAACGGGAGTCCCGCAGGCCTCCAGGCGACAGGCGGGCAGCATCCGCGAATCATCGCCGTCGCCAACCAGAAGGGCGGGGTCGGCAAGACCACGACCGCCGTCAACCTGGCCACGGCGCTGGCCGCCTGCGGCAAGCAGGTGCTGATCATCGACCTCGATCCCCAGGGCAATGCCTCGACCGGGCTCGGGCTGCAGCCGATGCAGCGCCGCAACGGCGCCTACCAGGTGCTGATCGAGGGCGCGCAGGTGGCCGCGGTCATTCAACCGACGATTGTGCCCAACATGATGCTGGTGCCGACCACGCCGGACCTGGCCGGGGCCGAGATCGAGCTCATCGACCTGGAGCGCCGCGAGTTCCGGCTGAAGGACGCGCTGGCGGCGGCGGCCTTGCCCTACGACTTCATCCTGATCGACTGCCCGCCGTCCCTGAGCCTGCTGACGCTGAACGCGATGGCGGCGGCGGATTGCGTGCTGGTGCCGCTGCAATGCGAGTTCTATGCGCTGGAGGGCCTGTCGCAGCTGATCAAGACCGTCGAGCGGGTGAAGCGCCATTTCAACCCGGTGCTGGAGATCCAGGGCGTGGTGCTGACCATGTTCGACAAGCGCTCCAGCCTGAACGAGCAGGTCGCCTCCGACGTGCGGGCGCATTTCGGCGAGAAGGTCTACGAGACCGCGATCCCGCGCAATGTCCGCATCGCCGAGGCGCCGAGCCACGGCAAGCCGGCGCTGCTCTACGACATCCGCTGCGCCGGATCGCAGGCCTATATCCATCTGGCGGGCGAGGTCCTGAAGCGCGAGCAGGGACTGCGCGGCCGTTCGTTGCGGGCCGCCTGAGGCGGCCCTTGTGATCCGTTCCGGCTCTCCGAGGAGCATATAAGAGTATGTCGGCGAAGAAACATCTGGGGCGCGGCCTTTCCGCCTTGCTGGGCGGCGACGACCCGGCCGGCGCGACGGCGGCGCAGCGCAGCGTGCCGGTGGAGTTCCTGCATCCCGGCAAATACCAGCCGCGCGGCAACTTCACCCCCGACGAGCTCGCTGGCCTGGCGCAGTCGATCAAGGAGAACGGCATCCTGCAGCCGATCCTGGTGCGCGCCCATCCGGTGCGGGTCGGCGAGTTCGAGATCGTCGCCGGCGAGCGGCGCTGGCGCGCGGCGCAGCTGGCGCAGCTGCACGAGGTGCCGATCCTCGAGCGCGAGCTCGGCGATCGCGAGGTCCTGGAAGTCGCGCTGATCGAGAACGTCCAGCGCCAGGACCTGACGCCGCTTGAGGAGGCCGAGGGCTACCGCCGCCTGATGGCGGAGTTCGACTATACCCAGGAGGTCCTGGCCCAGCGCATCGGCAAGAGCCGCCCCAACGTCGCCAATCTGCTGCGCCTGCTGGATCTTCCCGGCCAGGTGCGCTCGCTGATCGCCGAGGGCAAGCTCAGCGTCGGCCATGCGCGGGCGCTGCTGACCTGCGCCGATCCGGTGGGCCTCGCCCGCGAGGTGGTCGCCAAGGGCCTCAACGTGCGGCAGACCGAGATCCTCGCCAAGGGCTTCAAGGCGCGGCCGCCCAGGCGCCCGGGCGCCGCCAAGCCGAAGCCGGCGACGCCGAAGGACGCCGATACCCGGGCGCTGGAGGCCGATCTCACCCTGAAGCTCGGCCTGCAGGTCGAGATCGAGTTCGACGGCAAGTCCGGCCGCGTCGTCATCAGCTACAATTCCCTCGACCAGCTCGACGACCTCATCGCCAAGCTCGGCGGCTAGCGCCGTCCGCGGCGTATTCCGGGACGCATCCGGGGGCTCTCACGCCAGCGGATTGGCCTTGCGCCCGCCGCCCGCGACGGTGGTCTGCGCCGCGCCGGCGGCGACCAGGCTGCCCGCCATGTCGAGGCAGCGGTCGGCCAGGGCCGCCGCGCCGGCGCGCAGCTCGGCGCTCTCCTGCACCTCGCGGACATTGTTCTCCATGTCCTCCGCCGACCAGCCGCGGCTATGGGCGATGAAGGGGAATTGCGGAAACTGGAAGCCGAGCTCGCCGAAGAAGGTCAGCATCTGGCCGGCGACCGCCTGGACATTATCCTGCCCGCCGACGATCACGAAGCCAGCCACCTTGTCGCGGATCAGCACCCGGTCGTGGGTGGTGATCTGGTTCTGGATGCAGTTCATCCGCTCGATCATCTTGAAATAGAGCGAGCTCGCATTGCCCCAGCGGATCGGCGTCGCGATCACCACCGCATCCGCCCAGAACACCAGGCTCTCATAGACCTCGGTGAGTTCGTCGCCGGGATCCATCTGGGTGATGGTGCAGGGCCAGGTGCAGGCCCTGGCGGATTTCGAGTAATAGCCCTCGCAGGCGCGGAACCTGAGATCGTTCAGCCGCAGCAGCCGGGTCTCGGCCCCGCGCGCGCCGGCGCGCGCGAGCGCCACCTGCAGCAGGTCCTCCGAGGCGGAATAGCGCGGGAAGTTCCGGTCCATCGCCGTGGTCGAGATGCCGGCGACGCGCAGCGGCCCCGGGGGACGCCCCGGCTCCCGGGCCAGAGCATGCGCCGGATGCGGTGCCTGCACCCGCTTGCTGGCATTGGCGAGATCGATCCAGACCTCGCCGTTTTCCACCTTGACCGGATAGCTCGGCACCGCCGCCGGTATCCCCGGCTGCGCCGCGCCGGTCTGGCGATGGAACATCCAGCTGTGCCAAGGGCAGACGACATAGTCGCCCTTGATGGTGCCGCTGCCGAGCGGCCCGCCGATATGGTTGCAGCTGTTGGCGATGGCGCCGAAGGCGCCGTCCCTGCAGCTGAGGGCGATCTGGATCTTGCCGAGGGTGATCGGCTGCAGCTCCCGCTGCCGCAGGGTCTCCACCGGTCCGAGCGACTGCCAGCGCGCTTCCGCCATGCCAGGTCCTTTCCGTTGCCGCCTGCCGCGTCCTATCTGCCGCCCATGCTGCCGATCTCGGCGGCGCAGCGGCGGGTCAGCGTCTCGGCGAGATGGTGGTGGCGCATCGCCATCGCCTCGGTCTCGCCGAGCTTCACCAGCGCGTCCGCGATTCGCGGCGGCGACCAGCGGCGGCACTGCTTCTCGAAGCGCGACTTCACGCCCCAGAACAGCGGCGGCCGCAGTCCGGCCACGGCGCTCTCCACCGAGGCGCCGCCGGCGATCCGTCCCACCGCGGCATGCAGCCGGATGAAATGCCGGGCGAGGGCGCGCAGCACCGAGATCGCCCCGGTCTCGGCGAGGTTGAGGTCGAGATAGCGCTCGATCGACTTCTGGTCGCCGTCGCCGATGGCGAAGCAGAGATCGTCGAGGGCGAAGGCCGACTGGTCGCCAATGCAGCTGCGGGCATCGGCGAGCTCGATGCGCTTCGCCTCCGGACCCATATAGAGCAGCAGCTTCTCGATCTCGGTGCGGGTGACGCCGCGATCGGCGCCCAGCGACTGCACCAGATAGGCCAGGGCATCGGGCGCCAGGCTGAATCCCGCCGCCTTCGCCTGCTGCTCGATGATCGGGCCGAGATCGCGCGCCTCGTCGCGGTAGCAGGCGATGGCCGCGGCATGGGGCGCGGCCTCGAACAGCTTCTTCAGGCCGGACTTGCCGCCGAGATCGCCGGCCTCGAAGACGGCGAGGGCGTTGCGCGAATCGCGGTGGGTCTCGAGGAAGGCCTCGATGGTCTCGCCCAGCGCGTCGCTGACCCGGGTCAGGCGCACCACCCGCCGGCCGCCCAGCATCGAGATCGCATTCGCCTCGTCGCTGAGCCGCGCCGGATCGTCCTTCAGGGCGTCGGGGGCGAGCTCGACGACGCGAAAGGGGTCGTCGAGGGTCGCCGCCACCGCCCGGGTGAGGGCGCTGCCGCGCTCGCGCACCAAGCCCTCGTCCGGCCCGAAAATCAGCACCGCCGCCACCGTCTCCGGCGGCTGCTTCAGGAACTTCTCGATCTGGCCCTTATCGAGCTTCATCCAACCTCGCCATTCTGGCGCCGCGACGCGGCCACGCGGGGCGGGCTTAGTGGCCCTTGGTGAAGTAGACGGCGAGCCGGGTGCGGATCATCTCGCCCAGCTGCTCGGCGGCGCGGTGCCGCGCGTCCTTGCGCACCGAGATGTCGTTGAACGGCTCGTTGCTGATGTCGTAGCTGGTGATGATGCGCGAACTGTCCTTCAGCAGCGGCTGGCCCTTGACGTCGGTCAGCTCGTAATCCGCCCGGATCGCCAGATCCTCGCGGGTGGTGTTCTCGTTGTCGACGCTGAGGGTGCGCACGACATTCTCGTCGAGGGTGATCGCCAGGCGATAGGCGACCGGGCCGCCGACGCCCTTCGGCGTCAGGCCGTCGCGCAGGTAGTTGTGCAGGATCTGGCCGGTGCGGGCGTCGTAATCGGCGACGAAACCGTCCTGCAGCGGATCCGGATTGCGGGTGCTGGCGATCGGATCGATCTTGATCTTGGCGAGCTGGTCGTTGACCGGGCCGCTGGTCGCGGCGGAGGTCGCCGAGGCCTGGCCGTAGAGCGGCCGGAAGCCGCAGCCGCCCAGCAGCACCGTCAGCGCGCCGCCGCCCAGTACGGGAGCCAGCCCGGAAACCAGCAGCCGCCGCCTAGACCACGACATTGATCACCCGATTGGGAACCACGATCACCTTCTTTGCCCCCTTGCCGTCGAGCGCCCGCTGGACCGCCTCTTCGCCCAGCGCCCGCGCCTCGGCGACCGCCTTCTCCGCATCGCGCGGCAGTTCGATCGTCGCCCGCAGCTTGCCGTTCACCTGCACCGCCACGGTGACGGTGTCGTCGATGATAAGCGTCGGATCGGCCTCGGGCCAAGCCGATTCCGCGACCAGGGTCTTGTGGCCGAGGGCCTGCCAGATCTCCTCGGCGAGATGCGGCATCATCGGGCCGATCAGCAAGGTGAGCGTATCCAGCGCCTCGCGCCGGGCCCAGAGGCCGCCGGCATCGGTCAGCGCCGCATCCTTCACCTCGGCCAGGGCATTGGCGAATTCGTAGATCTTGGCGACGCCGCGGTTGAAGCGGAACTTCTCGATGTCCTCGGTGACCGCAGCCACCGCCTTGTGGGTGACCCGGCGCAGCGCCATGGCCTCGGGCGAGAAAGTCCCCGGTGCGGCGCCCAGGGCGCCCTTCAGCGCTGGAAAGGCCTCCAGCCAGCTTTCGGCCTGGCGCCACAGGCGCTGGGTGAAGCGCCAGGCGCCCTCGACCCCGGATTCGGTCCATTCCATGTCCCGTTCCGGCGGGCTGTCGGAGAGCACGAACCAGCGGGCGGTATCGGCGCCGTAGGTCTCGATGATCCGCGCCGGCGGCACCACGTTCTTCTTCGACTTCGACATCACCTCTTTGCGGCCGATCTGCACCGGGCCGCCGGTCGTCTCGTGGGTCGCCGATCCGTCGGGATGCTTGCGCACCTCCTCGGGATAGAGCCACTTGCCGTCCTCGTCCTTGTAGGATTCGTGCAGCACCATGCCCTGGGTGAACAGGCCGGCGAAGGGCTCGTCCAGCTTGACATGGCCGGTGAGCTTCATCGCCCGGGTGAAGAAGCGCGAATAGAGCAGGTGCAGGATCGCGTGCTCGACGCCGCCGATATACTGGTCGACCGGCAGCCAGTAGTCGACCGCGGCGGCATCCACCGGATCCTTGCCGCGGGCATCGGTGAAGCGGGCGAAATACCACGAGGAATCGACGAAGGTGTCGAAGGTGTCGGTCTCGCGCCGCGCCGGCTTGCCGCAGGCCGGGCAGTTCACGTGCTTCCAGGTCGGATGCCGGTCCAGCGGGTTGCCCGGCTTGTCGAAGGTGACGTCGTCGGGCAGCAGCACCGGCAGATCGGCGGCCGGCACCGCGCCGCAGGCGTCGCAATGCACGATCGGGATCGGGCAGCCCCAGTAGCGCTGGCGGCTGACCAGCCAGTCGCGCAGGCGGAAGACCGTGGTCGGCTCGCCGTCGCCCTGCGCCTTCAGGTGCTTGCCGACTTCGCGCTTCGCCGCCTCGATGGCGAGGCCGTCGAGGAAGCCGGAATTGTAGATCGTGCCGTCGTCGGTATAGGCGGTGTCGCCGACCGCGAAGGCCTTGGGATCGGTCTCCGGCGGCAGCACCACCGGCGTCACCTCGAGCCCGTATTTGCGGGCGAAGTCGAGATCGCGCTGGTCATGGGCGGGACAGCCGAAGATCGCCCCGGTGCCGTATTCCATCAGCACGAAATTGGCGATGTAGACCGGCAGGGTCTTGCCCGGCAGGAAGGGATGCAGGGCGGCGACGGCGGTGCGGTAGCCGCGCTTTTCCTGGGCCTCGATCGCCGCCTCGGAGGTGCCGGCGGCGCGGCATTCGGCGATGAAGGCGGCGGCGGCGGGATCGGCCTTCGCCGCCTCGTCGGCCAGCGGATGATCCGGCGAGACCGCCAGGACGGAGGCGCCGAACAGGGTGTCGGGCCGGGTGGTGAAGATCTGCAGCCGGTCTGCGCGGCCCTGCAGCCGGAACTGCACATAGGCGCCGGTCGACTTGCCGATCCAGTTCTCCTGCATCAGCCGGACCTTCTCCGGCCAGCGGTCGAGATTGCCGAGGGCGGCCAGCAGGTCGTCGGCATACTGGGTGATCTTCAGGAACCACTGCGAGAGCTTGCGCTTCTCCACCAGGGCGCCGGAGCGCCAGCCGCGGCCGTCGATCACCTGCTCGTTGGCGAGCACCGTGTGATCCACCGGATCCCAGTTGACGAAGGCCACCTTGCGATAGGCGAGGCCGGCCTTGAAGAAATCCAGGAACAGCTTCTGCTGCTGGGCATAGTAGCCGGGATGGCAGGTGGCGAGCTCGCGCGACCAGTCCAAAGCGAGGCCCATGCGCTTCAGCTCGGCCCGCATCGCCGCGATGTTGTCATAGGTCCAGCGGGCCGGATGGATCTTCTGGTCGCGCGCCGCATTCTCCGCCGGCAGTCCGAAGGCGTCCCAGCCCATCGGGTGCAGCACGTTGAGGCCGCGGGCGCGCTTGAACCGCGCCACCACGTCGCCCATGGCGTAGTTGCGCACATGGCCCATGTGGATGCGCCCCGAGGGATAGGGGAACATCTCCAGGACATAATATTTCGGCTGGCCCGGCCGGAGCTCGGCGCGAAAGCAGTTGCGCGCGGTCCAGGCCGACTGCCACTTGGTCTCGGCTTCGAGGAAATTGTATCGGGTGGCGGACATTTCGCTTGATATCAGGCGGCCGTCACGGCCGCGGTTACTGTTGCTGGCCGGAGATCTTCAGCTCCCGCGCCCGGGTCAGGATCGCGTTCTCGAGATCGGTCGCGGTGTTGAGCGCGACCGGCGCATCGACCCAGCTCCCGGCCTGCTGCTGCTGGCGGAACACCGAGGCGCGGATGCCGTCGGCGCGCAGGGCCCTGCCGAGGATGTAGATGTTCACCTTGAAGCGCTCTTCCGGCGTCTGCGGCGGGGTATACCAGTCGGTGATGATGACGCCGCCGAAGGGATCGGCCGAGACCAGCGGCATGAAGGAGACCGTGTCGAGCGAGGCGCGCCACAACAGGCTGTTGACGCCGACACCGCCGCCGGCGCCGCCGGAACCGTCCTCCTTCTTGGGGTCGCCGAACAGGCCGCCCTCGCCGAAAATCGTCTCCGGCTCCTGATAGACCGGCTGGTTGTCGCCGGGCTGGCGCGGCAGGGGATACTTCTCCTCGCCGCCAAGATCGACATTGCAGGCCGTCAGCCAGGTCCCGATGCAGCAGAGGATCGCCAGCGAAATCAATCGCTTGAAAAAGGTCTTCCGGTCCGTAAACGCGGCGATTTGCATATTGACGGCCACCGATCGCTCCCAGATAAAGCACCCGTTGCCGGGCGGCTGCCCGGGCGGTGTCCCGGGCGACGTCCCCGGTACGTCCCGGTAGTTCCCCGCGCCCAGGCAAACAGGCCACAGACCTAAGCGATTTGCGCCAGCCCGGTCAAGCGGATGATCGTCGGCGCGGCGCAGGAATCGGCGCCGAGACAGGTTGTTGATTTCGCGCCTACATTTGCCTTAACAAGACCGCCCGGCGCAGACCTGCCGCGCCGCATCGGATGGCGGGATGGATTTCGGGATAGGGGCGATACTTCACGATGGGCAAGATCATCTGGCTGGCCAGCTATCCGAAATCCGGCAATACCTGGATGCGCGCCTTCCTGCACAACCTGCTGCGCAATCCGAAAGATACCTACGATATCAACAAGATGACGGATTTCTCGACCGGGGATTCATCGATCATCTGGTATCAGCGCCTGGATGCCCGCCCCTGGCAGCAATGGACCCACGAGGACATCGCCAAGATGCGCTGGGACGCCCAGCGCCTGATCACCCAGAGTTCGCCGGACGACGTCTTCGTGAAGACCCACAACGCGCTGGTCGAGTTCAAGGGCAAGCCGCTGATCAGCATGGACTGGACCGCCGGCGCCATCTACATCGTGCGCAACCCGCTCGATGTCTGCATTTCGCTCGCGCACCACTATGGCTGCCCGCTCGACGAGGCGATCCGGATCATGAACGATCCGACCAACGGCACCGTCGGCAACGAGCGCATCGTCTACGAGGTCCACAAGAGCTGGTCGATCCACGTGAGGAGCTGGACGCAGAATCCCCATCCGGGACTGCTGGTCCTGCGCTACGAGGACATGCTGGCGAAGCCCATGGCGGCGTTCTCGAAGGTGCCGCAGTTCCTCGGCCTGAAGCCGCCTAAGGACCGCATCCAGCGCTCGATCGATCTGTCGTCCTTCGACAGCCTGCGCAAGCAGGAGGAAAGAAGCGGGTTCCGCGAACGCTCCAACAAGACCGAAAAGTTCTTCCGGGTCGGCAAGTCCGGGCAATGGCGCGACACGCTCAGCCAGGCCCAGATCGACCGGGTGATCGAAGCCAACAAGGAACAGATGCAGCGCTTCGGCTATTGGCCGCTCTAGCCGTCGGGGCCGGAGCGGCTCCCACATCATCGTGTGGGGCAGCGTCAGGAACCTAACAGCCATCAGCGTCCATCAGCGACAAATCCTGTCGATTTCACGACGAATGTTAAGGACAGCCTAAGGACAGAGTCACCCGTCCCCGACCGACCGTGTGATATTGGCAACGGTCGGGCCGATGCGCAATTTTCTCTGCATTTCAGAGGCCATACGGCCAGACTGTGGCGCAAGGGACACAGGATTGAGGAAATGCCACAGCGTTTGGTTCAAATGGTTTGACACCGGGAATCCATTTGAGGAAGGTAACGATAGTTCCGGGCCAGAAGGGATGTTTGATCGATTCTGCCAACACCGGTGAACCGCGCAAGCGGACAGAAACTGGGCAAAATCGAACAAACAGACTGGCTCGAGAACAAGGGGCATCCGATGCCGGTACCGACATCGGTGGCAATCGCAAACTTAGGGAATCTCGAGATGAAGAAAGTTCTTCTAGGCACCACGGCCCTTCTCGGCGTCGGCACGATTGCCGGCGGCGCGATGGCGTCCGATGGGATCAAGTTGGACGTGGGCGGCTTCTTCCGCACCGCATACCAGCTCAACTTCGACGATAACGGCGAAGGCGATCCCGGCAACGAGCGCAACGTCGACGGCGTCTTCAACGATGCCGAAGTCCACTTCAAGGGCGAAGTGACCCTCGACAACGGCATCACCGCCGGTGCGCGCATCGAACTCGAAGGCGAAACCGCCTCCGATCAGATCGATGAATCCTACATCTACTTCTCGGGCGGCTTCGGTGAAGTCCGCATGGGTTCGGACGACGACGCGCTCGCGACCATGTGCGTCACCCCCCCGAGCAGCACCACGAACTTCGGCGTGTTTTCGCCGAACCAGTGGGCGGCCAACACCGCTGGCTTCCTCCTGTCGTCGAACACGGTCTGCAGCGGCGTTGACGAGTCG
>CAZKDH010000065.1:0-18031 GCA_964551505.1 uncultured Rhodospirillaceae bacterium
CAGAAGCTGCTCGAGAGCGTCGCCACCCTGGACGACGAGGTCGGGCGCTGGGAGCGGCTGCAGGTCATCCTGCGCTCGATCCCGCTGACCGCACCCGTCGACCAGTACTACATCTCCAGCGGCTTTGGCCGCCGCACCGACCCGATCAACGGCCAGGGTGCCGTGCACGAGGGCCTGGACATGGTCGACACCATCCGGTCCGACGTGATGAGCACGGCGCCGGGAACCGTGGTCTTTGCCGGCTGGCGCGGGAATTACGGCCGGGTGGTCGAAATCGACCATGGGCTCGGCGTCCACACGCTCTATGCCCATCTCGACTCCGTCCAGGTGAAGGAGGGGGATGTGGTGGACTATCGGCAGGTGATCGGTAAACTAGGAAATTCGGGGCGCAGCTCCGGGCCGCATGTGCATTACGAGGTGCGGTTCCAGGACAGGCCGCTCGATCCCATGGGCTTCTTGAGGGCAGGTCGATATGTTTTCAAAGGTTAGCAAGCCGGCGCAGTCCCCGGCGGGTTCCGACGGCGCGCGCCCCAGCATGAAGGCCAGCGTTCCCTCGATCATCAGTGCGGACCTGCGGATCACCGGCGATCTGGTCTGCAGCGGCGATATCCAGATCGACGGCTGGATCGAGGGCGACGTGCAGAGCCGCAACATCACCATCGGCGAAGGCGCCACGGTGCATGGCGGGCTGCAGGCGGAATCGGTGCGCATCTGCGGGCTGGTGAACGGCGAGATCCGGGCCGACAACGTGGTGCTGGAGAAGACCGCGCGGGTCGCCGGCGACGTGCTGCACAAGTCGCTCGCGATCGAGCAGGGCGCCTTCCTCGAAGGCATGTGCAAGCGCACCGACGCGCATCCGAATGCCGGCGTCGCCGAAACGCGCCCGGCCCTTGCGGCGCCGAGCGGCAGCAAGGATGCGTTGAAGCCGGTATTGCCGCAGCCGGAAAAGCTCACCATCGCCGGCTGAGCTTCCGCCCCGGCGTTCAGGCCCCAGCGTTCAGGCCCCAGCGTTCAAGCCAGGGGATCGGCCGTGTCGAGCGCGCGTTTCATCATGCCCGGATCGATGTTGCCGCCCGAGGCGACGACCACGATGGTCTTGCCGCGCCAGGCCTGAAGCCGCGCCAGGATCGCCGCCAGGCCGACCGCCCCGCCGGGCTCGACGACCAGCTTCAGATGCTCGAAGGCAAAGCGGATCGCCGCCAGCACCGCCGGATCGTCGACGACCAGGCTGCCGGCCAGCAGGCGCCGATGGATCGGGAAGGTGAGCTCGCCCGGGCGCTGCGACATCAGCGCATCGCAGATCGAGTTCGGCCCGGGCGCATTCGACAGGCGCTCGCCGGCGGCCAGCGAGCGGGCCAGATCATCGTAGCCGGCGGGCTCGGCGGCGAAGACCTCGGCCGCCGGGTAGCGGTGCTTGACGGCGGTGGCGATGCCGGCGATCAGGCCGCCGCCGCTGCAGGGCGCGATCACGATGTCGGGGGCGAGACCGGCGCCACCGCAATCGGCGACGATCTCCAGGCCGGCGGTGCCCTGGCCGGCGATGATGGCGGGATCATCGTAGGGCGGCACCAGGGCCGCGCCCTCCGCCGCGGCGATGGCCGCGGCGATCTTTTCGCGGGATTCAGTCTTGCGGTCGTAGAAGACCACCGTTGCGCCGAAGCCCCGGGTATTGGCGATCTTGATCGCCGGCGCGTCCGCCGGCATGACGATCGTCGCCTTGAAGCCGTGGATGGCCGCGGCGGCAGCGACGCCCTGTGCATGGTTGCCCGAGGAGAAGGCGACGACGGCGTTGATCCCCGGCTGCGTCTCGCGCAGGGACATCAGCTTGTTGCAGGCGCCACGGAACTTGAACGAGCCGGTGCGCTGCAGCGTCTCGGCCTTCACCAGCAGGCGCAGGCCCAGGCGGCCGTCGATCTCGGGATAGCGCAGCAGCGGCGTCCGCACCGCGAATGCCGCGATGCGCCTGGCGGCGCCTTCGATCGCGTCGATGTCCACGGCAGGTCTGGCGTCGTCAGGCGTCATCGGTCACTCCGCTGTCAATCCGTTGTCAGTTGGCGCCGCTGCGGCGCAGGTCCTCCTCCAGGGCGAGACGGGCGCTGCCCTTGTTCAGGCGGCTGCGATAGACCTGGAGGTTCTCCATCACGCGCTGGACATAGTTGCGGGTCTCGTCGAAGGGAATGCTCTCGATCCAGTCCACCACGTCGGTGCCGGACTGGCGCGGATCGCCATAGGTCGAGATCCAGTCCTGCACCCGGCTCGGCCCGGCATTATACGCCGCCGCCGCCAGGATGTAGGAGCCCTTGAACCGGCCGACCAGCTTTGCCAGGTAGGTCCGGCCGAACAGGATGTTGGTGCGCGGCTCCAGCAGCTGCTCATCCTTGAATTTCTTGATCTTCAGCTCCTTGGCGATCGGCCGCGCGGTGGACGGCAGCATCTGCATCAGGCCGAGAGCGCCGGCGGGGCTGGCGGCCTTGGCGTCGAAGGCGCTCTCCTGGCGGATGACGCCGAGGATCAGCGCCGGTTCGGGCTCGCCGCCGGCCGGGATCTTCATCATCGGGAACAGGTAGTCGGTCATCTCGACGCCGCGCTGGCGCGCCTCCTTCGCCACCAGGATGGCGAGATCGTCGCGCCGGATCTCCCGCGCCAGGGCGGCGATCATGTGCAGCTCGATCGCCTTGCCGGCGCTGTTCATCAGCTTCGTCAGGAACGGCCGGGCGCGATCCTTCTCGCCCAGCGCGCCGAGCAGGCGCACGATCTTCACCAGTTCTTTCTTCTCGAAGGCGTTCTTGTCGGCCGGGGCCGGCTTCACCGGACCCTGCAGGTGGAGATCCAGCTTCTCGCCCAGCCGCCCGGCCGCGAGCTGGCCGTAATAGGTCGTCATGTTTTTCGCCGCCGCGCGATACCAGTCGCGGGCCGCGGCGGTATCCCCCCTCTCGTCGGCCGCCCGGCCGGCCCAATAGGCGCCGCGCGCCTGGCTGATCACCGAATTCACGCCCGCATACATGTCGGTGAAGTGCTTGGCGGCGGTATCCGGCTGCGACAGGAAGCGCAGGGCGATCCATCCCGCCAGCCACTCCCCCTCGGCAAAGGCCCGCCCGCTATCCGCCCCATGGCTCGAGGCCAGGCGGTAGGCGACGGTGATGTCGCCGCGGGCCAGGGCATCCCGTGCCGCGTTCTCGTATTCGTCCCAGATCCGTTCCGGCCGCAGCGGATTGGCCGGCGGCGGATCCAGCGCCTTCGCGGCCTTCTCCGAGGCGCCCTGGCGGCGGAAATACCGCGCCACCTCGTAGACCAGGCCCGGCTCGCGGCGCAGTCCCTTGGGCACCTGCGCCAGCAGCGACAGGGCGTCGGGCTGCTGGTCCGCCAGCTTCATGCGGGCGCGGGCGGCGATGCGGTGGCCCTCGTCGACGCGCGACAGCATCTGGCCGGCCTGGTCGCGCTCGTTGTCCCACAGCAGGCGGTCCAGGCGGGCGACGTGATCGGCCTGGTTCAGCAGGTCGCGGCAGACCGCGAGGAAGGCCGAAGCGTCGTCGCGGTCGAAATCCTCGTTGATCCAGGCCGTCTCGGCGACGCGCTTGGCGCGGTCGGTCTGCCGGGTCGCCCGCAGGGCGGCGACCAGCTGCAGGGCCCCTTCGGCGGTCTGCGGCTGCCGTTCCCCGAACCATTTCAACACCGCCGCCGGCGGGTAGTTGGCCGGCATCGCGCGTTCGGCCTGGCCCTGCAGCGTGTCGCGCAGGGGCCAGCCCGGATTGTCCAGGTAGAACTGGGTCATCTCTTCGAAGGACCGGCCGGGCCCGGGCCGGGTCAGGTCCAGCCACTGGATGACCTTGCCCGGCAGCTTGTTCCGGGCCTTGTCGGCGAGGCGGCGCGCCTCCTTCCACCGGTCGTTCTCCACCGCGGCAAAGGCCTGCAGGTAGATCGCCTTGTCATTGGCGCTCAGCGTCGCCGTATCGGCCGAGGCGGACTCCGTTCGGACGATGCCCGCCAGGGCCAGGACCAGAACCAGAAGAAAACGCAGCACCTTGTTCCCCAAACCATTCGATCCGGCAGTCCGCCGGACCGGCACGCCGCCGAAGATATCCGCCCCGATACCTTGCCCGGCCGATTCTTTCGATATTCTAAATGGTTGTCTGCCGCGCCTCAATGCGCAGGCGCAGGCCCGCCGCCGCCCCTGCGTCGCGTGATTCGCTTGCCGGGACCGGGATCGGCAGCTATGGTCGCGCCCCATCGGCCAGGAGCGGCCGCCAGCGCGCGACGACGGGAACAACGAGGCAGGCCATGTTCAAGGGATCCATCACCGCCCTGATCACGCCGTTCAAGAATGGCGCCGTCGACGAGGCCGCCTTCAAGAAGTTCGTCGACTGGCAGATCCGGGAGGGGATCGACGGGGTCGTGCCCTGCGGCACGACCGGCGAATCCCCGACCCTGTCGCATGACGAGCACAAGCGGGTGGTGGAGCTCTGCATCGACGTCGCCAAGGGGCGCGTGCCGGTCATCGCCGGCACCGGCTCCAACTCGACCGACGAGGCCATCGACCTGACCCGCCATGCCGCCAAGGCCGGCGCCGACGCCGCCCTGGTCGTCCTTCCTTATTACAACAAGCCGACGCCGGAGGGGCAGTATCAGCACTTCAAGGCGATCCACGACGCGGTCGAGATCCCGATCATCATCTACAACGTGCCGCCGCGCAGCGCCGTCGACATGTCGGTCGAGACCATGGCCCGCCTGGCCAAGCTGCCGCGCGTCGTCGGGGTCAAGGATGCGACCGCCGACCTAGCGCGCCCGATCCGCACCAAGCTGGCGATCGGCGCGGATTTCTGCCAGCTCTCCGGCGAGGATGCGACCGCCCTGCCGTTTCTCGCCCAGGGCGGACACGGCTGCATCTCGGTGACCGCCAATACCGCGCCGAAGCTGACCGCGCAGATGCACGCCGCCTGGCGAGCCGGCGATCTCAAATCGGCGATGGCGATCAACGACCGGCTGATGCCGATCAACGATGCCATGTTCTGCGAGACCAGTCCGGGCCCAGTGAAATACGCGATGAGCCTGCTCGGCCACGGCAGCCCGGAGCTGCGGCTGCCGCTGGCGCCGATCGCCGAGGCCTCGCGGCACAAGGTCGAGGCGGCGCTGAAGAAGGTCGGCCTGATCGGCCAATAGCGCCCGGTCAGTCCCCCCGACAGCACTCGACGCCGATGGCGCGCGATCTCTCGACCAACAAGTTCGCCGCGCAGAACCGCAAGGCGCGGCACGATTTCCACATCGATGACACGCTCGAGGCCGGCATGATGCTGACCGGTACCGAGGTGAAGTCGCTGCGCCTCGGCCGCGTCAGCATCAACGAGGCCTTCGCCGCCGAGAAGGACGGCGAGTTCTGGCTGTTCAATGCGCATTTCCCCGAATACGAATCCGCCAACCGCTTCAACCACGAGCCGCGTCGGCCGCGCAAGCTGCTGCTGAAGCGGCGCGAGGTCAGCCGCCTGATCGGCCAGACCCAGCGCGACGGCATGACCCTCATTCCGCTGGCGATCTATTTCAATCCGCGCGGCATCGCCAAGCTGCAGCTCGGCCTCGCCCACGGCAAGAAGAAGGTCGACAAGCGCGCGGCGGAAAAAGAGCGCGACTGGAAGCGCGACAAGGCGCGCCTGCTGCGCACCCGCAGCAAGGAATAGGCCTCAGCCGGTGGTGGCGGCAGTGTCGGCGGCGGCGCGCGCGGCCTGCACCGCGGCCTCGAACATCGCCGGGGTCAGCACGCCGGTATTGGTGTTGTAGCGCGAGCAGTGGTAGCTGTCGATCAGTGCCAGCCCGCCGGCGAGGCTATGGCTGGCATTGTGGGCGAAGCGGTGGCGGCTCTTGCGCTCGCCCAGGGCCGAGAGGGCGGCGCCATGGGCGATCGCCCCCAGCGCCAGCAGCGCCCGCAGCTTCGGCATCGCGGCGATTTCCGCCTTCAGGAAGCGGTTGCAGGTATTGATCTCGGCCGGCGTCGGCTTGTTCTGCGGCGGCACGCAGCGCACCGCATTGACGATGCGGCAGCCGACCAGCCGCATCCCGTCATCCGGCCGGCGGCCATAGGTGCCGGCGGCCAGGCCGAACTTCAGCAGCGTCGCATAGAGCAGGTCGCCGGCGAAATCGCCGGTGAAGGGCCGTCCCGTCCGGTTGGCGCCCTGCAGCCCGGGCGCCAGGCCGACGATCAGCAGCGGCGCCGTGCGCGGCCCGAAGCAGGGCACCGGCGCGTTGTGGAAATCCGGCAGCTTCTCGCGGTTCTGCAGCCGGAAGCTCTCCAGCCGGGGGCAGAGCGGGCAGTCGGAACCGGGCTCGAGATCGGCCATTCCCGCACCGGGCGCGGCGGGCCTGGCTATTGCTCGTCCCCGTCATCCGCGGCGGCGGGCGCGGCGGCGGCCGGGGCCGGGCTCTGCTGCGCCGGCCGCGGGCTGTGCTGGCGGGCGATCAGCGGCGTCAGCTCGTCGAGCTCGACGAACACGTCCGCCTGGCGCCGCAGCTCGTCCGCCACCATCGGCGGGGTGGAGCGGGTGGTGCTGACCACGGTCACCCTGACGCCGCGCCGCTGCACCGCCTCGACCAGCCGGCGGAAATCGCCGTCGCCGGAAAACAGCACGACATGATTGAGATGCGCCGACATCTCCAGGACGTCGATCGCCAGCTCGATGTCCATGTTGCCCTTGATCTTGCGCCGGCCCATGGCATCGGTGAATTCCTTGGTCGGCTTGGTCACCATGGTGAAGCCGTTGTAGTCCAGCCAATCGACCAGGGGCCGCAGCGGCGAATACTCCTGATCCTCGACCAGCGCCGTGTAGTAGAAGGCCCGGATGAGTTGGCACTGGTCCTGGAAGTGGCGCAGCAAGCGCTTGTAATCTATGTCGAATCCGAGAGCCCGGGCAGCGGCATGCAGATTGGCGCCGTCAATGAAAAGGGCCACCCGTTCCTGGGGGTAGAAGCGCGTCGCCATAAATTTTGCCCTCTTGGCGGAAATTCATACGAATATACGGAGGCGTCGGCAGCGGCCGATGCCGTGTCGCCTTAATAAGACCCGGATATAATACTTTTCAACACCGATTATTGCGGAATGTGGCTGGATGGCGCCTGGCGGCATTTATATCGGTCTGGGATCGAATCTGAGCAGCTCGGTGCACGGCCCGCCGCGCGAGGCGCTGACGGCCGCCGTCCGGGCGCTGGAGGTCGCGGGATTCACCGTCATCCGGCGTTCCCCCTGGTATGAGTCCGCGCCGATCCCCGCCTCGGATCAGCCCTGGTTCGCCAATGGCGTGGTCGAGGTCCAGGCCGATCTGACACCGCCCGAGATGCTCGAAAGCCTGCACCGGGTCGAGCGGGCCTTCGGCCGGGTCCGCGGCGCCCCCAACGCCCCCCGGACCCTCGATCTCGATTTGCTGGACTATGCCGGACGGGTGCGCTCGGGCGAGATTCCGCCGATCCTGCCGCATCCCCGGCTGGCCGAACGGGCCTTTGTCCTGCTCCCGCTCGCCGATATCGCCCCCGACTGGACCCATCCGGTGACCGGCACCGCCATTGCCGCCCTGATTGCCGCCCTGCCGCCCGGCCAGCGGATCCGGAAGGCCTGAAAACGCCTCCCCATGCATGGGTTGCATAGCTTGGTCGGGGTCTGCCCGCCTTGCGCCGGCTGCGGTGCAACAATATAGTAGGTACAGGCAATTGCCCCTATTTCTGGAGACACTCGAGAATGGCACGCGTAACGGTTGAAGATTGCGTCCTCCAAGTTCCGAACCGGTTCGATCTGGTCATGCTGGCCTCGCAGCGGGCCCGCGAGATCGCGGCCGGCGGCCAGCTGACGGTGGAGCGCGACAACGACAAGAACCCGGTGGTGGCGCTGCGCGAGATCGCCGACGTCACGGTCAGCCTGGACGGCCTCGCCAACAGCGTGGTCTCCGGCCTGCAGCGGCATGTCGAGACCGACGAGCCGGAAGAGGAAGGCCAGGGCTTCGGCGCCGGCGCCGGCGACCTGCTCGCCGAGATGCAGCAGGCGCAGATCAGCGAGGAAGAGGCCGACGATGCCGACATGGCGATCGACGGCGAGTTCGAGGACGCCTCGGAGGCCGAGGGCACTGAATAGGATCGGGACCGCCGCGCCGTGCAGCCGGAAGCTGCTTGGCGCGGCGCCTGACGCGACGCGTGGCAAGGCGGAGAGCGAAACGCCGAACGACTTGAACCGGAAGACCGCATGATTCGCCAATTCGAGCTGGTCGAGCGAGTCAAAGCCTATGATCCGAGCGCGGATGAGGACACCCTCAATCGCGCTTATGTTTTTTCGATGAAGGCCCACGGCTCGCAGGCGCGGGCCTCCGGCGATCCCTACTTCTCCCATCCGCTCGGCGTCGCCGAGATCCTCACCCGGCTGAAGCTCGACACCGCCTCGATCGTCACCGGCCTGCTGCACGATACCGTCGAAGATACCGAGGCGACGCTGGAGCAGATCGAGCAGCTCTTCGGCAAGGAGATCGGCCGGCTGGTCGACGGCGTCACCAAGCTGTCGCGCCTCGAGCTGCAGTCCGATAACACCAAGCATGCGGAGAACTTCCGCAAGCTGGTGCTGGCGATGTCGAACGACATCCGCGTGCTGCTGGTCAAGCTGGCCGACCGGCTGCACAACATGCAGACGCTGAACTTCATCAAGAACCCGGAGAAGCGCCGCCGCATCGCCGCCGAGACGATGGAGATCTATGCGCCGCTGGCCGAGCGCATGGGCATGCATGCGCTGAAGGACGAGCTGGAGAACCTGGCCTTCGCCGAGCTCAACCCGGACGCCTATACCTCGATCACCCAGCGCCTGTCCTACCTGCGCGAGCAGGGTTCCGATCTCTGCCGCAAGGTGGTGGCCGAGCTCGAGAAGGTGCTTAAGGACGGCGGCGTCACGGCCACCGTCTCCGGCCGCGAGAAGACGCCGTATTCGATCTGGCGCAAGATGCAGAAGAAGCGCATCGAGTTCGAGCAGCTCTCCGACATCATGGCCTTCCGGGTGCTGGTCGAGGACGTGACCGCCTGCTACCAGACCCTGGGCGTGCTGCATGCGCGCTATTCGATGATCCCCGGCCGGTTCAAGGATTTCATCTCGACGCCGAAGCCGAACCAGTACCAGTCGCTGCATACCGGCATCATCGGCCCGCACCGCTCGCGCATCGAGGTGCAGATCCGCACCAAGCAGATGCATGACGTGGCCGAGCTCGGCGTCGCCGCGCACTGGAAATACAAGCAGAGCCAGGAACGCATCGACGGGCGCCAGTACCGCTGGCTGCGCGAGCTGCTCGACATCCTGGAGCATGCCTCCGGGCCGGAGGAGTTCCTCGAGCACACCAAGCTGGAGATGTTCCAGGACCAGGTGTTCTGCTTCACGCCGAAGGGCGATCTCATCGCCCTGCCGCGCGGCGCGACGCCGGTCGACTTCGCCTATGCGGTGCATTCCGAGGTCGGCAACCGCTGCGTCGGCGCCAAGATCAACGCCCGCATCATGCCGCTGCGCACCGAGCTGCAGAACGGCGACCAGGTCGAGATCGTGACCTCGCGGGCGCAGACCCCGTCGCCGACCTGGGAGCGCTTCGTCGTCACCGGCAAGGCCCGGGCCTGCATCCGCCGCTTCATCCGCACCCAGCAGCACACCCAGTATGTCGAGCTCGGCCGGGCGATGCTGCAGAAGGAGTTCCAGCACGACGGCTACGAATATGCCGACAAGGCGCTGGACGGCGTGCTGAAGAAGTTCAAGGCCGACGAGGTTGACGACCTGATCGCCCAGGTTGGCGAGGGCGTGTTCGGCGCCCGCGAGGTGGTCAACGCGGTGTTCCCGGGCAGCCGCACGGCGCCGGCGAACGACAAGGTGGTGCCGCTGGCGCGCCAGCGGCAGAAGACCCAGAAGGGCGCCTTCGCCCTGCCGATCCGCGGCCTCATTCCCGGCATGGCGGTGCATTTCGCCGGCTGCTGCCACCCGCTGCCCGGCGACCGCATCGTCGGCATCGTCACCACCGGCAAGGGCGTCACCATCCACACCATCGACTGCGAGACTCTGGAGAGCTTCGCCGACACGCCGGAGCGCTGGATCGACGTCGCCTGGGACGTCGACCCGGCCGCCGGCGAATCCCATATCGGCCGGCTGAACGTGGTGATCACCAACCAGCTCGGCAGCCTGGGGTCGCTGACCACCGTCATCGGCAAGAACGGCGGCAACATCAACAACCTGAAGATCGTCAACCGCTCCACCGACTTCTTCGAGATCCTGATCGACGTCGAGGTGAAGGATGTGAAGCATCTCACCAACATCATCGCCGCCTTGCGCGCGACGCCCTCGATCAATTCGGTCGAGCGCGGACGCGGCTGAAGCGGCGCGGGCGCGGTTCATGATCATCGGCATCGGCAACGACATCATCGACATCCGGCGGATCGAGGCGTCGATCGCGCGCTTCGGCCAGCGCTTCATCGACCGGCTGTTCACCGAGACCGAGCAGCGCAAGTCCGACCGCCGCGCCAACCGCGCCGCCTCCTACGCCAAGCGCTTCGCCGCCAAGGAGGCCTGCAGCAAGGCCCTGGGTACCGGCTTTCGCGACGGCATCTACTGGCGCGACATGGGGGTGGTGAACCTGCCCTCGGGCAAGCCCACCCTGGCGCTGACCGGCGGCGCCCTGCAGCGGCTGCAGGCGATCACCCCGCAGGGGATGACGGTGCAGATCGACCTCACCATCACCGACGACTTTCCCCAGGCCCAGGCCATCGTCATCATCTCGGCCAATCCCGCGGCCGGACGGTGATCTTGCCCGGTTGCGGCCGCGGCTTGACTTTCAACAGGTCGAGTGGCTTGATCCGGCGAAATCGGGGGCGGGTCGGCCGGCTCCGGCCAAAACTCAATGGAACCAAATAGTTATGGCGCGCAATACCTCCGGTGATTTCCGCGAGACCTGGGAACTTGTCAAGACCCTGGCCTGGGCCTGTGTGATCGCCATCGGCATTCGCACCTTCGCCTTCGAGCCGTTCAACATCCCCTCGGGCTCGATGATCCCGACGCTGCTGATCGGCGACTACCTCTTCGTCTCGAAGACCGCCTACGGCTACAGCCGCTACTCCTTTCCCTGGGGCCTCGCGCCCTTCGAGGGCCGGATCTGGCCGGGGACGCCGCAGCGCGGCGAGGTCATCGTCTTCCGCCCGCCCGGCGAGCCGGGGACGGATTTCATCAAGCGCCTGATCGGCCTGCCCGGCGACCGCATCCAGATGATCAACGGCGTGCTCAACATCAACGGCAAGCCGGTGAAGCGCGAGCGCATCGAGGACTATGTCGATCCCGAGCGCCCGGGCGCGCAGCCGGTGCCGCAGTATCTCGAGACCCTGCCCGAGGGCGTCGTCCACCGCATCCGCGAGGAGCACGGCGACGACGGCCAGCTCGACAACACGCCCACCTACGTGATTCCGGCCGGCCACTATTTCATGATGGGCGACAACCGCGACAATTCCAACGACAGCCGGGTGCCGAAGTTCGGCGCCGACATCTCGACCGAGGACGAGATCACCGATCCCGCCATGCTCGACAAGGTCGGCTTCGTTCCCGAGGCCAACCTGATCGGGCCGGCGAAGATCCTGTTCTGGTCCTACGACGGCTCGTTCCGCTGGTACAACCCGCTGACCTGGGTCACGGCACTGCGCTGGCAGCGGCTGCTGAACTTCATCGGCTGACGATGGCCGCGAAGACCGACCTGAAGGAGCTGGTCCTGGTGCTCGGGCACGAATTTGCCAAGCCCGAGCTGCTGCGGGTGGCGATCACCCATCCCAGCTCCGTCATCCGCACCAAGGCCCGCCGGGCGAAGAAGAAGGACGACGTCGCGG
Organism: uncultured Rhodospirillaceae bacterium; assembly: GCA_964551505.1. Taxonomy (GTDB): domain Bacteria; phylum Pseudomonadota; class Alphaproteobacteria; order Dongiales; family Dongiaceae; genus Dongia. The sequence continues at coordinate 11,851 of CAZKDH010000065.1, forward strand.
TGCAGGCCGCCGACAACCAGCGCCTGGAGTTCCTCGGTGACCGCGTCCTCGGCCTGGTGGTGGCGGAGATGCTGTTCGGCGCGTTCCCGGAGGAGGACGAGGGCGCGCTGGCCAAGCGGCTCGCCTCGCTGGTGCGCCAGGAGGGCCTCTGCCGCGTCGCCCAGGTGATCGGCCTCGGCCGCTACCTGGTGCTGTCGCGGGGCGAGGAGGACAGCGGCGGGCGCGACAATCCGGCAACCCTGGCCGATGCCTGCGAGGCGGTGATCGGCGCGCTCTATCTCGATGCCGGGCTCGATCCCGCCCGCGCCTTCATCGAGCGCTACTGGAAGCCGATGATGTCGGCCGATGCCCAGCCGCCGCAGGACGCCAAGACCGCCTTGCAGGAATGGGCGCAGGCCGCGGGCTTGCCGCTCCCCGCCTACGAGGTGGTGAAGAGCGAGGGCCCGCCGCACGATCCGGTGTTCCAGGTGGCGGTGCGCGTCGCCGGACACCAGCCGGCGATGGCCGCCGGGCGCTCGAAGCGCGCCGCCGAGCAGGCAGCGGCGACGGCGCTGCTGGCGGCGTTGCGCCCATGACCGAATCGGCAGGGACGGGCACCACGCGCTGCGGCTTCGTCGCCATCCTCGGGGCGCCGAATGCGGGCAAATCCACCCTGGTCAACCGCATCGTCGGGCAGAAGGTCTCGATCGTCAGCCCGAAGGTGCAGACGACGCGCAACCGCGTGCTCGGCATCGCCATGCGCGGTCAGGCGCAGCTGATCCTGGTCGACACGCCAGGGATCTTCAAGCCGCGCCGCCGCCTCGACCGGGCGATGGTCTCCGCCGCCTGGGCCGGCGCCGGCGATGCCGACCAGGTGGTGCTGCTGGTCGATGCGGCCAGGAAGGGGATCGACGAGGACACCCGCGGCATCGTCGCCGGCCTGAAGGCGAACGGCCGCAAGGCGATCCTGGCGCTGAACAAGGTCGACATCGCCCGGCGCGAGAAGCTGCTGACGCTGACCGCGGAACTGAGCGCGCTCGGCGACTTCACCGACGTCTTCATGATCTCGGCCGAGACCGGCGACGGGGTCGAGGACCTGGTGAAGGCCCTGGCGCTGCGCCTGCGCGAAGGGCCTTTTCTCTTCCCGGAAGACCAGCTGACCGACGCGCCGATGCGGATGATGTCGGCCGAGATCACCCGCGAGCACCTGTTCCGCCAGCTGCACGACGAGGTGCCCTACGCCCTCACCGTGGAGACCGAGGCCTGGGAGGAATTCCAGGACGGCAGCGCCAAGGTCTCGCAGGTGGTCTTCGTCGAGCGCGACAGCCAGAAGGCGATCGTGCTCGGCAAGGGCGGGCAGCGCATCAAGGCGGTGCGCGAGGCGGCGCAGGCCGAGCTCGAGCGGCTGTTCGAGCGCAAGATCCATCTCTTCCTGTTCGTGAAGGTGCGCGAGAACTGGGGCGAGGAACGCGACCGGTTCCGCGAACTGGGCCTGGACTTCGACGTCTGAGCGGCGATGGACTGGCAAGACGAAGGCATCGTCCTCGCATCGCGCCGGCACGGCGAGGGCGATTCGGTGCTCTCGGTGCTGACCCGCGAGCACGGCCGGCACATGGGGCTGGTGAAGGGCGGGGCGAGCCGCCGCCAGCGCCCGGTGCTGGAGATCGGCAACCGGCTCACCGTCATCTGGCGCGCACGGCTGGCCGAGCAGCTCGGGCAGTTCCAGGTCGAGCAGGCGACGGCGGTCGCTGCCGGCCTGCTCGACGATCCTTTGCGCCTCGCCGGCCTCGCCGCCGCCTGCGCCGTCACCGATCTTGCCTTGCCGGAGCGCGAGCCCCATGCCGAGGTCTTCGCCGACCTCGCCGCCCTGATCGAGGTCATCGTCGCCGGGGCCGCGGGCTGGCCGCGCGGCTATGTCAGCTGGGAGCTGGCTCTGCTCGCGGATCTCGGCTTCGGTCTCGATCTCGGCCACTGCGCCGTCACCGGCGCGACCGCGGGGCTGGCCTTCATCTCGCCGAAGACCGGGCGCGCGGTCACCGCGGCGGCCGGCCTTCCCTATGCCGAGCGCCTGCTGGTCCTTCCGGCCTTCCTCACCGACCGCACGGCCGCCGCCGACCGGGCCGACCTTCTGGCAGGTCTGCGCCTCACCGGGCATTTCCTCGAGCGCCACGCCTTCCATCAGTCCGGCCACCCCGGCGGCAACGGCCGGCGCCTCGCCGCCCGCGACCGGTTCATCGAGCGGCTGGCGGCGCAAAGCGGTTGATCCGCGCGCCGTCCCATTCCATTCTGCCGGCGCCCCGCAAAGGATAGAACACCGCCATGACCCAGCAGCATTTCATCGTCATCGGCGCCGGCATCGTCGGCGTCTCCACCGCGCTCTACCTGCAGCGCGACGGGCACCGGGTGACCCTGATCGACGAGAACGGGCCGGGCGAGGGCGCCTCCAAGGGCAATGCCAGCGTCGTCGCCACCGAATCCTGCATCCCGGTCGCGACACCGGGCGTGGTTTGGGACGTGCCGAAATACCTGATGGACCCGCTGGGGCCGCTCGCCATCCGCTGGTCCTACCTGCCGAAGATCGCGCCCTGGCTGCTGCGCTTCGTCGCCGCCAGCTCGGAATCCCGGGTCGAGGCGATCTCGATCGCCCTGCGCTCGATCCTGGTGAAGGCGCTCGACGCGCATCGCGACCTCGCCAAGGCGGCGGGCGAGCCCGGGATCATCAACCAGACCGGCTGGCTGGGTATCTTCGAGAGCGATGCCAAGTTCGCGTCCTACCAGTGGGACCTCGAGCTGCAGCGCCGCCGCGGCGTCGCGTTCCAGGTGCTGGCGGCCGAGGAGATCCGCCAGTTCGAGCCCAGCCTGCAGCCGATCTACCGCCACGCGGTCTACTATCCCGAGAACGCCTATGCGCTGAACACCTACCGCCTGGTCACCCTGCTGGCCGCGGATTTCGCGCGCAACGGCGGCACCATCCTGCGCGAGAAGGTCACCGGCTTCGAGCTCGGCGCCGATGGCCCCACCCATGTGGTGACCGCGACCGGCCGCCATGCGCTGGACCAGGTGGTGGTGGCCTGCGGCGCCTGGTCGAAGCACCTGACCCGGCTGCTCGGCCACACGGTGCCGCTCGAGACCGAGCGCGGCTACCACGTCACCCTGCCGGATCCCGGCCGGATGCCGCGGATGCCGCTCTATTCCGGCGACTATTCCTTCGCGGTGACGCCGCTGGAGATCGGCCTGCGCTTCGCCGGCACGGTGGAACTGGGCGGCCTCGAGGCGCCGCCGAACTATGCCCGCGCCGAGGTGCTGATGAAGCACGGCCGGCGGATGTTCGGGACCCTGAACGAGACCGGGCGCAGCGACTGGATGGGATTCCGCCCGTCGATGCCCGATTCGGTGCCGGTGATCGGCCGCGGCACGCGCTATCGCAACACCTATTTCGGCTTCGGGCACGGTCATGTCGGCCTGACCCTGGGCCCGGTCACCGGACGGGTGATCGCCGATCTCGCCGCCGGGCGCGATCCCGGCCTCGACATGCAGCCGTTCCGAATCGATCGTTTCTGACTAGTATCTGAGGGGCGGTCCCGAGTCGCAGCCGCGGCTGGGGCGGGGCCGCGATTCGCGTTGAGGTGACCATGGCCAAGAAAGCTGCCGCACTGCTTCCCGAGGGCGAGATCCGCATCACCAACCTCGCCGATGCGTTGGGCGAGCGCTACCTCTCCTATGCGCTCTCCACCATCATGTCGCGCTCGCTGCCCGACGTGCGCGACGGGCTGAAGCCGGTGCACCGCCGCATCCTGTTCACCATGCGCCAGCTGCGCCTCGATCCCGGCTCCGGCTTCAAGAAGTCGGCGCGCGTGGTCGGCGACGTCATGGGCAAGTTCCATCCGCACGGCGACGCCTCGATCTACGACGCCATGGCGCGCCTCGCCCAGGATTTCGCCGTGCGCTATCCGATGGTCGACGGCCAGGGCAATTTCGGCTCGATCGACGGCGACAACCCGGCGGCGATGCGCTACACCGAGGCGCGCCTGACCCAGGCCGCGTCGCTGATGCTGCAGGCGATCGACGAGGACACGGTGGATTTCCGGCCGTCCTACGACGGCGAGAATTTCGAGCCGGTGGTGCTGCCCGCGGCCTTTCCCAACTTGCTCGCCAACGGCTCGCAGGGCATCGCCGTCGGCATGGCGACCAGCATCCCGCCGCACAACGTCGCCGAGATCTGCGACGCGCTGCAGCGGCTGATCAAGGCGCCGAACGCGCGCATCGAGACCCTGGTCGACCTGATGCCGGGGCCGGACTTCCCGACCGGCGGCATCCTCTGCGAGACCCGCGAGACCGTGGTCGAGGCCTACCGCACCGGGCGCGGCTCGTTCCGGGTGCGGGCGAAATGGACCGAGGAGAAGCTGAAGGGCGGCGGCTACCAGATCCTGATCACCGAGATCCCCTACCAGGTGGCGAAGTCGAAGCTGATCGAGAAGGTGGCCGAGCTGCTGCAGGAGAAGAAGCTGCCGCTGCTCGAGGATATCCGCGACGAATCCGCCGCCGACATCCGCGTCGTGCTGATCCCGAAATCGCGCAACGTCGAGCCCGAGCACCTGATGGAGCAGCTGTTCCGCCAGACCGACCTCGAGGTGCGCTTCGGCCTCAACATGAACGTGCTGGATTCCAGCCAGACGCCGCGGGTGATGTCGCTGGCCGAGGTGCTGCGCGCCTATCTCGACCACCGCCGCGAGGTGCTGCTGCGCCTCTCGCGGCACCGGCTGGGCGAGATCGAGCGCCGGCTGGAGATCCTCGACGGCTACCTGGTCGCCTATCTCAACCTCGACGAGGTGATCCGCATCATCCGCTTCGAGGACGAGCCGAAGGCGAAGATGATCCGCAAGTGGAAGCTGACCGACGTCCAGGCCGATGCCATCCTCAACATGAAGCTGAAGGCCCTGCGCAAGCTCGAGGAGATCGAGATCAAGGGCGAGCACAAGGCGCTGTCCGGCGAGAAGAAGGACCTCACCGTCCTGCTGAAGAGCGAGGAGAAGCAGTGGGAGCGGATCGCCGGCGAGATCGCCGAGCTGAAGAAGGTCTACGGGCCGAAGACCGAGCTCGGCCGGCGCCGCACCGAGCTCGGCGAGGCGCCCTCGGCGGTGGTGATCCCGATCGACGTGATGATCGAGCGCGAGCCGATCACCATCATCTGCTCGGCCAAGGGCTGGATCCGCGCCCTCAAGGGCCATGCCGAGGACACCACCGAGATCAAGTTCAAGGAAGGCGACCGCGGCAAGTTCCAGCTGAAGGCCGAGACCACCGACAAGCTGCTGATCTTCGGCACCAACGGCAAGTTCTACACCATCCCCTGCGACAAGCTGCCGGGCGGGCGCGGCCATGGCGAGCCGATCCGCCTGTGGATCGATCTCGGCAACGAGCAGGACATCGTCGAGATGATGATCTACCGCCCCGGCAGCAAGCTGCTGGTCGCCGCCCATGACGGGCGCGGCTTCGTGGTGCCGGCCGACGAGGTGGTGGCGCAGACCAAGAATGGCAGGCAGGTGCTCTCGGTCCCCGACGGCGTCGAGGCCCAGGTCTGCGTGCCGGTCGAGGGCGACATGCTGGCGGTCATCGGCGAGAACCGCAAGCTGCTGATCTTCCCCCTGGCCGAGGTGCCGGAAATGACCCGCGGCCGCGGCGTCATGCTGCAGCGCTACAAGGACGGCGGCCTCTCCGATGCCCGGGTCTACCGGAAAGCCGAAGGCCTGACCTGGCGCCTGGGCGAGAAGACCCGCACCGAGACCGCGCTCAAGGACTGGATCGGCGAGCGCGCCCAGGCCGGCCGCCTGCCGCCGACCGGCTTCCCGAAGCACAACAGGTTCGCCTGAGCGGTGCATCGCTCCGGGTGAAGCGGGCCGAGAGTCGGTGCGTCAACCGGGCGTGTGCGTCACCCCAAGGGTTGGCCCGCGGGATGACGAGGTTGCAGCCGCTGAAACTCAGGCGTCATGGCCGGGCTTGGCCCGGCCACCCACGAATTTCTTCAATGGCGAGCAAACTCGTGGATGGCCGGGCCAAGTCTTGGCATGACGCTGGGGATTGATTGGTCGGCGTGGGACTTGGTTTCGTCATCGTTTTCGCCATCCTCACTCCGCACATCTGCAATCGCTCGGGCAGGTCATCCCGGCCTTGGGGGCCGGGGGCTGCGGTTGCGTCCGTGCCATGG
>CAZKDH010000066.1:0-9029 GCA_964551505.1 uncultured Rhodospirillaceae bacterium
GTCCGGCCCATCGCGTGCAAGCCGGCATCGAGCGGCTGGCCGATCAGGGCAAACAGGTGGTCCTTCTCGTGCAGGATGACCCAGACCACGACACCGCCGACCAGCAGCGCCTTGAGGATCCCCTTCACCAGCTCGCCCACGCTCTGCATGGAGAACATGCGGCCGACGCCCTTCAGCGGATCGAGCCGCGTCCAGTCGGGCGCCAGCGCCTTGCTGGAGAAGTTCAGCCCGCCCAGCATGAAGGGCCCTGCCAGGGCCGCCACCACGAGGATCAGCAGGAACGGCCCGATCGAGGTGAGCGCCTCCCAGGCCTGGCTCAGGAAAATGGAGGGGAGCACCGCCGGATCGAAGGCCGCCGACCTGTCGAAAGTCAGTCCGCGGCGCACGGCGGCGGCGGTACGCTGCGCCAGCCAGGAACCGGTCACCCACAGCGCGCCGGAACCGGCCATCAGGACGAGGAAAGCCGACAGCTCGCGCGATTGCGGCACCTGGCCTTCTTCGCGCGCCTGCTCCAGTCGTCGCGGTGACGCTGGTTCTGTTTTTTCGAGATCGGAATCTTCCGCCATGGCCCTGTTCCATTTGTCGCGTAGCGATCACGGCGTCCCCCTCCATGCGGGATGAGGGGCTGGGGGTGAGGGCTACTCCATGGCGGCGATTATTGCCGGCTCCGGCAAGGGGCGGCGGCGGGAATAGGCGGGGAATAACCGGCTATTTCGGATTTTCCGTGAAAGTCAGTCCCGGCGGGACGGCGGTATCGGCAATCGGGCCCGGCGACGCATGCCGCCCTGCAAGAAAACGTCCGAAGGCCTTGTCTTCTTCTGTGATGTGGTCGGTCAGCCAGGTTCGGAGGAAGGCCACCGCCTCGCTTTCCATTTTGACCGCGCCCGCCTCGAATTTTTCCTGGAGAGCGAAGATGGTCTCGAACAATCCGGCATGGATGTCCCGATGCCTTTCCAGATCGGGATAGCCGGCCGCGGCCATCAGGTGCTCCTCGTGCCGGAAGTGGGTCTCCGCATAGCGCACCAGGGCATTGAGCAGGCGCCGCACCTCCCCGAGGTCACGGCTGGCCATGAAGGAAAAATGAAAATCGTTGATCAAGTCGAACAGGCGCCGGTGTTCGGCGTCTACGACGGCATGGCCGAGCTGGAAGTCGCGGGACCAGTTGAGAAGCGCCATGGCTTACTCGACAACCGTCGCGCCATCGCGCGGGAAAAGCGAAAAGAATTCCCGGTCTGCCCTGAAGAGGTGGCGCGCCACCACGTCGCCGGCAAGGAACTCGATTATGGCGCCCAGTCCGGCGTCGCCGTCGTGCCACTCCTTCCGCAGCACCTGCGCCCGCCCGAGCAGGCCGGCGTGGGCGCGCCGGTGTCCGTCGAGCTGCGAAAAGCCGCGCTGCGCCAGCAGCGCTTCCTCATGGGCGAAATGCGCAGCGACATGTTCCAGCAAGCGGTCAAAGGCACGCGCCGCATCGCCATCCCTGCCGGCTGCCGGCAGCATCGCATCGATCAGGGCATTGGCCAGGGCGAACAGTTCACGATGCTCGGCGTCGATGCCCGGCTCGCCGCACTCGTAACGCTCCTGCCAGACAAGATGCAACGCCGCCGGGCCCTGCGCATCGGCCCAGGCGTCGGAATTGCCGCGTGCATCGGCAAGGACGCGGTTGCGGCCTTCGTTCTTGGCGCGGTAAAGCATGGCGTCGGCGCGCCGAAACCAGGCATTGCCGCTTTCCGCGTCGAGATGCTCGGCGACGCCGGCGCTGATGGTCAGCCTGACGACAGCCGGGAAAGCCGCGTCGGCCACCCGCCGGCACAGGGCTTCGGCCAGGCGATGCGCACCGCGGTGGCCGGTCGACGGGGCGAGGATGGCGAACTCCTCGCCGCCCCAGCGGAACAGCGCATCCGAGGCGCGCAGGGCCGACTGGGCGGCCAGAGCCAGTTCGCGCAGCACGGCATCGCCGGCCTGGTGTCCGTGGAGGTCGTTTACGCGCTTGAAATGATCGATGTCGAACAGGATCAACGAGACGGGCTGCAGGTAGCGCCGGCTCCTGTCGATCTCGGCCTCGATAAGTCGTTCGAAGTGCGTGCGGTTCCACAGTCCGGTCAGACAGTCGCTCGCCACCTGCCGTTCCAGTTCGGCAAGCCGCCGTTTGTGCCAGGCAAGGGCATCGCAGTCCCCGGGCGAGGCACAGGTCCCGGCAGGAGCGGACGGCGCGGCCGGCAACACCATGGCCTACACCCGGTAACGGGCCACCGCGCCGCGCAGCCGCCCGGCCAGCGCGTCGAGCTGCTGCGCCGTCTCGGCGGCACCGGCCGCTGCCGCACTGTTTTCTTCCGTCATCTGGGCGATCCGCTCGATGTTGGCCGCGACCTGATGCACGGCCGCATCCTGTTCGCGGATCGCGTCGGCAATGCTCAGCACGTTCTGCGCCACTTCCCCTGAATCGGCGCCGACGCCGTGGAGGGCCGCCTCGGTTCCCCCGACCAGTTGCAGGCTGCTGGCGGTCTGCTCGTTGGCCTGCTGCATGCCGGAGACCGTGCCGCCGACCTGTCCCTGGATGTCGCGGATCAAGCCGGCGATCTCCTCGGTGGCCTTGGAGGTGCGCTCGGCCAGCTTCCTGACTTCGTCGGCCACCACGGCGAAGCCGCGGCCCTGCTCGCCGGCGCGCGCCGCCTCGATGGCGGCGTTCAGCGCCAGCAGGTTGGTCTGGTCGGCGATCTCCTTGATCACCTGGACGATGCCGCCGATCTTCTGCGAGCTGAGGTCGAGCTGCTCGACGCTGGAACCGGATGCGCGGATCAGTCCGGCGATGACATTCACGTTGGCCACGGTTTCGTTCATGGCGGCGAGCGCCCGTTCCACGCCGGCGCGCGCGCGGACGACCACCTCGTTGGCGCTGCGGGCGTTGGCCGCCGTCTCGCTGACGCTGACCGAGGCCTGCTCGACCGCGGCGGCCACCGACGAGGAGGCCTCCGCCTGCGCGGCCGAGCTCTTCGTCACCTGCTCGCTGGCCGTCGCCAGCGCGCGTGCGGCATCGGCGATGCCTTCGCTGGAATGCTTGGCGTCGGCGATGATGTCGCGGAATTTCTGCATCAGGCGGTTGAGCGCCTGTCCGGCGCGGGCCGTCTCCTGCGTGCCCTCCTCCGGCGCGCCGCGCGTGAAATCGTCGTGCGCGACCGCATGCTCGACGGCTTCGACGACGGCGGCGAGGGGCCGCTTGACGCCGCGCGCCACCCAGAAGGACACGACGAGCGCCGCCGCGATCGCGGCCAGCGCCAGGGCGAGATTGAACAGCACCGACAAGCGGCTGGCGGCAAACGACGCGTCCGCCGCGCCGAGGATGCCTTCGGCCAGGGCGCGCTCGAGTGCCAGCATGCCGTCGATCTTCGCCGTGATGCGGTCGAACCAGACGGCAGGGTCTACGTCGAAGCCGCCCTGCGCCGCCCGCTCCGCCATGATGTCGCGCATGCGCTGCACCTCGCGCGCGGGGCCGTCCTCCAGGATGGCGGCGAGCTGCGCCGTGTCCTGCCCCCCGGCCGCGCCGCGGAACAGGTCGAACAGGGCTTCCTGGCGACCGATCCGGTCGAGGATGACGCGATACTGGGCCGGCTCGACGCGGTTGGCGACGAAGGCGGGCGTCGTCAGCGCGCGCTCCTGGCCGGCGTTTTCCTTGGCGCGGACGAAGGCCTGGTAGGCGGCGGCGCGCTTGGCGATGCCGGCGTCGGCGTTGTGGCGGGACACGGCGTCCATGGCCGCGACCAGGGAGGCGATGGTCGCATTGAAATAGGCCGTGCTGTTCGCGGCCGCGAGGGCATGGCGGTCGGACTGGGCGCGCAGGTCGCCCAGCTTGCCGGTCTGGGCGGCGGCGGCCCCGATCGCCTGTTTCAGATCGGGCAGGCCGTCAAGAGGCAGGCCATCGGCGCCGGCGCGAAAGTCCTTCAGCCGCGCTTCAGTATCGCCGCGGTATTTCGGCAACACGTCGGCGAACTTTTCACCCTTCGACTGCAGAAAGCCGGCGGTCGCGCCGCGCTCGATCTGCAGGGTGTGGATGAGATTGCCGGCAGCCACAGCCGCCGACATTAAATCGCGGGTCTGGCCGGCATTGCGGTTGCGCTCCCAGCTGTCGTGGATGAGTATCCCTGCCGAGACGACCAGGGCCGCCAGCGGCACGGCGACCAGCAGCGCCAGCCGCTGCGAGATGGATGTTCGATTCATGTCGCTTTCCTTTCGTTCGGCCCCGTTGCCGGCGGCGCCCGGACAGCCGGCGCACCGCATGGATCCGTCAGGAAGGCGACCCCGCGCTTCGGCGGGGGCAGCAGGACAAGCGGGGGCGAGGCATATCCTTGCTGACGTAGCATGGAACTACGGCAGCAAGTCGGAGAGCTTGAGCCGCTTCGGCGCGAAAACTGACATATATCAATCATTGCGCCGTCCTGCGGCGGCTGACTTTGCTCGGCCGAGGGTGAAACAGAAGGTGGCGCCCTCGCCGGGCTTTGCTTCGGCCCACGCCTCGCCGCCGTGGCGATGGATGATGCGCGCCACGGTGGCCAGGCCGATGCCGGTACCCTCGAATGCGGAAGCCGCATGCAGGCGCTGGAAGGCGCCGAAGAGCTTGCCGGCCTGCTTCATGTCGAAGCCGGCGCCGTCGTCGGCAACGTAATAGACGGGGCGGCCGTCCTTTTCCGAGATGCCGAATTCAACGCGGGCGGACTCCCTCTTCGATGCGTATTTGAAGGCGTGCCGTGCAGGTTGGCTAGCACCGCGCGCAGCAGGATAAGGCGCCCCCGCAGGGAGGCCGGCAGGCGGATCGGCAACGCCATCACACAAGCGCTGCCGCAATTTGCTGCAAGGGCAAAATCCGGTCCGCCGCGCCGAGCTTGACGGCTTCCTTCGGCATGCCATACACCACGCAAGTCTCTTCGTCCTGGGCGATGGTGCGCGCGCCGGCGTCGTGCATCTCCTTCAGGCCGCGCGCGCCGTCGTCGCCCATGCCGGTCATGATGACGCCCAGCGCGTTGCGGCCGGCGTACTTCGCCACCGAACGGAACAGGACGTCGACCGAGGGGCGATGGCGGTTGACCACCGGCCCATTCGTCACTTCGACGAAATACTGGGCGCCGCTGCGCTTGAGGGCCATGTGCCGGCCGCCCGGCGCGATCAGGGCGCGGCCCGGCACGACGCGCTGGCCGTCCTTCGCCTCGAACACGTCGATTTCACACAACCCGTTCAGGCGCTCGGCGAACGAGGCGGTGAACTTCTCGGGCATGTGCTGCACGATGACGATGCCTGCAACCGTGGCCGGCAGCGCCGTCAGCAGGACTTCGAGCGCCTGGGTTCCGCCGGTGGACGTGCCGATCGCGATGATGTGGTCGGTGGTCTTGGCCATGGCATGGGCGCCGGCAGCACTCTCGTGCGCCCCGGCCGCGACCCTGGCTGCCGGCTTCGCCGCCGAAGATGCCGACAGATTGCGCACCTTCGAGACGGCGGCGGCGCGCACCGCCGACACCACGTCGTTCGAGGACTCGCGCAGAAAATCCTTCAGGCCGAGGGTCGGCTTGGCGATGATCGAGACGGCGCCGGCCGCCAGCGCCTGCATGGTCGTTTCGGCGCCGGCCTGGGTCAGCGAGGAGCAGATGACGACCGGCGTCGGCCGCTCGGCCATGAGCTTCTTCAGGAAAGTGACGCCGTCCATGCGCGGCATCTCGACATCCAGGGTAATGACGTCGGGCCATTCCTTGCGCATGCGCTCGAGCGCGAAGAGCGGGTCCGGGGCCGTGCCGATGACGCGGATCCCCGGCTCGCGGCCGAGAATCTCGCTCATCACCTGCCGGACGACCGCCGAATCGTCGACGACGAGGACCCTTATCTCGCCGGCCATGGGCCATTCTCCGCCGCACTCGCCGCCTTGCCGCCTTCAACGCCGTCCGCCAGCGTCTCGAATATGCGGTCGCAGACCAGGATATGCTCCAGCCACCAGTCGCTGACGAAGGCCAGCACCTGGATGGGTACCAGCCGCTCGCCTTCGTCGTGGCGCGCCCTGAGGTCCGCGACGCGGCGCCGGTAGGCCATGTGCCGGATGACGTGCTCGGCCTGGTGGTGGGGCGCCACCGCCCGCTTCTTCAGCAGGCGCTCCTCGGTGTCGAAATGGTAGTCGGCGTAGCGCTGCAATTCCCCGAAAATCCCGTGCAGCGCCGCTTCGCCCCGCCCCTCGCCGATGCTCTGGTAAAGGCCGTTCAGGATATGGATCAGGCCGCGATGCTGCGTATCGACGATCTCCATCCCCGTCGCGAACTTCTCATCCCACTCGATATACATCCGTCTCTCCGTCCTGTCGGCCATTGCGCCGTTCATGCCACGTCCTGCAGGTTTGCCTGTTCAGGCATGTGGCGCACCCAGACGTCCCCGCGGGCCACGTCGAAAACGATGCTCCTGTGCCCCACGCCGGCCAGGTGCTCGCTGGCCGGCTCCAGGCCGTGGGCGCGCAGCAGGCGCCGCCCCGACTCGATGTTGCGGTTTCCGATGTCGAGGATGCCGTTGCCCGCCTTGAAGGAAAACATGCGCCCACCGCCGAATAGCTTCGCCTCGTAGTCGCGCGGCTGCGTCCCCGCCGCCTGCATTTCATCGATCAGCAGGCTGATCGCCTCGTCGGCATAGCGCCCGTCCCGCTCACCATCCGCCGTACCATTGCGCTCCGGCAGCATGTAGTGGCACATGCCGCCGAGCAGCAGGCGGGGATGCCAGAAGGTGATCGACACGCAGGAGCCGAGCACCGTGCGGATACACGTGCCGCGGTCGCCGAAATAGACCTCCCCGGGCTGCAGGAAGATGTCGATCGCCGCCGGATTGATCGGAACGGTCACGGGCCCTCCCTGCGGTAGATCGTCGGCCGCACGGGTTTGAAGCGGTCCGTCACGCCATTGAGGCTCTCCGAATGGCCGATGAACAGCCAGCCGCCGGGCTTGAGCTGCCGGTGCAACGCCGCGATGACACGGCGTTTCATGTCCATGTCGAAATAGATCATGACGTTTCTCAGGAAGATCAGGTCGAAGTCCCCGGCGCTCTTCAGGTCGCCGTTGAGATTCAAATTGGCGAAACGCACCCTTGCGCGCACCGACGCATCGACGCGCAGCTTGCCGGCCATCGCCCCGGTGCCGCGCAGGCAGAAGCGCTTCAGGTAGTCCGCCGGGATTCCCTCGTTGCGCGCCGTGGGATAGGTGGCGGCGCGGGCAGTATCAACAACCTTGCTGTTGATGTCGGAACCGAAGACCTCCCAGGGCGCGGAGTCGCCCAGCTTGTCCATCAGCACCATGGCGACGCTGTACGCCTCCTCCCCGGTCGAGCTCGCCGCGCACCAGACGGGGAACGGCGCCCCGGGGCGCACGCCCGGCAGAATCTCGCGAGTCAGGAAATCGAAATGGCCCGGCTCGCGAAAGAAATAGGTTTCATTGGTCGTCAGCAGGTCGATCGCGGTCTGCATTTCGGCCGCGTCGCCGCTGGTGATGAGCCGGTAGTATTCGCCATAGCCGCCGATGCCGCGCTCGCGCAGGCGTTTCGACAGGCGCCCGCTGACCAGGGGCTTTTTCGAGGGCGGCAGGTGGATGCCGGCCACCCTCTGCATCAGCGCCTGGAACTGGCTGAATTCCCCGTCGGTGATCGCGCATTCCATGCTTTCGTTTCCCGCCGCCTTAGCCAGCAAAAGTCAGTCCGGGCCGGGCGGCGGCGCCACCTGCCTCGCCGACGGTGCCGACGATATCGACGAGCTCATCGACCGACAGCGCATGCTGCAGGTTCAGCAGGATGACGAACTTGCCGGCCACCTTGCCCATGCCCTCGATGAAGTCGCTGCGGATGCGGGCGCCGAACGAGGGCGGCGGCTCGATGTCCTGGGCCGGTATGTCGAGGACCTCGTTGACCGCATCGACGATGACGCCGATCACCTGCGTCTGCTCCGGCTGCGCCTCGATCTCGATGATGACGATGCAGGTGCGGCGCGCGATTTCGGTCGGTGCGCGGCCGAAACGCACCGCCAGGTCGACCACCGGCACCACGGCGCCGCGCAGGTTGATCACGCCGCGCACCAGCTCGGGCATCATCGGCACCTCGGTCAGCTGGCCGTACTCGATGATTTCCTTGATGCTGCGGATGCCGATGGCGAAGGTTTCGCCGCAGAGCGAAAACACCAGGTACTGCTGCGGTTCTCCGATGCCCGCCGGCAGGCCGGCGACCGGTTGGCTGCCGGCCGCAACCGCGAGTTGTGTCTGGGACATGGCTGCCTCCGCTCAGTAGCGCACGAACTCGGCGTCGCCCAGCCCCATCCCCGCAGCGGCCACTTCCTCGCGCACCCGCTTGGCGGCCTTGCGGACGGGCTTGGCGGCCTGCCGCACCGGCGCCGGGGCGACAACGGAAGCCGCGCCCTCGCCGACGCGGAACATCGCCATCATCTGCTGCAGTTGCTGGGCCTGGCCGCTCATCTCCTCGGCAGTGGCGGAAAGTTCCTCCGAAGCCGATGCATTCTGCTGCGTCGTCTGGTTGAGCTGACCCATAGCCGTGTTGATCTGGCCGGCGCTCTGCGACTGCTCCTCGGAGGCCGCCGTGATCTCCTGCACCAGTTCGGCCGTCTTGCGGATGTTCGGCACCATATCCTGCAGGAGCTGGCCGGCCTTCTCGGCCGTCTTCACGCTGGTGCCGGCCAGTTCGCCGATCTCCTGCGAGGCGACCTGGCTGCGCTCGGCGAGCTTCCTCACCTCGGCGGCCACCACGGCGAAGCCCTTGCCGTGCTCGCCGGCGCGGGCCGCCTCGATGGCGGCATTCAGCGCCAGCAGATTGGTCTGGTAGGCGATGTCGTCGATGATGCCGATCTTGTCGGCGATCGACTTCATGGCATCCACCGTCGCCCGCACCGCCTCGCCGCCGTCGGCGGCATCCTTTGCCGCCTTGTTGGCGATGCCGTCGGTGACCTTGGCGTTTTCCGTGTTCTGGTTGATCGAGGCGCTCATCTGCTCGATCGAGGCGCTGGTCTCCTCCAGGCTGGC
>CAZKDH010000067.1:0-31370 GCA_964551505.1 uncultured Rhodospirillaceae bacterium
GGATTGGTCTCCAGCCGTTCGAAGCGGAAGGTCACCGGCGACAGTGGATCGAAGGTCGAGGTCAGGTCGTTGAGCACGACGGCAATCAGCCGCTCGACCAGGTTGCGCTCGATCGTGGTATAGGGCCGGCCCTCGATGCGCATTGCCGCGGTGCCGCGGCGGCCGCCGAGCAGCACGTCGACGATCGAATAGGTTAGCGAGCTGTCGACCATGACCAGGCCGAAATTGTCCCATTCCTCGGCCTTGAACACGCCGAGCATCGCCGGCAGCGGAATCGAGTTCAGGTAGTCGCCGAAGCGGATCGCGGTGATGTTGTCGAGCGAGACCTCGACATTGTCCGAGGTGAAGTTGCGCAGCGAGGTCGAGAGCATGCGGACCAGGCGGTCGAACACGATCTCGAGCATCGGCAGCCGCTCGTAGGAGACCAGGGCGCTGTTGAGGATCGCCTGGATGCCGGAGGGCTGGTCGTCGCCGCCGCCGCCGCCGCGGCCGCCGATGCCGAGCAGGCTGTCGATCTCGTCCTGGTCGAGGACGCGGTTGGACATCGGTCCGGTGGCCTGCGGCTGGTCGCCTTCCGCCGCGCCACCGTCGCCGCCGGCCATGGCCTCCCATTCGGCCGCCGCCGCCTTTTCCTCTTCGGAGAGTTCTTCTTCCTTGTCAATCATCGCTGTCTACCCCATCCCGCATCTCCGCCGGGAGACCCGCCGCTGGCATCATTGCGCCAGCATTTCCTTGATCAGCACGTCCTTGACCTCGACCGGCTTGGCGGCGGTCCGCGCGCGCATCAACAACTCGTCGCGCATCCGCTGCACCCCTTCGGCGCCCTGCAGGTCCTCCAGCCGGAGGCTGCGCAGGTAGGTCTGGAACTGATCCACCACCCGCGGCAGCACGCCTTCCATCTTCGGCGGATCCTCGGGCGTCGAGAGCTCCAGCCAGACCGTCAGGTTGAGGAAGTTCCCCTTCTTGCCGGTCTGCGTCAGGTTGACCGTCAGTTTCGGCATCTCGAAATAGATCGGCTCGGCTTCCGCATCCGCGGCGCCGGCGCCCTCGCCTTCGACCGCCGGATCCTCGCCCTTGAAAAGCAAGAAGTATGCCGCGGCGCCGCCGCCGCCGAGGAGCAGGATCGGCAGGATGATGAACATGACGAGCTTCTTGCCGCTCATCTTCTTTTTCTTCGGCGGAGCCTCGCCTTCGGGTTTCTCTTCTTTTTCCGCCATGATGCCGTCCCAAGCCTTCGGTGATGCAAGCCCCCGGGCGACCTCGCGCCCCCTTCCCGGAGGCAACGCCAGACCGCCCTTCAAGCATCGCGACGTTAACGGCTGGATGGTTAATATCTCGTGAAGTCAAATGCTTCGCCGGCCGCCATCGCGCGACGCCGCCCGGCAGGCCGCAGCGAGCGGGATCCGGGCAAAATCTGCCGCCGGCAGTGGCACCCGGCGCCGCCTGCCGCCGGGTGCGCCCGCTGGAACGGGCGCCTACAGGCTTGAAACCATGCCGCTTTCCGCTGGCACGGCACATGCATTGACTGGCGGGACCGGCCAAAGAGCTGGCGCGAAACGAACCCTGAAAGGGCGCCGTCATGGAAACACCGACCTACATCGCCTTGTCGCGACAGACGGCGCTCATGCGCCAGATGGATGTCGTCGCGAACAATCTGGCGAACACCGCGACACCGGGCTTCAAGGCCGAGGCCACGGTGTTCAGCGAATACCTGATCAAGGCGGAGCGGCCGACGAAGCTGTCCTATGTGCAGGACTTCGCCACCGCCCGCGACTTCTCCGCCGGCCCGATGACCCCGACCGGCAACGATCTCGACATCGCCATCCAGGGCAACGGCTTCTTCACCATCCAGACGCCGGCCGGCCCGCGCTACACCCGGCTCGGGCACTTCAGCCTGAATGCCGCCGGCCAGGTGGTGAACAAGGAAGGTTTCCCGGTGATGGCGGGCGGCGCGCCGCTGACCATAGATCCCGACGACGGACCGCTGGAGGTCGCCAGCGACGGCACGGTCTCGGCCGACCGCACCCAGCAGGGCAACGCGCAGATCGTCTACGGCAAGCTCGACGTCGTCGACTTCGCCGACCGCGAGAAGCTGAAGCCGGAGCCCGGCGTCATGTTCTCCACCGACCAGGCGCCGACCGCGGTCGCCAACCCGGCGATCCTGCAGCGCATGCTGGAGCAGTCGAATGTGCAGCCGGTCAAGGAACTGACCTCGATGATCTGGGTGCAGCGCAACTACCAGGCGGTGCAGAAATTCATCGAGGCCGAGAACGACCGGATGCGCCGGGCCGTCAACTACATCATTCCCTCGAACTAAGGAGCCGGATCATGACGGTTCATTCGCTCAACACCGCCGCCACGGGCATGTTCGCCCAGCAGCTCAACATCGACGTCATCGCCAACAACATCGCGAACGTCACCACCAACGGCTTCAAGCGCAGCAAGACGGAATTCGCCGACCTGCTCTACCAGGACTACCGCCGCGTCGGCACCCAGTCCTCCGACACCGGGACGATCGTGCCGTCCGGCGTGCAGATCGGCGTCGGCGTCAAGCCGATCGCGACCTATCGCGTCGCCGAACAGGGGCCGCTGGTCTCCACCGGCAACCAGATGGACGTGGCGATCAAGGGCCGTGGCTATTTCCAGGTGACCCTGCCCGACGGCACCACCGCCTATACCCGCGACGGCGCCCTGCAGATCTCCAACGACGGCACCATCGTCACGTCCGACGGCTTCATTGTCCAGCCCTCGATCACCATCCCGACCAACGCCACCGAGATCACCATCAACGGCACCGGGCAGGTGCAGGCGACCATCCCCGGCCAGGTCACCCCGTCGCTGCTCGGGCAGTTCCAGCTGGCGAACTTCGTCAACGAGGCCGGCATGCAGCAGACCGGCGACAATCTGCTGCTCGAGACCGAGGCCTCCGGCGCGCCGACCGTCGGCAATCCGGGCGACATCGGTTTCGGCCTGCTGCAGCAGAATTTCCTCGAGCAGTCCAATGTCAACATGGTGAGCGAGATGACCGATCTCATCACCGCGCAGCGCGCCTACGAGATCAATTCCAAGGTGATCCAGGCGTCGGACGACATGCTCGGCACCATCACGCAGATCCGCTGAGGAGGCGCGCCGCCATGACCGCGACCCTGCACCGACCCCGCCTGCCGGCCCGGATACTTGCCCGCGCCTTCGCCGCGGCGCTGATCCTCGGCCCGCTGGCCGCCGCCGCCCAGGAGGCGGCCCCCGATCCGCTCGTCGCCGCCGATCCGCTTGTCGCCGCCGATGCGCAGGCGGCCGGGCTTACCCTGAAGGAAACCGTCATGGTGAACGACGATGTCGTGCGCCTCGGCGATCTCTTCGCGGAACCGGTCTCCAGCGGCGATGCGCCGATCGCCCAGGCGCCCGGCCCCGGCCAGACCATCATCCTCGACAACCGGGTCCTGCGCTCGGTGGCGCGGGCCTACGGCCTCGACTGGCAGCCGACCTCGAAGTACCAGCGGGTGCTGGTCGGGCGAGTCAGCCACCGCATCGACGGTGCCACGGTCCTGGCCCAGGTGAAGGACGCGGTGCGCGCCCAGCTCGGCATCGACAACGACGTCGATCTCGCCTTCGACGGCGGCGAGGTCGAGTTCGTGCTGCCGACCAGCGTCGCGCCCACCATGGCGGTGCAGGACATCCGTTTCGACCCGGCCAGCCAGCGCTTCGCTGCCCTGCTGGTGGTGCCGGCGGACGGGCCGACCGCGGTCAGCCGCAAGATCTCCGGCGCGATCTTCGAGACCCTGCAGATCCCGGTGCTGGCGCGCGCCGTCGCGCCCGGCGACGTCATCCAGCTAGCCGACATCGACTGGCAGTCGATCCGCGTTGACCGTATCTCGGCCAATGCCGTCACCGATCCCAAGCAATTGGTCGGCATGACGGCGCGACGCCCGCTGCGCGTCGGCCAGACCCTGCGCCTGACCGACGTCGCGATGGCGGCGACGATCCGGAAGAACGCGGCCATCGTGCTCAGCGTGCAGACCGACAACATGAGCCTGACCACGCCGGGCCGGGCGCTCGAGGACGCCGCCGTCGGCCAGCCGATCCGCGTCGTCAACATTGCCAGCAACAAGCAGCTGACCGGTATCGTGAAGGACGCCGCCACGGTCGTCATCACCGCTGCCGGCGCGCTTGCCCTGAACTGAAGGAGGCTTCGATGACATCCCAGCGCCTGCGCGCCGCCGCTTTGGCCGTTTCCGTCCTGCCTTTGGCCGCCTGCGGCAACATGATCGACCGCATTGCCGAGGCCGGCAAGGAGCCGTCCTTCACCGCGATCGAGAACCCGAACGCCCAGCCCGGCTACCAGCCGGTCAGCATGCCGATGCCCAAGCCGATGGCCGAGACGCGCCAGGCCAATTCCCTGTGGCGCCAGGGCAGCCGCGCCTTCTTCGACGACCAGCGCGCCGGCAAGGTCGGCGACATCCTCACCGTCGCCATCGACATCTCAGACGAGGCGAAGCTGAACAACCAGACCACCCAGGCCCGCGACGGCGGCAATAACGCCGCCCTGAACAACTTTCTTGGCTACGAAGGCCTGCTGGACCACGTTTTCCCCAACGGCATCGATCCCAGCAGCCTGGTGAAGTCCAACAGCACAACCGACACCTCGGGCAGCGGCGCCATCAACCGCAAGGACGACATCAAGCTGCGCGTCGCCGCCATCATCACCCAGGTCTTGCCCAACGGCAACCTGGTGCTGAGGGGCTCGCAGCAGGTCCGGGTCAACTTCGAGATGCGCGAGCTCGAGGTCACCGGCATCATCCGCCCCGAGGACATCACGACCGGCAACGAGGTCGACTACGACAAGATCGCCGAAGCCCGCATCGCCTATGGCGGCAAGGGCACGATTAGCGACATCCAGCAGCCGCGCTACGGCCAGCAGGTCTACGACATCCTGTTCCCGTTCTAAGCCTCGACCACCATCCGAACGCCGGTTCGGCCGGGTCCCCGCCCGGCCGAGGCGGTGCAGGTTTCCTGACGGCGTCGCACATCGACGCTCACTCAACCCCTTCCGCCGCAAGGCGGGAGGGGTCTTTTCCGCCCTTTCCGGCTGCGCTAGAAGGGGCCATGGATCTGGTCTCCGCCGCCCTTGCCAATCCCACCAACCGGGCGATCCTGCAGCGCCTGCCGGTGCTCGGCCTCGACCAGGCCTGGCTGGTCGCCGGCTGCGTCTTCCAGTCCCTGTGGAACCTGCAGGCAGCGCGGCCGGTGCGGGACGGCATCAAGGACTACGACATCTTCTACTTCGACGGATCCGACCTGAGCTACGCCGCCGAGGACGCCGTGGTCCGGCGCGCCGCAGCGCTGTTCGCCGATCTCGACGTGTTGATCGACATCAAGAACCAAGCCCGCGTGCATCTCTGGTTCAGGCAGCGTTTCGGCACCGACTATCCGCAGCTGCGCTCGGCGGCCGAGGGCATCGACCGGTTCCAGGTCCGCGGCACCTGCCTCGGCGTCACCCCGCGCGGCGACGGCTCGATCGGCCTGCATGCCACCTATGGCACCGGCGAGATCGCGGCGGGGATCCTGCGGCCGAACCCGCTGTCGCCGACCGGCGGCACCTTCCGCGCCAAGGCGGAAAGCTACCGGGCGCGCTGGCCCTGGCTGACCATCGTCGAGAACGACGGTGCCTAGTGGTCGCCCCTAGTGGTCTCCATAGATGAAGGCGAGCAGCACGAAGCGCTTGCCCTTCACCACGTGCAGCGGCTCGTGCAGCAGCGAGCTCGAGAACACGATGGCGGCGCCGGTTTCCGGCCGGTAGTCCTGGTCGCCGAATTCCGGGAAGCGGATGCCGCCGCCCTCGAACTGCTCGGTGTTGAGGTTGATCGAACAGGCGAAGCGCCGGTGCGCCACGTTGGGCTTGGTGTTGTCGCGATGCCCGTGCAGCTCGCCGCCGCGCTCGCCCTCGTAGCAGCCGATGCGGTAGCCCTCGCGCCGGGTGATCCGGTACTGGAAGCACTTCAGGACCTCGGGGAACAGCCGCCGCCGCAGCCGGTCGTCGATGAAGGCATTGGTGTCGGCCTGCATGATCCAGTGGTCGATGCGGTCCTTGCGGCCGTATTCCGGGATCCGCATCTTGTAGTCGCCGATATCCGCCGGCGGCGCGCCGTGGCCGGGCTCGAGGAAGGTCTGGCCCTGCATGGCGAAGACGTTGATCAGCCGCTGGCAGTCGTGGCGCGAGAACACGTCGGGTAGGATCAGGATCGGCGGATGGGTGGCGATCGAGCCGTGGCGCGCGGCGATCCGGTCTAGCGCCGCGGCCAGCGCCACCACGTCGGTGCCGACGGCGGCGACGTGCCGGTTCGGCGCCAGCAGCACGGCCTGGACCTGGCCGGCGAGGCCATAGCCGGCGGCGGTCTTGCCCTCGGGATCCGTCGCGACGTCCCAGCCGGCCGGCACGTCGGGCGCATCGCCGCCGATCACCAGGCAGCGCCCGCCCATCCCGCGCACGCGGGCGCCGAGGGCAGTCACCTCCCCCGGCAGGGCGCCGCCCGCCGGCCGGAACAGCAGCAGCATCGGCTTGCCGGCGATGTGGTCCGCCCCGGGATCGAAGGTCTCGCCGCCTCTCGCCGCCAGGCGGAATCCGGGGGCGATGTCGCCGACCTCGATCGGACGCTGGGCTGCCAGCTGGGTTGCCATGGGTCACGCCGGTTTGTTGAGATCGGCGGCGATTTTGCGCGGCTTTCGCCGGTTATCAAGGAAAATGCGCGGTTTTGGCGCGGCTGCGACAAAACCACACCGAATTTGGGGAGGAAATCGGGTCCCGCGGTCCCTATAGTAGTTGCATCATGCAGGATACCGCCGCGCAGATGATCGATCCCTTCGGCCGCCGCATCAGCTATCTGCGGGTCTCGGTCACCGACCGCTGCGACTTCCGCTGTGTCTATTGCATGGCCGAGAACATGACCTTCCTGCCCAAGGCCGAGATCCTCAGCCTGGAGGAACTCGACCGCCTGTGCAGCGCCTTCGTCGGCCTCGGCGTCCGCAAGCTGCGCCTGACCGGCGGCGAGCCGCTGGTGCGCAAGAACATCATGGAACTCATCCGCAGCCTGTCGCGGCACCTGCGCGCCGGGGCGCTCGACGAGCTCACCCTGACCACCAACGGCAGCCAGCTGGCGAAGCACGCCGATGCCCTGGCGGCGCTGGGGATCCGGCGGGTCAACGTCTCGATCGACACCCTTCAGCCGGAGAAGTTCGCCGAGATCACCCGCTGGGGCAGGCTCGCCCCGGTGCTCGAGGGCGTCCGCGCCGCGAAGCAGGCGGGGATCGCCGTCAAGATCAATACCGTGGCGCTGAAGGGCGTCAACGACGACGAGTTCCACGATCTCGTCGCCTGGTGCGGCGCCGAGGGCCACGACCTCACCTTCATCGAGGTCATGCCGATGGGCGACATCGGCGGCGAGAACCGGCTCGACCAGTACCTGCCGATCTCGCTGCTGCGCGCCCAGCTGGCGAAGCGCTGGACCCTGGCCGAGATCGACTACCGGACCGGCGGGCCGGCGCGCTACGTCCAGGTCGCCGAGACCGGCCGGCGGATCGGCTTCATCACGCCGCTCACCCACAACTTCTGCGAATCCTGCAACCGCGTCCGCTTGACCTGCACCGGCATGCTTTACATGTGCCTGGGCCAGGACGATTCGGCGGACCTGCGCGCACCCCTGCGCGCCAGCGCATCCGACCGCGACCTCGTCGCCGCCATCCGCGAGGCGATCGGGCGCAAGCCCAAGGGCCACGATTTCATCATCGACCGCCGCCACACCGGGCCCAGCGTCGCCCGGCACATGAGCGTCACCGGCGGCTAGGTCGCCTCGACGAGGCTGGGCCCAAGAACTGCCGCTTGAGTCGAGATCGGATTTTGCCGGGGATCCGACCTCGAACCGGGGCTTCGGCGGCCCGGACCTTGAGCGCCCGCCGGCCGCGAGTTATGCTATGATTTCTCGAGGACTGACGGAGGTCTTCATGGAACACGCAATGGTTCGCGGCCATGCCGTGGTGATGCAGCCTGACGCCGGCCCCTCCTATTGGCAGCCGATGCCGGCGAACGGCCATGCCGATCCGGCCCTTTTCCCGGCCAACACCGGTTTCGAGAACCTGTCCATGGGCTTTCAGACCGTGGCGCCCAAGAGCCGCATCCGCGAGCATTCCCACGGCGAGCAGATCGAACTGCAGATATGCTTCCGCGGCCGCGGCCGGGTGATGGTCGATGGCACCGCCCATCCGCTGGTGCCCGGCACGGCGTGTTTTCTCGGCTATGACGTCAAGCACGAGATCATCAACGAAGGCGACGACGAGCTGGTGATGATGTGGGTCATCTCGCCGCCGGGGCTGGAGGATTTCTTCCGCGCCATCGGCCGGAAGCGGGTCGCAGGCGAACCGGCTCCGCCGCCATTCCAGCGTCCGGCCGATGTCGTAGCGGTCGAACGCAAGATGGGCATGAACGATACGGTGGCCTGACCATACCCCGGATTCCGATCGGCGACGCCGAACTCCACTATGAGGCGGTAGGCGACGGGCCAGCGCTGATGCTGGTGTCCGGCCTCGGCGGTGTCGGCAGCTTCTGGGCGCATCAGGTCGGCGAATTCGCCCGCGACTTCCGCGTCATCACCCATGATCACCGCGGCACCGGCCGGAGCTCGCGCTCGATGATCGACTATTCGGTCGACCAGATGGCCGATGACGTGTTGCGGCTGATGGATGCCTTGAAGATCGACGTCGCGCATTACGTCGGCCACTCCACCGGCGGGGCGATCGGCCAGATCATTGCACAGGACCGGCCGGAGCGACTTGGGCGGCTGGTGCTGAGCGCCACCTGGGCGGGAACGGATGCCTACTTCCGCCGCAGCTTCGAGATGCGCAAGGAGGTGTTGCGCACCGGCGGCATGCTCAGCTACTGGCGGGCCGCGATCCTGGTGCAGCGCCCGCCGGCATGGATCTGCGCCCATGAGGCGGCGCTCAGGGAGGAAGAGGCGGCGATCCCGGCCGACGCAGCCGACGCCGAGATTCTGCAGCGCCGGATCGACGCCATCATCCGCTTCGACCGCCGTGCAGGGCTCGCCCGGATCAAGGCACCGACCCTGATCGCGGTTGCCCGGGACGACATGGTTACGCCGCCGTACCTGTCCGAGGAGCTTGCATCGAAGATCCCCGGCGCCGAGCTTGCGGTGCTTGACCAAGGCGGGCACTTCGCGCCCCGGATCGAGCCTGCCGCCTTCAATGCGTCGGTCAGCGGATTCCTGCGCAAGGAACTCTAGGCATTCGGCCAGCCCCTTAGGATTCGGCTGCCGCGGCCGCGACCAGCGCCTTCTCCATGACGAAGTTGATGAAGGTCTGGCCGTTATGGGCGACCTCCTGCTGCCTGACGATGCGGAAGCCGCGGCGTTCCATGAAGGGGCGCGCGGTCAGGCTGGCCTCCGTCGTCAGGCGTCCGGCACCGCGCGAACGGGCCTCGCGCTCGATGTCGTCGAGCAGGGCGCTGGCGACGCCGCGGTTCTGGTGGTCCTTGCCGACATACATGAGATCGAGATGGTCCGCGTCGTGCAGCCCGGCGAAGCCGGCGATCTCGCCGTCGAGCAAGGCGACGATGAAATAGATCTGCCGGATGCGCGCCACCCAGTGCTCGAGATCGACCGTCTCCGGCGCCCAGGCCTCGACCTGCGCCTGGCTGTAGTCGCGCCGGCTGATCGTGCGCACGCTGTCGCGGAACAGGATGCCGATCGGCCGGGCTTCGCTGGCCCGGGCGCGGCGGATCTCGATCGGCATCGCGCGAGGCTAGTCGACGATGACCTGGTGCGCGAATGTCTTGCCGTCGCTGATCGTCACCTGCTTGAACCCCAGCAGCTTCATGAAGTCGAAGAAGGTCGAGGTATCCGGCTGCACGTTCTGCTGGAAGAACGGCGTCGTGCGCGCGACCGCGGTGAAGGTTGCGAGCAGGGCGCGGGCGCGATAGACGGTGTCGAGCTGGCCGTCGATCAGGCCGACGATGATCAGCTTCTGCGAATCGTTGCCCTTGGCGAAGATCGCATAGGCCGGCTGGTACTGCCCGCCGAGCAGCTGCTTGGTCATGCCGATGACGAAGGCCTGGCGCCGCACCCGGTCGCTTTCCGGCAGCGTCACCACGTTCGACACGTATTTCTCGACGGTCTGCGGCTTGGGGTAATAGTAGCCTTCGTGCTGGCTCGATTCCTCCGGCTGGATCAGCGACACGGTCTCCTGTGCCCGCACCGCGCCGGCAGCCGCCATGGACGCCAGCAGGACCAGGCATGCCGCCGCCCGAATAACCTTACGCATCGCTCCCCTCCGTGTGTCGCGCTCCGCCGCAGAGTGCGTCCCCGACTGGGATTTGACAAGGGTGGGAATGCCGGGGCGCGCCGGATTCGTCCGCTATTCCCGCCCGGGTCGAGTGCCGCTATACTGCCGTTCTCGCCGCCGCCGGGATTGTCCCGTGGCGATTCCCTGCCCAGCCGGGGGCCCGCTTGTCCGATCCGTCCTTCGCCTTCATCGCCGGCAACAGCGCCGAGGCCAAGTCCGCCCTGGCGGAACTGACCGCGCATTACGGCTCCGCCGATCCGGTGCATGCCGATGTTCTGGTGGTGCTGGGCGGCGACGGCACCATGCTGCGGGCGCTGCATGCCAACATGGGCCGCCCGGTGCGCATCTTCGGGATGAACTGCGGCACCGTCGGCTTCCTGATGAACCGCTACGCCGTCGAGGGCCTGACCGAGCGGCTGAAGCAGGCGCAGCTGGTCACCCTGCACCCGCTCGAGATGCGGGCGAAATCGGCCGACGGCTCGGAACGGGTCGCCCTGGCGATCAACGAGGTCTCGCTGCTGCGCCAGACCGCGCAGACGGCGAAGATCGGCATCTTCGTCGACGGCGTCGAGCGCATCAGCGATCTGGTCTGCGACGGCGTGATCGTCGCCACCCCGGCCGGCAGCACCGCCTATAATCTCTCGGTGCACGGGCCGATCCTGCCGATCGGCTCCGGCACCCTGGCGCTGACGCCGATCAGCTCGTTCCGCCCGCGGCGCTGGCGCGGCGCGGTGCTGCCGCATCGCGCCAAGGTCCGCCTGGCGATCCACGAGGGCGAGCGGCGCCCGGTGAGCGCCACCGCCGATTTCAACGAGATCCGCGACGTGGTCGAGGTCCAGGTCCGCGAGGACCAGTCGATCACCCTCAATCTGCTGTTCGACCCCGAGCACCATCTCGAGGAGCGGATTCTTCGCGAGCAGTTCCTGGCGTGAGGCCGGCCTGCCCGGCGGCATAGCCGGCGATGGCGGCGATCATCAGGTTGAGGTTGCGCTTCAGCTCGGCGAAGCCCGCGGTCGGCTCGATCTTCTCTTCGTCCATGTAGAGCCCGCGGTTGACCTCGATCTGAAGGCTGTGCCGCCCGGCCAGCGGCCGGCCGAAACGGCCGACCAGCTCCGCCCCTTTGAACGGGTGGTTGAGGCGCACGCTGAAGCCGAGCTTGCGCAAAGTGCCGGCGACGAAGTCGGTGAAGTCCGGATCGCAGCTCGCCCCGTCGAGATCGCCCAGCACGAAGTCGTCGCGCGGGATCCGGGTCCCCCGCACCCGCCCCATCGCCTTCATCGAATGGCAGTTGACGTGCCAGACCGCGCCGAAGCGGCCGTGCATCTCGTCCAGCATCGCCTCCAGCTCGTCGTGATAGGGCTTGTGGTAGCCGTCGATCCGGCCCTCGATCTCGGCCACCGACAGCCGGCGGTCGTAGATGTCGACATTGCCGCGGATCAGCCGGCGGATCAGGCCCAGCCCCATCTCTGCCTTCTCGCTGGCCTGCATCGGCCGCGGCCAGGGCTCGGCCAGCAGTTCCGGATCGACCTCGTCGGCATGCCGGTTGGGATCGATGTAGCTGCGCGGGAACAGGGCCTTGAGGAAGGCGGCGCCGAAGCGGGGCGCATCCTCGTAGAGGTCGTCGACGAAGGCGTCCTCCGCCCGGCGCAGCAGCTCCAGCGGCGCCCGATGGCCGAAATCCGCAGGATAGGCCCGGCCGCTATGGGGCGAATCCAGCACCACCGGCCGCACCGCCGCCGGCTCCAACGGATCGTAGCGGGCCAGGATTCCCGGCAAATGGCGGCTGCGCTTGACCTCGGGCGGCATCGAAGGGCTTTCGTCGGCTTGTCATTCTAACCGAAGCGACTATTCTTGATCCTAACGCGAAAACGTCATCTGAAAGCGACATATCTTGGCGCCCCAGCCCCAAAGCCTCGAGATGATCCGCCGCCTGGTCGGTTTCGACACCACCAGCCGCAACTCCAATCTCGAGATCATCGACTTCATCCGCGACTACCTTTCCGGCTTCGGGATCGACAGCACACTGATGCCCGACGAGAGCGGCAAGAAGGCCAACCTTTATGCGACGATCGGGCCGCAGGACCGGGCCGGCATCGCGCTCTCCGGCCATACCGACGTGGTGCCGATCGACGGCCAGGACTGGTCCAGCGACCCCTGGTCGATCGTCGAGCGCGGCGACCGGCTGTTCGGCCGGGGCACCTGCGACATGAAGGGCTTTCTCGGCGTGGTCCTCGCCGCGGTGCCGCAGTTCGCCGGGCGCAAGCTGCAGACCCCGCTGCACCTGCTGTTCTCCTATGACGAGGAGGTGGGCTGCCTCGGCGTCCGCCGGGCGCTGGCGGTGATGAAGGACATGCCGCTGAAGCCGAAGGGCTGCATCATCGGCGAGCCGACGCTGATGAAGGTCGCCATCGCGCACAAGGGCAAGAAGAGCCTGCGCTGCCACGTGCATGGCCACGAATGCCATTCCTCGCTGGCGCCGCAGGGGGTCAATGCCATCGAATACGCCGCCGAGGTGATCGCCTACCTGAAATCCATGGGCCGCCGCTTCGCCGCCAGCGGCCCCTTCGATCCCGACTACGACGTGCCGCATACCACCGTGCATACCGGCGTGATCAAGGGCGGCACCGCCCTCAACATCGTGCCGAAGGACTGCAGCTTCGATTTTGAGTTCCGCTACCTGCCGGCGCAGGATCCCCAGGCGCTGTTCGCCGAGGTGCAGGCCTTCGTCGACGAGCGGCTGACGCCGGAAATGCGCCGTATCGCCGGCGAGACCGGGATCTCCTGGTCGCCGATCTCCGCCTTCCCCGGCCTCAATACGCCGGAGGATGCCGAGGTCACCACCCTGGCGAAGGCGCTCGCCCAGGCCAACGGCACCACCAAGATCGCCTTTGGCACCGAAGGCGGGCTGATCCAGCAGATCGACATCCCGACGGTGATCTGCGGGCCCGGCAGCATCGAGCAGGCGCACAAGCCCGACGAATTCGTCGCCCTGGAGCAGATCGCGCTCTGCGAGTCCTTCGTCGGCCGGCTGGTCGCCCGCCTCGCCGCCTGAGAGATCCGCCGTCCTAAGCGGCGAAGCTCAGCGCCATCTGCTTCAGCTGCTTGAGATCGGTCTTGCCGGTGCCGAGCAGCGGCAGCGCCTCGATCCGGTGAAGGTCGGCCGTCTTCGGGATCCAGATCTTCGGCAGGTCGGTCTCGCCCAGGGCCTTCCACACCAGTTCCGGCGCCATGCTCTCGTCCGCGACGAAGAAGGCGACCACCTTCTCGCCCTTCTGCGGATCCGGGATCGCTGTGACGCAGGCGGCACTGACGCCGGGAATCCGTAGCATCGCCTCCTCCACCTTCAGGTGCGGCACCATCTCGCCGCCGATCTTCGAGAAGCGCGACAGCCGGTCGGTGATGCGGATGAAGCCGTCCTCGTCGAGCACCGCGATGTCGCCGGTGACATACCAGCCGTCGCGCAGGACCTCCTCGGTCTTCTGCGGATTGGCGAGATAGCCGACCATGCGCCCCGGCCCTTTAAGCAGCAGCAGCCCCTCTTGCCCCTCCTTCAGCTCCGCCCCGGTCTCCGCATCGACGATCTTGGCGGCGACGCCGGGGACCGGGTGGCCGACCGTTCCCGGCTTGTGGCCGGTCTGCCGGTCGGGGCCCTCCAGCACGTTCGGCACGTTGACCGAAACCACCGGCCCCATCTCGGTGCTGCCGTAGCCCTCCATGATGTCGAGGCCGAACTTCTCCTTGAACTGGGCGGCGAATTCCGGGCGCAGGCGCTCGGCGCCGACCACCACATGGCGCAGCGACTTCAGGTCCTCCGCCGCGCAGGCCCGGTAGTAGGCCTGACAGAAGGTCGGGGTCGAGATCAGGATGGTGGTCTGGTACTTGCGGATCAGCCCGCCGATGGTCTTCGCATCCAGCGGATTGGCGTGATAGACCGCGCCGATGCCGCAGGTCAGCGGCAGGCAGAGCGTGCCGGTGAAGCCGAAGGAATGGAAGAACGGCAGCACGCCCATGATCCGGTCGTCGCGCTGCACCCAGAGGATCTGGGCGATCGCCTCGAGGTTGGAGACAATGTTGTGGTGCGAGAGCATGACGCCCTTCGGCTCGCCGGTCGAGCCCGAGGAGAACATCACGGTGCAGAGATCGTCGAAGTGCCGGTCTTTCGGCGCGGCCAGGGCGATGAGCCAGCGGGTCGGCAGCAGCAGCGCCGAGAGATAGGTGAGCGCCCGCTCGAGCCCGCCGAATGTCGGCAGCACGTCCTCGATGAACAGGCTGCCCGGCATCTCTGCGATCTTCGCCTTGGCCAGGAACGGCTTCGCGGTCACCACGGTGCTGATCTCGCACTGCCGGATCGCCGCCGCCATCGCCTCGACGCCGATGCTGAAGTTGAGATTGACCGGGGTCTTGCCGGCCAGCATCAGGCCCATGTTGACCAGCGCCGCCGCGACCGAGGCCGGCAGCAGGACGCCGACCATCTTCTCCCCCGCCCGCTCGCGGCGAAACCAGCGCCCGAGCATCAGCGCGGCGACCAGGGCGGCGCCGAAATTGAGCTCACGGCCCAGCGAATCCGCCATCGCGAAACGGAACCAGACGCGCTTTGCCGTCTTCAGGAAGCGCACCGGGACGATGTCGTCGTTGGTGCGCCGGTGGCGGAACGCCTCGCCGCCCATCTCCAGCAGCCGGCCGCGCACGTCCCAGGCACGCACCTGCGCCGGCAGCTTCTCGCCGAAGGTGACGGTCACCGGATAGAAGAAGCGCCGCGGCCATTTCCAGAAGAACTTGCCGTTCTTGAAGCTGAAGATCGAGCCCCAGACCTGGTCGAGATGCACCGGGATGATCGGCACGTCGAGGCCCTGGACGATCTTCTCGAAGCCGCGCTTGAAGGGCAGCAGGTTGCCGGTCCGGCTGATCGCCCCCTCGGCGAAGATGCAGACCACGTGTCCGGCCTGCAGCTCGGCGCGCGCCTTCAGGATCGCCGCCACCGCCTCGCGGCCGCCGCCGGTGGGGATGCAGTGCATCTTGCGGAACAGCCAGCCCAGCGCCGGCACCTTGAAGAACGGCGCATAAACCATGAATCGGACGAAGCGCTGCACGCAGGAGCCGACCAGCAGCCCGTCGACGAAGGACAGGTGGTTGCAGACCAGCAGGGCCGGCCCGGCCAGCGGCACGTTCTCCGGCCCGACGATGCGGATCCGGTAGACCGTATGGGTGAGCAGCCACAGCGAGAAGCGGATGAGGAAATCCGGCAGCAGCAGCAGCATGTAGGCGGTGGCGCCGAAGGTGGCGAGGCCGGCGATCAGCACGACGACGTCCGGCCGGAGATGCAGCACGCTGCCCAGCAGCCAGATCGCGCCGGAAGCGCCGAGGATGCCGACCGTGTTCAGGACGTTGTTCGCGGCGATCAGGCGCCCGCGGCTGGCGCTCTCCGCCTTCTGCTGCAGCAGGGCGTTGAGCGGCACCACGAACATGCCCCCGAAGAAGCCGAGCAAGGCGAGGCAAGTGGCCGCCCACAGGAAGCTCGAGGCCGCGGTCGCCAGGAGCAGGGCGGAGACCCCGAGACCGACCGAGCCGATCGGTACCAGGCCGAGCTCGACCTTGTGGCCGGAGAGCCGGCCGGCGGCGAGGCTGCCGAGGCCGATGCCGATGGCGATCGCCGCCTGCAGCAGGCTGGCGTCGTCCTCGCTCAGTCCCATCAGCTCGCGGGCGAACTGCAGGGTGACCAGCTGCAGCCAGGCGCCGAGGAAGAAGAACCAGCTGATGCCGAGCACCGTCAGCCACAGCCGGCGGTCGGCGCGCAGCTGGCGGATGCCGAGGGTGACGTCGCTGAACGGGTTCCAGGTGAACGGCTTCGCCTTGTGCGGCCGCGGCGTCCGGCCGATGCCGAAGCTGGCCAGGGTGCCGAGCACCGCGATCCCCAGCATCACCACGCCGATCATCTTGAGGTCACCGGCGGTGGCCTTGAACAGGAAGCCGGCGGCGACGGTGCCGAGGATGATCGCCAGGAAGGTCGTCATCTCGATCAGCGCGTTGCCCCGCGACAGGTCGCGGTCGGGCAGCAGCTCCGGCAGCGAGCCGTATTTCGCCGGGCTGAAGAAGGTGGAATGGGTCGCCATCAGGAACAGGGTGACCAGCATCAGGTCGATGTCGTCCATCCAGAAGGCGATCATGCCGGTGCCGACGGCGACGATCTCGAAGCTCTTGGTGACGATCAGCACGCTGCGCTTGGGGAAGCGGTCGGCGAGCTGCCCGGCATAGCTGGAGAACAGCAGGAACGGCAGGATGAAGAGGGCGCTGGCCAGGGCCAGGTAGTCGCTGCTGTTGCCGCCGCCGGGATCGCGCGCCACCAGGGCGATAGCGTAGTAGCTGATGCTGATCTTGAAGACGTTGTCGTTCAGGGCGCCGAGGAACTGGGTGACCAGCATCCAGGCGAATCCGGGATCGCGCAGCAGACGGACATAGCTTCGATCCTGCATCTCGGCGGCACCCCGTTCGCGTGGCCATTCGGTTCCCGCCCGATGCATAGCAGGAAACGCCGCGGGCCAAAATCGAAATGCGCGGCGCCGATCCATCGCCAAGTCCCGGGAAATCCACGAAATAGAGGGAGCCCAAGGCGGGGCGGCCGCTCGGCGCTTCCGGGATCGCCGCCGAGCGGCTAGACTGCGGCCTCGGTTCTTGCCTATCCGCCGCAATCCATCGGGGCCGCATCCATGGCTGACGCCAAGACCATCATCCGCACCACCTGCCCGCGGGACTGCTACGACGCCTGCGGCATCGCCGTGGTGAAGCGCGAGGACGGGCTGGTGAAGGTGCTGGGCGATCCCGACCACCCGGTCTCGCGCGGCGCGCTCTGCGGCAAGTGTGCGATCGCCTATAACGGCGTCTGGCTGGACCCGAAGGCGCGCCTGACCCAGCCGCTGATCCGCAGCGGCCCGAAGGGCGAGGGAAAATTCCGGGCCGCGACCTGGGAGGAGGCGGCCGGCGAAGTCGCCAAGCGCCTGCAGGCGATCGTCGACGGTCCCGGCGCCGCCACCATCTGGCACGGCCACTACACCGGCACCTGCTCGCTCCTCGCCGGTGGCTTTCCGCAGCGCTTCCTCAACCGGCTCGGCGCCAGCGAGATCGATCCGGATTCGATCTGCAACGCCGCCGGCCATGCGGCGCTGAAATATCTCTACGGCGACAGCGCCCTCGGCTTCGACCCGCGCACCGCCAGGGATGCGCAGTGCATCCTGGTCTGGGGCGCCAACCCCTCGGCCTCGGCGCCGCATCAGCACAAGCACTGGCTGAAGGAATCCGGGGCGAAGAAGATCGTCGTCGATCCGGTGCGCCATGCCACCGCTGCCGAGGCCGACCTGCACCTGCAGCTCTTCCCCGGCAGCGACGCGGCCCTGGCCTTCGCCCTGCTGCACGTGCTGAAGCGCTCCGGCCGCATCGACCGCCGGTTCCTGGCCGAGCACGCCCTCGGCTGGAACGAGCTCGAACCCGAGATCGACCGCTGCACCCCGGACTGGGCGGCGCCGATCACCGGCATCGCGGCGGCGAAGATCGTGGAAGCGGCGGAGATCTACGGCCGCGGCCCGTCGCTGCTCTGGCTCGGCCAGGGCCTGCAGCGCCAGCCCCTGGGCGGCAACGTGTTCCGCGCCGTCGGCCTGCTGCCGGCGGCGACCGGGAATATCGGCAAGCCCGGCGCCGGCTTCCTCTACCTGAACGGCGGCGCAAGGCGCGGCTTCGACGGCGCCTATCTCGAGGCCGACCACCTGCGCCGGTCGCCGAAGCAACTGGTCAGCCACATGGACCTGGTGGCGACGCTCGGCGATCCCGCCCGGGCCCAGGCGCTGATCACCTGGAACATCAACATCGCCGCCTCGAATCCGGACCAGGCGCGGCTGCACCAGGTGCTGCGCGACGAGCGGCTGTTCCATGTCGCCGTCGACGCCTTCCCCACCGACACCACGGATTTCGCCGACGTCGTCCTGCCGGCGGCCGGGTTCCTGGAATTCGACGACCTGGTCTCGCCCTATTTCCACCTCTCGGTCTCGCCCCAGGTGAAGGCGCTGGAGCCGATGGGGGCGGCGCTGCCCAACCAGGAGATCTTCCGCCGCCTCGCCGCCGCCATGGGCTTTGCCGAGGCCGAGCTGTTCGAGGACGACGCCTCCCTGCTGGATACCCTCTGCCGCCAGGTCGGGCTGCCGGATTTCGCCACCCTGGCGGCCCGCGGCACCATCGACCTCTGGGCGGAGCCGGTGCTGCAGTTCGCCGACTTCGCCTTCCCGACGCCGAGCGGCAAGATCGAGATCGCCAGCGCCGCCGCCGCCGCCGACGGCCATCCCCGCCTGCCCCAGGCCAGCGCCGATCCGCGCCCCGCCGACGGGCTGTTCCGCCTGCTCTCCCCGGCTTCCGCCTGGCTGATGAACAGCAGCTACGGCAACGACCCGAAGATCGTCGAGAAGCTGGGCCCGGCGAGCCTGGTGCTGCACCCCGACGACGCCGCGCGGCTGGGCTTCGCCAACGGCGACCTGGTCCTGGCCAGCAACCCGACCGGGCGGCTGCAGTTCCGCCTCGCCGTCGCCGACAGCGTGCCGCGCGGGGTCGCCCTCGCCCACAAGAGCCGCTGGCCGAAACTCTCGAAACAGCATGCCAACGTCAACGCCCTCAACCCGGGGCGGAAGACCGACATGGCCGAAAGCTCCGCGGTCCACGGCGTCGAGATTCGCCTGACGCGGGCCTAAGTCGTTCAACGACAAGAAAAAAACCGGATCCGCCCGTATGGACGCCTTGGCTACCTTTCATTCACTTTTAACGTTGAGAATGGCAGCGTCGGCGGTGCCGGCGCGCGGCAGAACCCCGGAAGAGAGCAAGCGATGAATATCGGCGATATCCTGGTGGCCAAGGGACTGGTGGCGGAAGAGGACGTGACCCGCGCGCTCGACCACCAGAAGGCGAACGGTGGGCGGCTCGGCGACTGCATGGTGGCCCTCGGCATCCTCAGCAAGGAGCAGGTCGCCGAGGTCATCAGCGAGGCCCCGGCCGCGCCGGTCACCATCGAAGACACCGGCATCGACCACGGCTTCCTGCTGCAGCTGGTGCTGAAGGGCATTCAGCTCGAGCGGCTGGAGACCCCCTCCGCCCTCGCCGAGGCGCTGAAGCTCTCCGGCACCATGATCAACAAGCTGCTCGGCGACGCCAAGGAGCGCAAGCTGGTGGAGCCGATGGGTGCCGCCCCCGGCCAGGCCGGCATGGTGGGCGAGATCCGCTACGCCCTCAGCCAGACCGGCCGCACCCTGGTCGCCGAGGCGATGGAGAACAGCCAGTATTTCGGCCCGGCGCCGGTACCCCTCGCCGCCTACCAGCAGCGCATCGAGCGCCAGCGCATCACCAACGAGCGCATCACCCCGGAGATGCTGAAGCTGGCCTTCGCCAGCCTGGTGGTACCCGACCGCTTCCTCGCCCGGCTCGGGCCGGCGGTGAATTCCGGGCATCCGATCCTGATCTACGGCCCGGCCGGCAACGGCAAGACGACGGTGGCCGAGATCGTCGGCAAGATCTTCCAGAACGTGATCTACATCCCCTATTGCGTCGAGGTCGGCGGCGAGATCATCCGGATCTACGACCCGACCGTGCACCGCTCGGTGATCGGCTCGGCCGGCAGCGACAACAGCCCGGCCGTGCGCCTGGGCCCGATCGACCGGCGCTGGGTGCCCTGCTACCGGCCCCTGGTGGTCACCGGCGGCGAACTGACCATCGAGATGCTGGACCTGAAATTCAACCCGCTGTCGAAATTCTACGAGGCACCGCTCCACGTCAAGGCGATCAACGGCGTCTTCCTGATCGACGATTTCGGGCGCCAGCGCGCCAAGCCCGAGGATATTCTCAACCGCTGGATCGTGCCGCTGAACAGCAAGTTCGACTACCTCACGCTGCATTCCGGCAAGAGCGTGAAGCTGCCCTTCGACGAGATCGTCATCTTCTCGACCAACCTGCATCCCAACGACCTGATGGATCCGGCCTTCCAGCGCCGCATCAACTACAAGCTGGAGACGGTCGAGCCGGAGGAGGCCCTGTTCCGCCGGGTCTTCGACGGCATGGCGAAGAAGCAGGGGCTGGAACTGACCGACGCGATCTACAAGCAGGTGGTCGACAGCATCCGCGCCAACGGCGCGCCGCTGGCCTATTTCCAGCCGAAGTTCATCGTCGAGCAGGTGCTGGCCACCTGCAAGTTCGAGGGCGCCAAGCCGCATTTCAACAAGGACAACATCGACGACGCGCTCTCCAACCTCTTCATCAAGTCCTCCGGCGCCAAAATGGGCGTCGCCCGCAGCGCCTGAGGCTTGCCCAGTCGATTCCGCGCACGGGTCACGCGAGCACCGCGTGGGTCCCCGGGCCAAGCCCGGGGATGACGAGTTTTCTTGCTCCAGCAGGGGAATCGGCGGAGACGTGCAGGGGCGCCTCTCCCCACTCCGGCGTCATCCCAAGGCTTGGCCTTGGGGTCCACGCGTTACCCTCGACCGCGCGCATGAGCCCGGATCTTCGCCGCGACCCTTGCTGGCGGTGCGCCGCGCAGCGCCGGGCTAGCTCCGCATCTTCTGCCCGTCGGGATCGTAGAGCGGCCTGGCCGTGAGGGTGGCGGGGTAGAAGTTGCCGAGGATCTCGACCTCGAATTTTTCGCCGTCCTTGGCGAGTTCGGCCGGCACATAGGCCAGGGCGATGCTCTTCTTCACCCAATGGGCATAGCCCCCCGAGGTGACGTAGCCAATGCAGGCCTTGCCGTGGAACACCGGCTCGTCGGCCGCGCAATCGACATCCTGGGTCTCGACCACCAGCGTCACCAGCTTGCGCTTCGGCCCGGTCTTGCGTTCCGCCAGGGCCGCCGCCTTGCCGATGAAATCCGCCGGCTTCTCGAAGGCGACGAAGGCGTCGAGGCCGGATTCCGCCGCGGTGAAATCCGGCCGGTAGTCCAGTGTCCAGACGCCCCAGTTCTTCTCCAGGCGCATCGACATCAGCGCGCGCCCGCCATAGAGACGCAGGCCGAGATCCCGGCCGGCGCCATCGAGCGCCTCGAACAGCCGCAGCTGGTATTGCGGGGCGCAGTAGATCTCGTAGCCGAGCTCGCCCGAGAAGGAGACGCGAGCGACGATCACCGGCACGTCGCCGACCACCGCCCGGCGGATGTCGCGGAAGCGGAAGGCCTTGGCCGAGACGTCGTCGCGGGTGAGGCGCGCCAGGAGCTGGCGGCTCTTCGGCCCGGCGATGCCGAGGCCGTGCAGCGCATCGGTCCGGTTGTGATAGCTGACGCCGCCGGCCGGCAGGTGCATCTCGAACCAGCGGCGGTGCATCTCCTGCGCGGCGCTGGAGCCGAAGAGGTAGAACCGGTCCCGGCCCAGCCGCGCCACGGTGAGATCGCCGTAGAGCTTGCCCTTCGGCGTCAGCATCGGCGTCAGGGCGAGGCGGCCCTCTTTCGGCAGGCGGTTGGCCAGCATCCGGTCGAGGAAGGCCTCGGCGCCCAGCCCGGAGACCTCGTGCTTGGCGTAGTTCGCGATCTCGATCAGGCCGACGCCTTCGCGCACCGCCTTGACCTCGGCGGCGACGTGCGGGAAGGCGTTCGAGCGCCGGTAGGTCGGGGTTTCCGTCGCCTTGTCCGGCGTGCCGGCGAACCACAGCGCATGCTCGAGGCCGAAGGTGACGCCCATCACAGCGCCGCGGCCGACCAGCCGGTCGTAGAGCGCCGTGGTCTTCTGCCGGCGGCCGGCGGGCAGCGTCTCGTTGGGATAGGTGAGGATGAAGCGGCGGGAGTAGTTCTCGGCGGACTTGATGGTGCCCCAGTCGCGCGTCGCGTAGTCACCGAAGCGCGCCACGTCCATGCCCCAGACGTCGATCGGCGGCTCGCCGTTGACGATCCATTCCGCCATGCAGAGGCCGACGCCGCCGCCCTGGCAGAAGCCGGCCATCACGCCGACCGCGGTCCAGTAGTTCCTGAGGCCCGGCACCGGCCCGATCAGCGGGTTGCCGTCGGGGCCGAAGGTGAAGGGCCCGTTGATCACCTTCTTCACCCCTGCCCGGCCCAGGGCCGGCATCCGCTCAAAGGCGAGTTCCAGCCGCTCGGAGACGCGCGACAGGTCGTCCGGCAGCAGCTCGTGGCCGAAATCCAGCGGCGTGCCGCCGACCGCCCAGGGCACGCAATGGGTCTCATAGGTGCCGAACAGCAGGCCATCATGCTCCTGGCGGGTATAGGTGTTGCCCTCGTAGTCGACGGTGACCGCGACCTCCTTACCGTGGTCGCGCACCTCGGGGATCATCTCGGTGATGAGATAGTGGTGCTCCATCGGCTGCACCGGCAATTGCAGCCCCGCCAGGTGCCCGACCTCGCGGGCCCAGAGGCCGGCGGCATTGACGACGATCTCGGCGTGGATCGTGCCCTGCGGCGTCACCACGTCCCAACCGCCGTCGGGCCGCGGATTGGTCTCGATGACCGGGCAGTCGCGGTGGATCCTGGCGCCGTAGTGGCGGGCCCCCTTGGCGTAGGCATGGGTGACGCCGGAGGGATCGACATGGCCGTCGACCGGCTCGAACAGGGCGCCGAGATATTTCGAGGGATCGATCAGCGGGTTGAGCTCGCGGGCATGCTGCAGCGAGATGAAGTCGGTATCCAGCCCCATGTAGCGGGCCTTGGCGCGCTCCTGCTTCAGGTAGTCGAGGCGCTCCGGCGTCGAGGCGAGGTAGATCCCGCCGGGGCGGTGGATGCCGCAGGACTGGCCGGTGAGGTCCTCGAGCTCCTGGTAGAGCTTGATGGTGTATTCCTGCAGCCGGGCGATGTTCGGGTCCGAGTTGATGGTGTGGATGACGCCGGCGGCGTGCCAGGACGAGCCGGAGGTCAGTTCCTTGCGCTCCAGCAGCACCGCGTCCTTGCAGCCGAGCTTGGCCAGGTGGAAGAGGATCGAGCAGCCGACGACGCCGCCCCCGATGACGACCACCTTCGCGTGGGTTTCCATGATCCGACGTGCTCCCCGAAATCCCGTCCTAGTACCACTGGTCGCTTTGCGCGGCCTTGCGCTGCGCGACGAAGGCGAGGAGCTCCTCCTCGACCGCCGGATCGATCGGCGGCTTCTCGTAAGCGGCCAGCATTTTCTTCCAGCGGCCGTTGGCGCGCCGGGTGGCATCCTGCTCGCCGGCATCCCGCCACTGCTCGAAGGAATTGTTGTCGGCGGTGTCGCTGTCCCAGAACGCCGTCTCGTAGTTCGCCAGGGTATGGCCGCAGCCGAAGAAATGCTTGCCTGGGCCGACCTCGTGGAAGGCGTCCATGGCGAACTGGTTCTCGTCGAGGGCGATGCCGTTCAGCCAGGTATGCAGCGCCGAGCAGTAGTCGACGTCGAGGATGAACTTCTCGTAGCCCATCACCAGCCCGCCTTCTAGCCAGCCGGCGGAATGCAGGATGAAGTTGGCGCCGCATTGCACCGCCGCCGCCATCGAGACCGTGCTCTCGGCCATCGCCTGGGCATCGGCGATCTTCGACGAGGTGAAGGCACCGGAGCAGCGCAGCGGCAGGTTGAGCCGGCGCGCCAGCTGGCCGACGACCAGCGAGCCCAGGGCCGGTTCCGGCGTGCCGAAGGTGGGTGCCCCCGAGCGCAGGGCCATGGAGGAGAGAAAGTTGCCGAAGATCACCGGCGCGCCCGGCCGCACCAGCTGGGTCAGCGCGCAGCCGGCCATGGTCTCGGCCAGCGACTGGGCGATGGCGCCAGCGGTGGTCACCGGCCCCATGGCGCCACCGAGGATGAAGGGCACGATGACTGCCGCCTGGTTTGCCGCGGCGTAGGCGCGCAGCGCATTGGTCATCGTCGCGTCGAAGACCAGCGGCGAATTGGCGTTGATGTTGCCGAGGATGACGCAGTTGCGGTCGACGAAATCGCGGCCGAAGACGATGCGCGCCATTGCGATGGAATCCTCGGCCCGCGACTGGGCGGTGACCGATCCCATGAACGGCTTGTCGGAGAATCGCAGATGCGCCGCCACCATGTCGAGATGCCGCTTGTTGACGGCGATGTCGACCGGCTCGCAGACGGTGCCGCCGGAATGGTGGATCCAGGGGCTGGCATAAGCGAGCTTCACGAAGTTCTCGAAATCGACCAGGGTGCCGTAGCGCCGTCCGCCCTCGAGATCGCGAACGAAGGGCGAGCCGTAGGCCGGGGCGAAGATCACATGCGCGCCGCCGATGGTGACGGAGCGCGCCGGGTTGCGGGCATGCTGGACGAAACTGGCGGGGGCGGTCTTCAGGATCTGCCGCAGCAGCCCCCGGGGGAACTTCACCAGCTCACCGGCGATCTCGGCACCGGCCGCCTTCCAGAGGCGCAGGGCCTCCGGGTCCTCGCGGAACTCGATCCCCACCTCCTGCAGCAGCCGGTCGGCGTGATCCTCGATGGCGACCAGCCCCTCCTCGGAGAGGAGATCGTAGGTCGGCACGCGGCGCAGGATGCCGGGGATGACCCGCACCGGAGCGCCGGCACCGCGCTGCGCCTGGCGCGCCGCCCGGCCGCTGCGGGGCTTGGTGCCGACGGGCGCGGAAGTCGCTGGGCTGTCGACGGTCATTCTGGCCTCCGGTGGCGGGCTGTTGTATAAATCTAATTGACGCTCACTGGCTGTAAACCGCAATTATTCTGATCTCTTGCGAAAGTGTGGGTTATGCATCATCTCCGCAGCCTGATTTCCAGCCCCAGCGCCCTGTTCTCCTTCGAGGCGGCTGCCCGCCAAGAAAGCTTCACCCGCGCCGCCCGCGAGCTCAACGTCAGTCAAGCCGCAATCAGCGCTGCCATCAAGGGACTGGAAGCCGCACTGGGCGTGGCGCTGTTCCATCGCAGCCACAAACGCATCGAGCTCAGCGAGGCCGGCAAGCGCTTCTACAGCGACGTCGCGATCGGGCTCGGCCATATCGGCCGCTCGGCGGAGGCGATCCGCCAGCGCGCCGGCGACCGCCATGTGACGCTCTCGACCTCGACCGCCTTCGCCAGCCACTGGATGATCCCGCGCCTGCCCGGGTTCCGCGCCCTGCATCCTGGCATCGACCTGCGGCTGCAGACCTCGGACCGCGACACCGAGCTCGACCCGGAAGCGGCGATGCTGGCGATCCGCCGGGCACCGAGGTCCTTCGCCACGGGAACGCCGCTCTATGACGCGGTGTTCTTTGCCGACGAGGAGCTGTTCCCGGTCTGCAGCCCGGCCTATCTCGCGGCCAACGGGCCGATCCCCGACCAGCGGGCGATGGCGGGACGCCGCCTGATCCATCTCGAGGAGCCGTTCCGGCCGCGGCCGAGCTGGCGCGACTGGTTCCAGTCGCAGGGCCAGGATTTCCACGACGACGGCGAGGGCCTGCGGCTGAACGACTACGCCCTGGTGGTGCAGGCGGCGATCGGCGGCCAGGGCATCGCCCTGGGCTGGTCGCATATCGTCGATTTCGCGCTACGCCAGGGCCTGCTGGTGAAGGCGCTGGACCGCAGGTGGAAAACCGGGCAGCAATTCTTCGTCATTACGCCGAAGACGCTGTCGCCGCCGCCGGAGGTGGTCGCGGTCCGGGACTGGATCCTGGCGACGGGCGCCATCGGCTGACGCGGACTGCAGGGAACGGGGAGCGCATGAGCTACGGACTCTATATTGGCCGCAACCATACCGCCGACGGGATCGCCTATCTCGCCGGCTATGGCGACGAACCCTCCAGCCATTGGCTGGAGATCGTGCCCCGGCAGCGCCATACGGCCGGCGCCCGGATCACCGTCGGGGTGACGCCGGAGGCCGATCTCCCCGGCCGCCTGTCCGAGATCCCGCAGGTGGCGGAGACCGCCCGGCATATCCGGGTGAGCTACAGCTACTACAAGGGCGTGCCGGCGCCGCTCACCAATGGCGGGCTGAACGAGCATGGCGTCGCCGTGCGCGACATCTGGTCGCCGTCGCGCCCGGAGCTGTTGGCGATGACGCCCGCCGACCAGACCGGGCCGAACTACAGCGATCTCGCCCGGCTGGTGCTGGAGCGCGCCCGCAGCGCGCGCGCCGCCGTCGAGCTCATCGGCGCGCTGATCGCCCAGCACGGCTACGCGGATTACGGCGGCAACTCGCACCTTGTCGCCGATGCCGACGAGGCCTGGGTGGTGATCGAATTCGCCGGCGGGCAGAAGCTGTGGGCGGCCGAGCGCCTGGGGGCCGACAGCATCCGCGCCTCGCGCCCGGGCTTCATCGGCGCGATCCCGGTCGACGACCCGGCGCATCCCGATTTTCTCTATGCGCCGCATCTCGTTACCTTCGCCGCGGCGCAGGGCTGGCACGATCCGGCATCGGGCCGCCCGTTCGACGTCAACCGCATCTACGGCGACGGCAAGGGGCGCTGGCAGGGCGTGCAGTGGATCGAGGCCGAGATGGCGGCGCGGGCGCGGCGGCCGCAGAAGATCGGCCTCGCCGACGTCATCTGGGCGATCCGCAGCGAGAAGCTGACCGGCGACACCGCCGGCTACGGCCAGGCGGTGCCGCTGCGCGATCCCGGCAACGACGCCCTGCGGGTGCTCTGGCATGCGCCGATCGGGCCAATCGCGGCGCCGCTGACCCCGGTCTACATGGGCGTGCAGTCGGTGCCCGAGGAGTTCCGCCAGCACCGCTACCTGAGTGCCGGCGAGGACCAGCGCTTCCTCGATCTCCGGCATTTCCGGCGGGGCAACGTCGAATCGCTCTCGCGCATCCCGCAGGGCATCGAATCCACCCGGGCCGCCGTCGCCGTCTTCAAGCGCCTGCTCTACCTGATCGCGCAGCACAGCGAGCTGTTCCTGCCGGAGATCACCGCGCTCTGGGAGGCCGTCGAGGGCCGGCTGATCGCCGCCCAGCCGAAGGTCGAGGCGACCGCCGCCACCCTGCTCGCCGCCGGCAGGGCCGAACTCGCGGCGGCGTATCTCACCTACTACACCGGGACGGAACTGCGGGCGGCGCTCGATCTCGGCGAGACCATGGCGCGGAGCCTGGAGGCGCGGAGCCGTGCGCACTTCGGCATCGACGCCGCGGCGGAACCGCGGGCGCCGGAGCAGATCTGGTGACGGCCTAGGCCGCGACCGCGGACTTCAGCCGCAGCTGGCGCATCAGCAGCCAGAAGGCGATCGCCATGTTCAGCAGGTTCCAGGCGATGCCGTTGAGGAAGGCGGCTTGGTAGGAGCCGGTGCGGTCGTAGATCTCGCCCGACATCCAGCCGCCGATCGCCATCCCGACCACGGTCGCCATCAGCACCAGGCTCACCCGCACCCCGGCCTCGCGCGCCGGGAAGTACTGGCGCACGATCAGCGCGTAGCTCGGCACGATGCCGCCCTGCGACAGGCCGAACAGCGCCGAGACCAAGTAGAGCGAGGTCAGCCCGTCGAAGGGCAGATAGAAGAACAGCGCCAAGCATTGCAGGGTCGAGCCGAGGATCAGCGTGCCGAGGCCGCCGATGCGGTCGGCGATGAAGCCGGACGCCAGCCGGCTGACGACGCCCATGCCGAGCATGATCGAGAGCATCTCGGCGCCGCGCGCCGCGCCGTAGCCGAGGTCGCCGCAATAGGCGATCATGTGCACCTGGGGCATCGACATGGCGATGCAGCAGGCGATGCCGGCGATCACCAGGATCGGCTGCAGGTAGCCGGGCGGCGGCGAACTGCCGCCGGCGGCCGGGCGCGCCGCCTGGGCACTGACCGGATGCGCGCCGTCGTCGATCGCCGCGCGCCGGCGCAGCAGCAGGGCCAGCGGCAGCATGGTGACGACGCAGATCGCGCCGATCGCCAGATAGGCGTGGCGCCAGCCGAAGGCCTCGACCGCGTGCTGCAGCAGCGGCGGCCAGATGGTGCCGGCGAGGTAGTTGCCGCTGGCGACGATGGCGACGGCGATGCCGCGCTGGCGCAGAAACCAGTGCGAGACGTCGGCCACCATCGGCCCGAAGGTGGTCGAACTGCCGAACATGCCGATCAGCACCGCCTGGGCCAGCACGAACTGCCAGTAGCCGCCGGCGAAGGCGGCGGCGGCGAAGCCGATGCCGAGCATCAGCGTGCCCAGCATCAGCGGCACCATGATGCCGAAGCGGTCAGCGAGGCGTCCCATCAGCACGCCGCCGGCGGCGAAGCCCACCATGGTCGCGGTATAGGGGATCGAGGCGCCGGCCCGGCCGACGCCGAATTCGGTCTCGATGGTGGGCAGCACCACCACCGCCGACCACAGGCCGATGCCGCCGATGGTGCTGATCGCCAGCGAGGCGGCGAGGCGCCACCAGGCATAGGCGCTGTCGGTCGTCGGGCGGTTCGGCATGGCGGACGGTCTTCCTGCAGTGGCGCGCGCGGGACGTCCCCGTTGGTATCCCAACCGCCCCGGCGCCGCAATCGGCTTGCCGCAGATCAATTTGCATATCTGTGATCGCGCTCACGCAGGCCTGGCTGGCCGAATCGCGGGGCGGCGGCTAGGCTTGCCCTCCGGCGATGCGGCAATGCGAAAGGACGAGATCGATGCGGTTCCGACTGGCGA
This sequence comes from uncultured Rhodospirillaceae bacterium, assembly GCA_964551505.1. Classification (GTDB taxonomy): domain Bacteria; phylum Pseudomonadota; class Alphaproteobacteria; order Dongiales; family Dongiaceae; genus Dongia. The sequence goes on from CAZKDH010000067.1 coordinate 28,846, forward strand.
CGGCCCTCACCCTGCTCAGCGCCCCCTTCGCGGCCGCACCCGGCCTCGCCGCCGATCCGGTGGCCGAGGGCGCCACCGCCACCGTCAGCATCAAGGTCGCGGTCAGGGACAGCGTCAAGTCGGATTTCGCCAGTTCCACCATCGAGCGCCTGCTGAACGCCCAGTGCCTGATGCAGGCCGGCCCGCCGTCGCAGATCGGCATGGACGGCCCGACCCCCGAGCAGGAGGCGGCGATGAAGGTCGCCGGCGCCAAGGCCGAGGCGCTGGGCCAGCAGATGGCGCCGAGCATGCCGAGCGAGGAGATGGTCGCCTCCCTCGAGGCCGAGGCGGCGAAATGCGGCGACGACCAGGCCTGCATGATGGCGATGGCCGCCAAGCTGCAGAACAATGCGGAATTCATGGCGACCGCCCAGGCCGCCGCCGGGGCCCAGGCTGCGGTCAAGGCCGCCACCCCGGATCTCGGCCCGACCCGCTACCAGCTGTGGATGCCGAAGTCGTGCAGCGGCACGCTGGTCGCGAACGACGTCTATGTCGACAGCGATCCCGGCGGCGAGGGCGGCGACGGCGCCTATACCGACACCATCACCGTCCAGGGCCAAAGCGAGGTCGATCCCGCCTGGCACGGCCTGATGATGGAGACCGACCTTGTCGCCGGCACCACCCGCTATCGCCTGATGGCGCCGCCGCCGGTCAATATCCCCAGCCAGAGCACGCGCCAGGGCGCCGGCCAGCGGCAGATCCCGCTCCTCGCCGGCACCGCTCTCCCCGAAACGGTGGGGCCGCTGCAGGGCGTCGGCGGCACCCAGGCCACCCAGCTGCAGGGCACGTCGGGAACCGTCACCCTCGAATTCAAGCGCTAGCGCCGGCCCCTCGCGGCATCAGGAAAAATAGCCGGCGCCGAGATCGCGCGCCGCGGCCAGCAGCTGCCGGCGGGTCTCGGCGCCGTCCATGACGTCGTAGAGCAGGTGCAGGTCGGATTTCGGGATGCCGCAATATTCCATGATCCCGGTCAGCAGCTGCACCCGCATCGCCTGGTCGTAGCCGCGCTTGGCATAGCTGGCGGCACTCCCCGAGGCGGTGCCGATCAGCAGCGCCTGCCGGTGCGGGAGCCGGCCCGCGTCATAGGCCCAGCCGTTGTTCCAGACCCGGTCGATCCAGCCCTTGGTCGTCGCCGGGAACGACCACCACCAGACCGGGAAGACGAAGGCCAGTGCGTCGTTGCGCGAGACCCGCGCCTGCTCCGCCAGCACCTCGGCGCTGTAGACCTTCTTCGGATCGTTCCAGTCGGGCTCGTCGGCCACCGGCAGGCGGGGGTCGAAGCCTTCGGCACGGAGATCCGCCACCTCGGCCGCGTGGCCGGCGGCGGCGAGGCCGGCCAGGAAGCTGTCCAGCACCGCGCCGCAGAACGAGTCCCGCCGCGGATGATCGAAGACCACGAGAATTTTCAAAGTCGCCCCCCTGCGGTCACCCCTGCCGCCCCCGCCCCACCGGAAACCTAGCGCGAAAGCCGGCCCGCGCCAACGTTGCCGGCCGGCGGCGTCCCCTGACACGCGGCTGTCACGGCTCCATAACACGTTCGCCACGGGCCGCCGCTACGCTCGCCATTGCGGCCGCCGTCGCGTGCGGGCAAAATCGGGTCTTCCGCGGCGGCACCGGCCGGCTATCCAGCCCCTTACCCTTGCCTCCCAGGAGCCAGAACCCATGACACATTCCCGCAGGATCGATCCCGCCGCGAGTCCCGTCGCGAAACCCGAAACCGACGGCCTCACCCGCCGCCGGACATTGCAGCTCCTCGCCGGGGCGCCGCTGCTGCCCCTGGCCGCGGGCCTTGCCGGCGGCGCAGCCGGCCTCCTTGCCGCCGGAGGCCGCGCCGCCGCAGCCGGCACCATTACCGCCGCCGATTTCGTCGGCATGAGCGCCCCCGGACTGGCCGATGCCGCGGCGATGGCCACCACCACCGTCGCCTCCAGCCTCGCGGTCACCTACAGCGACGGCACGACGCAGAATTTCAAGCTGGCCTACGAGCCCTTCTTCGTGACCGGCGCCCGGGTTCCCGACGGCAAGGGCGGCACGCTCGTCGCCGGCGGCTATTACGACATCGCCGGCAAGCCGATCCTCGACGCCTCCGCGCCGACGGCGGAGAAGCCGCAGTTCTTCTCGGATTCGCCCGACGGCACCAGCCTGATCAGGCGCGACGGCACCGCGGTGCCCGGGGTCGCCGGCAACACCGTCTTCGCCGTGGTGCAGTTCGAATACACCAGCCTCAATGCAGCCGGCGAGAGCATGTATGCGCAACTGCCCTCGCCGGTCGCGGTGCTCACCCTCGACCAGAACCGGACCACCGGCCAGTTGAAGCTGGTAAAATATTCACCGGTCGATACCAGCCCGGCCAACGGCCTCTGGATCACCTGCGGCGCCAGCCTCAGCCCCTGGGGCACGCATTTCTCCAGCGAGGAATACGAGCCGGATGCGGCGAAGATCGCCGACAACGAGGAATTCGCCGGCTTCAGCCGCAACCTGTTCGG
>CAZKDH010000068.1:0-1962 GCA_964551505.1 uncultured Rhodospirillaceae bacterium
GGTCTCCGTCACGCCGATCGTGTGCTCGAACTGGGCCGAGAGCTTCTTGTCGCGGGTGACCGCGGTCCAGCCGTCGTCCAGGATCTTCACCTCCCAGCGTCCGGCATTGATCATCGGCTCGACGGTGAAGAACATGCCGGGCTTCAGGGTGGGGCCGGCGCCGGGCTTGCCGAAATGCAGGATCGAAGGGGTGTCGTGGAACACCTTGCCGATGCCGTGGCCGCAGAAGTCGCGCACCACCGAGAAGCGGTTGCTCTCGGCGAAGCTCTGGATGGCATGGCCGATATCGCCGACGGTGGCGCCCGGCTTCACCTGCTCGATGCCGCGCATCGTCGCCTCGTAGGTGACGTCGACCAGGCGGCGGGCCTGGACGCCGACATTGCCGACCAGGAACATGCGGCTGGTATCGCCGTGCCAGCCGTCGACGATGACGGTGACGTCGATATTGACGATGTCGCCATCGGCCAGCTTCTTCGGCCCGGGAATGCCGTGGCAAACCACGTGGTTGATCGAGGTGCAGATCGACTTCGGGAAGCCGCGATAGTTCAGCGGCGCCGGGATCGCCTTGTGCTCGACGATGAAATTGTGGCAGAGCCGGTCGAGTTCCTCGGTGGTGACGCCGGGAACGACGAAGGGCGTGATGTAGTCCAGGGTCTCGGCCCCGAGACGCCCGGCGCGGCGCATGGCCTCGAAGGCGGCGGCATCGTGAAGCTTGATGCGCCGCGCCTCGTAGATCCAGTCCTCGTCGGCGTCGACATTCTTCTTCTGCATCATCGGCCCAAAATCCTAGAAGATTACCGGGGTTTGATACGCCGGGAACGGTTCCGGTGCAAGCCTGGGACCGGTGCGCCCAGGGGTGAATCTGGCCGGCTTTCGCGTCAAATCAAGGGAATTGGCCGGTCGAGTTCGATCGCCTGGGGAGAGAGTCGGCAGGCCATGCCGAGGATCTCGACACCCTGTTGGCGCACCCGGGCGAGTCCCGCGGCGTAGAGGGGGTCGATATCGGCCGCCGGCGCCAGACGGTTGCAGTCGCCGCGCTGCACCAGGAAGAGGAGCACCGCGCGATGCCCGGAAGCGGCGAGTTCGGCCAGTTCCGTCAAGTGCTTGGCGCCGCGGGCGGTCTTCGCGTCGGGGAATTCAGCCAGGCCCGCCTGCCGCGACAGGGTGACGCTCTTCACCTCGACATAGCAGAATCGGCCGCCGGCATCGGCCAGGCGGAAATCCAGGCGCGACTGCGCGCCGACCCGGACCTCGCGCGCGATCGCGGCGTTCGGCAGGCCTGGAATGCGGCCGGCGCATAGCCCCTCCTCGACGATGGCATTGGCCCGCCCGGTATGGATGCCGACCAGGGTTCCGGCGGCTTCGACCAGTTCCCAGCCATAGGCGAGCTTGCGGCGGGGATCCGGCCGATGCGACAGCCAGCAGCGGCTGCCGGGCGCGGCGAGGCCCAGCATGGAACCGGGATTGGGGCAGTGGGCGGTGATCCGGCTGCCGTCGGCGAGTTCCATCTCGCTGAGGAAGCGCTTGTAGCGCCGGACCAGGCGGGCCTCGATCAGAGCTGCGTCGAAATGCATGGGATCGGCGTCGCGGGATGATTGCAACCGGGGGCGGTTCCGGGCAAGTTAGCCCGCAATCCGCCGCCTGTCACGGAAGAGGTCGATGAAACCGCGCCTTCGCCAGCCTTGCCGCCACGCCGCCGCCGGAATCGCCGCCGGACTCTTCGCCGCCGCAGTGTCCGTCGGCGGCTGCTCCTACCTGTCGAACGGCGCCTCCTGGACCAAGGCCAACACCCCCGCCGAGGAGGCCCAGGCCGATCTCGAGACCTGCCAGGCGCTGGCCCACGAGCAGACCAAGAAGGATGCGGACATCACCCACGACATCGATGCCGCTTCCGGCGGCGCCGGCAGCGGGGTCCCCGCGACGCCCGACATGCAGGGCTTCCAGACCCGCGAGGACTACAAC
>CAZKDH010000069.1:0-2038 GCA_964551505.1 uncultured Rhodospirillaceae bacterium
GCCGCGCGCTCGGTCTTGCCCTCGCTGCGCAGTTTCTCCAGCGTCGCGGCGGTATCGCGCGCCTGCTGCAGGGCGGCCGCCAGCTCGTCGCTGATGCGCTGGGCGAGGGCCGCCAGCGGCGCCTCTGGCGGGGCCCCGGCATCGCCCGAAGCTGCATCGCCCGAAGCCGCATCGGCCGGGGCTGCATTCGCCTGGGCCACAGCCGCCGGGTCATCGGCAGGTGCGGGCTTCGGCGCCGCCGTCGGGTCCGCCGCCGCGCCGCTCAGGGTCGTCGGCGTGACCTGCTGGCTGGAGCAGCCGGCGGCCGCGAGCAGGGCGGCAAGCGCCAGCGCCTGGCCGAGGCGACGGGCGAAGCCGGTGCGGGAAAGCGAAGGCGACAAGCTGTGACCTCAAAGCGGGGCCGATCGGCAGGCGGCCACTATATCCGGCGCCCCGCGCAGTCTCAAGCGGCCGGGCCCGGCGGGGCGCAGGTGATCGGCCGGGTTTGGCGCTTGCTTCCGGTCGGGGGCCGCGCCAAGCTGAACCGGCGCGGAGTCGAAGGAAATCCCCATGCGTCTGCCGGCGGCATTGCTCCTCCTGAACCTGGCCGCGGCTGCCGTCGCCGGGCCCGCCGCGGCCGAGGACAAATACGACGCGGCCCGGCGCGATCATCCGCTGCTCTTCAAGATCTATTACGACGCCGGCATCCTGGAATATTGCGGCCTGGTCAGCCAGGCGGCCGCCGACGGCTTCCGCCTGTCGCGCGACGCCGAGCTGGCCCGCGACGAGTTGGACGAGGATCAGCGGCGCGACGTCCGGATCTCGGCCTATGTCGCCGTCGATATCGAATATGCCAATCGCGGCCTCGGCGGCTACAAGGGCTGGTGCCGCACCGAGGGCCGCGACGCCTTCGACCGCTTCGTGGCCTATTCAGGGGCGCATCATGTCGCCACGCCCTGATTTCCGGCATCGCGCCCGATGCTCCTGAACATCCTCGGCGCCGGCGCCGGCCTCTATGCGCTCTGCCTCCTCGGACTCTTCATCAAGCAGCGGGACATCGTCTTCCATCCGCCGGAGGAACGGGCCGATCTCGCCGCCGCCGACGCCGTCGGGCTGCTGCAGGAGGTGGCGATCCGCAGCGCCGACGGGCTCGACCTGCAATCCTGGTGGGCGCCGTCGCGGCGCGCCGACGGCCGCACCATCATCTACTTCCACGGCAATGCCGGGCATCGCGGCGACCGGGTGGTCCGGGTCCGGCCCTATCTTGCCCAGGGCTATGGCGTGCTGCTGGTCGGCTATCGCGGCTATGGCGGCAATCCGGGCAAGCCGACCGAGCAGGGCTTCTATGCCGACGCCCGGGCCAATCTCGCCTTCCTCGCCGCCCAGGGCGTGGCGCCCGCGCGCACCATCCTCTTCGGCGAATCCCTGGGCACCGCGGTGGCGGTGCAGATGGCGACCGAGGCGCGCTACCTCGCCGTCGTGCTGGAGGCGCCGATCGCCTCGGTCCGCCGCTCCGCCGCGGTGCGCTATCCGCTCTTCGCCATCGACGCCATCGTCCTCGACAAGTTCGACTCCCTCGCCAAGATCGACCGCATCGGCGCGCCGCTGCTGGTGATCCACGGCGAGCAGGACCGGGTGACGCTGGTGAAGTTCGGTCGAATGATCCTGGCCGCCGCCCGGGAGCCGAAGCAGGGTTTCTTCCCGCCCGCGGCCGGCCACGGCGACCTCATGGAGCACGGCATGCCGGAAAGGGTCCTGGCCTTTCTGGCATCGCTGGATAACTCCCCCGGCCGGGCGCAGGCACCCTCTCCCTGACCCTCCCCCGATTCGGGGGAGGGGACTCCATATCGTTCAGTCTGCCTCAATGGATGTCAGACCCATCAGTCCCCTCCCCCAGTTTGGGGGAGGGTCTGGGAGAGGGTATCTGCGCCAGATCGCTGGAGCGTGCTAGAACGCGGCGCCGAGGGCCTTGCCGAGGGCCTCGAAGGGGAGGAGGACGCAGTCGCGCCGGCTCTTCGAGTGATGCACCGGAGCAAAGACGCCGAGGCAGGCGAACGGC
>CAZKDH010000070.1:0-90121 GCA_964551505.1 uncultured Rhodospirillaceae bacterium
CTAGGCGCCGCGGCGCCGGCGCAGCGCCGCCCAGGCCCGCTCGTGGAACAGGAACACGAAACTGCCGACGCAGGGTTCGATCAAGGCCACGCCGGCCGCAACCGCGGTCGAGCCGGTCAGCAGATAGGCGACGGCGAAACCGACGCCGGTATGCAGCACGGCAAAAGTCCCGGTCTTAACGAGATCCAGCAGCATGGCATTGGTCCGATCTGGCTTGAGAATCGTTCTCATATGAGATCGGTGCGCGGCCGGCCGACTGCAAGCCGAACCTTCCGATCGCGGCCATCGGCAAATCCGATCCGCCCTTGACCCCGCCGCCGGCATCGGCCGATCATCCGGCCAGGGGGTGGAGGAGGGCCGGGCTCATGCCGCGGGTGATCGACTTCTACTACAGCATCGGCAGCCGATACTGCTACCTGGCGCAGAGCCAGGTGGCCTCGATCGAACGCGCCGGCAATGCCGCGGTCCGCTGGCGACCGTTGATCAGCGAACAGCTGATGGTGGCGCGCGGCCTGCACCCGTTCAGCGGACCGCCGAGCTCGATGCAATACATGCCGCAGTACCGCTCGGAGGACGCCGCGCGCTGGGCCCGTTTCTACAACATCCCCTACCGCGAGCCGGACTGGCCGAAGATCGACTGGAAACGGGTCAACATGGCCGCCGTCGCCGCCGGCCGCCTGGGCGACGTCGCCGCCTTCTCACGCAAGCTGTTCGCGGTCTGCTTCGGCGCCGGGGCGACCTCGCTGAACGACTTCGACCTGTCGCGGATCGCCCGCGACGTCGGCCTGAACGGCGAGAAGCTGGTGAAGCTGATTGACGACAAGGAAACCGAGGCGCTGCACCGCCGCACCATCGACGAGGCCGTCGCCGCCCAGGCCTTCGGCGTCCCGACCTTCGTCGCCGATGGCGAGGTATTCTGGGGCAACGACCGCATCATCCTGCTGCGCCACCATCTCGGCCAGGACGCCGCCTAATCGGCGATCCCGGGCGATACGCCGAGTCCGAGCAGCAGCGACATCCCGAGCACCGCGAAACAGCCGGCCGCCGTCCACCGCACGTATTTCAGCGGCACCCGCGCCGCGATCTTCTCGCCGAAAAAGACCACCGGCACGTTGGCCAGCATCATGCCCAGGGTCGTTCCGGCCACCACCGCGACCAGATCCGGGAACCGCGCCGCCAGTGCCACGGTCGCCACCTGGGTCTTGTCGCCCATCTCGACCAGGAAGAAGGCGACCAGGGTGGTCAGGAAGGCGCCGAACCGGCGCAGCCCGGTATCGGCCTCGGCATCGTCGATCTTGTCGGGAATCAGGGTCCAGGCAGCCATGGCGATGAAGCCGAGGGCGAGGCCCCAGCGGATCAGGTCCGGACCGGCCCAGCTGCCAATCAGGTTTTCCGCCCAGTGCCCGGCAAGGCCGGCACCGGCATGATTGAGCGCGGTCGCCGCCAGGATGCCGGCGACGATCGGCCAGGGGCGGCGGAACCGCGCCGCCAGCAGCAAGGCCAGCAGCTGCGTCTTGTCGCCGATTTCGGCGAGCGCGACGATACCGGTCGAGATCAGGAATGCATGCATGAAATCAGGGTCCTCACCGGTCGGATGCTGACAAGACTTCGGCGCGCAACCGACCATCCGACCCCGGATCCGGCTACGACGCCAAAGGTCTCACCGATCCCGTGCGAAACGCATTTCGCTCGACCGACCCGGCCATGCCCGGATCCGAAAATTCCCGGACCGCGACAAGTCTGTTGACCGGACCTCCGCTCAAGGGCGGACGGCTACTCCCCAATGGGTGCCGTGTAATTAGCGAGGCCGGCGGGAGAAATCAACCGCGACCGATTGCCTCGCATCGGTACTAGCTGGCGGCGCGATGCCGCATCCGCCCCAGGATGGCATCCACCTCGGCCTGGGTGATCTTGCCCGAGCTGAACTGCAGATGCAGGCGCCCGGCATCCCCGGACTTCACCGTCGCCTGCAGGGATTGCGGCTGGCCGTCGATCCGCAGCACGACGCTCGAACCCGGCTGGAGCTTGCCGAAGGAACCGGTGATCTTCGCGCCGCCGAGCGACACGTCGACCAGGCGGCCGGTCATCTCCTGCGACCCGATGCGGAACTGGCACCCGATATCGGCGGTGAACCGGGGGTCCTCGCGACGGTCGATTTCCGCGACGGAAGTGCGGACAGCGTGCACCAGCACGGCGTTCAGGCTGTTGGTGGCGACGTCGACCTGCTCGGCTTCCTCGCTCATCTCCCTGGCGAGGTCGCCGGTATGGTGCGCCTCGCTCAGCACTTCGGCGATACGCGTCGCCACCTCGGTCGCCGCCTGCGCGGTATGGCCGATATTGCGGGAAATCTCCTGGGTTGCCGCAGCCTGCTGGGACACCGCCTCGGTAATGCTGCCGGCGATGGCGTCGATATCGCCGGTATGCTTGCTCATCGTCTCCACCGCCGCCACCGCGTCGCGGGTCACCGCCTCGATCTCGCCGATCTGGCGCGAGATCTCCTCGGTCGAGCGGGCGGTCTGCGCCGCGAGGTTCTTGACCTCGTTCGCCACCACCGCAAATCCCTTGCCGGCATCGCCGGCCCGTGCCGCCTCGATCGTCGCATTCAAGGCCAGAAGATTCGTCTGGCTGGCGATGTCCGCGATCAGCCCCGCGACGTCGCCGATCTTGGCCACCGCCTGGGACAGCGAGCCGATGGTCGTCTGCGTCGCCGTTCCGGTCGCCACCGCCTTCTGCGTCGCCGTGCTCGCCTGGGCGGCCTGGTTGGATATCTCCTGGATCGACGCCGTCAGTTCCTCCGCCGCTGCCGAGACCGCCTGGGCATTGTTCTGCGCCTCGCCGGCCGCCGCAGCGACGCCCTGGGCGTTGCTCTGCACCTTGCCGGCGGAAACCGACATCGTCTTGGCGCTCTGCTTGACCGTGCCGGTCAATTCCGCGACGCGCTGCACCGCCGACCGGGTTTCGCGCTCAATGGTGTCGGCCATGCCCTCCATGGCCTGCAGGCGCTTCTCCTCGCCCTGACGTTCGATCACCTGCTGCTCGCTGCGCAGCCGGGCATTCTCGATCACGCCCTGCCGGAAGGTCTCGATCACCTGCGCCAGGTTGCCCATCTCGTCCTTGCGCTGCATGTCGGGAATGTCGAGAGTCGTGTTGCCGGCGGCGACCTCCCGGATCGCGCCGGTGAGGCGGCCCAGCGGTCGCGTCACCCGCAATACCGAATAGGCGCCCAGGAGTGCCGCGGCGAGCCCGATCAGGATCGGGAGCGCGGTCATTTTCTGGAACAGGGCGATCAGCGATTCGCCCGATTGCAGGGCATTCTCGCTGTCGACGATGCTGGCGGCGATGAAGGCCTCGGTGTTCTTCGCCAGGGCCTCGGCATCGTCGCCCATCTTCTGCGCCACGCCGTCGAAGGTCGGCATCAGCTTGTTGCCGCCGGCCGGGCCCTCCGCGACATAGGCCTGCGCCATCTGGTTGCCGACGTCGAAGTAGGGGCCGAAATCCTGCTGCATGCTGCGCAGCGTATCGGCGATTTCCTTCTGCCCGGCGGCATCAGCGAGCGTGATGGCGGTGGCGCTGTCCTGCTTGAACCGATCGGCGAATTCCTTGGCGACATCGAACCCGTCGCCGAGGCCGTCCTTGGCCTGGGTGGCAGAGACGTCGGTCAGCCACTGCTGCACCTGGACGACGTCGAAGCGCACGTCCTTGGTCGCCGCCAGAAGCGGCACCGCCTGCTCGTTGATCCGCGCGCCGGCGGCATGGGACCGTCCGACGACTTCCCGCAGGTCGCTCAGCACCCACAGGCTGGCGACCACCGTCAGCAACAGGGTCGCGATCAGGAAGCCGAGGCCGGCGAACAGGGAGGTGCGGACGGACATTTGCTTTTCCTCGCAGCATGCGGATCGGCCATCTTGCGTACGGGAATGCTTTAGAAGTGATGAATGGCCGAAGAAAACCCAATCCAGGGAAACGCTTAGCCTGCATCAGCCATCCCGCCCGCGACGCCATGCCGCTGCCCCGGCCTAAGATCCTGGTTTTGCAAAATCGGTCGCAGCGAGGTCGCCGGTATTGTCGCCTGTATTGCGGCCGCGGATGGCCAGTGCATCGAGGCGCACCGACGCGCCCGGCCGCCCGCAGTGCCGGCGCGAGAGAATTGCCTTTGCCAGTAGGGGCGGTCATAGTTTCGCCTGAGTTCGACCAGACCAATGCCGATGCCGGCTGATCTAGGTAGATAGTCCCGCCGGCGCCGCGGCCCCTGTGAAATCGCAAAGACCCGATGCAATTCACCGCCACGATCGCCGAACTGAAATCCGCCGCCGCCGATTTCCTGGCGGCGTATTGGGATCGCAAGCGCGGGACGCGGCGCATGCCGGCGCGGGCCGATATCGACCCGACCGAGTTGAAGCCGATCCTGCCGATCATCATCCTGTCGCAGATCGAGCCGCAGCCGTTCCGGGTCTTCTACCGGCTGGTCGGCACCCGGGCGGTGGAAAACGGTCGCTTCGACTATACTGGGCACTATCTCGACCGGCTCAATTTCCCCAGCGAGCACGGCACCGACTGGCCGGCGATCTACCGCCTGATCTTCCGCGATCGCCGGCCGCTGCACGGGTTCGGCGCGGTGAAGCTGCAGGACGGCTCGGTGCATCGCTACGCCAGTGCCATCTTCCCGCTCTCAAACACCGGCGAGGTCGTCGACCACTGCATCGCCATCGAGGATCTCGATCTCAACCTGCTCGAGCGCGATCGCCTGCCGCAGACCAGCGCCAACCCGGAGGAGTGAAGGTCCCGTGGCATGAATCGCATTGCGCGCATGACGGATCTGCAGTCCTGGCGGGTGTCGGAGCTGGCGGAATACTGGGAACGCAAGCGCGGCAACCGGCTGATGCCGTCGCGCGCCGACATCGATCCGGCCGAGATCAAGCGGCTGCTGCCGAACCTGGTGATCAGCCGCATCGAGCGCGATCCGTTCCGGGTGAAATATACGCTGGTCGGCACCTATATCGCCGATGCCGGCGGCCTCGACTTCACCGGCTACTACCTGGACGAGGTCGACTTCAAGGGCGAGGTCGGCACCGACTGGACCGCGCTCTATCACGAGATGCTGCGCGACCGGCGCCCGATCTACGGCATCTGCCAGTACCGGACCGGCGCGGGCTTCGTTCGCGAATACATCGCCGCGATGTTTCCGCTCTCCAGCGACGGCATCGCGGTCGATCAGTGCCTGTCGATCGAGGACTGGCCGGCCAACGTCAAGCCGACCCTGGAGGACCTGAACGCGGTGCCGCCGAAGCCGCTGCGCCCCACCCGATCCTGACGCCCGACGAAACCCTGAAACCCGCCCAAGTCTCGAAGCCCGGGCCGGGGCGGCGGGAAACATGCAAATTCCGCCTGTGGACATGAGCTAACTTCATCCGCGGGGCGCCGGGAGCCCGGGCTTGTCGCTTCCCAGTCGGAAAATGTCGCGCCGGCGCGGCATTCCGTCGCGAAAACTGACTACTTCTGTTGCCAATTCAATGCGTTCCCGGCAGTGTGGCGGTCCGACGGCCGCCGGCATTCGCTGCCGAGACCGCGGCTTGAACCGGGATTGACGGGTGGAACCATGGCGAATGACGGCGAACTGGACCTCAACTCACTGAGCGACGACGAACTCGTCCAGCAGATGCACGACGACCTCTATGACGGTCTCAAGGAGGAGATCGAGGTCGGCGTCAACATCCTGCTCGGCCGCAAGTGGACGCCCTACGAGGTGCTGACCAAGGCCCTGGTCGAGGGCATGCGTATCGTCGGTGTCGATTTCCGCGACGGCATCCTGTTCGTTCCCGAAGTGCTGCTGGCCGCCAATGCGATGAAGGCCGGCATGTTCATCCTCCGCCCGCTGCTGGCCGAGACCGGCGCGCCCAAGGTCGGCAAGATGGTGATCGGCACGGTGAAGGGCGACATCCACGACATCGGCAAGAACCTGGTCGGCATGATGATGGAAGGCGCCGGCTTCGAGGTCATCGACCTCGGCATCAACAACCCGGTCGAGAAGTACCTGGCGGCGATCGAAGAGCACCAGCCGGACATTCTCGGCATGTCGGCGCTGCTCACCACCACCATGCCCTACATGAAAGTGGTGATCGACGCGCTGATCGAGAAGGGCATCCGCCAGGACTACGTGGTCCTGGTCGGCGGCGCGCCGCTGAACGAGGCCTTCGCCAATTCGATCGGCGCCGACGCCTATTGCCGCGACGCGGCGGTGGCGGTCGAGACCGCAAAGTCCTTCATGGCGAAACGCCAGGGCTCGGCGCTGTCGAGCTAGATACCGGCCGCAGGGCCTTTTCTTCGAACCCCGCCCTGATCGAACCCCGCCCCGGGCGACCGCGGCGGGGTTTTTCGTTCCCTAGACCGCCGGTCTGAGGTCGTCCGGACCGAGCCGGTGGATCCGGCCGAAGCCGGCGACGAACAGCGCCTCGGCCGGTTCGAAGCAATAGAGCCTGAAATCGCCGAAGCCGGCATAGAGCGCCGCCGAGGGCTGGTGTGCCAGATAGAGCTGCCGGTTCTCCGCAGTATCGGCCTGGAGAACGGTGCCGATCAGGGTCACCCGCGGGCCGGTCAGCGGCTCCTTCAGCCCGAACGTGCCGTCATAGAGCAGGGAGGCGCGGGGGTCGGCCTGCAGGTTCCGGGCGTGGTCCGAGAGGTCGGAGAGCAGCAGGAGCGGGCGCCCCGCCTGGTCCAGCGCCGGCAGGACCAGGGAAACGAAGGGGAAGGTCTCGGTCCCCCGCCGCGCCTGGCTGCCCAGGTAGGCGCGGGCGGCGCCCGCCATCAGATCCCGTATCTCGATTGCCAGGCTGTTGAGATCGCTCATGATTAGCCTTGTTTTTCCAATTGTTTACACCCATCTGCCACAAGTATGAATAACCTCATTGCACCCTCAGTTTCGCCCCAATTCGGTCACTATTCCCGTCAATCTTGGCAGCCAAGGGTAAATTCTATAGACGTTCTCTGGCCCAAGGAGGGGTAACCGTGCCGCAGACCATCGCGCTCGTTGACGACGACCGCAACATCCTCACCTCCGTCTCGATGACCCTGGAGGCCGAGGGCTTCGCGGTCCGCTCCTATACCGACGGGGCCGAGGCCCTGCGCGCGCTGGTGGCCCAGCCGGTCGATCTCGCCGTGCTCGACATCAATATGCCGCGGATGGACGGCATGGAACTGCTGGAGAAGCTGCGCCGCACCAGCGACCTGCCGGTGATCTTCCTGACCTCGAAGGACGACGAGGTGGACGAGCTCATGGGCCTGCGCATGGGCGCCGACGACTACATCAAGAAGCCGTTCTCGCAGCGGCTCCTGATCGAGCGGATCCGCACCCTGCTGCGCCGTGAGCAGAGCCGCGGCGGCGCGACGCCGGCCGGCGAGGCATCCCTGGTCCGGGGCGACCTGGTGCTCGACCCGACGCGGCATCTCTGCACCTGGAGCGGCCAGCCGGTCGACCTCACCGTCACCGAGTTCCTGCTGCTGAAGGCGCTGGCCCAGCGCCCGGGCCATGTGAAGAGCCGCGACCAGCTGATGGATGCCGCCTATGGCGAGAACATCTATGTCGACGACCGCACCATCGACAGCCACATCAAGCGGCTGCGCAAGAAATTCAAGTCGTCCGATACCGAGTTCAATCAGATCGAGACACTCTATGGCGTCGGGTACCGATACAAGGAAACCTGATCTCGATCGCCGCCCGCCGTCCGGCCGATGACCAGCGCTGAGGGCATCGGCGCAAAGGCGGCCGGCGCGGCGCGCGATCAGGATGTCTCCGAATGGCGGCTGCCGCGCTCCCCTGCCGGCGGCCTTTCGTCCGTCTGGCGGCGCCTGTTCGGCCGGCGCGCCGCCGCCAAGGCGGCGGCCCGGGCGGCGGCCAACCGCCCGGCCGAGGATCCGTTGCGCGACGCGCTCGGCCGCGCCGAGCCGCATTTCGAACCCCCGCCGCCCGGCCGGATCCCGGCCCCGTCGCCCGAGCCTGGCCCGCGTCCCGCCCGCCCGGCGCCGCAGATCCGCCCGCCGGCCCTGGCGGAGGATGCGGCCCCGGTCCGCAAGCCGGCGCGCAGCGTCCCGCAACGCAGTCCCTCGCAGCGCAGCCTCTGGGCCTCGCCGCTGACCCGGCGGATCCTGGCGCTCAACGTCATGGCGCTGGCCATTCCGGTGGTCGGCCTGCTCTACCTGCCGAGCTATCGCGACAGCCTGATCCAGTCGGAGCTCGAGCTGCTGAAGACCGAGGGCAAGCTGTTCTCCGGCGCCCTGGCGGCGAGCGGGGTGGTGACCGGCCCGCTCGGCGACGAGCGCCTGCTGCCGGAGACCTCGCGCCAGACCGTGCGGCGCCTGGTCGACGTCTCGAAGACCCGCGCCCGCCTGTTCTCGCCGGACGGCACGCTGATCGCCGACAGCTTCCTGCTCTCGGGCCCCGGCGGCGTCGTCGAGATCCGGCCCCTGCCGCCGCTCGATCTCACCGGCGGCGTGGTCTGGAAGGCGGTCACCGGCGCCTATGACTGGATCTTCGATCGCCTGCCCTCCGGCCGGCACCTGCCGCCCTATCGCGAATCCGCGGTGCAGACCGCCGGCGACTACGAAGAGGTGATGCAGGCGCTCGGCGGCGAGCCGGCGACCTTCGTGCGCGACGGCGGCAACGGCTCGATGATCCTCTCGGTCGGCGTGCCGGTGCAGCGCTATCGCCAGGTGCTGGGGGCGCTGTTCCTGACCAAGAGCAGCAACGACATCCAGACCACGATGCGCAACACCCGCCTGACCGTGCTGGGGATTTCCGGCGTCGCCCTCGGCATCACCATCCTGGCCTCGCTCTATCTCGCCAGCACCATCGCGCTGCCGATCCACCGCCTTGCCGATGCCGCCGACCGGGTGCGCCGCGCCAAGGGCCGACAGGCGACGATCCCCGACCTGTCGCGCCGCGGCGACGAGATCGGCGACCTGTCCGGCGCGCTGCGCGACATGACCGAGGCGGTCTGGCAGCGCATGGACGCGATCGAGCGCTTCGCCGCCGATGTCGCCCACGAGATCAAGAACCCGCTGACCTCGCTGCGCAGCGCCGTCGAGACCGTGGCGCGGGTCGAGGACCCGGCGCAGCAGAAGAAGCTGATGACCATCATCCTGGAGGATGTCCAGCGCCTGGACCGCCTGATCAGCGACATCTCGGACGCGTCGCGGGTCGATGCGGAGATGTCCCGCGCCCTGGCCGGTCCGGTGAAGCTGAAGGACATGCTGATGGCCCTGGCCGACATCCATGCCACCACCGCCGACGACGATGCGCCGCGCCTCGCCGTCGACGTCCCGACCCGCGGCGATCTGGTGGTGCTCGGCGCCGAGGGCCGGCTCGGCCAGGTGCTGCGCAACCTGATCAGCAACGCGATCTCGTTCAGCCCGCCCGGCGGCACCATCACCGTCGCGGCGCGCCGCGAGGACGACCAGGTGATCGTCACTGTCGACGACGAGGGCCCGGGGATTCCCCAGGACAAGCTGCGGGCGATCTTCGAGCGCTTCTATTCCGAGCGCCCGAAGGGCGAGCGCTTCGGCACCCATTCCGGCCTGGGCCTCTCGATCTCGAAGCAGATCGTCGACGCCCATGGCGGCACGCTGACCGCGGAGAACCTGCGCGACGGCGTCGGCAACGTGACCGGCGCGCGCTTCACCATCGCGCTTCCCGCCGCCTGATCCGCCATGCAGCAGGCGATCGAGGGCACCGCGGTTGCAATCGACGATGCGGCGCTGCTGCTGCTCGGCCCCTCCGGCAGCGGCAAGTCCGATCTGGCGCTGCGGCTGATCGATCAGGGGGCGCGCCTGATCTGCGACGACCGCGTCCTCCTGGGCCTGGCGGACGGCGGCCTCTGGGCGTCGGCGCCGGTCGACCTGCCGCCGGCATTGCGCGGGCGAATCGAGGCGCGCGGCCTCGGCATCGTGCCGGTGCCCTATGCCACCGCGCCGGTGCGGCTGCATTGGGCGGTGGAGCTGGTGGCGCCGGCGGCGGTCGAGCGCCTGCCGATGGCGGAATTCCGCCGCCTGCTGGGGCACGACCTGCCCCTGCTGCGCCTGGATCCCTTCGCCGCCTCGACGCCGGCCAAGCTGCGCCTTGCGGTCCGGTGCGCGCCGGGTCTAATAATGGGCCGCGAATGACCACCGATCGCTCCACTGGCACCCGTGCTGCCGACCCCCTCGCCGCGGTCCGCGAATCGGATTCGGCGCGGCCGGGTCACGACCCTGCGAAATCCGAGCGGCGGACCGGCGAACGCCGGCAGCGCGACCGGCGCGCCACCGGGCGCCCGACCGGCGAGAAGGCGGTCTTCGACCGGTCGCGGCGACGGCTGCTGCTGGTCACCGGCCTGGCCGGCGCCGGCCGCAGCACGGCGCTGAAGTGCCTGGAGGATATCGGCTACGAGGCGGTCGACAATCTGCCGCTCGCGCTGCTGCCGCACCTGCTGACCGGCCTCAAGGTTGCGCCGGATGCCGGCGGCGACGATACCCGGCCGCTGGCGATCGGCATCGACAGCCGGACCCGCGACTTCACCGCCGATGGCCTCATCGAGCTGATGGCGGGGCTGAAGGACAATGCCAGTCTCGACGTGCGGCTGATCTTCCTCGACTGCGAGGAGGAGATCCTGCGCCGCCGATTCACCGAGACGCGGCGCCGGCATCCGCTGGCACCCGACCGCCCGGTGGCCGACGGCATCGAGCGCGAACGCGTACTGATGCGGCCGATCCAGGCGGTGGCCGATCTCGCCATCGACACCAGCGACCTCGCCATCGGCGACCTGAAGACCCTCCTCGGCCAGAATGTCGGCCTGGAGCAGCGGCCGGAACTGGCGATCACCGTCACCTCCTTCTCCTACCGGCTCGGCCTGCCACGCGCCGCGGATCTGGTCTTCGATGCGCGCTTCCTTGCCAATCCCTATTACGACCCGGCCCTGCGCGGCCTGAGCGGCGAGGACGAGCGCGTCGGCCAGGCGATCGAGTCCGATCCCGCCTTTCCGGGTTTTTTCGCGGCGCTGACCGGTCTATTGTGGCCCCTGCTGCCGGGGTTCGAACACGAGGGGAAGAGCTATCTGACGTTGGCGATCGGCTGCACCGGAGGGCGCCATCGCTCGGTCTATGTGGCGCGCAAGCTTGCCGACTGGCTCAGGTCCAAGGGCCGGCCGGCGACATTGCGGCACCGCGATCTGCAGCGCAGCGACAAAGAGGCAACGCCTTAGGGCCACGCCGCCGCGACGGTCGATGGGGCCGTCGCCGGATCCGCGGGGCCGGGCGAATGGGAAGGGCATGATGATCGGTATCGTTTTGGTGACTCATGGGCAGCTGGCCAGCGAATTCGTGGCCGCCCTCGAGCATGTGGTGGGCAAGCAGACCGGCGTCGCCGCGATCTGCATCGGCGCCGACGACGACATGGAGAAGCGCCGCAAGGAGATTCTCGAGGCGGTCTCCAAGGTCGACCAGGGCAGGGGGGTGGTGCTGCTGACCGACATGTTCGGCGGCACGCCCAGCAACCTGGCGATTTCCGTGCTCGACAAGGCCAATGTCGAGGTGATCGCCGGCGTCAACCTGCCGATGCTGATCAAGCTCGCCTCGGTCCGCGGCTCGTCGAGCCTGGCGGCAGCGGTGGCGGCGGCGCAGGAGGCGGGACGGAAGTACATCAACGTCGCCTCGCAGCTCCTCAAGGCGAGCGAGTGCTGAGCGATGGCGGATGAGGAAAGCCACGTCGTGACCGCGACGATCAAGAACCAGAAGGGCCTGCATGCGCGTGCGGCGGCGAAGTTCGTCAAGACCGCGAACATCTTCAATGCCGACATCCGGGTGATCAAGGGCGAGACCGATGTCAGCGGACGTTCGATCATGGGCCTGATGATGCTGGCGGCGGGAATCGGCTGCGACGTCGAGATGCGGGCCACCGGGCCGGATGCCAGGGCGGCGCTGGCCGCGATCGTCGATCTGATCGACAAGAAGTTCGATGAAGAGTGAATCCAGGCAGAAGCGGACGAAGGCGGCGCGGCGGCGCGACGCGGCGCCACCGGCTGGCGGCGGCGAGCTCGTCTTCGAGGGCCTCGGCGTTTCCGCCGGCATCGCCATCGGCGAGGCGCATCTGGTGGAAACCGGCGCCGTCCAGGTGCCGGAATACGAGATCGCAGCGGGCGATGTCGAGAAGGAGCTGGAGCGGCTGGCCAGCGCCCTTGCCAAGTCCGACAAGCAGCTCCGCAAGCTGAAGACCAAGAGCGCCGAGCTGCACGGCGCCGCCGCCGAGGAACTCGGCTTCCTTCTCGATGCGCATATGCAGATGCTCTCCGGCTCGCGGGTGATCCGCGGCGTCGAGGTCCGGATCGCCAAGCAGCTGCAGAATGCCGAGGCCGCGGTCCAGGCCGAGATCTCCCATGTCGCCCAGGAATTCGCCGGGCTCGACGATCCCTATTTGGCGGCCCGCGCCGCCGACGTGCGCGAGGTCGGTAACCGGCTGCTGCGCAACCTCACCCAGACGCCCTACGAGGCGTTCCGGCACATGCCGGAAGGCTCGATCATCATCGCCGAGGAGCTGACCCCGGCGGATACCGCGCTGCTCGATCCGAAGATGGTCTACGGCTTTGCCACCGTCCTCGGCGGCGCCGAGAGCCATACCGCCATTATGGCCCGGTCGCTGGCGATTCCGGCCGTGCTCGGCGTTGCCGGCCTGATCGGCGTGGTGCAGACCGGCGACAAGATGATCGTCGATGGCACCGCCGGCCGCCTCATCCTGAACCCGACGCCGGCCCGGATCGCCGAGTACCACCGCCGCCAGGCCGAGCTCGAGCGCACCGGCCGGCTGCTGGCGCGGCTGAAGAAGGCGCCAGCGATCACCCGGGACGGGCAGCGCGTCGGCCTGCTGGCCAATCTCGAAATGCCGCGCGAGGTCGAGATGGCGCTGAACGCCGGCGCCGAGGGCGTCGGGCTGCTGCGCACCGAATTCCTCTTCATGAACCGCGACGATCTGCCCGACGAGGACGAGCAGTACAAGGCGCTGCGCGAGATCGTCGAGGGCATGGAAGGGCGCCCGGTCACCATCCGCACCCTGGATGTCGGCGGCGACAAGCTGGCGGCGTCGTTGAGCCAGCATCTGGGCGAATCCGCCAACCCGGCCCTCGGACTGCGCGCCATCCGCCTGTCGCTGAAGTTCCGCGACCTGCTGGATGCGCAGCTTGGCGCCATCCTGCGGGCCAGCGCCTATGGCCCGGTCCGCATCCTGCTGCCGATGATCTCGACGGTGAACGAGGTCCGCCAGGTCCGCGAGGCCCTGCGCCAGGCGGCGCGCCGGATGAAGCGCCGCGGCGTCAAGATCGCCGACGAGATGCCGCCGGTGGGCGTGATGATCGAGATCCCCGGTGCCGCCCTGGCCGCCGATGCCCTGGCCCAGGTCTCGGAGTTCTTCGCCATCGGCTCCAACGATCTCACCATGTATACGCTGGCCATCGACCGCGGCGAGGAGCAGGTGGCGCATCTCTACAATCCGCTGCATCCGGCGGTGCTGCGGCTGATCCAGTTCGCCACCGAGGCCGCCTTGCGGGCGCGGATCCCGATCAGCGTCTGCGGCGAGATCGCCGGCGATCCGCGCTATGCCCCCTTGCTGCTCGGACTGGGCATCCAGGATCTCTCGATGGCGGCGGTCAACCTGCCGCGCGTCAAGCAGCGCATCCGCAGCCTTGACTATCTCGCCGCCACCCGCTGCGCCCGGGTGATCATGGACCAGTCGGATTCGGGGCGCATCGCCATGCTGCTGGACGATTTCAACGCCTTGGCGACGTAGCCGCGCGATGCGCTTCCTCCGCCGCGCCGTCTTGCGCCTCGCGGCGGGCCTTGCGCTGGCGGTCGGCGGCTATTTCCTGGCCGCCCTGGGCCTCGGCCATCTGCCGGTGAATGCCGATTTCCGCCCGACCCCCGGCGGCACCGAGATCTTCGTCTGTTCGAACGGCGTCCATACCGATTTCGTGCTGCCGGTGGCAACGCCGGAGATCGACTGGGCGGCCTGGTTCCCCGATGCCGATTTCGCCGCCCCGGAGGCCGCCCCCTCGCGCCTCGGCTATGCGGCGATCGGCTGGGGCAACCTCTACTTCTATCTGCAGACCCCGACCTGGGCGGAGTTGCGGGCCGGCGTCGCCCTGCGCTCGCTGCTGCCGCTCGATCCCAGCGTCCTCCACGTCACCTACCGCCGCCGCCCGGATCCCGGCGAGAACTGCCGCGGCCTCGCGATCGCGCCGGCGCAGTATCGGGCCTTGGCGCGCTACATCCAGGATGCGCTACTGCAGGACCCCGACCAGGTCCGGGTCGGCGGCGGGCATTCCGTCGTCGGCGCCCTGAAACCCTGGCTGCTCGCGGGCAAGGGCTATGGCTGGAACGACGCCTTCTACCGCGCGAAGGGCCGCTACAGCGCGGTCGAGAGCTGCAATGTGTGGGTCGGGCGCGGTCTCGCCGCGGCCGGGCTGCCGACCGGCTTCTGGACCCCCTTCGATTTCCTGGTGCTTCGGCACCTGGCGGCACCGTGAGGCGGGCCCGATCCCCCGTCCGGGCTTGACCTGGATCAAGGCACCGCCGGGGCAGCCGCCTATGCTTACATCTACGTTCAATCCGTGACGTTCAATCTGACCCGAGGAAGTGCCCAAGATGATCCGCGAAGTAGAAGGCGATATCCTGCTCTCGACCGCCCAAGTGATGGCCCATGGCGTGGCGCCGAACGACCATTTCGATTCCGGCCTGGCGCTGGCCCTGCGCGAACGCTGGCCGGCGATGGTCAAGGACTACCGCCATTACTGCCAGACCAACCACCCGAAGACCGGCGAGATCTGGACCTGGAGCGGGGCGGACGGCCGGTCCATCGTCAACCTGATGACCCAGTCGGCGGCCTACGGCCATGGCGAGAAGCCGGGCAAGGCGACTCCCGAGAGCCTCAATCACAGCCTGAAGGCCCTGGCGAAGATGGTGCAGGCCGAGGGCATCAAGAGCCTGGCCCTGCCGCGCCTAGCGACCGGGGTCGGCGGCCTCGACTGGGCGGCGGTGAAGCCCCTGGTGCTGAAGCATCTCGGCGAACTCGGCATCCCGGTCTACGTCTACAGCGTGTTCCACAAGGGCGTCGCCGCCAAGGAAGCCTGAATCCCCGCAAAGCCGGGATTTTCGCCCGGATAACCCTGCATCCGGCCCGGTTTCTGTGCATCCGCATGGGGCCGGGTCCGGGCCTTGCCGCGAACCGGTCTGGCTGCTATAGCCCAGCCCGGCTTTCACTATTCGCGACATAGGAGATCATTCATGGCCGCCTTCACCGACTACAAGGTCAAGGACATGAGCCTGGCCGATTGGGGCCGCAAAGAGCTCAACATCGCCGAGACCGAGATGCCCGGGTTGATGGCGCTGCGCAAGGAATTCGCCAAGAGCCAGCCGCTGAAGGGCGCCCGCATCGTCGGCTGCCTGCACATGACCATCCAGACGGCGGCGCTGATCGAGACGCTGATCGCGCTCGGCGCGGAAGTGCGCTGGTCGTCCTGCAACATCTTCTCGACCCAGGACCATGCCGCCGCGGCGATGGCCGCCAGGAACATCCCGGTCTTCGCCTGGAAGGGCGAGACCGAGGAGGAATACTGGTGGTGCGTCGAGCAGACGGTGAAGGGGCCGAACGGCTGGGTCCCGAACATGATCCTCGACGACGGCGGCGACCTCACCCAGCTGATGCACGAGAAGTATCCCGAGCTGATCAAGCAGGTGAAGGGCATCTCCGAGGAGACCACCACCGGCGTCCACCGTCTCTACGACATGGCGAAGGCCGGCACGCTGATGGTGCCGGCGATCAACGTCAACGATTCGGTCACCAAGTCGAAGTTCGACAACAAGTACGGCTGCCGCGAGAGCCTGGTCGACGCCATCCGCCGCGCCACCGACGTGATGATGGCGGGCAAGGTCGCGGTCGTCGCCGGCTTCGGCGATGTCGGCAAGGGCTCGGCGGAAAGCCTGCGCCACGCCGGCTGCCGGGTGCTGGTCACCGAGGCGGACCCGATCTGCGCGCTGCAGGCGGCGATGGAAGGCTACGAGGTCACCACCATGGAGGATGCGGCGAAGCGCGCCGACATCTTCGTCACCGCCACCGGCTGCGTCGACGTCATCACCCTCGACCACATGCGCGAGATGAAGGACCGGGCGATCGTCTGCAACATCGGCCACTTCGACAGCGAGATCCAGGTCGCCTCGCTGCGGAACCTGAAATGGCACAACGTGAAGCCGCAGGTCGACGAGATCGAGTTCGCCGGCGGCAAGCGCATCCTGCTGCTGGCCGAGGGGCGCCTGGTCAACCTGGGCTGCGGCACCGGCCATCCGAGCTTCGTGATGTCGGCCTCCTTCACCAACCAGGTGCTGGCGCAGATCGAGCTCTGGAACAACCACGCCAAGTACCAGCGCCAGGTCTATGTCCTGCCGAAGCATCTCGACGAGAAGGTGGCGGCGCTGCATCTCGACAAGGTCGGCGCCAAGCTGACCAAGCTCAGCGAGAAGCAGGCCTCCTATCTCGGCATCGCCCCGGCCGGGCCGTTCAAGCCGGAGCATTACCGCTACTAGCGGTTCCAGGCGACAGCCGGTCATCGGCAAGGGCGCGGCGCGGGGGAGATCCCGGGCCGCGCCCTTTCGCTTTCCGCTTCCCGTTTCCTGCCGACCGTTCGGCACACGCCTGCCTTGTCTCGCTGGCGGTTCCCGCCTAGAATCGCCGGCTGATGGGGATCCAACGAATCGCCGCGATATCGGGCTGGGCCGCGCTGTTGTCGCTGGCCGGCCGTGCGGCCTGCGCCCAGGAGGCGGCGGCGACCGCCGCGGCGATCAGCCCGATGGCGGCGCTTCTCGTCCTCGCCGCCATCCTGGGTGTGATCGGCACCTTCATCTATTACCGCAGCCAGCACCGCCGCAGCCTCGCGGTCCTGCGCGAGATCGAGGCGCGCCAGGGCGCCCGCGAGGCCCTGCTGCGCCAGGTGCCGCTGGGCCGGATCGACTTCCCGCCGGATGCCGTGCCCCAGATCAATGCCCGCGCCCGCCAGATGCTGGGTGCGGCGGCCCAGGCGCTGGAGGGCGGCGCTCCCGGCTACGGCTTCCTCGACGACTGGCTGGAGGAGATGTCGCGCGGACTGATCCGCGCCGCGCTCGACCGCCTGCAGTCCGGCGGCGAGGATTTCGGCTGGACGCCGGCCGCGACGCTCGACGGCCGGACCCTGCGCCTCGCCGGCACGGCAAAGGGCGGCTCCTTCCATCTCTGGCTCGACGACATCAGCGCCCATCGCGCCTCGATCACCCAGGCCGACGGCGTGATCCGCGAGCTCGGCCAGGTGCTCGACGCGCTGCCCTATCCGGTCTGGCGGCGCAACGCCGACCTGGTCATCACCTATTGCAACAAGGCCTTCGGCCAGATCCACGACATGGCGCCGGCCGAAGTAGTCCGCCAGGGGCGCGAGATCAACGCCGCCGCCAAGGCGCTCGCCCGGCGCGCCCAGAAGCTCAGCCTGGTGCAGTCGGAGAGCCAGCAGCTGGTGGTGCGCGGACAGCGCCGGCTCTACGACCTCAACGAGTTCCCGCTCGAGGACGGCTCGGTGATCGGCTATGCCGTCGACCAGACGGCGCTCGAGGACACCCATGCCGAGCTCGCCCGCCATGTCGCGGCGCATGACGACGTGCTGCAGTCGCTGGGCACCGGCATCGTCATCTTCGGCCCCGACAAGCGCCTGAAGTTCTTCAACGACGCCTATCGCGGCCAGTTCGGCCTGGATGCGCAGTTCCTCAGCTCCGAGCCGACCATGGACCAGGTGCTGGAGGCGCTGCGCGACCGGCGCCAGATCGCCGAACAGGCGGATTTCCGCTCCTACAAGCAGGAATTCATCCGCCAGGTGACGACGCTGATCGATCCCTTCGAGGATCTCATCCACACCCCCGGCGGCGCCACCTTCCGCATGGTGGCGACGCCGCATCCCTTCGGCGGCGTCACCCTGACCTTCGAGGACGTGACCGACAAGCTCACCCTCGAGCGCAACTACAACACCCTGATCGAGGTGCAGAAGGAGACCATCGACCACCTGTTCGAGGGCATCGCGGTGTTCGGCAGCGACGGCCGGCTGAAGCTGCACAATCCGGCCTTCGCCAGGCTCTGGCGGATCGAGCCGGCCGAGCTCGAGGGCGAGCCGCATGTCGGCAAGATCGTCGACCTCGTGCGCGGCTTCTTCGACCGCTCGCGCGACTGGATGGGATTGAAGCAGCGCATCGTCAGCGACGTGGTCGAGCGCAGCCAGCGCGACTTCCGCTTCGAGCGCAACGACGGCAAGATCATCGACGTCGCCACCATCCCGCTGCCCGACGGCGGCAAGCTGTTCAAGTATGCCGACGTCACCGACAGCATCAACATGGAGCGCGCCCTGCGCGAGCGCAACGAGGCGCTGATCGCCGCCGACCGGCTGAAGTCGGAGTTCATCGCCAACGTCTCCTACGAGTTCCGCACGCCGCTCAACGTCATCATCGGCTATGCCGAGCTGCTGATCCGCGAGTACTTCGGCAAGCTCAACGAGCGCCAGCACGACTATGCCGCCAGCATCCTCGACGCGGCACAGGGCCTGCTGCTGATGGTCGGCGACGTCATCGACGTGGCCGCGATCGAGGCCGGCTACATCCGCCTCGACGTCACCGAGTTCGAGCTGAAGCCGGTGCTGGAATCGGTGATGCGGCTCTACAAGCAGCGCGCCGGCAACCGCGACCTGGCCTTCGACCTCGACCTGGCGCCCGATGCGGTATCGATCCGTGCCGACGAGCAGCGCCTGAAGCAGGCCCTCGGCAACCTGATCAGCAACGCCGTGGGCTCGGCGCCGATCGGCAGCAAGGTCACCCTGTCGGCGGAAATCGACGGCGACTTCCTCTGCATCGCCGCCTCGCAGACCGGCGTCGACACCGGCGCCTCGCAGGAGACCGAGGAGGCCGCCTTCGGCGCCGACGGCGGCGGCATCGGCACCTCGCTCGGCCGCAGCACCACCCAGGGCCTCGGCATGGCGCTGGTGAAGACCCTGATCGAGCTGCATGGCGGCCAGATCCGCACCAGCGTCGGGCCGAACTTCCGCAAGGTGATCTGCCGCTTCCCGCGCCAGGCCAGCCTGGCCGCCGCGACGCCGCGCTAGCGGCCGGTCCGGCCCTAGGCCGCGCCCGGCACGCCCTTAGTGGTCGAGTATTCGAAATGCAGCGCCTCGCCGGGATGCACCAGCGGATGGATGGCATGCGCCGCCATCGCCGCCTCGGAGAAGCCGCACAGGATCAGCTTCAGCTTGCCCGGATAATGCGCGATGTCGCCGACCGCGAAGATGCCGGCGGCGCTGGTGGCGCCGTTCTCCGGCTTCACCAGGATATGGTTGCGGTCGAGATTGAGGCCCCAATGGGCGATCGGGCCGAGATTCATCGCCAGGCCGAAGAACGGCAGCAGCACGTCGGCCGCCAGCGACCGGACGTCGCCCTCCAGGGTCGAGACCTCGACCGCGGTGAGCCTGCCCTGGCTGCCCACCAGCCCGTGCAGCTGGTAGGGCACCACCAGCTCGATCTTGCCCGCCTTGGCGAGGGCGTCCATGCGCGCCACCGATTCCGGCGCGGCGCGGAATTTCGGCCGGCGGTGGATGACGTAGATCTTGGCGGCGATGTCGGCCAGCGCCAGCGTCCAGTCGATCGCCGAATCGCCGCCGCCGGCGATCACCACGTTCTTGCCGCGGAAGTCCTCGCGCCGCTTCACCAGGTAGAAGACGCTGGTCCCCTCGAATTTCTCCAGGTCCTTCAGCGGTGGCCGGTTGGGGCCGAAGGCGCCGCAGCCGGCGGCGATGATCACCGCCCGCGCGTCGATGGTGACGCCCTTGCTGGTCTCGATCAGCCAGCGCTCGCCCTGCGGCGTCAGCCGGTCGACCTGCTGGCCGAGGTGATAGACCGGATCGAAGGGGGCGGCCTGCTTCTCCAGCTTGACGATGAGCTCGGCGGCATCGATCGCCGGATGGCCGGGAATGTCGTAGATCGGCTTTTCCGGATAGAGCGCGGCGCATTGCCCGCCGGTGGTCTCCAGGGCGTCGATCACGTGGCAGCGCATCTTCAGCATGCCGCATTCGAAGACGGCGAAGAGGCCGACCGGGCCCGCCCCGATGATCGCCACATCCGTCCTATGGGTTTCGCCCGCCATTTCCGTCACTCCCCGATACGCATCCTGCTGCCGCCTGCAGGGTAAAGCCCGTGATGTCTTCCCCGGGGCGATACCCCTGCGGCCGGGTGCCGAAAAGGCAGGGCATCCTGCACCGCCGGCCCCCGGCGAATCAAGAGCACCGCCGTCCGCAGGGCCGCCCCGCCGGCCCGCGGTTTTGCCCCGGATTTCGAGCCTTTTCCCGGCCTTTCCCCGGCGATTGATATTGTCCCTGGGGACAAGTACAAGCTTTCGCCATGACCGCTTTTCCTAGCAAATCCGATCCCGCCGACTTGATGCGAATCGACATCGAGTTGTCCGACCCAGCGGCCACCGACCGGCTGGCGGCGGCCGTGGCGCGGCGGGCCGTGCCGGGCGACGTGATCGCATTGGGCGGCGATCTCGGCGCCGGCAAGACGCATTTCGCCCGCGCCTTCATCCGCAGCGTGGCGCCCGCGGCGGGCGACGTGCCGAGCCCGACCTTCACCCTGGTGCAGACCTATCCGGCGCAGACCGCGGCCGGGCCGGTCGAGATCTGGCACTTCGATCTCTATCGCCTGAAGTCAGCAGAGGAGGCCTACGACCTCGCCATCGAGGATGCCTTCGCCGGCGGCATCTCGCTGATCGAATGGCCGGCCAGGCTCGGCAGCCTGCTGCCGTCCCGTCGCCTCGACGTCGGGCTGGAGATTGCCGCCGACGGCGTCACCCGCCGCGCCATCCTCGCCGGCGGCGCGGCCTGGCGCCAGCGCCTCGTCGATCTCGGGCGCGAGCTCGCCCGATGACCCAGCCGATCGTCGACCGGGCCGCGCGCGAGATCCTGATCCGCGATTTCCTGTCCGCCCAGGGCTGGGGCGCCGCCGAGCGCCGCCTGCTGGCCGGCGACGCCTCCTTCCGGCGCTACGACCGGCTGCAGCGCGACGGCAGGCCCGCGGTGCTGATGGATGCGCCGCCGCCGATGGAGAACGTGGCGCCCTTCGTCCGCATCGGACGCCTGCTGCACGGCCTCGGCTTCAGCGCCCCGGAGATCCTCGCGGTCGACCAGGCGAACGGCTTCGTGCTGCTGGAGGATCTCGGCGACGACACCTATACCCGGCTGCTCAATGCCGGCCGGGACGAGGCGCCGCTCTATGCCCTGGCGGTCGACACGCTGATCGAGCTGCACCGCCGCCTGCCCGCGGATGCGCTCGCCGCGCTGCCGGAATTCGACGATGCCCGGGCGCTGCGCGAGGTCTCCCTCGTCCTCGACTGGTACTGGCCGGCGGTGCATGGCGGCCCGGTTGCCGACGACCTGCGCCGCGACTTCGAGGCCGCCTGGCGCGAGGTGCTGCCGCGCCGCCGCGCCGTGCCGGATTCCATCGCTTTGTTCGACTTCCATGTCGACAACATGCTCTGGCTGCCCGATCGCCCCGGCATCAGGGCCTGCGGCCTGCTCGACTTCCAGGATGCGGTGCGGGCGCCGGTGACTTTCGATCTCGTCTCGCTGCTCGAGGACGTGCGCCGCTCGGTGCCGCCGGCGCTGGCGGCGGCGATGATCGGGCGCTATCTCGCCGCCAATCCGCAGATCGCGCGCGCCGATTTCATGACCGCCTATGCGGTGATCGGCGCGCAGCGCAACATCCGCATCGCCGGCACCTTCGCGCGGCTGCTGAAGCGCGACGGCAAGCCCGCCTACCAGCGCTTCATGCCGCGGGTCTGGGAGCTGATCGCCCTCGATCTCTCGGCCCCGGCCCTGGCCCCGGTCGCCGCCTGGTTCCAGCGCCATCTGCCGCCCGCCGACCGCCGGGTGCTTGCCGCCTGACCGGCCGGCCCTTGCCTGCAACGCTTGACGGAGTGCTTCGTGCCCAACCCGCAGACCAAGATGCCGAAGACCGCAATGGTGATGGCCGCCGGCTACGGCAAGCGCCTGCGGCCGCTCACCGACAGCGTGCCGAAGCCGCTGGTCAAGGTGCTGGGCGTGCCGATGATCGACGTCGTCCTCGACCGCCTGGCCGCCGCCGGCGTCGAGCGGGCGGTGGTCAACCTGCATCACCTGGGCGGGATGATCCGCGATCACCTGAAGCACCGGACCGATATCGAGATCGTCTTCTCCGAGGAATCCGAGATCCTGGAGACCGGCGGCGGCATCGTGCAGGCCCTGCCGCTGCTCGGCCCCGACCCGTTCTTCGCGGTGAATGCCAAGATCATCTGGCTGAACGGCCGGACCGACGTGCTGCGGCGCCTCGCCGATACCTGGAACGATGCCGAGATGGACGGGTTGCTGCTGCTGCAGCCGACGGTGACGGCCGTCGGCTACGAGGGGCGCGGGGACTTCCTGATGGACCAGAACGGCCGGCTCGCCCGGCGCGAGGAATGGCGGGTGGCGCCGCTGGTCTATGCCGGCATCCAGATCCTGCATCCGCGGCTCTTCCAGGACGCGCCGCAGGGCGCCTTCTCCACCAACATCCTCTGGGACCGGGCCATCGCCCAGGGCCGGCTGTTCGGCATTCGCCATGACGGCGAGTGGTATCATGTCAGCACGCCGAAGCACCTGGAAGACGTCGAGCGACATCTGACCTTCCACGGCATCCGCTTTTAGGTCTACCTTCGGTCGATGACCGGGAAAGCCACGTCCAGTTCGGTTCCTGCCGCCAGAGTCTTCACCATCCCCAGCGGCATCCCCTTCGTCGATGCGCTGGCGGCGGGATTGATGGCGCGCGCCACCGGCGATCCGCTGTCGCTGTCGCGGATGACCGTGCTGCTGCCCAATCGCCGCGCCTGCCGCGCGCTGCAGGAAGCCTTCCTGCGTCTCGGCGTCACCACCCTCGGCGCCTCGCGCGGCGGCGCCATCCTGCTGCCGCGCCTGCAGCCGATCGGCGAGGTCGACGAGGAGGATCTGGCGGTGCTCGGCGCCGGCGCCGACGCGCTCGACATCCCGCCGGCGATTTCCGGCCTCCGGCGCCAGATGCTGCTGGCGCGCCTGGTCCAGGCGGCGTCGCAGGCGCTGCCCCGGGAATCCGGCGGCGAGATGCGCTTCGACCAGGCCCTGCGCCTCGCCGCCGAGCTGGCGCGGCTCATCGATCAGGTGGAGACGGAACGGCTGGATCTCGCCCGCATCGCCGATCTGGTGCCGGCGGATTTTGCCGCCCACTGGCAGATCACCGTGCGCTTCCTCGACCTGCTGCGCGAATCCTGGCCGGAGATCCTCGCCGATGAAGGCTGCATCGACCCGGCGCGCCGCCGCAACCTGCTGATCGAACGCCAGGCGGCCTTGTGGCGCGAGCGCCCGCCGGCCGATCCGGTGATTGCCGCCGGGTCGACCGGCTCGATTCCCGCCAGCGCCGACCTGATCGTCCTCGTCGCCCGCCTGCCGCAGGGCGCCGTGGTCCTGCCCGGTCTCGACCGCGATGCCGGTGCCGCGGCGTGGTCGGCCATCGCCGAGGATCCGGCGCATCCGCAGTTCGGCCTGGCGCAGCTCCTGCGCCGGCTGGAGACCGCCCCGGCGGCGGTGATCGACTGGCCGGCCGACGGCTTTCAGGCGACGCCGCCGACCCGCCGCCGGATCGTCTCCCATGCCCTGCTGCCGGCCGGGGAAACCGCCGACTGGCCGGCTCTGGCCGAGGCGATGGACCGCGAGACGGCGGAACTGGCCTGGCGCCAGGTATGCCGCATCGACTGCCATACCGAGCAGGAGGAAGCGGGGGTCATCGCCCTTCTGCTGCGCGAGGCGGCCGAGCGGGCGCCGGGTTTCCGCGCCGCCCTGGTGACGCCGGATCGCGGTCTCGCCCGGCGGGTCGCCGCCGAGCTCGCCCGCTGGCGGATCGCCATCGACGATTCCGCCGGCCTGCCGCTGAACCTGACCGCGCCCGGCGCCTTCCTGGTGCTGATCGCCGAGGCGGCGGCGGCCGACTGGGCCCCCGGCCCCTTGCTCGCCTTGCTGAAGCATCCTCTGGCCGCCGGCGGCCGGGCTCCGGCGGAGTTCCGCGCCACGGTGCGCCGCCTCGAGCGCCTGGCCTTGCGCGGCCTGCGTCCGGCGCCCGGGATCGCCGGAATCGGCGCCGCCGTGGCCGAATCGGCACGCCGGGCCGACGGCGATCCCGATTTCCGCCGCGAGATCGACGCCGTCCAGGATTTCGTTGCCGCCCTGGAGGCGCTGTTCGGGGAACTTGCCGACTGGCGCCGGCCGATGCCGCTGTCGGACCGGCTGAACATCCATCTCCGCCTCGCCGAATCCCTTGCCGCCAGCGATGGCGCCGCCGGGGCCGAGATCCTGTGGCGCGACGAGGCGGGCGAGGCGCTGGCGGATTTCGCCAACGGCCTGCTGCAGGCCGGTATCGGCATGCCGGAGACCGATGCCGCGGGCTATGCCGCCCTGATCGCGGAACTGATGGCCGGCACCGCGGTCCGGCCGCGCTACGGCCTGCATCCGCGCCTCTTCATCTGGGGTCCGCTGGAGGCGCGTCTGCAGCAGGCGGATTTCGTCGTGCTCGGCGGGCTCAATGAGGGCACCTGGCCGGCGGAGACCGCGATCGATCCCTGGCTCAACCGCCCGATGCGCCGCGATTTTGGCCTGCCGGCGCCGGAGCGCAAGATCGGCCTCTCGGCGCATGACTTCCAGCAGGCCATGGGGACCGCCGAGGTGGTGATGACCCGCGCCCTCCGGGTCGGCGGCGCGCCCACCGTGCCGTCGCGCTGGCTGTTGCGGCTCGACGCCTTCCTGCAGTGCCTCGGGCTGGTCCCGGAGACCGAGGGCGCCAGCGCCTATCGCGGCTGGCAGCGGCGCCTCGACCGGCGCGATCCGGTGCAGCCGGTCGGGCGGCCGAGCCCGGCACCAGGGGCGCGCTTCCGGCCGCAGCGGCTCTCGGTCACCCGGATCGAGACCTGGATGCGCGATCCCTATGCCATCTACGCCTCGGCGATCCTGCGGCTGCGGGCCCTCGACCCCCTCGACCAGGATCCCGGCGCCGCAGATCTCGGCACCTACATCCACCGGGCGCTCGATGGCTTCATGCGCGCCTTTCCCCGGACCCAATACCGGAACTTGCCGCCGGATGCGGTGGCGCGGCTCTTGGAGATCGGCCGCGGCATCTTCGCCAGCGAGCTCGACCGTCCGGCGGTCTGGGCGTTCTGGTGGCCGCGCTTCGAGCGGATTGCCGCCTGGTTCGTCGAGACCGAGATCGAACGCCGCGTCGCCCTGGAGGCAAGCTACACCGAATGCTCGGGCGATCTCGTGATCCCCGGCTTCACGCCGCCCTTCACCCTGGCCGGCAAGGCCGACCGGATCGATCGCCTGGCGGATGGCGGGCTCGTCATCATCGACTACAAGACCGGCGGCGTGCCGGGTTCCGGCGAGATCGCCCTCGGCTTCGCGCCGCAATTGCCGCTCGAGGCCGCGATGGCGCGCCGGGGCGGCTTCGGCCCGGCGCTGCAGGACCGCATCGCCGGCCTCGAATACTGGCAGCTCTCCGGCCGCGATCCCGCCGGCGAATGCAAGCCGATCAAGGACCCGGGAGCGCGGACCGTGGCCGATCCGGTGCGGCTTGCCGAGGATGCCTATCGCGGGCTGCTCGGCCTGCTGCAGGCCTATAGCCGCGACGACGCCGCCTATCCGGCCGAACCGCAATCGGGCTACGCCCCGGTCTACAGCGACTATCGGCACCTGGCCCGGATCGGCGAATGGTCGGCCGATGCGACCTCCGGCGACGTGGCCGGAAGCGGCGGGGGCTGACGCGATGGCCCCGGCCAACGACAACGCCAACGCCAAGGGCAAGGCCGCCGCCGGTTCCGGTCGCGGGGCCGGCGACGTCATCCGCGACGCCACCCGGGCCCAGCGCCAGGGTGCCGATCCCGCGCTCTGCGCCTGGGTCGCGGCCTCCGCCGGGTCCGGCAAGACCAAGGTGCTCGGAGACCGTGTCCTGCGCCTGCTGCTGGACGGGGTCGAGCCGGGGCGCATCCTCTGTCTCACCTTCACCAAGGCGGCGGCGGCGGAAATGTCCACCCGCATCGCCGGGAAGCTGGCCCGCTGGGCGGCGATGGAGCACGACCCTCTGCGCGGGGAACTCGACCTGCTGATCGGGCGCAAGCCCAGCGCCGACCTGCTGGCCCATGCCCGCACCCTGTTCGCCCGGGTGCTGGACGTGCCGGGCGGGATGAAAATCCAGACCCTGCATGCCTTCTGCCAGTCGCTGCTGCGGCGCTTCCCGCTGGAAGCCGCGCTGCCGCCGCATTTCCAGCTGATCGAGGACCGCGACGCCGCCGAGACGCTGCAGGCGGCGCGGGATTCCCTGCTGGTCGCCGCCCGCCAGGACCCCGCCGGTCTCGGCGCAGCCCTCGCCCATGTCGTCGGGCGGATGGGCGAGGGGCGGTTCATCGAACTCCTCGGCGAGTTCCTGCGCGAGCGCGGCCGGCTGGCCGATCTCGAGGCGCGGATGGGGTCGACCGCCGGCTTCAGCCGCGCCTTGGCCGCGCATTTCCGCCTCGATCCGGCGGCGACGAGGCCGGATTGCCTGACGGCTGCCTGCGCCGACGGTGCCTTCGACAGGCTCGGTCTGACCCGTGCGGCCCGGGCGCTGGCCCAGGGCGCCGCCACGGATCAGGGGCGCGCCGCCCGGCTTTCCGCCTGGATTGCCGGCGATTCCGCCGCGCGGATCCGGGATTTCGACGGTTACCTCACGGTGTTCTTCACCGCAAAGGGCGAGATCCTCAAGCGCCTGGCGTCAAACGGCGCGGTCGCGGCCATGGCCGAGGTGGAGACCGTCCTGCGCGGCGAGGCCACCCGCCTGGCGGCGGTCCTGGAAGAGCTGCGCAGCATCGACATCTGGCAGGACAGCGTCGCTCTGGCGACGCTCGCGCTGGACCTCTCCCGCCGCTACACCGCGCTGAAGGCCGCCGGCGCCAGCCTGGACTACGACGACCTCATCCTGAAGACCCGGGACCTGCTGAGCCGGCCCGGCATCGCGCCCTGGGTGCTCTACAAGCTCGACGGCGGCATCGACCATGTCCTCGTCGACGAGGCGCAGGATACCAATCCCGAGCAGTGGCAGGTGGTGAAGGCGCTCACCGCCGAGTTCTTCTCCGGCCTCGGCGCCCAGCAGCGCCGGCGCACGGTCTTCGCCGTCGGCGACCGCAAGCAGTCGATCTTCAGCTTCCAGCGCGCCGATCCGCAGGCCTTCCAGGACAGCCGGGCGCATTTCCATGACCTGCTGATGCGGGACCGGGCGCCGGACGACCAGCGGCCGCCTTTCGTCGACGTCGCCCTCAACATCTCCTTCCGCTCGACCGCCGCCGTCCTGAAACTGGTCGACCGGGTCCTGGCGGGCCCGGCCGGCGCCGGCGTACTGGAGCAGGGCGAAATCCTGGAACATCGTCCCCAGCGCCTCGGCGCCGGCGGGTCGGTCGAGGTCTGGCCGCTCTGCACGCCGCTCGACGTCGCCGAACCGGAACCCTGGGCGCCGCCGGTGGTGGCCGCCGGCGCGGCCGAGCCGTGGCAGCGCCTGGCCGCCGCGGTCGCCGACGACATCGCCGCGAAAATCGCCGCAGGCGACCGGCTCCTGTCCAAGGATCGCCCGGTGCGGGCCGGCGATTTCCTGGTCCTGGTGCGGTCGCGCAACGCCTTCGTCCCGGCACTGGTGCGGGAACTGAAGGCGCGCGAGGTGCCGGTCTCCGGCGTCGACCGGCTGCAGCTGCTGGACGAGATCGCGGTCCAGGACCTGATCGCCTTCGCCGAGTTCCTGCTGCTGCCGGAGGACGATCTCACCCTCGCCGCGCTGCTGAAATCGCCGCTGATCGGCCTCGGCGAGACCGAGCTCTTCGAGCTCTGCATCGACCGGGAGGGGGCGAGCGTCTGGGCGCGGCTGAACGCGCTGGCCCCCGACCATCCGCGTTTCGCCGAGGCCCGCGACCGCCTCGGCCACTATCTGGCCCGCGCCGATTATCTCTCGCCCTTCGCCCTCTTCGCCGAACTGCTGGCGGCGGGCGAGGGGCGGCGGCGGCTCTACCGCCGCCTTGGCGCCGAGGTCGGCGAGGCGATCGACGAGTTCCTCAGCCTCGCCCTCGCCTACGAGACGGCGAACACGCCCTCGCTGCAGGGCTTCCTGCATTGGCTCCGGGCGGGCGAGATCCAGGTCAAGCGCGAACTCAGCGATTCCGCCGGCGGCCAGGTGCGGATCATGACGGTGCATGGCGCCAAGGGACTGCAGGCGCCGATCGTCTATCTCGCCGATTACCGCCGGGCGCCGAGCGTGCCGAGCGGCCTGTTCTGGATCGCGGCGGCGAACGGGCGCCTGCCGGTCTGGTCGCCCAACAAGGGTGCCGATATCGCCGCCACCACCCAGGCGCGGAACGCCGCCCAGGATCGCCAGCGCCGCGAGGAAAACCGGCTGCTTTACGTCGCCCTGACCCGGGCCGAGGACCGGCTCACCGTCTGCGGCTGGGAGGGGCTGCGGCAGACCCAGGAGCCGAGCTGGCACGACCACGTGCAGGCGGCGCTTGCCGCGCTGCCGGATGTCGTGACGGTTCCCGGCGCCGTGGCGGGCTGGCAGGGCGACCACCTGCGCTATGCCGAGCCGCAGACCGGGCCGATCGAGGATCTGAAGGCGCAGCCCGGCCAGGTGGTGGACGACGGGTCCGATCTGCCGCCCTGGGCGATCAGCGACCTGCCGCCCGAGCCAGAGCCCACGATTCCGCTCACCCCGTCGCGGCCGAGCGGCGCGGCGCCGGCGATCCTGAGCCCGATCGCGGGTGCGGCCGGCGGCGGCCAGCGGTTCCAGCGCGGCCTCATCGTTCACCATCTCCTGGAACTGCTGCCGGATCTGCCGGCGGCGGAACGGCGCCCGGCCGCCGAGCGCTACCTGGCGCGGCCGGTCCACGGCCTGGACGCCGCCGGGATCCGCGACATCCTCGACGAGGTGCTGCCGATTCTCGCAGCGCCGGAATTCGCCGACCTGTTCGCTCCCGGCTCCCTGGCGGAGGTACCGGTGGTCGCCGAACTCAAGGATGCGGCGGGCCGGATCCATGCCCTGACCGGCCAGATCGACCGGCTGGTCGTGCGGCCCCGGGAATGCGTCGTCATCGACTACAAAAGCAACCGTCCGCCACCCATGCAGCCGGAGCATGTTGACCCATCCTATTTGCGGCAATTGGCCGCCTATCGGTCGGCGATTTCGAGGGTTTATCCAGATAAATCAATCAGCTGCATGATCCTCTGGAGCGCGGTTCCGCGGCTGATGCCGATTCCGGAGGCGCTGCTCGCTCCCTATGACGTCCTGGGGGCCCGCCTTGACCGGGGGGTGGGGGCCCCATAGATTCAATGCGAGGGATCGAGGGGGAAGATCGGGCCCGTAGATGAACCATCGCCCGCCGAAAATGCAGTGGCCGGCTCTAGGAAGGCGAGAGTAAAGGGATGAGTACCAAGATGACGACGCAAATCAGCGATTCCACCTTCGAGGCCGACGTCCTGAAGGCGTCCGGGCCGGTGCTGGTCGATTTCTGGGCCGAATGGTGCGGCCCCTGCAAGATGATTGCGCCGGCGCTCGAGGAGATTGCCACCAATCTCCAGGGCAAGCTGAAGATCGCCAAGATCAACATTGACCACAACCCGGCGACGCCGAAGAAATATGGCATCCGCGGCATCCCCACCCTGATGCTGTTCAAGGACGGCCAGGTGGCGGCGACCAAGATCGGCGCCATGCCGAAGCAGCAGCTGGTCGACTGGGTCTCGTCGGTGATCTGACCCGACCGTCCTTACGGTTTTCGAAGGCCCCGCCCGGCAATGCGCGGGGCCTTCTCGATTCTGGATTTCCGCTATTCGGCCGTGCATCGCCGATCCGGGCTGCGCCGCAGGATCTCCGTCGCGAAGATCGATCCGATCACCAGGGCGATGCCGATGCCCTGCAGGATGCCCACGGCCTCGCCCAGGACCGCCATGGCGAAGAGCACGCCCAGCACCGGCTCCAGGTTGCTGATCATGACCGCGCGCACGGCGCCCAGGAGCGGCACGGCGGCAAAGAAGGCGACCGTCCCGATCGTGTAGGCGACCGCGACGCCCGCGAAACCCAGCCATCCCTGCCCGGTCAGCGGCAGGCTGGTCGTTCCGGAGATCGCCGTGATCGCCGCCAGGACGACGCTGGCGCCCAG
Source organism: uncultured Rhodospirillaceae bacterium (assembly GCA_964551505.1). Taxonomy (GTDB): domain Bacteria; phylum Pseudomonadota; class Alphaproteobacteria; order Dongiales; family Dongiaceae; genus Dongia. The sequence continues at coordinate 30,311 of CAZKDH010000070.1, forward strand.
CATCATGTGGAACGTGACGGTCAGTGCATCGGCGGCCCGCATCGCCCGCGCGCTGCCGAGGATGACGATGGCGGCGAAGACGGCCGCGGCCAGCGCCAAGGCGAGCCCGGTGAGGTTCAATGCCCCGAAGGTGAAGCCGACCGCAAGGGCAAGCCCGGCCAGTGCGGCGATGAAGATCCAGAAATGCCGGATCGAGACCGCCTCCCTGCCTGAGAAGATGGCGATGAGCGCAATCATCAGGGGATGCGAGTAGAAGACGACGATAACGGTATTGACCGGCAGAAAATTGACCGCGTCCAGCAGCGCATAGACGTGAGCGGCGTAGACCACGCCCAGGCCCCAGCAGAACGCCAGCACCCGCCGCGGCATCGCCAGCGGCCGACGCAGCGCCCACAGGATACAGAGGCAGGTCGCCGCCGTCAGGATGCAGCGCGCGGCGATCATCGTCAGCGTGCCGCTGCCGCCCGCAAAGGCGATCTTGGCGAAGGTCGGCACGACGCCGATCCCGCAGGTCGAGAGTACGACCAAGGCGATGCCGATGGCCTGCCGCCACCGAAGGAGGCCGCCGGCATTCGGCTCCAGCGCCTTTGCTGCGGTCAGGGTCAGTTGGTTCGTGGACATGGCGCGATCTCCCAATGCTGATGACACGGTCGCTTACCTGAGGTCCTATCCCGCGCCGCGGAATGCGCCGTAGGGGCGAGCGGGAAACCCGCGGGAAAACGGCGTTAATTCGCCCGGCGCCAACCCATCCGGCGGGCGATTTGGCCGCCAGCCGTTGTTTTCCCGTGGGAAAACGCGTTAACTTTTCGGCGAAGCGTGGCGGCGCATGCGGGTGGTCATGACGGTCACTGAACTGAAACTGCTCGGCGGGTTCGATCTTCGGCTGCGGGATGGGCCCGCCATCGATCTCCCCGGCCAGAAGGATCGGGCCCTGCTCGCCGTCCTCGCCGTATCCCGGGGCGCCGCCCTGCCGCGCGAGAAGCTGGCCGCCCTGCTCTGGAGCGATCGCGCCGAGCAGCAGGCACGCGACAGCCTGAAACACGCGCTCACCAACCTGCGGCAGTGCTTTCCCGCCGGGGCATCGCAGGCGATCGTCGCCGATCGCAACGCCGTCCGGCTGGACCCCGCCGCCCTGGAGACCGATGTCGTCCGGTTCGAGCGCCTGGTGCAAGCCGGCACCTCGTCGGCGCTGGAGGAGGCGTCCACGCTGTATCGCGGCGATCTCCTCGATGGGATTGGCGTCCGCGATCCGGCCTTCGACGGATGGCTGCTGACGGAACGCCGGCGTCTCAACCGTCTTTACGACGAGGCGCTGACACGGCTTCTCCGGGAGTCGAAGGCGGAAGGTGCAGGGGCGCGCGCGGCCGAGGTGGCGCAGCGCCTCATCGAGATCGACCCCTGCCATGAAGAGGCCTGCCGCACGCTGATGGCGGCCGAGGCCGGGCAGGGCCGAAACGCCCAGGCGCTGAAATACTACGAGTCGCTGCGCGACCGGCTGAAGAGCGAACTGGGCGTCGACCCGGAGCCCGAAACGCTCGAGCTCTATCAGGCGATCCGCCGGCGGCGCCATGCGCCGGCGCCGGCTGAATCCCGTGTGCCGCCGGACATGCGTCACGCCGACGGCGCGCCCGTGCCGGTCTCTCTCGCCGACAAGCCGTCGCTGGCCGTGCTGCCCTTCGAGAATCTGAGCGACGATCCGGAGCAGCAGTATTTCAGCGACGGCATGACCCAGGACATCATCACCGAGCTCTCGCGTTTCCGCTCGCTCTTCGTGATCGCCTACAATCCCGCCAATGCGCTCCGGCGCAAGACCGCGGGAGTCGAGGATGTCGGCGCGGGCCTCGGCGTCTCCTATATCGTCGAGGGCAGCGTGCGCCGGGCCGGCGGGCGGGTCCGCATCAGCGCCCAGCTCGTCGACACCGTCTCCGGCAAGCATCTCTGGGCGGAGCGCTACGATCGCGACGTGCTCGACATCTTCAGCGTGCAGGACGAAGTCGCCCGCAACGTTGCCGCCACGGTCAGCGGCCGAGTGGAGGCGGTCGGCCGCGACCGTGCGGACCGCCTGAGCCCGTCGGCCCTGCGGGTCTATGATCTCATTCTGCGGGCGCGATCGCTGAACATGAACTGTACCCGGGCCGGCAACCAGGAAGCGCTGGCCTGCGCGGAACGCGCCGCCGCGCTCGATCCCGGCAGCGCCGCCGCCCTGGCCACTGCCGCCTGGAGCCATTTCTACAACTACATGGCCGGTTGGGTGCCGGAGCGCGAGCGCGCCCTGGCGCGTGCCTTCGAACTGGCCCAGCAGGCAACCGCCTGCGACGAGGCGGACAGCTTCGCCCATACCATGCTGGGCATCGTGCACCTGTTCCGGCGGGAATACGATCAGGCGCGGGCCGAGATCCTGGAAGGCATCGAGCGCAATCCCAACGACTTCCTGGCGCGGCGCTATTACGCCATGTTCCTGGCCGCGACCGGCAACGCCACCGCCGGCATCGAACAGCTCGATCTCGGCAAGCGCCTCAATCCCTTCGATACGCGCTGGGTGCCCTGGAACCGGGGCATCGTCTATTTCTCGGCCGGGCAGTACGAGGAGGCGATCGCCGCCATGAAGCTTGCGCGCAATCCGATCAACGAGGTCCGCGGCTGGCTGGCGGCGAGCTACGCCCATGCCGGACGCATCCCGGAGGCGCAGGCGACCTTGGGTGAATTCCTGAGGGTCGCCGAAGCCGACATGGCGGTCTTTCCCGGCCGCCGCCTCAGGGATTGGGAGCCCTACTGGCACGGCGCCTTCGAGTATCAGCGCCAATCCGACTTCGACCACCTCTTCGACGCGCTCCGCAAGGCCGGCCTGCCGGACTGATCGCGGGCATCGCCCTACTTGCCTCCCTGACGGTTCACGGGCAGTCTGCCCGGGGGGAGAAGGGTCGCCGATGCTCTGTCCGCATTGCCAGATCGAGAACCGGGAAGGCCGGCGCTTCTGCGCAGGCTGCGGCGGGGCGCTGCCGGTTTCCTGCCCGGCCTGCGGCTTCGGCAACGAGCCCGGCGAGAAATTCTGCGGCGGCTGCGGCCGGGCGCTGGCCGCCGGCGCACCGCCAGCGGCACCATCTCCCGCGGCGCCATCTCCCGCAGCACCACCGCCCACAGCAACACCACCGGGTGCCGCTGCCGCACCGGCGGCGGATGCGGGCGGGGATCGCCGTCCGGTCACCGTGATGTTCGCCGATCTCTCGGGCTATACGGCGCTGAGCGCCAGCCTCGATCCCGAGGATACCCATCGCCTGCTGCGCCGCTTCTTCGAGCTGGTCGACGGCATCGTCGTGGAATTCGGCGGCACCATCGACAAGCATATCGGGGATAGCGTCATGGCGCTGTTCGGCGCCCCGGTCTCCCATGGCAACGATCCCGAACGTGCCATTCGCGCCGCCCTGGAGATTCACGCGGCGATGGCGCGGCTGGGAGGCGAGTTCGGCCGGACGCTCACGGTGCATATCGGCCTTGCCCTGGGCGAAGTCATGGCCAGCGGCCTGGGCAGCGCCACCCATAGCACCTACACGGTGACCGGCGAGGCCGCCAACCTGGCCGCCCGGCTGATGGAGCGCGCGGCGCCCGGCGAGACCCTGGTCTCCGATGCCTTGCGCCAGGCGACCGAGGGGCTGGCGCATTACGCCGCCCTCGGCATCGTCGAGCTCAAGGGGCTCGGCCGCCCGGAGGCGATCCATCGTCTGCTCGGGCAGAACACCGCCGAGATGCTGGAGCAGCCGATGGTCGGGCGGCGCAGCGAAATGGGCCAGCTGATGGCGCTGCTCGCCGCTTGCCGGCGCGACCGGCGCGGCGGCGCGGTTGCCATCCGCGGCGATCCCGGGATCGGCAAGTCGCGGCTGATGCGGGCGCTGAAACGCGATGCCGAGGCGCATGGCTTTGCCTGCCATACCGGCCTCATCCTCGACTTCGGCGCCCGGCGCGGCGAGGACGCCCTGGCGGCGGTGGCGGCCGGGCTGATCGGCACCGTGCCGGAAGCGGACGAGGCGACGAAGCTGCAGGCGATCGCCGATCTCGCGGCCGCCGGCGGGCTGCCGGAGGGCGACCGGCCCTTCCTCCACGACCTGCTCGGCCTCCCTCAGCCGGAGGCGGCGCGCACGGTCTACGGCGCGATGGATGCCGGCGCCCGGCTGCGCGGCAAATCCGCCATGCTCGAGCGCCTGCTGGCGGCGGCGAGCCAGCGCCAGCCGCGGCTCCTCGCCATCGAGGACGCCCATTGGGCGGATCCGACCACCCGGCACCTGCTGGCCCGGCTCGCCGCCGCCGCCACCGGCTGCGCCACCCTGCTGGCGATCACCACCCGCTTCGAGGGCGATCCCTTCGACGCCACCTGGCGGGCGGAATCGGCCGGCGGGCACGCCGCCACCATCGATCTCCGGCCGCTGCGCCCGGAGGATTGCAAGAGCCTCGCGGTCGGCGTCATCGACCGGCTGGATGCCTTCGCCCAGCAATGCATCGAGCGGGCGGAAGGCAATCCGCTGTTCCTCGAGCAGCTGCTGCGCAGCCATCTCGCCGATCCCGCCGGGCGGTTGCCGCATTCCCTGCAGGGCGTGGTGCTGGCGCGCCTGGACAGCCTGGCCGATTCCGACAAGCAGGCCCTGCAGGCGGCATCGGTCCTCGGCCAGCGCTTCGCCCTCGACGACCTGCGCGCGCTCATGGGCAGCGCCGATTACGATGGCCGCAACGCCGTGCAGCGGCAGCTCCTGCGGCCCGAGGGCGACGGCTATCTTTTTGCCCATGCCCTCATCCGCGACGGCATCTACGCGTCCTTGACCCGGGAACGCAGGCGCAACCTTCATACCCAGGCCGCCTTGCGCTTCGCCGAGCGCGATCCGGCCTTGGAAGCCGAGCATCTCGACCGCGCCGAGGATCCGAGCGCGCCCAGAGCCTATCTCCGGGCCGCCGAGGCGGAAGCCGCGGCCTATCGCCCCGACCGTGCGATCGCCCTGGCGACGCGCGGCCTGGAGCTGGCGACCAGGGACGAGGATCGCGTCCGCCTGTGCCTCGTCGCCGGCCGCCTGCGCCTCGACACGGGCCTCGCGAAACCCGCGCGCGCCGCCTTCGAGATCGCGGTGGCCGCCGCGACCGACGCGGTCGACCGCTGCCGCGGCTTGATCGGCCTCGCCGCCGCCAATCGGATCCTGGCGGATCTGGGACAGGCGATGGAGTTCCTCGAACAGGCCGAGGCGATCGCCGCGGCCGTCGATTCGCCGGCGCTCCTGTCGGAGATCCATTACCTGCGCGGCAACCTGCATTTCGCCCGCGGCGAGGGGGGACCCTGCGAGCAGGAGCATCGCCAGGCGCTGATGGCGGCGAAGCGCGCCGGCCTGCCGGAATGGAAGGCGCGGGCGCGCAGCGGCCTGGGCGATGCCGCCTATCTGCAGGGCCGGGTCGGTACTGCCCGGCGGCAGTTCGAGGTCTGCGTCGGCATTGCCCAGAAGCACGATCTGCTGCGGATCATCCCGGCGAATCGCTGCATGATCGCCGACTGCATGGCGTTCAATCTCGACTTCGCCGGCGGCCTGCGGGAAGTGGAGGCGGCGCACGCCGCCGCCATCAGGATCGGCGATCGCTTTGTCGAAATGTTCGCGCTGCAGGGGAAGTCCTACATTCTGCTGGCAGCGCGGCACTGGGACGAATCCGAGGGGCCGGCCGCGGCGGCGCTCGACCTCGCCGTCCAGTTGGGGGCACGGCGCTACGAGGCATTCCTGAAGATGACCCTCGGCCGCGCAAGACTGGCCCAGGGGCACGCCGCCGAAGCCCGGCAGCTGATCGATGGCGCGATGGCGCTGGCGGAGGAAACCGGGCTGGGCTTCATCGGGCCGGTCATTGCCGTCTGCCAGGCCCTGGCGCGCGGACCGGGCCCTGAAGGCCGGGCCTGCATCGCGCGCGCCGAGGCGATGCTGAAGGACTTCGGCCTGGTCCACAATCACGTCTTCTCCCGCGTCTTTGCCATCGACTGGGCAATCGACGCCGGGGACTGGGCATTGGCCGAAGACCTGGCGGCGGCGCTGTCCGCCTATACCGCGGCAGAGCGCCTGCCTTATGCTGATCTGGTCATCGGCAGGGCCCGCGCCCTGGCCGCCCTGCAGCGGAACCCCGAGGATTCCCAGGCGCTGGAAGCGCTGCAGCGCTGGAAGGAGATCGGCGAGGCGGTGGACTTCCGCCTGGACTTCACGCCGCCGTCCCAGGGGCGGGCCGGCGTTTGAATAACCGTCCCGGTGGCCGCCGGCACGGCGGGCGGCAACTTGTATATACAAGCTGCGGTCGACAGTATCCAATCCGGTGGGCCGGCGATCCGGCTCAGCCGTTCTCCGCCAGGACGGTGCCGGCCAGATAGAGCGAGCCGCAGATCAGGACGCGGCGCGGCTGGCGGTCGCCCGTTTCGCCTGGGCTGTGCTCGTCGACGATCGAGCGCAGGGCCGCCGCGACCGAGCTGAAGCCGTTGGAGAGCAGTCCGACCTCCGAGCCGGCGCGGACGCAGTCCTCGGCGGAGAGGCTGGCATGATCGCCGGGAATGACCACGGCGTTGAGGTCCTCGATGATCGGCGCCAGCTGCCGCAGGAAGGCGATCGGGTCCTTGGTCGAGAGCATGCCGAAGATGGTGTGGATCGGATAGCCGTCCTTCGCCTGCCAGTCGCGCATCATCGCGGCGATGATCTCGCCGGCATCGGCATTGTGGCCGCCGTCCAGCCAGAGTTCCCAGTTCTCCGGCAGCATCTCGACCAGCGGGCCGCGGGTGAGGCGCTGCATCCGCGCCGGCCAGGAGACCTGGCGCAGGCCCTGGGCGACATGGGCATCGGTGATGCGGAAACCCTCGAGGAGGCCGGTGGTGGCGATGGCGGCGCCAGCATTGCCGAACTGGTGGCGGCCGGGCAAGGCGGGCCGTGGATAGCGGCGCGGGCCGCGCAGGTCGCCATAGCGCAGTTCCTCGACCAGATCGCCGTCGACCCGCCATTCCCGGCCGCGGCGATGCAGCGGCGCGTTCAGCTTCAGGGCCTCGGCCTCGAACACCGCCATCGCCTCGGCGGGCTGCTGGGCGACGATCGCCGGCCGCCCGGCCTTGATGATGCCGGCCTTGGCATCGGCGATCTTGGCCAGGGTGTCGCCGAGGAACTGGGTGTGGTCGAAGGAGATCGGCATCAGCACCGTGGCCAGCGGCCGGTCGACGACATTGGTGGCATCGAAGCGGCCGCCCAGCCCGGTCTCCAGCAGCAGGATGTCGGCCTTGTGGCGGATGAAGGCGAGGAAGGCGGCGACGGTGGTGATCTCGAAGAAGGTGATCTGCTTGCCGCCGTTGGCCCGTTCGCATTCCTCCAGCAGGGCGATCAGCTCGGCCTCGTCGATCAGGTCGCCGTCGAGGCGGATGCGTTCGTGGAAGCGCACCAGGTGCGGCGAGGTATAGACGTGCACCCGGTAGCCGGCGGCTTCCAGGATCGCCCGCAGATAGGCGATGACCGAGCCCTTGCCGTTGGTGCCGGCCACATGCACCACCGGCGGCAGCTGCCGCTCCGGATGGCCGACCGCCGCCAGCAGCGACAGCACGCGCTCCAGCTCCAGGTCGATGATCTTGGGATGGAGCCGGTTGAGGCGCTCGAGAACGATGTCGCTGGATGGCGTCAAGCGGCCGCCGGTTGCTTGGTGAGCAGGCCGATCAGGCGCGCCAGCTGGTCCTTCAGGTCCTTGCGCGCCACCACCAGATCGACGATGCCGTGATCGAGCAGGTATTCGGCGCGCTGGAAGCCCTCCGGCAGCTTCTCGCGGATCGTCTCCTCGATCACCCGGGCGCCGGCGAAGCCGATCACCGCGCCCGGCTCGGAGACGTGGATATCGCCGAGCATGGCGAAGGAGGCGGAGACGCCGCCGGTGGTGGGATCGGTCAGCAGCACGATGAAGGGCAGCCCGGCTTCCTTCACCTTGTCGACGGCGATCACCGACCGCGGCATCTGCATCAGCGAGAGGATGCCTTCCTGCATGCGGGCGCCGCCGGAGGCGGGGATGGCGATCAGCGCGGATTTCCGCTCGACGGCGAGCTCGGCCGCGGTCACCAGGCCTTCGCCCACCGCCATGCCCATGGAGCCGCCCATGAAGTCGAAATTGAAGGCGGCGATGACCACGTCGATGCCCTTCATCGGGCCGTGGGCGACGATGATGGCGTCGGCCTCGCCGGATTTCGACTGGGCGTCCTTCAGCCGGTCGGAATAGCGCTTGCGGTCGCGGAACTTCAGCGGGTCGACCTCGACCTTGCGCAGCTCGACGCGCTCATAGGCGCCGTCGTCGAACAGCAGCTCCAGCCGGCGCTTGACGCCGATCCGCAGGTGATGGCCGCATTGGGTGCAGACCCGGTGGTTGGCCTCCAGCTCGCGGTGGAAGATCATCTGGCCGCAGGCCGGGCACTTGTCCCAGAGGTTGTCCGGCACTTCCTGGCGCTTGACCAGCGCCCGGATCTTGGGCCGCACGAAATTGGTGAGCCAGCTCATGGTTACGCACTCCCTCCGCTAGATCCGCGCCGCGCGCACGCCGGTGGCGAGCTCGCGCACCAGGCCGAGGGCCGCCTCGGCGGCGCCCGGCTTCGGCCGTCCGTCGGCGGCGACGTGGTCGGCGATGCGGTTGACGATGGCGGAACCGACCACCGCGGCATCCGCGGCGCGGCCGATGGCCTTCGCCTGTTCCGCGGTATTGATGCCGAAGCCAACGGCGAGCGGCAGGGCGGTGTGGCGCTTGAGGCGCGTCACCGCCGCGGCGATGTCGACATTGGCGGCCGACTTGGTGCCGGTGATGCCGGCGATCGAGACGTAGTAGACGAAGCCCGAGGTGTTGCTCAGCACCTTCGGCAGGCGCTGGTCGTCGGTGGTCGGCGTCGCCAGGCGGATGAAGTTGAGCCCGGCCTGCAGCGCCGGCAGGCAGAGCTCGTCGTCCTCCTCGGGCGGCAGGTCGACGACGATCAGGCCGTCGACGCCGGCGGCGATGGCGTCCTTCAGGAACTTCGGCACGCCGTAGGAATAGATCGGGTTGTAGTAGCCCATGAGCACGATCGGCGTGCGGTCGTCGGCGGCCCGGAAGTCGCGCACCAGCTGCAGGGTGCGCTTCATGTTCTGGCCGTTCTTCAGGGCGCGCAGCGAGGAGGCCTGGATGGCGGGGCCGTCGGCCATCGGGTCGGTGAATGGCATGCCGAGCTCGATGACGTCGGCGCCGGCCTCCGGCAGGGCCAGGACGAGATCGCGCGAGACGTCGTAGCTGGGATCGCCGGCGGTGACGAAGATCACCAGGCCGGCGCGGTTCTGCGCCTTCAACTCGGCGAAGCGCCGCTCGATACGGGTGGTCATATTTTCGTTCCAAGCCTTTCGGCGACGGCGAAGATGTCCTTGTCGCCGCGGCCGCAGAGATTCATGACGATGATCTTGTCCTTGGCCAGGCCGGGCGCCAGCTTGCGCACATAGGCCAAGGCATGCGCCGGTTCCAGCGCCGGGATGATGCCCTCGGTGCGGGCCAGCAGCTGGAAGGCGTCCAGCGCCTCCTGGTCGGTGGCCGAGACGTATTTGACCCGGCCCATCTCGTGCAGCCAGGAATGCTCCGGCCCGATGCCGGGATAGTCCAGGCCGGCCGAGATCGAATGGGCGTCGATGATCTGGCCGTCGTCGTCCTGCAGCAGGTAGGTACGGTTGCCGTGCAGCACACCGGGCCGGCCGCCGGTCAGCGAGGCGGCGTGGCGCCCGGTCTCGATGCCGTCGCCGCCGGCCTCGACGCCGTAGATCGCCACCTCCTTGTCGTCGAGGAAGGGATGGAACAGGCCGAGCGCGTTCGATCCGCCGCCGATGCAGGCGACCAGCGCGTCGGGCAGGCGGCCCTCGGCGGCGACGATCTGCTCGCGCGCCTCCTCGCCGATGATCGACTGGAAATCCCGCACCATCATCGGATAGGGATGCGGACCCGCCGCCGTGCCGATGATGTAGAAGGTGTCGCGGACATTGGCGACCCAGTCGCGCAGCGCCTCGTTCATCGCGTCCTTCAGGGTCGCGGTGCCGGATTTCACCGGCACCACCTCGGCGCCGAGCAGGCGCATGCGGAAGACGTTGGGCTGCTGGCGGGCGATGTCGGTCTCGCCCATGTAGACGGTGCAGGGCAGGTTGAACAGGGCGCAGACCGTGGCGGTGGCGACGCCGTGCTGGCCGGCCCCGGTCTCGGCGATGATCCGGGTCTTGCCCATGCGCTTGGCGATCAGGATCTGGCCCATGCAGTTGTTGATCTTGTGCGAGCCGGTATGGTTGAGCTCGTCGCGCTTCAGATAGACCTTGGCACCGCCGAGTTCGGCGGTCAGGCGCTCGGCGAAATAGAGCGGGCTCGGCCGGCCGATGTAATGCGCCCGGTAGTAGTCGAGCTCGGTGGCGAATTCCGGGTCGGCCTTGGCGGCGGCATAGGCGCGCTCGACCTCGAGGATCAGCGGCATCAGGGTCTCGGCGACGAACCTGCCGCCGAACTTGCCGAAGCGGCCGCGCTCGTCCGGCCCGTCCCGATAGGTGTTCGGGGCATGGCCGCGGGCGGCAGGGGTGCTGGTCTGGGTAACGGCGGTTCCGCTCACGTTTCGATCTCTTCCGGGCAATCTCGGCGGGGTTTCGCTCGAGGGGCGCAATCAACCATAGCCTAAGCCAAAGGTCAAAGGCGAACCCGCCTCAGAGCGACCGCGCGATATCCAGGAACGCCTTGATCTTGCTTGGGTTTTTCATCCCCGGTTGATCCTCGACCCCGGACGAGACGTCGACCGTCCGGGCGCCGGAAATCCGCACCGCTTCGGCGAGGTTCTCGGCGGTCAAACCGCCGGCGAGCATCCAGGGAAGGTCGAAGCGCCGGCCGGTCAGCAGCGACCAGTCGAAACTGACCGCATTGCCGCCCGGCAGGGCGTTCTTCATCGCCGCCGGGGGCATCGTGTCGAACATCAGCCAGTCGGCGACCGGCGCATAGGTGGCGGCCCGGTCGATATCGGCGGCGGCGCGGATTTTCTGCACCTTCATCGCGGCGATGCCGAAGCGCCGCTTGATCGCCGCCACCCGTTCCGGCGTCTCGTCGCCATGCAGCTGCAGCATGTCGAGCGGGCAGGCCGCGAGGATCGCGGCGATGCGTTCGTCGCTGTCGTCGACCAGCAGACCGACCTTCTTCACCGCCGCCGGCACCTGGCGCCCCAGCCGGCCCGCTTCCTCGGCCGGCAGGGAGCGCGGGCTCCGGGCGAAGAAGTTGAAGCCGATGAAGGCGGCGCCGCCGTCGACCGCGGCGGCAATCGCCTCCGGCGTCTTCAGCCCGCAGATTTTCGCGGCGACCGGCATTTCACACCGTCTCGCGGACGAATTGCGGATAGGCGGCGAGGAACACGCCGAGCTGCAGCGCGAAACGCAGCATCTCGACCGCGGAAATGATGAACAGGAAGGCGAGCGGGGCGACGTTGACCAGCCCCGTCGCCTGGAACACCACGCCGATGAACTGCTCGGCGACCAGCACCGGGATCTCGATCAGCAGCACGGCGAGGGCAAGCTTGAAACCCTGGCCGCGGGTCCGCCGCCAGGCTTCCGCCATCGGCATCGGCGCATCGATCGCCATGCCGATCCAGCGCGGCGACAGGCGGACGATGGTGCCGAGCCAGAGGATCATGCCGAGGGTGAAGGCGGTGAGGATGCCGGCGCCGCCGAAGCCCTGCAGCAGCAGCGTGAGCAGCGTCGTCGCCACAGTGGCGGTCACGGCGACGACGATCATGAAGAGGAAGAAGCGGAAATGGCGGCCGCCGAGGCCGAGGCCGAGACCGGGCGCCGCCGCCGCGCCGAGCGTCATCAGGCGCAGCCAGTTCACCGCGAACAGGCAGAGCACCGCGGTTGAGCAGAGGCCGAGCAGGACCAGGCGCGGCGTCGCCGCCGCCATGGCGGCGGTGATCGCTTCCGGTCCCTGGCCGCTGGCCTGCATGACGCCGCTCATCAGCCCCTGGACCGGGAGGGTGACCAGGAAGATCAGGCAGAGCGGGATGGTGCCGAGGCGCAGCAGGTCGTCGCGCGCCGCCCAGCAGCGCTTCAGGCTGGCATTGACCAGCGGCCAGACCTGGACGTTGCGGCTGGGTTCGGGGAGGCCGGGCTCGGGAGGATTGGATGGGTGTTGCATGCGCAGGTGGGTCCCGCCTTCAGCCGGCGTCGATCTCGGCCGCGGTCATCCGCGCCGCCTTGGCCGGGTCGGCATGGCCGGTGATCGGCCGGCCGATCACCAGGTAGTCGGCGCCGGCGGCGGCGGCCTCGGCCGGCGTCATCACCCGCTTCTGGTCCTTGGCCTGGGCGCCCTCGACCTGCGCCCAGCTCGGCCGGATGCCGGGGGTGACCAGCAGGAAGTCCTCGCCGAGATCCCGGCGCAGGACCTCGATCTCGTGCGGCGAGCAGACGACGCCGTCGAGGCCGCTTTCCTTGGCCAGCCTGGCGAGGCGGCGGACCTGATCGGCGGTCGGTGTCGCCTGGCCGACGGCGGTGAGATCGGCGTCGTCGAGACTGGTCAGCACGGTGACGGCAATGAGCTTCGGCCGGCGGATGCGCCGCTTGTCGGCGGTCTCGGCGGCGGCGTCCCGCGCCGCCTGCATCATCGCCCGGCCGCCGGCGGCATGGACGTTGAGAATGGCCGGCCCGAGCGGCGTCACCGCCCGCACCGCGCCGGCGACGGTGTTCGGGATGTCGTGGAGTTTCAGGTCGAGGAAGATCGGCAGGCCGCCGGCGGAGACCCGCCGATAGCCCAGGGGACCGTTTGCCAGAAAGAATTCCAGCCCGATCTTGACCCCGGCGGCCGTGCCGCCGACGGCGCGCGCCTGGGTGACGGCGACGTCGATGTCGGTGGTGTCCAGTGCCACCAGGATCTGACCCTTGGTTGTCACGGGCGGCCTCCTGTCGCTTGTTGTCGGCCCCTGCCGGCCGCCGATGAAGATGAATGGGTCTCGACCGGGAATGGGCCCGGGGAAAATTCGTCCCCGGCGTGATTTATCCAGCCGCTTCTAACGTAGATTCGCCGTGGCGTCACGCGGCGCCCCTCCCGGCCGCAGGATGCAGCTTTGATTCGGTTCAAATGACGGGTTTAACCTCATATGAAATCTTCCCTTTGTGCAAGTGCGAGATATCAGTATCCTGGCGGAGTCGGGGGAAAGGGAATTCTCCATGCAGCTTACCCAGTTTTCGGACTATGCGTTGCGCACGCTGATCTATCTGGCGCTTCAGCGGGACCGCCTCTCGACCATCGAGGAGATCGCCAGGGCCTATAAAATCTCCGAAAGTCACCTGACCAAGGTGGTGCACCGGCTCGGCAAGCTCGGTGTCGCGGAAACCCAGCGCGGCCGCCGGGGCGGTCTGCGCCTTGGCCGCAGGCCCGAGGAGATCAACATCGGCTGGCTGTTCCGGCAGACCGAGGAAAACCTCGCCTTGGTGGAGTGTTTTGATGCAGCGCACAATACCTGTCCCATCGCCCCGGTCTGCGGCCTCTCCATCGCCCTCAACGAGGCGCTGAAGGCTTTCATGGCGGTGCTGGATCGCTATACCCTGGCCGATGTCATGCACAACCCGCAGGATCTGACGCCGCTGCTGGGGATCCCGCTGACGCCGCCGAGCCCGGTCTCGCGCATCGCCTAGGTCCCGGTCCCGGCGGCGCGCTCGACGCGGTGCCGGGCAATCGCTAGATTAGGCTTCCCGCGGAGCATGAGGTTCGGATTGGGGAAATCCACAGCCATTCTGTTTGCCGCCCTGGCCGGGCTCGGCGCATGCGCCACCGGCGGGATGCAGGCCACGACGCCGACGGCGCCGCTGCCGTGGACCGCCGCCATCGGCCGCCTGGACAACGAGAAGGACGCCTTCTCCTGCACGGCGACGCTGGTCGCGCCGGATACCATCGTCACGGCGGCGCATTGCCTGTTCCTGCGCGGCCGCGAGATCGATGCCGGCAACCTGGCCTTCACGCCTTTCGCCGGCGGCGGCCAGAGGCTGAAGCCCTCGCAGGGCGTTCAGATCCTGGCGCTCGGCGGCCAGGTCGACGGCGACAAGCCCAGCAGCGGCGAGACCCAGGCTGACTGGGGCCTGGTGCGGATATCGCCGGCGATCAGCCCCTGGATCAAGCCGCTCGGCATCGCCAATTTCGGCGCCGACGAGATCGCCGGCAAGCTTGCCGCCGGTGCGGCCCTGTCCAATGCCGGCTACGGCGTCTATGGCATCATGAACGGCAAGCGCCTGCACCAGCATGACGGCTGCGGCCTGGTGCGCGACGCCCTGCCCAACGAGGAACTCGGCGCCAATGTCATCGTCGTCGACTGCCCGGTGATCAAGGGCGACAGCGGCGGGCCGATCATGCTGACGGAGAAGGACGGCACGCGCCGGCTGGTCGGGGTGATTTCCGGCTATCTGCGGTCCAAGGACGGCGCGGTGGAAGTCAGCTTTGGCGCCAGCGCCACGAATTTCGCCGCCAAGTTGAGCATGATCGACGCCGCCGTCCCCGCCGCCCAGCCCTGAGCGGATTGTCCCCCGCCATGCGCCCGCAGCCGAAGCCGCGGTCGAGGACCGGCTTTCCCGCCCTGGTTCCCGCCCTGGCACTCGGCATCGCTTTGCTGCTCGCCGCCTGTGCCGGCCCGGCGGTGCCGCCGCCCGCCGCCCCGCCCGGCGGCAAGCCCGCCTGGACGGCGGCGATCGGCCTGCTGGAGACCGCCGGCGGCCGGCTCGCCTGCAGCGCCGTGCTGGTCGCCCCGAACCTGGTCGCGACGGCGGCGCATTGCTTCTATCCGGAGGGCAGCCTCGCCGCCCTCTCCCCCGCCGCCTTCACCTTCCGGCCGAACCTGGGCGCGGTGCCGGACCTGCCGCCGGCGCAGGGCACGGTGATCCGGGCGATCGGCGGCGCCGTGCCCGAGGGCCATATCAGCGATGCCGAGGCGCCCAACGACTGGGCGCTGATGGAGATTGCACCGCCGGTGACCGGTGTCACGCCGGTGCCGGTAGCCGCCTATGGCGTCGACCGGATGCTGGCGCTGGTCGCCGGCGGCGCGCGGCTCTTCGCCGGCGGCTACGGCAACGGCACCCATGATGCGCTGCATGTGCCCGGCGCCTGCCGGATCGTCGCCCCGGCGGAGCTGAACATGGCGCTCGACCGCCGGCTGATCGTCACCGACTGCGTCTTCCGCATCGGCGACAGCGGCGGGCCGGTGGCGCTGCTCGACGCCGCCGGTCATCCGCAGCTGGTCGGGGTCATTTCCGGCTTCGGCAAGCACCCGACCAAGACCATTCCCCTGGGATACGCCGCTAATGCCGGCAGCTTCGCCGCCTATATCCAGGGCCCCGTCATCAGCCTGTTGAATTGACATTTTTCCCGGAGCTGTATACAGCTTCAGCAGGATCAGTCGGGGCCGGGGTCCCGCCAGGGCTGCGGCACAGGGGTGCGGCCCAGAGGTGCGTCAATGAGCAGAAATCCGAGATACGACATCCTTTTTGAGCCCGTCCGGATCGGCCCGGTGACCGCCCGCAACCGGTTCTACCAGGTGCCGCATTGTACAGGCATGGGCTACGACCTGCCGCACAGCGTCGCGCGGATGCGCGAGATCAAGGCCGAGGGCGGCTGGGGCGTGGTCAATACGGAATACTGCTCGCTGCACTGGTCGAGCGACGACGGGCCCTTTGCGCTCTGCGCCCTCTGGGACGAGAACGACGTGCGGATCCAGGCGCTGACCGTCGAGAAGATCAAGGGCTACGGCGCCCTCGCCGGCACGGAATTGTGGCACGGCGGCAACCACGCGCCCAACCGGGTCAGCCGGGAGACCGCGCTGTCGCCCTCGGGCTCGCCGCAGCACGCCGTCTATCCGCAGCAGACGCGGGCGATGGACCGCAGCGACATCCGCAACCTGCGGCGCTGGCAGGTCGACGCCGCGAAGCGCGCCAAGCGCGCCGGTTTCGACATCGTCTATTGCTATGCCGGCCACGGCTATCTGCCGTTCCAGTTCCTCGCCAAGCGCTGGAACCAGCGCAGCGACGAATACGGCGGGTCGATCGAGAACCGGGCGCGGCTGCTCAGGGAGATGATCGAGGAGACCCGGGACGCGATCGGCGACAGCTGTGCGGTGGCGGTCCGCCTGGCGGTCGATGAACTGCTCGGGCCCGACGGCGTCACCGCCGAGAACGAGGGCCGCGAGGTGGTCGAGTTCCTGGCTGAGCTGCCGGATCTGTGGGACGTCAACATCTCCTATGTCGACAACGACTCGATGTCGGCGCGTTTCGGCGAGGAGGGGCACCAGGAGAAGTACATCGGCTTCGTCAAGCAGCTGACCTCGAAGCCGGTGGTCGGGGTCGGGCGCTTCACCTCGCCCGACACCATGGTGCGGATGATCAAGACCGGGGTGCTGGACTTCATCGGCGCGGCGCGGCCCTCGATCGCCGATCCCTGGCTGCCGCGCAAGATCGACGAGGGCCGCGAGGACGAGATCCGCGAATGCATCGGCTGCAACATGTGCCGGGCGGCGAACAACCAGGGCGTGCCGCTGCGCTGCACCCAGAACCCGACCATGGGCGAGGAATACCGCCGCGGCTGGCACCCGGAGATCATCGCCGCGCGCTCCGGTTTCGCCGAGGAGACGGTGCTGGTCCTGGGCGGTGGCCCGGCGGGGCTCGAATGCGCCGTCAGCCTGGGCAAGCGCGGCTATCCGGTCGCCCTGGCCGATGCCGGCCGGGCCCTGGGCGGGCGGCTCAATCGCGAGCCGAAGCTGCCGGGCCTCGCCTCCTGGGCGCGGGTCAAGGACTACCGCCTCGGCCAGCTCGCCCGGCTGCCGAATGTCGAGGTCTTCCTGGAAAGCGAAATGAACCTGGAGCAGGTGCTCGATTGCGGCTATCGCCACGTGATCGTCGCCACCGGCGCCACCTGGCGGCGCGACGGCGTCGGGCACAACGTCCACTTCCCGGTCGAGGGCATGGAGGCGGCCAACGTGCTGACGCCCGACGACATCATGGCGGGTGCTGCGGTGCCGGCGGGCCCGGTCCTGGTCTATGACGACGACCAGTACTACATGGGCGGCGTCATCGCCGAGAAGCTGCGCGGCCAGGGCCACGAGGTGATCCTGGCGACGCCGGGCTACGAGGTCTCGACCTGGAGCCTGTTCACCGACGAGCAGTTCAAGGTGCAGACCCGGCTGCTGCAGCTCGGGGTGAAGCTGGTGCTGACCCGCAAGCTGCTGGCTTGGCGCGGCGACGGCGCGGAACTGGCCTGCATCTATACCGGCGCGGTGCAGCGGGTGCCGGCGGCGAGCCTGGTGGCGGTGACCTCGCGGCTGGCAAACGACGCGCTGTTCCGTGCCCTGAAGGCCGACGAGGCCGGGCGCGCCAAGGCCGGCATCGCCACGCTGCGGGCGATCGGCGACTGCGACGCGCCGGGCGCCCTCATGCATGCGGTCTATAGCGGCCACAAGGCGGCGCGCGAGCACGGCGAGGCGATCGATCCCGATGCCTTTCCCTACAAGCGCGAACTGGTGTTCGTGAAATGACCGATCCCGCCGCCAAGCCGATCGAGACGGCCCGCCGCGACCAGCCGCGGCGGCGCGAGCGCCGGGCGCCCACCGCCGGCATCAAGCAGCTGCCCTTCGCCCAGATCGAGAACCGCTATCCGCCGATCCAGGTGCTGAGCGCCGACCAGATCGAGACCATCCATCACGCCTCGCTGCGCCTGCTCAGGGAAATCGGCATCGAGGTGATGCATGACGAGAGCCGGGCCGCATTGAAGGCGGCCGGCGCCGAGGTCGACGAAGGCAACCAGCGGGTGCGCTTCGATCCGGCGCTGATCGAGACATCGATCGCCAAGGCGCCGCCGCGTTTCAAGCTGCATGCGCGCAACCCGGCCCATGACGTGATGGTCGGCGGGCCGCACATGGTCTTTGCCGCCACCGGAGGCCCGGCCTTCGCCAGCGATCTCGACCGCGGCCGCCGGCCCGGAAATTTCGCCGACATGGAGAATTATATCCGGGTCGTGCACCGATTGAACGTCATCCATCAGGAAGGCGGCTGCCCGATCGAGCCCACCGACCTGCCGGCGGAGACCCGGCATCTCGACTTCTACCAGTCGGCGATCACCCTCACCGACAAGACCTGGCAGTGCTGGGCCCTGGGCGGCTACCGGGTCGAGGATGCGATCGAGATGGCGGCGATCGCCTATGGGAGGTCCCGCGCCGAGCTGAAGGCCAGGCCGGTCACCCTCACCATCATCAACTCGAACTCGCCCCTGCGCCTGGACATTCCGATGGGCGAGGGGCTCTGTGCCATGGCGAAGGCCGGGCAGCCGGTGGCGATGACGCCCTTCACGCTGTCGGGGGCGATGAGCCCGGTCACCATCGCCGGGGCGCTCACCCAGCAGAACGCCGAGGCCCTGGCCCTGATCGCCCTGGCCCAGATCGTCAGCCCGGGTGCGCCGGTGATGTATGGCGGGTTCACCTCGAATGTCGACATGCGCACCGGCTCGCCGGCCTTCGGCACGCCGGAATATGCCAAGGCGGCGCTGGCCAGCGGCCAGCTGGCGCGGCGCTACAACATCCCCTTCCGCTCGTCGAACGTCACCGCGTCGAACTGCGTCGACGTGCAGGCGGCCTATGAGGGCGGCATGTCGCTCTGGGGCACCATCATGGGCGGAGTCAATCTCATCGAGCATGCCGCGGGCTGGCTCGAGGGCGGGCTCACCGCCTCGTTCGAGAAGCTGATCCTGGACGCCGAGATGCTGCAGCTGATGCGGGAGTTCCTGGTGCCGATCCAGACCGACGAGGACAGCCTCGGCATCGAGGCCATTCGCGAGGTCGGTCCGGGCGGGCACTTCTTCGGCACCGGCCACACCCTGGCGCGCTTCGAGCATGCCTTCTACGAACCGATGCTGAGCGACTGGCGGAATTTCGAGAACTGGCAGGACGGCGGCTCGAAGACCGGCACCGAGCGCGCCAACGGCATCTGGAAGGAGCTGCTGCGCACCTACGAGGAGCCGCCGCTCGATCCGGCGATCAAGGAGGAGCTGGCCGCCTATGTCGCACGGCGCAGGCGCGAGATCGTGAAGCAGTTCTGATCGCCCCTTCCCAGCCGCGGCGCGGTATCACTACACTGGACCCGGCATGGGGAAAGCCACGATGCGCGCCTGTCTGCTGATGATTCTGCTGATTGCGGGTTTCTCGATTCCGGCCGGAGCCGAGCCGCGCGTCGCCCTGGTCATCGGCAATGCGAATTACGGCCCGGAGATCGGCCGGCTGCCGAATCCGGCGAACGACGCCGAATTGATGGCCAAGACCCTGGGCCAGCTCGGGTTCAAGGTGATCAAGCTGATCGACGCCGATCAGCAGTCAATGAAGCGCGCGATCTCGGATTTCGGCACCGAGCTCGGCAAGGCCGGACCGGAGGCGGCCGGGCTGTTCTTCTATGCCGGGCACGGCGTGCAGATCGCCGGGGTCAACTACCTCATCCCGGTACAGGCGCAGATCCGGAAGGAAGCCGATGCCGAACTCGAGGCGGTGAATGCCGAGTGGCTGCTGAAGCAGATGGAATTCGCCGGCACCCGGGTCAACATCGTGATCCTCGATGCCTGCCGGAACAATCCCCTGGCGCGCGGGATGCGCGGCGCCGACCAGGGCCTGGCGCGGATGGATGCCGCCAAGGGCACCTTCATCGCCTATTCGACGGCGCCGGGGCAGGTCGCCGCCGACGGGCAGGGGCGCAACAGTCCCTATACCGCGGCGCTGGCGAAGCAGATGCTGACGCCCGGCATCGCGCTGGAAGAGACCTTCCGCGACGTGCGGGTCAAGGTGCTGGCCGAGACGCGGGAACAGCAGATTCCCTGGGAATCCTCGTCCCTTACCGGGGCGTTCTATTTCGTGGCCCCCGGTGCCGCCGGGGCGATCGCCCTGCCGGCCGCGCCCGCTGTGCCGGCGCCGGCCGTCGCCACCCCCACCGTCCCGACCGTGACCGCGCCGGTCGTTACTGCGGTCGAGCCGCCGGCGAAAGCGCTGCCGGACGGCATCAAGGCGGGGCAGGCGACCAGGGATTGCGCCGGCTGTCCGGAGATGATCGTCGTGCCGCCTGGGAAATTCGTGATGGGCGCCCCGGAGACCGAACCGGGCCGCACCGAGGCGGAAGGGCCGCAGGTGCATGTCTCGATCGGTCCCTTCGCCCTCGGGAGATATCCGGTGACGCGCGGCGAGTTCGCCGGCTTCGTCGCTGCCAGCGGCTATCAGCCGGCATCGCGCTGCTGGACCGAGGTCGCCGCCGGCACATACGATTTCAAGGACGGGGCCGACTGGCGCAATCCGGGCTTCGACCAGACCGATGACGACCCGGTCGTCTGCATCTCCTGGGTCGATGCCGAGCGCTATGCCAAGTGGCTGGCGAAGAAGACCGGCAAGGCCTATCGCCTGCCGTCGGAATCCGAGCTGGAATATGCCACCCGCGCCGGCACCGCCACCAGCCGCTATTGGGGCGATGCCACGGATGACTTCTGCCGCTATGGCAACACGGCGGACGAGGCGGCACGCAGGACATACCGCACCTGGCAGGTGGCGGATTGCGACGACGGCGCCGTTCACACCGCGCCGGTCGGCGGCTACAAGCCGAATGCCTTCGGGCTCTATGATATGCTGGGCAATGTGAAGGTCTGGGCGGCGGATTGCTGGCACGACAGCCTGGACCGGACCAAGGCCGACGGCGCGCCAAGCCTGTCGGGCGATTGCACCAGGCGCGCGGCGCGCGGCAGTGCCTGGGACGCCTATCCGGCCAATGCCCGCGCCGCCTTCCGCGAGGGAAGTTCCGCCGGCAATGCCTATCTCAACTACGGGTTCCGCGTCGCCCGCGGCCTCTAGCCCTCAGCGCACCACCACCAGGCAGGCGGCACCCGCGGCATTGAGCTCCGCGCATTTCGCCTGGGCGCTGGCCCTGTCGGCGAAGGGGCCGGCCTGGACGCGGTGATAGACGCCCTTGGTGCCCAGATCGGCGGTCTCCACCGTCAGCGCCAATTCGGCAAGCGCAGTCCCGTATTTGTGCTGCAGCCGCTTCCATTCGTCGGTGGCCTGGGTGGCGTCGGGGACCGATGCCAGCTGGATGCGGATGCCGGCCGGGCCGGCTGCTGCTTCGTCGCCGGCGGCGGCGGTTTCCATCTCGGCGATCGGCGGGCTTTGCGCCGGGGCGGCAGCCGCGGCCTCGGGCACCGGCGCGGCCGGAACTTCCGGCGCCGTCGCCGCGGCAACGGCAAATGTCTGCGATGCGGCTGGCTGCCAGGCGGCGATCTCCGCGTCGGCCTGGCTGCGCTCGGCGGCGGTCAGGCGCTTGGCAACGGCATCGCGGTTGGTTTCGGCGAGAATGCGCGTGGTATCCGACTGCTCGCCCTTCGCCGCCAGCGCGAACCAGCGATAGGCCGCCGCGTAATCCGCGCCGGCGCCCTTGCCGGTCGCATAGATGAGGCCGAGCCGGGCCTGGGCCTGCGGATCGCCCTGGTCCGCCGCGGCATTGAGGAGGGTCAGGGCGTCGCCGGCGCTGCCGCCATGCCCGCCGAGATAGATCTGTGCGAGCATGACCTGCGCCGCGGCATCGCCGGCCTCGGCCAGCGGCTTCAGTTCCTGCACCGCGGTCGGATAATCGCCGGCGTCCAGCGCCGCCTTGCCCTCGGTCATGCCGGCCAGGGCCGGCCCCGCGCCAACGGAAAGCAGCGCGGCTGCGATCGCGAATTTGCGCATGAGAAGACTCCCACGATAGTGCGACTCTGCCCGGAAAATAACCGAGTCGGTCGAGTCGTGCCTAGGGGAAGTTCACGAGGCTGTGCTTTGGCGAAGCTCGCCGCCCGCGCTAGCCTGCCGGCATTCAACGCTGCGTGCCCATCCGGCACGGGAACAAAACGAGTCTATTTTAGTCATAGGAGTCCGCCATGAATCGTCTTGTGCGCCGCCATGTCCTGACCGGCCTTGCCGGGCTTTCCCTCGCCGCCGTGCTGGCCGATCCCAAGCGGGTGAAGGCCGCGGCCGAGAGCGTGAAAATGATCGGCCTGAAGACGCCGTCGGGCCGCGACGTCGCCGGTGCCTTCGCGCTTCCGGAAAAGTCCCCGGCCGGGGCGGTGCTGCTGGTCCATGAATGGTGGGGCCTCAACGACCAGATCAAGGCGGTCGCGGCGGAACTGGCCGCGGCCGGGTTCATCGCCCTCGCCGCCGATCTCTACGGCGGGAAGGTCGCCAGCGATCCCGGCGACGCCCAGACCTACATGAACAGCGTCGATCCGGCGGCCGCGGAAGAGACCCTGGCCGCCTGGATCGACTATCTGCGGAGCCTGAAGGAATCCAACGGCAAGGTCGGCACGGTCGGCTGGTGCTTCGGCGGCGGCTGGTCGCTGCGCGCCTCGCTGGCACGCCCGGTCGAGGCGACGGTGATCTATTACGGCAAGGTGGATCTGAAGCCCGCGGAACTGGCGGCGCTGAAGGGTCCGGTGCTCGGCCAGTTCGCCAACCGCGACCAGTGGATCAACCCGGCGATGGTGAACGGGTTCGAGGCCGCGCTGAAGACGGCAGGCAAGACCGCCGAGATCAACCGCTACGACGCCGATCACGCCTTCGCCAACCCGACCGGGCAGAACTACGATGCCGCCGATGCCCAGGTCGCCTGGGACCGGACGATGGCGTTCCTAAAGGCGAATCTGGACTAGGGATCGCGGCCCGGCCGCCGGTCGGCCGGCGGCGGAGAAGAGAACGCCGGCGCCCGCCAGGGGCGCCGGGCTGTTCGCGACGTCAACCCTTCTTCGAGCCCATCTGCTGCTTGTAGGCGGAAACCTGCTTGCCGGCCTTCTGTTCCGGGGTCTTCTTCGGCTTCTTGTTCTCGCGCTTCGGTTTCTGCTCGCCTTTGGACATGACGCTCTCCATGGTCGATTGCACCGCGACCATGAATAGCATGAGATTCGCCGGCGATTCCAGAGGGGGCCTGCGCCGCGCTACCGGCGGTGGCATCGGCTGCGGTTCGATCGCGGTGGAAGCGGGTAGGGGCTAGGCGCGCTTGCGCGCCCGCGGCCCGTGGCCTTCCTCGAACAGCGCGGCCAGCTGCTCGAGGACGGCGCCGCCCAGCTGTTCGGCGTCGACCAGGGTCACCGCGCGGCGGTAGTAGCGGGTCACGTCGTGGCCGATGCCGATGGCGATCAGTTCCACCGGCGACCGGGTTTCGACCCATTCGATCACCTCGCGCAGGTGGTGCTCGAGGTAGTTGCCGGGATTGACCGACAGGGTGGAATCGTCGACCGGCGCGCCGTCCGAGATCACCATCAGGATCTTGCGCTGTTCCGGGCGTCCGATCAGGCGGTTATAGGCCCAGAGCAGGGCCTCGCCGTCGATGTTCTCCTTGAGGATGCCCTCGCGCAGCATCAGGCCCAGGTTCTTGCGGGCGCGCCGCCAGGGCGCATCGGCAGACTTGTAGACGATGTGCCGGAGATCGTTGAGCCGGCCGGGATTGCCCGGCTTGCCGGCCGCGATCCAGGCCTCGCGGGACTGTCCGCCCTTCCACATCCGGGTGGTGAAGCCGAGAATCTCGACCTTGACGCCGCAGCGCTCGAGGGTCCGCGCGAGGATATCGCCGGTCATCGCCGCCACCGTGATCGGCCGGCCGCGCATCGATCCGGAATTGTCGATCAGCAGCGACACCACGGTGTCGCGGAACTCGGTATCGGTCTCCTGCTTGTAGGAGAGCGGCAGCTCCGGATTGGCGATGACCCGGGGCAGGCGGGCCGCATCCAGCAGGCCTTCCTCGAGGTTGAAGTTCCACGACCGGTTCTGCTTGGCCAGCAGCCGGCGCTGCAATCGGTTGGCCAGCTTCGCCACCACGGTCTGCAGGTTCATCAGCTGCTGGTCGAGCAGCTGGCGCAACCGGGTGAGCTCGTCGGGATCGCAGAGATCGGCAGCCTCGACCACCTCGTCGAACTGCGTGGTGAAGGGCTTGTAATGCGGCTCGTTGCGGCCGCGCGTGAGGTCGTGTTCCGGTCGCCTCCCGGGGCGACCCGGCTGCTCCTCGCCGGCCCGCGCATCCATGTCCATGTCCTCGTCCGACGCTTCCATCTCCTCGGCATCGGCGGCGTCGGATTCCGCCGCCTGGGCGTCCATCTCGACCTGGCTCTCGGCCTTGTCCTTCTCGCCGCCCTTGGACTTCTGGTCGTCCGGCTTCTGCTGGTCCTGGTCTTCCTGGTCCTCGGTATCGTCATCGTTGGCGTCGAGGTCTTCCTGGCCTTCCTCGAGCTCCATGTCCTGCAGCAGGCGGCGCGTCGCCTTGGCGAAGGCGCGCTGGTTGTTCAGCACGTCGCCCAGGTGCTCGATCTCGCCGCGGATCTTCGGCGACAGGTCGGATCGCCAGAGGTCGACCATCGCCTTGGCCGAGGCGGGGACCGGCTGACCCGAGACCGCCTCGCGCACCAGCAGGCGCATCACGTCGGCCAGCTGGTTCTCCTGCCGGGCGGAGACCCGGGCGAAGCCCTTCTGCTTGCAGTGCTCGTCGAGCGAGGCCGCCAGATTTTCCGCGACGCCGACCATCTTCCGGGCGCCGATCGCCTCGCAGCGCGCCGTCTCGATCGCGGTGAAGACCTCGCGGGCCAGGGGATTCTTCGGGGCTTCCTTGGCGTGGATCTTGGCGTTGTGGTGTTTCAGCTTCAGCGCGATCGCATCGGCTTCGCCGCGGACATTGCTGACCTCGTTCAGGGGCAGATGTCGGGCCGGCAGCGGCAGGCGTGCCTCGCTGCCCAGCAGCCCGGTCTGGCCGGGCGCGAAGCTTGCCTGAATGTCGCTGCGCTCGGCAATCGCCCTGAGGGCGCAGCCGGTCACGCGGCGGAACTCCTCCAATGCGTTGTTGCTGGCCATCGCAGCCCTAGTGGGCGAGCTGCGCCTTGGCGGCGCTGTCCTTGAGGTCGACGCCGAAGCAGCGCTGGTAATACTCGGCCACCACCGGACGCTCGAGCTCGTCGCACTTGTTCAGGAACGAGACCCGGAAGGCGAAGCCGACGTCGTTGAAGATCCGCGCATTGTCGGCCCAGGTGATCACCGTGCGCGGGCTCATCACCGTCGAGATGTCGCCGTTGATGAAGCCGGCCCGGGTCAATTCGGCGCAGGCGACCATCGCCTTTACGGTGCGGCGCCCCTGCTCGGTGTCGTAGCTCGGCGACTTTGAGAGCACGATCGCCACTTCGTCCTCGTGCGGCAGGTAGTTCAGGGTGGCGACGATGTTCCAGCGGTCCATCTGGCCTTGGTTGATCTGCTGTGTGCCGTGGTAGAGGCCGGTGGTGTCGCCGAGGCCGACGGTATTCGCCGTGGCGAACAGCCGGAAGGCGGGATGCGGGCGGATGACCCGGTTCTGGTCGAGCAGGGTGAGCTTGCCCTCGACCTCGAGCACGCGCTGGATCACGAACATGACGTCGGGACGCCCGGCATCGTATTCGTCGAAGACCAGCGCGGTCGGGTGCTGCAGCGCCCAGGGCAGCAGGCCCTCGCGGAACTCGGTCACCTGCTTGCCGTCCTTGAGGACGATGGCGTCCTTGCCGATGAGATCGATGCGGCTGATATGGCTGTCCAGGTTGATGCGGATGCAGGGCCAGTTGAGCCGCGCCGCCACCTGCTCGATATGGGTCGATTTTCCGGTGCCGTGGTAGCCCTGGATCATCACCCGCCGGTTATGGGCGAAGCCGGCCAGGATCGCCATCGTCGTGTCGTGGTCGAACCGATAGCTTTCGTCGACATTCGGCACGTGCTCGGTGCGCTGGCTGAAGGCCGGCACCTGCATGTCGGAATCGAGCCCGAACTGCTGGCGGACGGAAATCGTGATGTCCGGCAGGCCGGCGCCGGTCTTTGCCTCTGAGTCGGCCGAAGCCGCAGTCTTGGTCGCCATCGGAAAATGATCCAGATCGTTGAGTTGTGAGGGGTTTTAACGATTTTGCGGGGGCAAGGCTAGGTTGGATCGTGGGGGGCTGTCTTGCGTAAAAACGTCAGGTCAGCCCTACGTTCCCGCAAAGGCTGCCGCCTTCAGCGTGCCATAGGCGAGATTAACTAATTTGAGCTGCTCTTCCGCCGTCTTGTCGCCGCCATTGGCGTCGGGGTGCAGCTTCTTGACCAGGGTCTTGTACTGGCGCTTGATCTCCGGCCAGGTCACCGGCGGCGTCAGGCTGAGGACCGCCAGGGCCTGCTCCTCCTTGGTCTGCGCCCGCCGCGATTCAGTGCGGCCGCCCGGCTTGCCGCCGGCGCCCATCCGCGCATTGAGGGCATCGCGGACATCGTCGGGCATGAACTCGTTCTCCGGGATGCCGGCGAAACGGCGCCCCCAGGCTTCCGAGCCCCATTTGCCGAGCGGCCATGTCGGGCGCTGCCAGACGGTATCCAGCCGGACCTCCTGTTCGATCGCGCCGGTATCCATGCCGGCGTAATAGTCCCAGGCCTTGTTGTATTCCCGGACGTGATCGAGGCAGAACCAGTAGTAGTCGTTCAGCTGGTCCCGCGCTTTCGGCGCACGATAGATGCCCTCCGCCGCGCAGCCGGGATGCTGGCAGGTGGTCGGCCGCGGCGGCGGTTCCGGCACATAGCCGCGCCGGCTGCGCGAGGATGAATCCTTGCTCATTCTGACAGTATGGGAAGCGGATCGGCCGATGGCAAGCATCGCCAGGGTTGCAGGATGCCGCGGCGACGGCGCGGCGCCCCGGTCCCGGATCGCGGTTGGACGCCATTGCAATCGTTGAGAAATATCGGGCGACCCTACATTCAGGCGCGCCGCCGCCAATCCGCAATTGCCGTCAGGGCCACGCCGACCAGTACCAGTCCGCCGCCCAGCCACATATCGAGGCCGATCGGCTCGTCGAGAGCGAGGGTCGCGGAGGCGATGCCGCAGACCGGGACGCCCAGGAAGCTGACCGAGGCGGTGCTGGCCGGCAGCGCCCGCTGCACCGACACGACCGCCCAGAAACAGAACGCCGTCGCCAGCGGCCCGTTATAGATCAGGATCCAGGTCAATGTCGGCGACCACAGGGGATGCGGTGCGCCCTCGATGCAGAAAGCGGCGACAGTCAGCGGCGGCAGCGCGATCAGCATCTGCCAGGGGGCCAGTGCCAGCGGGCTGGAGCGCCAGCGATGCCGCCGGCTGTGGAGAATGACCAGCGACCAGGCCAGCGCCGCCCCGAGCAGGCAGAGGCTGCCGAATACCTTGCCGCCGTCGTGCCAGTCCAAGGCCGCGGGGTTGAACAACGCGGCGATGCCGCAGATCCCGGCGGCGACGCCTGCCAGTTTCAGCGGCGCGATCGGCTCCTTCAGGAACAGGAAGGCGCAGGGCACCACCCAGATCGGCATGCTGTAGGCGATCAGCGATGCGCGTCCCGCCGGCGTATGGGCCAGCCCGACATTGACCAGCGCCATGTAGAGCGCCATCTGCAGCCAACCGACGCTGATGACGATCGGCCAGTCGGCGCGTTTCGGCAGCGACAGGCGGCCGGTCGCCGCGACGATGCCGAACAGGCACAGGCAGCCCAAGGCGAGGCGCGCGAAGACGAACCAGAGCGGCGAGATGACCGCGATGGACATCTTCATGATCGGCCAGTTGACGCCCCAGAGGACGATGATCGAGGCCAGGACCAGGTAGGCGAGGGTCGGCGACATCGCCGCATGCGGCCGTGCGGGCGGCGCAGGCTGGGACTCGGCGGAATTGGACATTGACCCGGGATCCGATTTGCCAGTAGAGACCGCTGCAACCTATACCGATCTCCGGCGAAAGAACCAGCACCGCAGCCGGTGGAATCCAGCAATGCAGGAATGCAGACATCATGGGTCAGGTACGTGAAACGATGGAAGCGAAGCTGCGCGCAGCCCTTGCGCCGCTGCAGCTCGCTGTAACCGACGAGACCAACAAGCATCACGGCCATGCCGGATGGCGGGAAAGCGGTGAAACGCATTTCCACGTGGCCGTTACCAGCGCAACCTTCACCGGCAAGTCGCGCGTCGACCGCCAGCGGATGGTCCATCAGGTTCTGGCCGAGGAGCTGGCGGGACCGGTCCATGCCCTGGCTCTCAGCCTGCGGGCTCCCGGGGAAGGATGAGGCGGCCGGCGGGGCCGCGCGGCAATGTCCCTGCAGTACCCAGGGAATATTTCCGTGGTGACAACCGACTATGCAAAATTCGGCACGAGATTCGATTGACCAGGGCTGGTCGCCGAATTACCACTAGGCGTCTTGACACGCCCCGCGGGCGCAAAGCCGCGGAGTCTATCGCGATGAGCGTCGCGTGTCGGGGCGGTCGCCGTGAATGCGGTGCCGCCCAATCAAGGTTGTGAACGGCTCGGGGCTATCTATGCGGCGAAAACCGAAACCAGCGATGATCGCGCGAAATGTCGTGGTGCATGGCAGGCGCACCAGCCTGCGCATGGAACCCGCCATGTGGGAAGCGGTGATGGAGGTGATCGAACGCGAAGCCATGAGCATTCATGATTTCTGTTCGAAAGTCGCGCGCGGCCGCGGCGCCGCCAGCATGACGGCGGCGATACGCGTCTTCGCCCTCAACTATTTCCGCGCTGCCGCCAGCGAAACCGGGCATCGCGACGCCGGACACGGCAAGATCCCGTCGAAAGGGCGCCGCTAGCGCCGCTCCTCGTAGAACTCCGGCCACAGCTGCTTGACGACATCGCCGTCGGCGGCCAGGGCGTGGCAGCTATCGATCAGGCCCGGGCGCTTGGCGCTCTTCCCGGCCGCCGCCGGAGCGGCGCTTTCGCCGTCGGCCGGCATCGCGGCCGCGCGCTCGCGCTTTTGCAGTTCCCTTGCGCCGAAGATCGTCTGGAAGGCGACGGTTCCCATCGCCCGCAGCATCTCGAGGTGATGGGTGCAGCCATGGACGCCGCCGAACTGGCTCCTCAGCGCCTTGCCCCAGCCCTTGCCGACCTTCACGCCCCTCAGGGCCGCGAAGCTCGGCGTGATCGTCGGGCAAACCTCGAACGGCCCGGCCTGGGTGTGGACTTCGATGTCGACGATCACGAAGTCGTCGTCGAGCGTCAGACGCGCCCACATGTCATGGACCGGCTCGCCAGCGGCGACCTCGCCGCGCCAGCGGTTCGGAAAGGCGTAGCTCTTGCGGTCCGTCATGCGGCCTTCGATGTCGTAGAGGCCGTCCTCGCGCCGGAAGCCGCGGAAATCATAGTCGCGACGGTGCAACTCCCGGCGCGGCACCGGTGCCGAGAACGGGTTCGGCGACGTGGCGTCGGCCATTATGCCGCGGCCCCCTTCTTCTTGTCCTCGGCCGGCGCACCGAAGCTTGCGTCCTCGCTCGCCGGCGGCGTCACCCGCAGGCGCCGGATCTGGTTGCGCTGGCGCTCCAGGATCTCGATGCGGAAGCCGAAGAACGAGAACACCTGACCGACCACCGGGATCTGGCGGGCCTCGTGCAGAACCAGGCCGGCCAGAGTCGACGCTTCCTCGTCGGGCAGGCGCCAGCCGAATTCGCGGTTGAGATCCCGGATCGTCACGGTCCCGTCCATCGTGTAGCTGCCGTCGGTCTCGCGCTTGACGCCTTCGACCTTGATGTCGTGCTCATCGGAGATGTCGCCGACGATTTCCTCGAGGATGTCCTCCAGGGTTACGATGCCCATCAGCGCGCCGTATTCGTCGACCACAATGGCGAAATGCTCGCGCCGGGTGCGAAAGGCCTCGAGCTGCGCCAGCAGGTTGGTGCTGTCGGGGATGAACCAGGGCTTGCCGGCCAGGCCGACGATGTCCAGACCCTCCAGCCGCCACTGATTGGCCTGCACCGCGCGCAGCAGCGCCTTGGCATGCAGCACGCCGATGATGTTGTCGGGTTCCCCGCGATAGATCGGAATCCGAGTATGCGGGCTGGCCAGGGCCTGGGCCACGACGTCGTCGGCGCCCTGATCGGCGTCGATCATGGTCATGTTGCGGCGATGCACCATGATGTCCGAGACCGGCACCTCCTCGAGGTCGAGAATCGAATGCAGCATCTGCCCGGCGTCGCGGATCTCCTCGTCGGCGCCGGCATGGAGCTCGATGGCGCCGCGCAGTTCCTCCATGCGTTCCTCGGCGCCCGGCTCGTTGATCACCTTCACGCCGAAGGTGCGCAGGACGCCGGTGCAGATGATCTGCGTCACGTGGGTGATCGGATAGGTGACCCAGACGAAGAACTTCAGCACCGGGGCCACGCTCAGCGAGAAGCGGTCGGCATTGTTGATGGCGAAGGTCTTGGGCAGGACTTCGGCGAAGATGAACAGGAAGGCGGTGGCGACCCCGGCGGCGATGAGCGGCATGGTCCCGGTATCGCCGAAGGTATCGGTCAGGAAAGCGGTCATCAGCGCGGCCGTCGCGGCATTGACGAAGGTGTTGCCCAGCAGGACGGTGCCGATCACCTTCTCCATCTGGCCGTGAAGCCGCTCCACGATGATCGCACGGTTGTTGCCGTGGCTCACCAGGGCGTGAATCCGGGCGCGGGACGCGGCGGTCATCGCCGTTTCCGAGCCGGAGAAGAAGCCCGAGCAAAGCAGCAGGAGCACCAGGGCAGCCAGATAGAGGATCATGGGACCAACCGTTCAATGACGCAGGGTAGTTCAGGCGGCGATCGCCGTCTCCAGCATCGCCGAGATCTCTTCGAGCGGCACATGCGCCGGATAGAACGCCTTGCCGATGCCGCGGGCGAGCACGAAGCCGATGCGGCCGTCCGTCACCTTCTTGTCGCGCTGCATGTGCTGGATCAGGCGCGCGGCGGACCAGTCGCGGCCGTCGATCCAGCCGGGCGAGGTCGGCAGGCCGACGCTTGCAAGGTGGCGCTGCACCCGAGCCGCATCTTCCATCGGGCAAAGGCCGAGCTGGGCGGACAGATCGAAGGCCATCACCATGCCGATCGCCACCGCCTCGCCGTGCAGCAGCTCGTCGGAATAGCCGCACTCGGCCTCCAGCGCATGGCCGAAGGTATGGCCAAGATTGAGCAGCGCCCGGGCGCCGGCCTCGCGTTCGTCCGCGCCGACGATCTCGGCCTTGGCGCGACAGCTCACCAGGATGGCGTGGCGCCGCGCCGCGCCGTCGCCGTCGACCAGGTCGGCGCCGTTGGTTTCCAGCCAGGAGAAGAATGCCGGATCGTTGATCAGCCCGTATTTCACTACCTCGGCATATCCGGCAAGCAACTCCCGCCGCGGCAGGGTGTCCAGGGTCGCGGTATCGGTCAGCACCAGCCGCGGCTGATAGAAGCTGCCGACCAGGTTCTTGCCCTTAACGGCGTTGATCCCGGTCTTGCCGCCGACCGAAGAGTCCACCTGGGCCAGCAGCGTGGTCGGGACCTGGACGAAATCGATGCCGCGCAGGGTGATCGCCGCGGCGAAACCGGTGAGATCGCCGATGACCCCGCCGCCCAGTGCCACCAACGTGGTGTTGCGCTCGACCTTGAGGTCGAACAGCCGGCTGGTCAGGTCCTCGAGATCGGCAAAGCTCTTGGTCTGTTCGCCGGGTTCGAGGACGACGGCGCCGCTGGCGATCCCGGCGGCCTGCAACGACCGCTCCAGGCCTTCGAGATGCAGGCGCGCCACATTGCGGTCGGTCACGATGACGACGCGCTTCTGCTTCAGCAGCGGGGCGATGCGGGCGCCGGCTTGGGCGATCAGGCCGCGTCCGACCAGGATGTCGTAGCTGCGCGCTCCCAGATCGAGGCGCAAGGTCTCGATCCGCGTTGCATCCAGGGCATCACCCGGCCTGGCCGCCAAGTCGCTCATCCGGCGCTCGTTCATGACTTCGCGCTGGCGGCATGCGGCGCGAAATGCGCGTCAAGCGCCGCCACCACCCGGGCCAGGGTCATCTCCGGCGGCCCATCGGCACTATCGACCGCCAGGTCCGCCTCGGCATAGACGGGGTAGCGGATCTCCATCAGCTCGGCCAGCTTGCTGCGCTGATCGACATTCTGCAGCAGCGGTCGGTCGTTGCGCCGCGAAACCCGTTTCAGCAGCTGTTCGAGATCGGCGCGAAGCCAGATCGAGGTGGCGCGCTGCTTGATCAGCTCGCGGGTCTGCGGATCCATGAAGGCCCCGCCGCCGGTGGCGAGCACATGCGCCGGATTGTTCAGCAGCCGGGCAATGACCCGGCGCTCGCCGTCGCGGAAGGCCTTCTCGCCATGGGCGGCGAAGATATCTGCCACGCTGCAGCCGGCTGCCGCCTCGATCTCGCGGTCGGCATCGACGAAGGGCAGGCCGAAATGCGCCGCCAGGCGCTTGCCGATACAGCTCTTTCCCGCCCCCATCAACCCGACCAGCACGATCGTCCGGTCGATTTCGCCCGTCGCCGGCCCGTCGCCGTGACCAGGATCGGCCGGTGTGTGATCGTTCGCCTTGTCCGCCATCTCAGTCCCGTATCCATCCCATATTGCCGGCAACGCCCAAGGATCCGCTCCCGAGGAATCGGCCTCCAGGGGGCTGAATGAACGCGGCTTTCCGCTTCCGGGCTCGCGCAAACGTGACGCCGCCCCGGGGGAAATCGAGACTAGCATATGTCCAGAGCCCTATGGCAAGTTAGCCGCCGTTCCGGCCCGCCGTCACGACTCGAGGTGACCCGGGCTAAATCGAGTTGAATCAAGAAGCTGGATCATGAGCAAGGCTGTCATTGGGTTAGTCGTCGCCGTCCTGGTGCTGGTCGCGGGTGGGGTCGTATTCCTCGGATTCTACGACGTGCCGCCGCCGACCGCTAAAATGGAGGTCCAGATCCCCAATGACCGGCTTTCCCTGCAATAGCCGGCGCTCCCGTCGCCGCCTCTGCTGGGCGATCGCCGTCGCCGGACTGGCCTATGGACATGGCCTTTCGCCGCTGTCGGCCGACGGCCTGAACGCCGCGCCCCAGCTGGCCCTGTCCAACCCGACCGATCTCACCCCGACCGATCTCACCCCGACCGATCCCGACGCCGCTACGCCGCCACCCGCCGACCTGCCGTCCACGGGTCAGCCGCCCACGGGTCAACCGCCCACGGGCGGCCAGACCATCAACGCGACGCCCCTGCCGCCGGTGGGCGGTCAGCCGCCGGCCCAGCCCGCGCCCGCACTCCCGGCCCCCGGGCCGGCAATGCCGGCACCGGCTGCAGCGCCGCCCATGACCCCGCCCGCGCCGGCGGTGCAGGCCGGTGCCGCGGTCGGCCTCCTCGACGAGGGGCATCACGGGCTCGGCGCCAATCTCTGGCAGGGGTCGCAGCTTTCCTACCTGATGACCTTGCTGCCGAAGCTGCCGGCGCCGGTGTCGGAACCGGCCCTGCGCGACCTGCAATTGCGCCTGCTGCTGACCGCTGCCGCCTCGCCGGGCGCCACGGGGAGGCTCGATCCCCTGGTGGCGCTGCGGGCGGAACGCCTGCATGCGATGGGATTCGATGGCGAGGCGCTGGCGCTCAGCCAGGCCGGCGCCACCGCAGGACCGATGGATCCCCAGGAAGCGGTCGAGAAGCTGTGGCAGTCGGGCGACAACGAGGGTGCCTGCAGCCAGGTCGATGCCCAGGCCGGCCGGACGCAAAACGTCGAGCTCTATTGGCGCAAGGCCCTGATCTTCTGCCAGATCCTGCGCGACAAGTCAGATCAGGCGGTGATCGGTCTCGATCTCCTGCGCGAACGCGCCGACAAGGATCAGGCGACCAGGGACTTCATCGCGGTCGCCGCGATACTGGCGGGCGATTCCGGATCGAAGAAACTGAAGACGCCCATTACCAGCGCCGATCCGCTCCTCGTGGCCATGCTGAAACGGGCGAAGCTGCCGGCACCCGCGGCGATCGGGACGGCGGCGCTGAAGCCGGTCGGGCC
Organism: uncultured Rhodospirillaceae bacterium; assembly: GCA_964551505.1. Lineage (GTDB taxonomy): Bacteria > Pseudomonadota > Alphaproteobacteria > Dongiales > Dongiaceae > Dongia. The sequence goes on from CAZKDH010000070.1 coordinate 64,126, forward strand.
GGCGGCCGATGCGGCGCTGGCCCGCAACCCGGCGCAACCCCTGGCCAGCCGCATCGCCGCCGCCGAGCGGGCCTTCGGCGCCGGGCTGTTCAAGGCCGAGGATGTCACCGCCCTCTATGCGCAGGTACCGCCGCCGACCGGCGAGCCGGTGGCGATGATCAACGCCGCGGATACGCCCGAGACCCGTGCCGCGCTCTACCAGGCGGTTGTCCGCGGTCAGATGCCGGACCAGCGGGCGCCGCTGATCGCCGCCGCGATGCAGAAGGCCTGGCAGCGCGGCGACTATTTCACCCAGGCGCAGTTCTATGCGCCCTTCGCCCAGTTGATCGTGCCCAATCGCGGCCTGCTGTGGTTCGCGCCGGATGCGGCGCGGCTGATGTTTGCCGCCGGCAATGCCGACAAGGCGAGCTTCTGGCTGAACATGGTGGAGGGCTCGTCCGGCAATCCGCAGGCGGCGACCGGGGCGCCGGGCCTGAAGATCCTGGCGCGGCTCTCGGGGGTCTACGGCACCTATGCTGGCCAGGACGACCCGGTCGCGGAATGGCGGGCGGCGGTCAACGGCACCGAGACCCAGGCCGCCCGGCTCTATGCGCTTTTCGCCGGCCTGGGCGAGAAGATCGGCGGCGGCTGGACCGGGATCTCGCCGATCACCACGCAGGGCAGCTACGCGGCGCAGATCAATGCCGCCGCACCCGGCGGCCGGCGCGGCGAGACCGTGCTGCTGTCCCTGGTGGCACTGGGCGGCAACCGTCTCGGCGAGGCGGATGCCGCGTCGCTCTCGGCGGCGATCGGCGGCCTGCGCGCGGTCGGCCTGGAGGCCGAGGCGCGCCGCATCGCCCTGGAAGCCGCGATCCTGTCCGGGCTCTGAGGCACGGGCGCCGGATGGCGGCGGATCACCAGCTCGAATCCTTCCTGGAAATGCTGGCGGCGGAACGCAACGCCGCGGCCAACACCCGTGCCGCCTATCGGCGCGACCTGAAGGATCTGTTGGCCTTCCTGGCGCCGCGCGAGACGACCCTGTCGCAGGCAAGCGCCGATGACCTGCGCGCCTATCTTGCCCATCTCGCGCGGCGCGAGACGGCGGCGCGGACCGCCGCCCGGCGCCTGAGCGCGCTCCGCCAGTTCTACAAGTTCCTGATCGCCGAGGGCCGCCGCGCCGACGATCCGACCGCGGCCCTCGACGCGCCGAAGCTCGGCCGCCCGCTGCCGAAGCTGCTGAGCGAGGAAGAGATGTCGCGGCTGATCACGGTATGCGGCAACCTCGAAGGTCCGGAAGGCGCCCGCCTCAGCGTCATGATCGAGCTGCTTTACGCAGCCGGCCTGCGGGTCACGGAACTGGTCAAGCTGCCCCTGGCCGCCGTGCTGCGCGACCAGCCGGTACTGATCGTGCGGGGCAAGGGTTCGAAGGACCGCATGGTGCCGCTGAATGCGCCGGCGCGCTCGGCGATCAACGTCTATCTCGGACACCGCGCGCATTTCCTGCCGAAGGACGGCCCGGCCTCGCCCTTCCTCTTTCCGTCGCGCGGCATCGAAGGCCATCTGACCCGGCAGCGCTTTGGCCAGATGCTGAAGGAACTGGCGAATGCCGCCGCCATCCCGCCCGATCGCATCTCGCCGCATGTCATCCGCCATGCTTTTGCCACGCATCTGCTGGATCATGGCGCGGACCTGCGGAGCCTGCAGAAGATGCTCGGCCATGCCGATATCGCGACGACGCAGATCTATACCCATGTGGCCGGAGATCGCCTGAAAACCCTGGTCGCCGCACATCATCCCCTGGCCAAGGCCGGCGCACGCCGATCTGCGGAACCGGCGCCGGCACGGCGCGCGGCCGTATCTGGACCAGAACCCGCCGCCGTCGGCAAAAGGCCGCGTCCCGGAAAGGGCAAAGATCGTCCGCGCAAGGGCTGACCAGCGGCAAAGATTGACATTCGCCCGCCGGTCGGGCCATTAACGGATAAAGATATAAGAGAGCAGGGACGGCATGAGCTTCCAGATCATCGAACAGGCCCCGGCGCGGCTGAACCGCAGCGAGCTGGCGGTCCCCGGAAGTCAACCGCAACTATTTGAAAAAGCGGCGAAATCCGCCGCCGACGTGATCTTCCTCGATCTCGAGGATGCGGTGGCGCCGGACGACAAGGCGCAGGCCCGCAAGAACGTCATCCAGGCGTTGCGCGACATCGACTGGGGATCGAAGACCATGTCGGTCCGCATCAACGGCCTCGACACCCATTTCATGTATCGCGACGTCGTCGATGTGATGGAACAGGGCGGCGAGCGGCTGGACCTCATCATGATTCCCAAGGTCGGCACCGCATCGGACGTCTATGCCGTCGACATGCTGGTCACGCAATGCGAGGCGGCGGTGGGGCGCAAGAAGCGCATCGGCTTCGAGATGATCATCGAGACCGCGCTCGGCATGCAGAACGTGCACGAGATCGCCGGCGCCTCGAAGCGCAACGAAAGCCTGCATTTCGGCGTTGCCGATTACGCGGCCTCGACCAAGGCGCGCACCACCAACATCGGCGGCGCCAATCCGGCCTATGCAATCCTCACTGACAAGGACGCCGCCGGCAGCCGCGAGACCCATTGGGGCGACATGTGGCACTACGCGGTGGCGCGCATGGTGGTTGCCGCCCGCGCCAACGGTCTGCGCCCGGTGGACGGGCCGTTCGGCGATTTCTCCGATCCCGACGGCTACAAGGCCGGCGGCAACCGCGCCGGCGTGCTGGGCTGCGAGGGCAAATGGGCAATCCACCCCTCGCAGGTGGCCTTGGCCAACGAGCTCTTCACCCCCTCCGCGGCGGAAGTGAAGAAGGCGGAGCGGATCATGGAGGCGATGGCCCAGGCGCAGCGCGAAGGCAAGGGCGCCGTCTCGCTGGATGGCCGCCTCATCGATCTCGCCTCGATCCGCCAGGCCGAGGTGCTGGTCTCCAAGGCCCGGCAGATCGCCGGCGCGAAGTAGGTCGGAAGGGGCGGCAAGCGCGGATCATGGCGACTTTCCTCGATTTCGAGAAACCGATCGCGGAGCTCGAAGGCAAGATCGCCGAATTGCGGCATCTCGCCCAGGGCGACTCCGTCAATATCGCCGACGAAGTGACCAAGCTGCAGGCCAAGGCCGACCGCCTGTTGAAGCAGACCTATGCCAAGCTCACGCCCTGGCAGAAGACCCAGGTGGCGCGACACCAGGAGCGCCCGCATTTCAACGATTACGTCGCCGGGCTGATCACCGATTTCGTGCCGCTGGCGGGCGACCGCAGCTTCGCCGACGACCGCGCCATCGTCGGCGGGCTGGGCCGATTCCGCGGCCAGCCGGTGATGATCATGGGGCATGAGAAGGGCAGCGATACCTCCAGCCGCGTGCGCCACAATTTCGGCATGGCCAAGCCGGAAGGCTATCGCAAGGCGATCCGGCTGATGGAGCTTGCCGACCGGTTCAAGCTGCCGGTGATCACCCTGGTCGACACGCCCGGCGCCTATCCCGGCGTCGAAGCGGAGGCGCGCGGCCAGGCGGAGGCCATCGCGCGGTCGATCGAGACCTGCCTCAAGATCGAGACGCCGCTGGTCGCCACCATCATCGGCGAAGGCGGTTCCGGCGGCGCCATCGCGCTGGCCGCCGGGAACCACATCATCATGCTCGAGCATGCCGTCTACTCGGTAATCTCGCCGGAGGGCTGCGCCTCGATCCTGTGGCGGAGCGCCGAGCAGTCCAAGGATGCCGCCGAGGCCCTGAAGCTCACGGCCGAGGACCTCAAGGCCCTGGGCATCATCGACGAGATCGTCGCCGAGCCGCTGGGCGGCGCCCATCGCGGCAAGGCGGAGGTGATCGAGAAGCTCGGCGATGCGCTGGAGGCCGCGCTCGGTCGTTTCGCCAATCTGGACGGCGCCGAGATCCGTCGCCAGCGTCGCGAGAAGTTCCTCGACATGGGCCGCAAGGGCCTGAACGCCTGAGAATATCAGCTGGGGTTGGCATCATGCTTGGAACGGCTCGGGCGGTCTCGGTTGCGGCGATTGCCGCCTCCCTGCTGATGCTTGCAGCGATCCCGACCCAGGCGCAGCAGGCGGCGCAAGGCATCACCCGTGCGGATTTCGATGCCATTCACAGCGACTTCTTCTTCGGCGCCGACCGGGATTTCAACCTGTCGCTGACCGAGGCGGAAATCGAGGCGCAGATGCTGCGCAGCCCCGGGGAGGTCCAGGGGATCGTCTTCCCGTCGTCCTACGATGCCGACGGCGACAGCCTCGTCACCTATGACGAATTCACCGCCGGCGCCGACGCCGAGTTCCGGCGGCGCGACCTCAACGGGGACGGCGTCATCGCCCCGGACGAGTTATAGCCCCGCGGTTGCGCGGCCGCACCGGGACGCCACCGCTTCCCCCGTCGTTCGCAGGGAATCCCGGGCTGGCCCGTATATCAGGTAACCGCGCCCCAAACGGCGCCCCACCTGAATTGGATCAACCATGCGAATCAATCGGTTAACCCTGCTCGCCCTGACCTTCATCGCCGGCCTGCCGGTGGCGGCGCTGGCCAATGGGCGCGACCATCTGAAGGCCGCCGATCGCAACGGCGACGGCTTCGTCGATCGCGTTGAATTCGCGGCGCTGCATGATCAGCGTTTCGCCGAGCTCGACGCCAATGGCGACGGCACGATCACGCAAGCCGAGGCGGAATCGGGCTTCTCCCAGCTCCATGGCGGCAGGGACGGCCAGGGAGTCTTCGACCGGGCTGATGCCGACAAGGACGGCAGGATCTCCGCCGCCGAATCGGCCGCCCTGGAATCGCAGCATTTCCAGGAGATGGATGCCGATCACGACGGCTTCGTTACGCCGGACGAGGCCAAGGTCAGCGTCGCGCAGCACACCGACGTGGCCAATCCGAAGCATCATCGCGACGCCCACAGATTCTTCGACCAGGCCGATGCCAACAAGGACGGCAAGGTTTCGACCGCCGAAGCGGCGGCCAATCAGCAGCGGCGCTTCCAGCAGATGGATGCCGATGCCGACGGCTATGTCACCCAGGCCGAGGCGAAGATCGCTTTCGACAGGTTCCGCGCCGAGCATCCGAAGCAGCCCGGCGGCGCCGCAGGCAAGCCGGGCGATCGCCTTTTCGCCCGCACGGATACCGACAAGGACGGCACGATCACCAAAGCGGAATGGACGGCCGGCGGCCAGAAGATGTTCGCGCGCCTCGACAGGAATGCCGACGGCAGGATTGCCGCGGACGAAATGACCCTGCGGCGTCCGTCGGAAATGCCGGTTCCGGACCAGGCGCCGACCCCCTGAGGATTGCTGCGGAGATGGCGCGCCGGGCCGACGCCCGGCCGCAATGGCCATGACGCCGAATTCTGGTTCATAATCGGGCACGCGGATGCTGGACGGGAATGACACGCTGACGATGACGACGGAGCGGCCGGAACCGGCGGGTCTCGATATCGACACCGACGACGATACGCTGCTGAAGCGGGTCGCCGCAGGCGACCGCACGGCCTTCGCGGCGCTGATGCGCCGGCATGTCGACCGGGCCCATGGCCTGGCCTATCGCATCGTCGGCAATCGCAGCGACGCCGAGGATGTGGTGCAGGACGCCTTCCTGAAGGTCTGGATCCGGGCCGGGCAATGGCGGCCCGGGACGGCGCAGTTCTCGACCTGGCTCTATCGCGTTGTCTTCAACCGCTGTCTCGACCTGAAGCGCCGTCCGCGGAGCGACAATCTCGATGCGGTGGACGAAATCGGCGACGGGCGTCCGGATGCGCTGTCGGGCATCGAGGCGCAGCAGGAGCAGCGCCGCATGGCGGCTGCCATCGCCGGCCTGCCGGAACGCCAGCGCGCGGCGATCGCCCTGACCTATACGACCGGCCTTGCCAACGCGGCGGCGGCCGAGGTGATGGAGATTTCATTGAAGGCGTTCGAATCGCTGCTGGTTCGGGCCAAGAAAGAGCTGCGCAGCGAACTGTCGCGCAGCGCTGAGGAGTGGATGCAATGACCGGGGACGAGAAATTCGAGGCGGACCTGCGCGCCGCCATGGCGCCGGTACGCGCCAGCGCCAGCCTGAAGCGCGAGATCCTGCTGCTGCCGCAGGAGTTCCCGCGGCATCCGGACCCGGCGCGCGAGCCGGATCGGCGCCTGGCCGCCGACGGTCTCGCCGCAATGCGGCGCCCTTGGCTCGGCGTCCTGCTGACACCGATGAATCTTGCCGGATTTGCCGCCGCAGCCTCGCTGGCCCTCGGTCTCTTCGCCGGGATCGGCGGGTATCTCGGCCAGTCGCTGGGCGGCGACGAGGTCGACATTGCCGGACTTGCCTACGATCCTGCGACCAGCTTGGGAGATCTGTGATGACGATGAGCGGTTCCAAGGCCAAATGGCTGATCGGTGCGGCGATCGTGTCGCTGTGCCTCAACCTGTTCCTGGTCGGCCTGATGGCCGGTGGCCGGATGCACGGCTGGGGTCCGCACGGTCCCGACGGTCCCGGCGGCGGCTTCATGGGCGGCATGATGCGCGGCTTCGGGCCGGGCATGATGCCCGGGCTGGATGGCGTGCCGCCGGAGGTGCGCGACCTGGTGAAGCAGAAATTCGAGGCGCAGAAGCCGAAATTCGAGGCCGGCCGCGACGCGGTCAAGGCCGCCCGGGAGAAGCTGGCGGCAGCGGCATCGGCCGATCCCTACGATGCCGCCGCCTTCGATGCCGCCTTCCAGGAGATGCAGCAGGCGATGCTGGGCATGGCCGCGACGGCGCATGAGACCATCGGCGAGATCCTGCCGCAGGTGCCGGCGGAAACCCGTCGCGACTGGGTCGCGCATTGGGGCCGCAAGCCGCGGTGATCAGGCGGGGCGGCCTGCAGGCGCGCTAATAGGCGAATTCGTCGAAGGCGGGGTCGACGGACCCGTTCCATCGTCCGTGATAGAGGTCCAGCTTCACTTCCGCCGGCGACTTGCCGCTTTCGGCGATCTCCTGCAGCACGTTCAGGAAGCCGCTTTCGTTGCCGCCGGCGATATCCAGCGAGGCCCGCCGGTTGAGGCCGGCACGGGCGATGGCGAGCACCTCGAGCGCCACCTCGCGCAGGCTGCGCTTGCGGAACGGCATCTTCATCGCCAGGCGCGGCACGTCGCGGCGCATCGCCTCGCGCTCGGCGTCGGTCCAGTCCTTGCAGAGATCCCAGGCCGCATCCAGGGCCTGATCGTCGTAGAGCAGCCCGACCCACAGCGCCGGCAGGGCGCAGAGCCGGTCCCAGGGACCGCCATCGGCGCCGCGCATCTCCAGGAAGCGCTTCAGCCGCACCTCCGGAAAGGCGGTGGTGAGATGATCGACCCAGTCGCCCATCACCGGAATCTGTCCCGGCGCCGCCGGCAGCCTGCCCCGCATGAAATCCCGGAACGATTGGCCGCTGGCATCGATGTACTCGCCGTCGCGATAGACGAAATACATCGGCACGTCGAGCAGGTAGTCGACATAGCGTTCGAAGCCCATGCCCGGTTCAAAGGCGAAGGGCAGGGTGCCGCAGCGGTCGGGGTCGGTATCAGTCCAGATATGGCTGCGAAAGCTCAGAAAGCCGTTGGGCTTGCCCTCGATGAAGGGGGAATCGGCGAACAGGGCGGTGGCGATGGGCTGCAGCGTCAGCGAGACGCGAAGCTTCTTCACCATGTCGGCTTCGCTGGAGAAATCGAGATTGGTCTGCACGGTACAGGTGCGCAGCATCATGTCGAGGCCGAGCTTCCCCTTCTTCGGCATGTAGTCCCGCATGATCTTGTAGCGGCCCTTGGGCATCCAGGGCGTGTCGGCGCGCGACCACTTCGGCTGCATGCCCATGCCGAGGAAGCCGACGCCGAGCTCGGCGGCGATTTCCTTCACCTGGCGCAGATGGGTCCCGACCTCGGCACAGGTCTGGTGGATCGACTGCAGCGGGGCGCCGGAAAGCTCGAACTGGCCGCCCGGCTCCAGCGTGATGCTTTCGCCGTTCTTGGCGAGGGCGATGATGTTGCCGTGCTCCTCGATCGGCTCCCAGCCGAAGCGCAGCATGCCTTTCAGGATGGCGCCGATGCCGTTCGGGGCCTCGTAGCTGACCGTCCGCAGCGTCTTCAGGTCGAAGACGAATTTCTCGTGCTCGGTGCCGATCCGCCAATCCGCCTTGGGCTTCGAGCCGGCGGCGATGTAGTCGACCAGCTCGTGTTTGCCGGTGATGGGGTCGCCGCGGAATTTCGGGGGTGCCGACAAGCTGCGCTCTCCTGAAGGGGTCTTATCTATGAATAAATCTCATACTCAGAGAAGCGGATCGATCGGCTCCGGCGGCCGTTTTCCCCCATCCCCGAGGATCGCCTGGAACAGCGCGAGGGCTGCCAAAGCAGCGGTATCTGCCCGCAACACCCGCGGTCCCAAGCCAACCGGCGTAACAAATGGCAGTTTCATCAGGCGGTCAAGCTCGCCCGGGCTGAATCCACCCTCTGGACCGCAAAAAATTGCCCAACTGTTAGGTGGGCTAACAGATCGACCTATCTCAGCTAACGCATCGGCGATCGGCGCGGCGGTGCCCGATTCGGCGCAGAGGATCAGGCGGCGCCGGGGATCCCATGCGGAGATCATCTCGTCCAGCGTCCAGGGCGGGCGCAAAGCGGGGATGCTGAGCCGCCGGGTCTGTTCCGCGGCCTCGACGGCATTCGCGGCCAGGCGCTCCAGATTGAGCCGCGTCGCCGCCGTATGCCGGGTGAAGACCGGCTGAAACGCGGCGACGCCGAGTTCGGTGCCTTTTTCGATCAGGAAATCGGTCGCATCCTTCTTCAGCGGCGCGAAGCACAGCCAGAGATCGGCGACGGCCTCCTGGACCCGGCGCCTGCCGCCCAGCCTGAAGGTCGCCGACTTCTTGTCGATCTCGGCGATGACGGCGGCGAATTCGCCGTCGCGGCCGTTGAACAGTACCACGGCATCGCCGGTGCCACGGCGCATGACGTTGCGCAGATAGTGCAGGGTCCGCGCATCGGCCGCGATCGCCGCGCCCGGCGCCAGGTCTTCCGTGACGTAGAGGCGCGGAATCATGCGCTTGTGATGCCTTCAAGCTTGGGGTTAAGGTCCCGGCACCCGGAAGCGGCCGGCGAGGTATCCCGAGACTATGAGCAGCGCGTCCGACATTCAAGTTGGGGACTGGATCGACCGGCTGGCGCCGGCCGCGACCCGCCCCTATCTGCGTCTGGCGCGGCTCGACCGGCCGATCGGCACCTGGCTGCTGCTGTTCCCCTGCTGGTGGTCGACGGCGCTGGCGGCCCCGCCGGGCCAGTGGCCGGAGGGGCGGCTGATGTTCCTCTTCGCCCTGGGCGCGCTGGTGATGCGCGGCGCGGGCTGCACCATCAACGACATCGTCGACCGTGAGATCGACGCCAAGGTGGCGCGGACCGCCGGGCGCCCGCTGCCCTCGGGCCAGATCACCGTGCCGCAGGCCTTCGCCTTCCTCGGCCTGCAGCTTGCGGTCGGCCTCCTGGTCCTGTTCCAGATGTCGAGCCTGGCGATCTGGCTGGGTGTCGCTTCCCTGGCCCTGATCGGCGCCTATCCCTTCATGAAGCGCATCACCTGGTGGCCCCAGGCCTTCCTCGGCCTGACCTTCAACTGGGGTGCCCTGCTGGGCTGGGCGGCGGTGCGCGGCGATCTCGGCTGGCCGGCGGTCTGGCTCTATGCCGCCGGAATCTTCTGGACCCTGTTCTACGACACCATCTATGCCCATCAGGACAAGGCGGATGACGCGCTGATCGGGGTGAAGTCGACGGCCCTGAAGCTGGGCGTCGAGACCAGGCCCTGGCTGGCGGGTTTCGGCGCGGCGATGATCCTGCTGCTGGTGGCCGCGGCGATGGCGGCGGATCTTGCCTGGCCGGCCAAGCTCGGCGTCATCGGCGTCGCGGCGCATCTCCTCTGGCAGCTGGCCTCGGTCGATCTCGACGATGCCCGGGACTGCCTCGAGAAGTTCAAGAGCAACCGGTTCATCGGCTGGATCCTGCTCGCCGGCGTGATCGCCGGCCGGCTGGCGCAATGACCGATCCGAAGGCCTTCATTCTCGCCCAGACCGTCCTTGCCAAGCCGCCGCTGGTGCCGGAGATCGCCCTGCATCTCGCCACCGAGATCACGCCGATCTGGATGGCGACGGAGGCAACCCTGGCGGCGCAGAACCTGCCGCCGCCCTATTGGGCCTTCGCCTGGCCCGGCGGGCAGGCCCTGACCCGGTTCCTGCTGGATCATCCGCAATGGGTGAGGGGCAAGAAGGTCCTGGATTTTGCCGCGGGCAGCGGCCTCAGCGCCATCGGTGCGGCCCTGGCCGGAGCCGAGAAGGTGGAAGCGGCCGAGATCGACGACTTCGCCGCCGCCGCCATCGCCCTCAATGCCGCCGCCAACCGCGCCAGGGTCGAGGTGGTGATGGAGGATCTGATCGGCAGGGACGGCCGCTGGGATCTCGTGCTCGCCGGCGACGTATGTTACGAAAAGCCGATGGCGGACCGGGTGATCGCCTGGTTCCGCATCCTGGCGGGGCAGGGGGTCACGGTGCTGCTGGGCGATCCGGGTCGCGCCTATCTGCCGGCGCAGGGACTGGTTGAGGTCGCCTGCTACGACGTCGCGACCTCGATGGAACTGGAAGATCGCGAGCTCCGCCATACGGTGGTCTGGCGGTTGATGCCGTGACGACGGCGGTGAAGGAATGGGCGACGAAGCCATGTCGATGACGGACAGCGTTGGTACCATATCGGGCCTCTGGATCTATCCCGTCCAGTCGCTGCGCGGCCAGGCGATGGCGGCGCTGGATTTCCGGTCCGGCGGCCTCACCGGCGATCGCGGCTATGGCATCGCCGACCTGGAAACCGGCATCATGGTCGGATCGTCCAGCGCCAAGCGCGCCTGGCGCCCGCTGGTGACCTGGGAGGCCGTCTATCTGCGGCCGCTGCAGGACCCGGTCGACCTGCCGCCGGTGGAAATCCGCTTCCCCGACGGGACGCAGGTGACGAGCGACGATGCCGGAATCCACCGCCGGCTCTCCGACCGCCTGGGCCGGGCGGTCGAGCTGCAGCGCAACGACGGCAGCCGGGCGCAGAAGCGCTACGCGCTCTCCCATTGCCACCTCCTGACCAGCGCCACGCTGAGGCGGCTCGCCGCCGCCTATCCGGAGGGGCGCTTCGATCCGGTCCGGTTCCGCCCGAACATCGTGCTCGATTGCAGCGACCGGGTCGGCTTCATCGAGAAGGACTGGCTGGGCCGGACGCTCGCCGCCGATGCCGGGGTGCGCCTCGATGTCACCGCCGAATGCGTGCGCTGCGCCATGCCGACCCGCGCCCAGGGGGACCTGCCGGACGATCCGGGCATTCTCCACACCGTGACCGCGCTCAACCACAGCAATGCCGGCATCTATGCCAGCGTCGCGGCGACGGGGATGGCGGCGATGGGCGACGCGATGCGGTTCGCCTAGGCGCGGCGCCGGAAGGCCGCATCATCCCCGGGCCGGGCCCGGGGATGATGCACGCACAGGACGATGTCGGCCCTACAGGTTCGGCTGCGGGGTGATGCGCAGATAGGGCTTCACCCGCTTGTAGCCCTTGGGGAACAGCTTGGTCGCTTCGTCGTCGCTGAGCGACGGCACGACGATGCAGTCCTGGCCGTGCTTCCAGTTCACCGGCGTCGCCACCTTGTAGTTGGCGGTGAGCTGCAGGGAATCCAGCACCCGCAGGATCTCGTCGAAATTGCGGCCGGTGGAGGCCGGATAGGTGATGATCAGCTTGATCTTCTTGTCCGGCCCGACGATGAAGACCGAACGCACGGTCAGCGTGTCGTTGGCGTTCGGATGGATCATGTCGTAGAGGTTCGACACCTTGCGGTCGGGATCGGCGAGCAGCGGAAAGTTGAGGGCATGGCCCTGGGTCTCCTTGATGTCGCCGGCCCAGGCCTTGTGATCCGCGAGCGGGTCGACCGAGAGGCCGAGCACCTTGGTATTGCGCTTCTCGAATTCCGGCTTCAGCTTGGCCACCTCGCCGAGCTCGGTGGTGCAGACCGGCGTGAAGTCCTTGGGATGCGAGAACAGGATGCCCCAACCGCTGCCGATGTAGTCGTGGAACTTGATCTTGCCTTCCGTCGAGTCCTGCTCGAAATCGGGCGCGGTATCGCCGAGACGTAGGCTCATGCTGGCCTCCTTATCCTGTCGTTGACGTCAGTGATGGGCGTTATTCACCCGCGGCGCGCAACAGCGGCTGCGGTTTGGCAAAGGCACGGTCGTGCTGCAGGGCCGGGATCATCGATCGCGCCTTGGCGACCGCCGCCAGGTCAAGCTCGGCGGCGATGATGCCGGGCGTCTCGCCGGCCTCGGCCAGCACCTCGCCCCAAGGGGCGACGATCAGCGAATGGCCATAGGTCCGCCGCCCGTCGGCATGCTCGCCGCATTGCGCCGGCGCCAGCACGAAGCTGCCGGTCTCGATCGCCCGGGCCCGCAGCAGGGTCTCCCAATGCGCCGTGCCGGTCGGCACGGTGAAGGCCGCGGGGACGGTGATGATCGCGGCGCCGGCCTGGGCCAAAGCGCGGTGCAGATAGGCGAAGCGCAGGTCGTAGCAGATGGTGAGGCCGATGCCGCCCCAGGGCGTCTCGGCCACCACCGCCTGGGCCCCCGGGCGGATGGTGTTGGATTCGCGGTAGGTCTCGCCGCTGGGCAGATCGACGTCGAACAGGTGGATCTTGTCGTAGCGCGCGACGACCCGGCCTTCCGGATCGAACAGGAAGCTGCGGTTGGCGAGCTTGGTCTCCTCGACCCGGACCGACATCGAGCCGACCAGCAGCCAGATCTTCAGTTCCCGCGCCAGGGCGGCGAAACGCGGCACGCCCGGATGCTCCGTCTCGATGAAGGACTTGGCGAAGGCATGCGCCTTGTTGGGCTCGATCAGCGTGGTGTTCTCCGGCGTCAGGACGAACTCCGCGCCGTCGGCGGCCGCCGCGCGGATCAGCGCCGCGGCGGCATCGATATTCGGCTCGACCTCGGGGCCGGCCGTCATCTGCACCAGGGCGACCTTCAGTTTCTGGCTCATTCGGGGGCCTGTTCCAGGAGGGGTTTCAGCTTGCCGGCGCGGTCGAGGGCATAGAGATCGTCGCAGCCGCCGACATGCCGGTCGTTGATGAAGATCTGCGGAACCGAGGTGCGACCTCCGGTCCGGGCGCGCATGTGATCGCGCAGCTTGCCGTCGCACATCACGTCGATTTCGTCATAGGTGGCGCCGCGCTGCTCCAGCAGCTGCTTTGCCCGCGAGCAGTAGGGGCAGATCATGGTGGTATAGATTTCTACCTTGGCCATTTCACACCGAATCGCCGCACAAACCCGGTCCGACTATACCCAAGATACTTCGATTTTCACCCGCGGTTTGGCAAGGGGCGAGGCGGTACGGCCGGATAAATTAATCTTACCCGCCGCTTGACCGAATCTTGCCGACGGCTCCGGTCGCCCGCCGCACCCTCAAACGGCCCGGACCACCTGGGCGAGGGCCAGGACATCGACCGCCTTTGCCCCTGCGCCCAGCAGGGCCTTGGCGCAGGCCGTCGCGGTGGCGCCGGTGGTGACGACGTCATCGACCAGCAGGATGCGCTTTCCCTCGAGGCCGGCTCGCCGCCGCGGATCGGCGGCGATCGCCGCCTTGACGTTCCGGAAGCGGGCGAGGCGCCCCTTGTGGCCCTGGACTTCGGTCGCCCGCCGGCGCTGCAGTGCCAGCGGGTCGACCGGCTTGCCGCTGTGTCGCCCGAGGGCGAGCGCCAGCAGGGCCGCCTGATTGAACCGGCGGGACAGCAGCCGGGTCCAGTGCAGCGGCACCGGCACGATGAGGTCGGCCTCCGCCACCAGGGCGCCCCCGGCCCGCGCCAGCCAATGGCCGAAGGCCGGGGCGCCATCGGTGCGGTCGGCATGCTTGAAGGCAAGGACGAGGTCGCGGCTGGCATCGTCGTAGCGGAAGACTGCCCGGGCGCGGTCGAAGACCGGTCGGCTCTGGCTGCAGGCGCCGCACAGCGTCCCGGCGCCGAGGTCGAATTCGAAGGGATAGCCGCAGCAGGCGCAGCAGGGCGGGCCGAGCAGGGTCAGGGTCGACCAGCAATCGGAGCAGAGCGCGCCCGCTGCATCGACCATTTCGCCGCATTTCAGGCACCGCGGCGGCAACACCGCATCGAGGCCGGTCCTCAGGATTGAATGCATCCAAGGGTTGAATTTTTTTAGATTAAATATCATTATTAAGTTTAGCCACGACACTGCCGGTTTTGTCAACCGTCGAGCGACCCTGCCATGCCGGACCGGCATCCCCATTTCATTTGCCGTCGCCAATCGGACCGGCATACTGCGCGCCATGCCCGCACCCCGCCTGCCCGCCACCGTTCCCGAGTCCGCCCTGGTCTTCGACCGCCACCTGGTCCGTCGGCACCGGGACCGGGCCGCCCCGGGCTTTGCCGCCCACGACTTCCTTTTCGCCGAGATCGGCGAGCGGCTCCTCGACCGCCTGGACGACGTCACCCATCGCTTTCCCCTGGCCCTCGATCTCGGTTGCCGCCAGGGACTGCTGGCCCGGCTGCTGAACGGGCGCGGCGGCATCCGGCAGCTGGTCCAATGCGATCTCTCGGGCGGGATGCTGCGCCGGGCCCGCGGCACCGGTCCGCTGCTGCAGGCCGACGAGGAAGCCTTGCCGTTCCGCGAGGAATCTCTGGATCTGGTCCTCAGCAATCTCAGCCTGCACTGGGTCAACGACCTGCCGGGCGCCCTCATCCAGATCAACCGGGCGCTGAAGCCCGACGGTCTCTTCCTGGCGGCGATCTTCGGCGGCGCCACCCTGCATGAGCTGCGCGACTGCCTGACCGAGGCGGAGGCGGCGGAGACCGGCGGCGCCAGCCCCCGGGTCTCGCCCTATGCCGATCTGCGCGATGCGGCGGGCCTGCTGCAGCGCGCCGGATTTGCCCTGCCGGTGGCCGACGCCGAGACCCTCACCGTCACCTATGCGGATATGGGCCGGCTGATGGCGGATCTCCGCGCCATGGGGGAGAGCAATGCGGTGCTGCAGCGCCTCCGGCGGCCGACGCGCCGCACCGTGCTCGCCCATGCCGCGGCGCTGTATGCCGCGCGCTACGGCCTGCCGGACGGCCGCATCCCGGCCACCTTCCAGGTCCTGTTCCTGACCGGCTGGGCGCCGCATGAGTCCCAGCAGAAGCCGCTGCGCCGCGGCAGCGCCCAGGCCCGGCTCGCCGATGCCCTGGATGGCGTGGAAGCCTCGACCGGGGAGAAGGCCGGCTGAGGCGGCGCCGGCCCGGGAATCCGTTTTAACCGGGAATTCGCCCTATTTGTCCGAGCCGGACATCATGCCGGTCGGGGGCGCCGGCCAGCCGAGATCGACGATCCGGTCGCCGGTGGCGGCGATGCCGGCGGAGAGCGCCTTCACTTCGGTCGGGCTGATCAGCAGGCTCTCGCCGGCGACCACGGTGCCGGTCTTGCCGCTCGCCGTCACCGTGACGTCGACCTCGCCGGCGGCGACCGCCAGCAGGGTATCGCCGTTCGGCGCGACGCGCAGCGCGAAATTGGCGTCGTGCAGGACCAGGTCGGCGCTCGGCGTCGCGAACCGGACGCCGCCGTCCGGCAGGTCGCCGCTGACCCAGCGCAGGGCGCCGCCGGAAACCCGGAACAGCGCCTTGCCGCCCTCGGTGCCGGGCACGAAGGTGAATTCCTCGATCGCGATCCGGGCATCGCCGCCGAGCGTCAGCTGCGCGCGATCGATGAAGCGGATGAGGGCGGCGCTCTCCTCGGCCGTCTGCACCACTTCCTGGGCGACGAGGTCGTCCTTGGCGCGCAGCGGCGCCCGTGCCGCCTGGGGCAGCGTGCCGTAGACGGTCTTCTCGACCTTCTGCACCGTGCCGACGGCCTCGGCCGCCGCCGCCGGCGCGACCAGCGCGCAATTCAGCGCCAGCCCAAAGGCCAGCAGCCATCCGCCTGTGCTCGTATGTGTCATGCGGTTCCCATCCTAGAGCAGATCCTGCAACATGGCGACCAGCGGCTTGTCGGCCGGCGGCATCGGATAGTCGCCGAGGCGATTGGGTTTTACCCAGGCGATGGCCTGGCCCTCGCGCGGCTGCATCTGGCCCTCCCAGCGGCGGCAGACGTAGAGCGGCATCAGCAGGTGGAAGGCCTCATAGGCATGCGAGGCGAAGGTCAGCGGCGCCAGGCAGCTGGCGCGCACGTCGATGTCGAGTTCTTCCTTCAATTCACGGATCAGCGCCTGTTCCGGGCTCTCGCCGGGATGGATCTTGCCGCCGGGAAACTCCCAGAGTCCGGCGAGCGCCTTGCCTTCGGGGCGTTGCGCCAGCAGCACCCGTCCGTCGGCATCGACCAGGGCGCAGGCGACCACCGTGAGGATCGGCAGCGCCCGCTGCCTGGACTGTTCCCAGCCGGCGCGGGTGAGCTTGCGCAGGATCACCGGCAGCGGGTGGCCGCGGACCTCGGACTCGACCTGGCCGGCACCGACCACGCTGAAGCCGTTCTTGTCCAGAACCTTGGCCGAGGCGTCGTTGATCGGCACCACCGAGGCCCAGATCTCCGGGGTGTCGGTGGTCTCGAAGATGAAGCGCGCCAGCCGGCCCACCGCCTCGGTGGCGAAGCCCTGGCGCCAGAACGCCTTGCCCAGCCAATAGCCGAATTCGACCGCGTCCTCGCCGCCGCCGGCCAGCCGATACGGCATCAGTCCGATGCAGCCGACCAGCTGCCGGTCGGATTTCCGGGCGATGACGAAGACGCGGTTGGTCTCGGAAATCTCGGCTTCGTGGGCCGCGACGAAGTCCTCGGCCATCTTGCGGTCGTAGGGATAGGGGATCGAGCTGGTGAAGCGCGCGACGTCCCAGTCGTTCACGTGCTCGACGATGGCATCGATGTCGCCGCGGTCGAGCGGCCGCAGGATCAGCCGGTCGGTCGCCAGCTCAACTGCGGTAGTCGGCATTGATCTCGATGTAGCGATGGGTGAGATCGCAGGTCCAGACCCGCGCGCCGGCCTTGCCGATCCCGACATCGACCTCGATATGCACGTCGCGTCCCTTGATATGGGCGGCGACCGGCGTCTCGTCGTAGTCGT
Source organism: uncultured Rhodospirillaceae bacterium (assembly GCA_964551505.1). Lineage (GTDB taxonomy): Bacteria > Pseudomonadota > Alphaproteobacteria > Dongiales > Dongiaceae > Dongia. The sequence goes on from CAZKDH010000070.1 coordinate 81,207, forward strand.
CGCGGCGCTGGCCCTTGCGCGCCACCACCACGCCGCCGATCTTGATCTGCAGCTTGTCGCGGTCGGCGCGTTCGCCGGACTTGCCGACCGCCATGACGATGCGGCCCCAGTTGGCATCTTCGCCGGCGATCGCCGTCTTCACCAGCGGGGAGTTGGCGATGGCGAGCCCGATCTTGCGCGCCGCCGCGGTGGAGGCCGCGCCGGTCACGTCGATGGTGACCAGCTTCTGCGCGCCTTCGCCGTCCTGCACCACCTGCACCGCGAGATCGGTGAGCAGCGAATAGAGCGCCGCGCGGAATTCCTTCAGCACCCGGTCGCCGGCGGAAGCCGGCCGGGGATGCTTTGCCGCCTGCCCGGTCGCCGCCAGCAGCAGCGTATCGCTGGTCGAGGTGTCGCCGTCGACGGTGATGCAGTTGAAGGACTGCGCCGCACCCTGGGTCAGCAGCGCCTGCAGGATGTCGGCCGGGATCTTGGCGTCGGTCGCGACGAAGGCCAGCATCGTCGCCATGTCGGGGGCGATCATGCCGGAGCCCTTGGCGATGCCGTTCAGGGTCACCTCAGTCTTGCCGATCATTGCCGAGCGGGTCGCCAGCTTGGGGAAGGTGTCGGTGGTCATGATCGCCGCCGCGGCATCGCTCCAGCCGTCGGCCCGCAGGTCCTTGACCAGGGCCGGCAGGTTGTCGGTGATCCGGCGGTCCGGCAGCGGCTCGCCGATGACGCCGGTCGAGGCGAGATAGACCTCGGAGGCGCGGCAGTCCATCGCCGCGGCCGTCGCCTTCAGGCAGCGCGCGACCGAGGCCTCGCCGGCCTTGCCGGTGAAGGCATTGGCATTGCCGGCATTCACCAGGATCGCCCGCGCCCGGCCCTTGCCCAGGTTCCGCCGGCAGAGGTCGACCGGCGCCGAACGGGTGAGCGACCTGGTAAGCACCCCGGCGATCGTCGTGCCGGGGGCGAGTTCCATCAGCATCACGTCCTTGCGGCCCTTGTAGCGGACGCCGCATTCCCGCGCCGCGAGGCGAACCCCGTCGATCGCCGGCAGGGCCGGGAAATGCGTCGGCGCCAGGGGGGAAACCTTGGAAGCTGCCGGTTGCGCCATGGAACGGGGTCTCCGCTTAAGGGGTCGGCGGCAGCTTGTAGGCGTCCTTCGCATAGGTCACCTGGCCCTGGGCGATCAGGTCGTTGACCAGCTTGTGCGCCGCTTCCTCGGCCAGGCCCTGCCTGATCTCCGGCGTGCGCTCGGCCAGGGTCGGCGGCACCTGGGTGCGCTCATCCTGGACCTCGATCACGTGGAAGCCGAACTGCGACTTCACCGGCGTCTGGCTCAGCTCGCCCTTCTTCATCGCGAAGGCGGCATCGGCGAATTCCTTCACCATGGTGTCCTTGGTGAACCAGCCGAGATCGCCGCCGTTCTGCTTGGCGCTGGGATCGATCGACTTCTCCTTGGCCAGGGCGGCGAAGTCGGCGCCCGCCTTCAGCTGGCCGATGATCGCCTTGGCCTCGTCCTCGGTCTTCACCAGGATGTGGCGGGCCTCGATCTCCGGCTGCGGCGGATGGTCCTTCAGCTCCTGCTCGTAGACCACCTTGATGGCATCCGGGGTCACCGCCTTCTCGATGTAGCGCTTGAAATAGGTCTGGGTGATCGCCTGCTCCTCGAAGCGCTTCACCTCGTCCTTCACCTCGGGGTCGTCGGCGAGCCCGTCGGCTGTGCCCTTGGCCGCCACCATCTTGAACCCGATCAGGCGGTTGAGCAGCTGCGGGAAGAGCTGGTCCATCTGCTGCTGGACCTGCGGCGGCAGGCTCTGGGCGGAGTCGATCACGTCCTGGCGGGTCACCGGCTGGCCGTTCACCGTGGCGACCACCTCCTTGGGATCCGGCTGCGCCGGCGCGGCGGTCGCCGGAGCGGTCGTGGCCGGGGCGGGCGTCGCGGGGGCGGGCGTCGCCGTCTCCTGCGCCGCGACCGGCCGGGTCGGGGCGGTGAGGCCTCCCGCCGTCAGAACCAAAAGGGCGCCGGCAAGCAAAGTGGCGCGGGGCGAGGGATTTAGCATGGCGGCGGGTCTTTCTTATGCCTGAGGAACGGGGGCGGAGGCCGGGTCAAAATCCGGTGAGCGGGCGGCATCATGCCCAAGCGGACCCCGCCTTACAAGCGGAAAACCGAGCAATTTCCGTGGCTTCAAGCTAAGTTGACAGTCGGAGGTTGGAGACCTATCTCTTGCGGGCACTCACGCCGGATTTTCGAGGTTTCAGAATATGTTTGCCAGTCTGGCCAAGCGGGTCTTCGGATCCGCCAATGACCGTTACATCAAGGGCTTGCACAAGACGGTCGCGGCCATTAACGCCCTGGAACCCGAGATCCAGAAGCTCGACGACGACGCCCTGAAGGCGCGGACCGGCTGGCTGAAGGCGCGGCTGGAAAAGGGCGAGACCCTGGACGACATCCTGCCCGATGCCTTCGCCACCGTGCGCGAGGCCTCGATCCGCACCCTGGGCCAGCGGCATTTCGACGTCCAGATGATGGGCGGCATCGTCCTGCACCAGGGCAAGATCGCCGAGATGCGGACCGGCGAAGGCAAGACCCTGGTCGCCACCCTGCCGGTCTACCTGAACGCCCTCGAGGGCAAGGGCGTGCACGTCGTCACCGTCAACGACTACCTGGCGCAGCGCGATTCCGACTGGATGGGGCAGATCTACCGCTTCCTCGGGCTCAGTGTCGGCGTCATCGTCCATGGCCTGCGCGATCCCGAGCGCCGCGCCGCCTATCACAGCGACATCACCTACGGCACCAACCACGAATACGGCTTCGACTACCTGCGCGACAACATGAAGTTCCGCCTCGAGGACATGGTCCAGCGGCCCTTCAACTACGGCATCGTCGACGAGGTGGATTCGATCCTGATCGACGAGGCGCGCACCCCGCTCATCATCTCCGGCCCGACCGAGGACAATTCCGAGCTCTACTACAAGGTCGACAAGCTGATCCCGAACCTCAAGGACGGCGATTTCGAGAAGGACGAGAAGGCCCGCCAGGTCACCTTCACCGAGGAAGGCACCGAGCATATCGAGCAGCTGCTGCGCGGCGTCGGCCTGCTGAACCAGGGCACGCTCTACGACATCACCAACATCAACCTGGTGCATCACGCCAACCAGGCGCTGCGCGCCCACAAGCTGTTCGCCAAGGATGTCGACTACATCGTCAAGGACGACAAGGTCATCATCATCGACGAATTCACCGGCCGCATGATGGACGGCCGCCGCTATTCCGAGGGCCTGCACCAGGCGCTGGAAGCCAAGGAAGGCGTGAAGATCCAGAACGAGAACCAGACCCTGGCCTCGATCACCTACCAGAACTACTTCCGCATCTTCCCGAAGCTGGCCGGCATGACCGGCACGGCGATGACCGAGGCGCCGGAATTCTCCGACATCTACGGCCTCGACGTGATCGAGATCCCGACCCACATGCCGGTGAAGCGCGAGGACCAGGAGGACGAGGTCTATCGCACCGCCCGCGAGAAATACACGGCGATCATCGAGGAGATCAAGAAGGCGCGCGACCGCCGCCAGCCGGTCCTGGTCGGCACCGCGTCGATCGAGAAGTCCGAGCTGCTGTCGGAGCTGCTGAAGAAGGCCGGCATCAAGCACCAGGTGCTGAACGCGCGCTACCACGAGCAGGAGGCCTATATCATCGCCGATGCCGGCGTGCCCGGCGCGGTCACCATCGCCACCAACATGGCGGGCCGCGGCACCGACATCCAGCTCGGCGGCAACCTGCAGATGCGGGTGCAGCGCGAGATGGCGACGATGACCGACGCCGGCGAGCGCGCAAGGCGCATCGAGGCGCTCAAGGCGGAGATCGCGGCCCGGCGCGAGGACGTGCTGAAATCCGGCGAGGTCCTGGTGATCGAGCCCGGCAAGAACGGCCGGCCGGACAAGACCGTCACCTTCCCCGGCGGCCTGTTCATCATCGGCACCGAGCGCCACGAGAGCCGGCGCATCGACAACCAGCTGCGCGGCCGGTCCGGCCGCCAGGGCGATCCCGGGCGCTCCAAGTTCTACCTGTCGCTGGAAGACGACCTGATGCGCATCTTCGCGCCGACCCGCATGGACGGCATGCTGCAGCGCCTCGGGCTGAAGGACGGCGAGGCGATCGTCCATCCCTGGGTGACCAAGGCGCTGGAGAAGGCGCAGCAGAAGGTCGAGGCGCGCAACTTCGACATCCGCAAGAACCTGCTCAAGTACGACAACGTGATGAACGATCAGCGCAAGGTGATCTACGAGCAGCGCAAGGACCTGATGGCCTCGGGCGACGTCAAGGAAGACATCGCGCTGATGCGCCACGAGGTGATCGACGAGCTGATCGGCCGCTACATCCCGGAGAAGGCCTTCGCCGAGCAATGGGACGTCGCCGGCCTGCACGAGGAGGTGCTGCGGATCTTCGGCCTCGATCTGCCGCTGGCCGAATGGGCCAAGGAGGAGGGCATCGCCGACGAGGCGATCCGCGAGCGCCTGCGCGACGCCGCCGACCGCAGGATGGCCGAGAAGGCCGCCAATCTCGGCCCGGAAATGATGCGCCTCGCCGAGAAGAACCTGCTGCTGCAGCTGCTCGACCAGAACTGGAAGGAACACCTGCTGGCGATGGATCACCTGCGCCAGGGCATCCAGCTGCGCGCCTACGGCCAGCGCGATCCGCTGAACGAGTACAAGCGCGAGGCCTTCACCATGTTCGAGGCCCTGCTCGACCGGCTGCGCGAGCAGATCACCCTGATCCTCGCCCATATCGAGATCCGCGCCGCCGAACCGGCGCCGGACGCCGGCCGGCAGCCGAGCCCGCAGGAGGTCGCCGCCGCCAGCGATCCCGCAGCCGGGGTCGATCCGAAGAATCCCTCGACCTGGACCAAGCTCAACCGCAACGCCGATTGCCCCTGCGGCTCGGGCAAGAAGTACAAGCACTGCCACGGCCGCCTGGTGAAGGCCTAGCCCGCGACCGCTCCGGTCCCCTCCCCCGCATCGGGGGAGGGTCAGGGAGAGGGCCGGTTACCCCGCGAACCTGTCCGTCGCCTGGATCAGCCGGTCGAGAATCCCCGGCTCGTCGAAGGCATGTCCGGCGCCGTCGACGATATGGAAGTCGGCTTCCGGCCAGGCCTTGTGCAGGTCCCAGGCGGTGACCGCCGGGGTCGCCATGTCGTAGCGGCCCTGGATGATGACGCCGGGAATCCGCCGCAGCTTGTGGGCGTCGCGCAGCAGCTGGTCCTCGGGATCCATGAAGCCGCCATTGACGAAATAGTGGTTCTCGATACGCGCGAAGGCGAGGGCGAAGCGGTCGCTGCCATAGCCGGCCGAGAGCCGCGGGTCCGGCAGCAGCGTGATCGTGCTACCCTCCCAGACGCTCCAGGCCTTGGCGCATTCCAGCTGCACCTTCGCATCCCCGCCGTTCAGCCGGCGGTGATAGGCGCCGATCAGGTCGCCGCGCTCGGCTTCCGGGATCGGCGCCAGGAATTTCTCCCAGAGGTCGGGAAACAGCAGCGAGGCGCCCTCCTGGTAGTACCAGAGCAGTTCCTTGCGCCGCAGCGCGAAGATGCCGCGCAGGATCAGCTCCGAAACGCGCTCGGGATGGCTCTCGGCATAGGCCATGGCCAGCGTGCTGCCCCAGGAGCCGCCGAAGACCAGCCACTGCTCGACGCCCAGCATCCGGCGCAGGCATTCCATGTCGGCGACCAGGTTCCAGGTGGTGTTGCCGGCGAGGCTGGTTTCCGGGAGGCTGACATGCGGCGTCGAGCGGCCGCAGCCGCGCTGGTCGAACAGCAGCACCCGGTATTTCTTCGGATCGAACAGGCGCCGGTGATTGGCGCCGCAGCCCGCCCCCGGCCCGCCATGGACGAAGACCGCGGGCTTCCCCGCGGGGTTTCCGCAGACCTCCCAGTAGATCCGCTGTCCGTCGCCGGTTTCCAGATGGCCGGAATCGTGGGGCTCGATCGGCGGGTAGAAGCTGCGCATGGATGGATCCGCTCGCGGGAAAGGGGCCTGGATCAGGCGGGATCGCCTGTTCCGTCAACTTGTATATACAAGTTAACGCCGGTCAAGGCCGGGGGCGGGAAAATCGGCGAGCAGCGCGCCGAGGGCGGCATGGATCGCATCGTCCCTGATCCGCGGCGCCAGGGCGCGCGCCGCGTCGAGATCCGGCGCGCCACCGTGGCTCGACGGTGGAATCTCCAGGCGCCAGAGGATGAAATCCAGCAATCCGCGGCGTTCCGGCGGCAGGATCCCGGCCAAGGGCGCCAGGATCGCGGCGATCTCGCCGGCCGGCAGGTAGCCGGCGTAGTCCGGCCGCATCTCGTCGGCATAGCAGACCTTGCCCGCCGTCGCCGCCGGCTGGGACTCGTCCCGCTCGGTGACGATCCGCGCCATGGCGATGTCATGCGGCTGCGGCGCGATCGTCGGCAGGCGGAACATCGAGAAGCCGACGCCGATCGCCTGGGCTTCGCCGCCCAGCTGCTCCAGGGTGCGGTCGAAGAAGCCGCCGCCATAGCCGAGGCGGAAGTTGCCGGCATCGAAGCCGACGATGGGCGCGATCAGGGTGCGCGGGCGGACCGCCTCCGCCGTCGCCGGGATCGGGATGTCCCAGATGCCGCGTTCCATGGCGCAGCCGCGATGCCAGGGCCTGAAGGTCAGGGCCTCGCCCAGCTTGAACGCGACCGGCAGGGCGACGGCGATGCCGGCCGCATCCAGCTCGCGCATCAGCGGCCGGAAATCCGGCTCGGCCTTGAACGGCCAGTAGAAGCTGACCGGCGCTGGGGCGCGGAGCAGCAGCGGCCGCAGCCGTTCGACGAGGCCCGCCGTCCAGGCCGCCCGGACCGGTGCCGGCAAGGCGATGCGCGCGGCGATCAGCTGCGCCCGCGCGGCCTTGCGCCAGGCCCGCACCTCGGGCCAGGCGGCGGTGGCGATCCCGCTCATCCGATCCGCGCCGCTGCGCCGCGCAGGCTGGAAATCGCCTCTGCCATCATGGTCTCGATGACGGCGCCGGCCGGCCGGATGGCGGTGACCCGCGCCGCGCCTTCGCCGGCATAGAGGGCGAACTTCTCGAAATCGCCGGTCATGTTGCGCAGCGGCGAGTTGGTGTCGAACTTGAGGACCGGCTTCCCTTCCTCCTCGCCGATCACCTCGCGCGGCAGATGGTCCGGGTGATAGCCCCAGAGCTTGTCGCCGGCCGCCTCGGTGAGGCTGTTCTTCAGCACCCGGACCGGCGAATTGGGCGGCCAGTTGATGGCGAAGAGATCGGTATGCACCGTCTCGCCGGCACGGGCGGCGACGATGCGCTGCTTGTGATAGTCGTGGGCGAAGCTTTCCGGACTGGCGATGAAGGCGGTGCCGCAATGGACGCCGTCGGCCCCCAAGGACAGGGCGGCGGCCAGGTCGCGCCCGGTGGCGATGCCCCCCGAGGCGGCGACCGGGACGCTGAGCTTGTCCACCACCTGCGGCAGCAGGACCGAGAGCGGCAGCCGCCCGCGCACATGGCCGCCCGCCTCGACGCCCTGCACCACCACCACATCGGCCCCCGCCGACTGCGCCAGCAGCGCATCCTCGAGCGAACCCACCTGGTAGATCACCTTGCAGCCCGCCTGCTTCGCCTGGGCGACGACCTCGGGATAGACGTCCCAGAAGAAGCACATGGCGGGGACGCCGGCGTTGAAGCAGACCGCGAGCTCGTCGGCCAGCAGCTTCGGCTCGGTGGCGAAGGGGATGAGGTTGACGCCGAAGGCGCGGTTGGTGCGCCGCCGCACCTCGGCGATCTCCCGGGCGATGAGCTCGGGCGATTCCCGCACCATGCCGAGAAGGCCGAAGCCGCCTGCCGCGGAGACCGCCGCCGCCAGCTCGGCGCGCGCCGGCCCGCCCATGCCGGCGGAGATGATCGGGTAGCGGCAGCCCAAGGCCGCCGTCAGGGCCGTGGCAATCGTCTCGGTCATGGTTGCGTCCCCTCGATTGGACCGGAAGCCTAGCGGCCCGCGGCCGCCGGCAGCCCTGCGATTTCGGCAAGGCATCGATGCAGCGGCGTGACGGGCGTCACAAACCGGCCGATCGACGGCGCCCTGCCGGAACCCAATCGGCCGACGCCTCGACTATCCGGGTAGGCCACCCTTTCACAGGAGACAGCCATGCTCGTCACCAAGCCGTCACCGACCCAGCCCGGCATCCCGACCGAGGCCTATGGCACCGATTGGGACCTGCTGATCATGGGCTACTACCGCGTGTTCGATTCCCATCTTACCGGCGGCGCCGCGGCGGATACGCTCAGCGGCGGGTATGGCAATGCCGAATTGGAAGGCAAGGCCGGCGACGACGTGCTGGTCGGCGGCAACGGCAACGACTGGCTGGTCGGCGGTGCCGGCAAGGACATCCTGGTCGGCGGCGCCGGCCACGACGTCGCCAGCTACATCGACTCGCCGGACGGCATCTTCCTCGACCTCGGCCAGCCCAACAGCGGCGACAACGACGCCGCCAATCCGGCCGTCGCCGACAGCGTCGGCGACCAGCTCTTCGGCATCGAGCAGGTGAACGGCTCGGTCTTCGCCGATACCGTCATCGGCGACGCCCAGGCCAACACCTTCTATGGCTATGACGGCAACGACCAGCTGGTCGGCTATGGCGGCGACGACAACCTCTTCGGCATGGCCGGCAACGACAGCCTCCAGGGCCGCGACGGCAAGGACCAGCTCGACGGCGGCGCCGACAACGACGCCATCACCGGCGGGACCGGCGACGACACCATCGCCGGCGGCCTCGGTAATGACGTCCTGCACGGCGAGGCCGACAACGACACCATCGCCGGCGGCAGCGGCAACGACGACATCTATGGCGAGGACGGCGCCGATCTCCTGCATGGCGACGCCGGCTCCGACCTCATCTATGCCGGCAAGGGCACCGAC
>CAZKDH010000071.1:0-17905 GCA_964551505.1 uncultured Rhodospirillaceae bacterium
CGGTTCAGTCGATCGCCTGCGGCCGGTCGTCCGGCGCCGGCTCGCCCCAGCTCAGGCGGATCAGGTGGCGCCCCTTGCGGAGATCGAGGTCCGCCGCCGCGCCCGCCTTGCCGCCCGAGTTGCCAACGGCCTTGCCGAAACCCCATTGCAGCAGGGTCGCCGCCGCCGAGATCCGCGCCGTCGGGCTGGCGCTGTCGTCCAGCATCACCCCGACCAGCGCCTTCACCGCCGCGGCCGCGTGTTCCTGCGCCAGCTCGTCGACCTTGGCCGGTTTCTTCGGCTTCGGGGTCTTCGGCTTTCCCGCCTTTTGCGGTAGCGGCTCGTCCGTCGCCCGCGCCCAGCGTCCGTTGGGGCTGCGTGGCCGGAGGGTCATGACTGGGGGATCCGTCTGCTTCTGCCCGGCCGCTTTATGGCCAGTGTATAATTTCATCTTAGCAATAAAATCCTAGACTGTCAACCCCTGTTTTCGGCCCGGCCCGGTTTTTCGTTGCGGGCGGGGATCGACGTCCCGCGCCGGAAGCCGGTCAGCAGGGCATCGAGGCCGCGGCGCAGCGTGCGCAGGTAGAGCCGCAATGCGGCGTCGGCATTGTCGTTCGCGGCCGCGCCGAGAAAATCCGGCCAGACATGGAAGACGGCAAGATCCTCGACCGCTCTCGCCGGCCCCGGCCCCGCCTGCAGCAGCTGCCGCTTCGCCGCCAGGAAACGCTCCCGCGCCTCGGCGAGGCCGCCCGCATCGACCCCGGCATGCAGCGCGCCGCCACCCGCCAGGGACTCGTAGAGCCGGTTGTAGGTGACCTGGGTGCGCCCGACCGAGAGACGATAGAGCATGCCGTAGCGGCATCCCGCCCAATGCTGGTCGGCGCTCACCAGCGCGCGCCCGAGCAGCAGTCCCAGCGGATATTCGCTCAGCGCCGGATCGCCGCCGCGCGCCAGGTTCCGGCGCCGCGCCTGGATTTCCGGCGTGCCGTGATCGGCCTCGCTGCGCGCCGCCTTCGGCCGGCCGGTGCGCCCGGCGCTGGCGAAGGCCCTCATGGCACCTCCTCCACCTCGTCGAGGCCCATCGCCCAGCGCTTCGCCCATTCGATCAGCCAAAGCGCGCGTTCCGCCGTCATGTCGCTGTTGACGATCTCGAACTCGCCGGCCTCGGTCAGGCCGAGGCCGATGAACTGGGTCCAGGTGACCTTGGCGCAGGAGCCGATGGCCTGGTCCGGGCGCATCGAGGTCGAGGGCGGGAAGTCGATGACCTGTCCCATCCGCCTCACCCGGCGATCTGTTCGCGGGGCGGCAGCTCGAGCGTCATGTCGGCGCCGGTCTGCCAGGCCCCCTCGGTCTTGCAGGCGTCGCAGATCCGGTGGAAGTCCCCCTCGCTCCGGAACGTCCCGCCGCATTGCAGGCAGCGCCGGGCCCTGGGTCGCTGGCGGCGCGGTGGCAAGGGCTCATTGTCATTGGCCGGCAAGGGGTTAAGGATTCCAGTTTGCGTCTTGATCTGCATCTCGACCTCCCCGTTTCCACTTGGTTGCCACACGGCGGCTTGCGCGCCGGACCTTCTGCATCAGTCCAACATTACGCATAATATACGCAAAAATTGCTGCCCATGTCAAGTGGAAAAGCGTAATATGGCTTTAGCGTGGAGTGGAGCAAAGCCGGCTGGCGTCCCAGCCTCCATCTGGGCGGCCCCGGCGGGAACGGGATTGATGACCGAGATTTCAGAGGCGGCACGGCGCCTCAAGGAACTGCGCGAGCAGGCCGGCCTGACCATGCGCGCGGTCTCCGACGCCCTGGGCTGGAGCCTGACGCGCTACCAGCATTACGAGGACCGCTTCAAGCGGCGCTTCCTGCCCTTCGAGCTCGCCCGCGACCTCGAGGCGATCTTCGTGCCGCACGGCGTCGAGCCCGGCTCGGTGATGCAGCTCGCCGGCATCGAGGCCGGTCAGAACGTCTCGCAGCGCCGCGACCCGGTGCCGCCGCGGCAGAATCAGCCCGTGAGCCCGGGCCAGCGCGATCTGCCGGTGATGGGCGCGGTCAAGGGCGGCAGCGAGGGCTTCTATTTCAACGAAGGCGAGGCCAAGGAATTCGTCGAGCGCCCGTCGAACCTGAAGGGCGTCTTCAACGGCTTCGGCCTCTATGTCGACGGCGAATCCATGGAGCCGCGTTACTTCGCCGGCGAGCTGCTCTACGTCAACCCGAACCGGCCGCTCACCCGCAACTGCTTCGTCGCGGTCGAGCTCTCCGACGGCCAGGGCCTGATCAAGCAGTTCCTCCGCCGCAGCGACGACGAGGTGGTGCTGCGCCAGTTCAATCCGCCCCGGGACATCCACCTGAAGGCCGGCGAGGTGAAGCAGATCTACCGCATCACCGGCTCCGCCGAATCCGGTTGAGGCGCGATTACGTAATTTCAACGCTTTTTACGTTGACACACGCATAAGTTCTTGTTACGTTCCCGCCCGTTCAACCATTCCGGAGGGACCGACATGAGCTTCACCGCCCGCGACCTCAGCGTGCTCGCCTATGCCAACGGCTTCACCCTGTGGCACTACCGCACCCGCGACAGCCTGGCGGACCTGCTGGAAAGCCGAGGCGGCAGGCCCGTCGCCGGCAACGACAACGGCTACTTCTCGCCTGCCCATGAACTGCTGCGCCCGGGCGACCAGATCACCGTCACCCTCCTGGCCGGCGACACCGCCGCCCTGGTGCATCTGGTGGTGGCCGGGATCACCGGCAGCGGCGCCGTCGCAGTCGCCCCGCTGCTGCAGCCCGACCTCGCGCTGGATGCCCCGCCGGCGATCCGTCGCCGGCGTCCCGACATCCACGCCGCCTAGGCGATCTCCACCACCACGCGGCCGCGCACCTGGCCGGCGACGATGGCGCGGCCGAGCTCCGGCAGGTCGGCCAGGGTCGCCGGCCGGATCATCGCCTCGAGCTTGGCCATCGGCAGGTCGCGGGCGAGCCGGGCCCAGGCCTCCTTGCGCCGCTCGATCGAGCACATCACCGAATCGATACCAAGCAGCTTCACCCCGCGCAGCAGGAAGGGGATCACCGTGGTCTCCAGCTTGGTGCCGCCGGCGAGGCCGCAGCTGGCGACGCTGCCGAGGTATTTCATCTGCGGCAGGATGCAGGCGAGGGTCGAGCCGCCGACGGAATCGATGCAGCCCGCCCAGCGCTCGCTGTCCAGCGGCTTGCCCGAGGGCGTCGCGATCGCGGCGCGGTCGATGATGGTGCTGGCGCCCAGCTCCTTCAGGTAGGCATGGGTATCGGCCCGGCCGGTCGAGCAGACCACGCTGTAGCCGAGCTTGGCGAGGACCGCCGTCGCGACGCTGCCGACGCCGCCGGCGGCGCCGGTCACCAGCACCTCGCCGTCCCGCGGCGAGACGCCCTGCTGCTCCAGCGCGATGATGCAGAGCATGGCGGTGAGGCCGGCGGTGCCGATCGCCATCGCCTGGCGGCCGGTCAGCCCCTGGGGCAGCGGCACCAGCCAGTCGCCCTTGACCCGTGCCTTCTCGGCATAGCCGCCCCATTGCATCTCGCCGACCCGCCAGCCGGTAAGGATCACCGGATCGCCCGGCTTGAAGCCGGGATGGCCGCTCTCCAGCACCGCGCCGGCGAAATCGATGCCCGGCACATGCGGATAGCTGCGCACCAGCCGGCCCTGACCGTTCAGCACCAGGCCGTCCTTGTAGTTCAGCGTCGAGTACTGCACCCCGACGGTGACGTCGCCCGGCGGAAGCCGGTCCTCGGCCAGGGACTGGATCGAGGCGGCGACCTTGCCGTCCTTTTCCTCGAGCAACAGAGCCTTGAACATGCGTTCCCCTTCACCTGCCGGCGCCGGTCAGCGCAACGGCTCCAGAATGCTGACGTAGTTGGCGACCGCGGTGCCGCCCATGTTGAAGATCCCGCCGAGCCGGGCGCCCTTCACCTGCATCTCGCCGGCGCTGCCGGAGAGCTGCATCGCCGCCAGCACATGCATGGAGACGCCGGTGGCGCCGATCGGATGGCCCTTGGCCTTCAGCCCGCCCGAGGGATTGACCGGCAGGCGCCCGTCCTTCTCGGTCCAGCCCTCGAGGATGGCGCGCGCCCCCTCGCCCTTCGGCGTCAGGCCCATCGCCTCGTATTCGATGAGCTCGGCCACGGTGAAGCAGTCGTGGGTCTCGACGAAGGACAGTTCGTCGAGGCCGAGCCGCGCCTGGGCCAGCGCCTTTTGCCAGGCGGCGGTGCAGCCCTCGAAGGCGATGACGTCGCGCTTCCGCATCGGCAGGAAGTCGTTGGCCTGGGCCAGGCTCCTGAGCAGGATCGCCTTCTTCATCGCCAGGGCGGTCTCCAGGTCGGCCAGCACCAGCGCCGCGGCGCCGTCCGAGACCAGGCTGCAGTCGGTACGCTTCAGCGGTCCTGCGACCAGCGGATTCTTCTCGGAGACATTGCGGCAGAAGTCGTAGCCGAGGTCCTTGCGCATCTGCGCATAGGGATTGCCGACGCCGTTGCGGTGGTTCTTGGCGGCGATCCGCGCCAGGGCATCCGACTGGTCGCCATAACGCTGGAAGTACAGCGCCGCGATCTTGCCGAAGACGCCGGCGAAGCCGCCCTCGATCTCCGCCTCCTCCTTGACGTAGCTGGCCTTCAGCAGGTTGCGCCCGATCCCCGGCGCATCGGTCGTGGTCATCTGCTCGACGCCGATCACCAGCACCAGGCGGGCCTGGCGGGCGGCGATCGCCTGCGCCCCCTGATGCACTGCGGCGGAGCCGGTGGCGCAGGCATTCTCCACCCGCGTCGCCGGCTTGAAACGCAGGGCGGGATCGATGCCGAAGGCGAGCGAGGCCGGGAAATCCTGCGCCGAGAAGCCGGCATTGAAATGGCCGACGAAGACCTGGTCGATGTCGGCGGCGGCGATGCCGGCATCCCGCAGCGCCGCGGCGCCCGCCTCGACGATCAGGCCCTCGACATCGGTATCCGGGCGCTTGCCGAAGGGCAAATGCGCCCAGCCGACGATGCAGCTGCCGCTCATGACCGCGCCTCCCGGGGCAGCGTCTCCTGGAAGCGCACCGGCTGCCCGGCCGGCCGCTCGAGCAGGGCGTCGTCGCGCATCACCACCCGGCCGCGGATGATGGTGGCCTTCGGCCAGCCGGTGACCTGCATCCCGTCATAGGGGGTCCAGCCGCATTTGGTCTTCATCCAGGCATTGGTGATTTCCCGCCGCGCCGCCAGGTCGACCACCGAGAAATCCGCGTCGTAGCCGACGGCGATCCGGCCCTTGCCAGCGATGTTATAGATCCGTGCCGGTCCGGCGCTGGTCAGGTCGATCATCCGCTGCAGGCTGAGCCGGCCGGCATGGACATGGTCCAGCATCACCGGCAGCAGGGTCTGCACCCCCGGCATGCCGGAGGGACTCTGCGGATAGGGCCGCGCCTTCTCCTCATGGGTATGCGGCGCGTGGTCCGAGCCGATGCAGTCGACGATGCCGTCGCGCACCGCCTGCCACAGCGCATCCTGCTGCCTCTTGTCGCGCACCGGCGGGTTCATCTGCGCATAGGTGCCGAGCCGCTCGTAGCAGTCCGGCGCCGACAGGGTCAGGTGATGGGTCAGCGCCTCGACCGAGGCCACGTCCTTGTTGGCGCCGAGCAGCGCCATTTCCTCGCCGGTGGTGACGTGCAGCACGTGGATCCGCCGCCCGGTCTTGCGGGCAAGGGCGATGATCCGCCGGGTGGCGCGGATCGCGGTCTCCTCGTCGCGCCAGACCGGATGCATCTTCGGATCGGCGCCGTCCTTCACCAGCGCCAGGCGCTCGCGCAGCCGGGTCTCGTCCTCGGCATGGATGGCGACGCGGCGCCGGCCGTGGCGCAGCACCTCCTCCAGGGTCTCGTCGTCGGCGACCAGCAGGCTGCCGGTCGAGGAGCCCATGAAGATCTTCACCCCGGCGCAGCCCGGCAGCAGTTCCAGGTGCTCGAGCTCGGCCGCATTCTCGTCCGAGGCGCCCATGAAGAAGGCATGGTCGACCCAGGCGCGGCCGCTGGCGCGGTCGAGCTTGGCCTGCAGGTCGGCCCCGGTCAGGGTGTTCGGATTGGTGTTCGGCATCTCGAAAATGGCGACCACCCCGCCCATCGCCGCCCCGGCGGTGCCGCTTTCGATGTCCTCCTTGTGGGTCAGGCCCGGATCGCGGAAATGCACCTGGGTGTCGATCACCCCGGGCAGCACGGTGAGGCCCCGGGCCTCGAAGACCGCGGCCGCCTTCGCCCGCCCGAGATCGCCGAATCCGGCGATTTTCCCGGCTTTCACCGCGATATCGGTCGATTCGGGCCCGTTCGGGGTCCAGACCGTGCCGCCGCGCAGCACCAGGTCGAAACTGTCGCTCATCGGGCACCTTCCGCCATGCCTGCATCCGCCCTTGATCCGGCGCGTGAAGAACCATCTCTAAAGCCCGGCCGGGCCGCTTGCAAGCCGGGTCGGCCGCGGGCTTGAAATCGCCGAGTCCCGCCACATCTTTCCGGCACCGCCAAGGCCGCGGCGCAGGCGGTCCGTGACGCAGGCCGGGCTTTGCGATAGACTGCCGCCTCAAAAAGCGGGAGGCCAACCCACCGTGATGATCGGCATGAACGAATTGCGGGTCCAGCTCGAGGAGCTCCGGACGGAGCACCGCGATCTCGACGACGTGATCCATCGCCTGACCGAGACCTCGCCCTTCAACCAGCTGCAGATCCAGCGCCTGAAGAAACGCAAGCTCGCCCTCAAGGACCAGATGACCAAGCTGGAGAGCAAGCTGCTCCCCGACATCATCGCCTGAGGCGGGGGCAGTCGTGGCGTCGCCGCCGTTGACGCGCCGATTGATCGCCATCCTTGCCGCCGACGTCGTCGGCTACAGCCGCCTGATGGAAATCGACGAGGCCGACGCCCTGGCGCGGCTCAAGGCCCTGCGGCGCGACATCGTCGATCCCGCCATCGCCGCCCGTGGCGGCCGGATCGTCAAGCTGATGGGCGACGGCGCCCTGGTCGAGTTCGCCAGCGTGGTGGATGCGGTCGGCTGCGCCGTCGATATCCAGGAGAAGATGCTCGGCGCCGAGCCCACTGTGCCCGCCGACCGCCGCATCGTCTTCCGGATCGGCATCAACCTCGGCGACATCATCGTCGACGAGGCGGATATCTATGGCGACGGGGTCAATGTCGCCGCCCGGCTCCAGACCCTGGCCGTTCCCGGCGGCATCGCGGTGTCGGGAACAGTCCGCGAGCATGTCGGCAGCAAGCTGGCAGTCGCCTTCGAGGACATGGGCGAGCATGCGGTGCGCAACATCGAAAAGCCGATCCGGGTCTTCATGGCCCGTCCCGCCCAGCCGCCGCAGCGCGAGGAGTCGGGGGAGATGCTCCCGGGTGCAACTCTTTTGGACGCAAAGCCCCCGGGCGGGGCGCGGGAGCAGCCGGTGATCGTCGTCCTGCCCTTCACCAACATGAGCGGCGATCCGGAGCAGGACTATTTCAGCGACGGCATCACCGAAGACATCATCACCGAACTGGCACGCTATCGCTCGCTGGCGGTGATCGCGCGCAACTCGTCCTTCCAGTTCAAGGGCCCCGCCGTGGATCTCGCCGCCGTTCGCAAGGCCCTCGGCGCCAGCTACATCGTCGAAGGCAGCGTCCGCAAGTCCGGGACGCGCATCCGCATCACCGCGCAGCTGATCGATGCCGCCGCCGGCAGCCACCTCTGGGCGGAACGCTACGACCGCACCATCGAGGACATCTTCGCCGTCCAGGACGAGGTCGTGCAGACCATCGTCTCGACCCTGGAGGGCCGCCTGGCCGCGGCCGGCGCCGCGCAGCTGCGCAGCAAGCCGACGACCAGCTGGGCCGCCTATGATTATTTCCTGCAGGGCCGCGAGCTGAGCAGCCGCTACAGGATAAATGAGGCCGACCGGTGCCTGGCGCAGGCGATCGAACTCGATCCCGACTATGTCAATGCCTATGCGTGGCGCGCCTCGACCCTGGTCACTAAGTTCTTCCAGGATAACGACGCCAAGACCATGCAGCAGGCCCTGGCCTGCGCCGAAAAGGCGGTGGCGCTGGACGAATCCGATGCCTGGAGCCACCAGGCGATGGGATTCGTATCGCTGCATTCGCACAAACTGGCGCAGGCCGGCATGCATTTCGAGCGGGCGATGAGGCTCAACCCGAATGACGTCTACATCATCGCGGACTACGCCAACTGGCTTTCCTATATGGGCCGATTCGACGACACGCTGCGCTACCTGGACATCGCCCACCAGCGCGACCCCTTTCCGCCGACCTGGTTCTGGGAGATCCGCGGCACCACGCTGCTGCTGATGAAGCGCTATGACGAGGCGATCGCGGCCTTCCACAAGGCGCCGATCGAGAACTTCTTCACCCACGGATTGCTGGCCGCGGCCTATGCCCGCGCCGGACGGATGGAGGATGCGCGCCAGGAACTGGCCCTGGCCCGCCAAGGCAAGGCGGACATTACCGATTCCTTCTTCGAACTGGGCCCCTACGCTCAGGAAGAGGACGGCAGGTTCCTGCAGGATAGCCTGCGGTTGGCGGCTTCCGGCGACCGGTCCCCGCCCGGGTAGGGCGGGCCCGCAAATCCCCGCAAGATGTCAGGGCATTCTGCCTCGACTTGATCGGCGACAACCCGCCACAGGGCAGAATTCCCCGGCGGTGCTACATAGACATCCGGCCCTGCGAAGGATTTGCATCTTGCCCAGTCAGCAACGCCCCCCGGTCCACCCGAAATGGACCACCGCCCTGATGCGCGGCTTCCGCCGCACCTGCCCGCGCTGCGGCGAGGGCCGGATGTTCGCCGGCTACCTGTCGATCCGGGAGTCCTGCCCGGTCTGCAACCTCGCCTTCGAGCCGATCCGCGCCGACGACGCGCCGGCCTATTTCACCATCTTCATCGTCGGCCATGTGGTGGTGACCGGGCTCTTCGCCCTGGAGACCTATGCCCATCCGCCGGAATGGGTGCAGATGGCGATCTGGCTCCCGGTCACCCTGCTGATGACCCTGGCGCTGCTGCCCTATGTGAAGGGCGCGGTGATGGGCGCCATCCACGCCTCGCAGCGCGGCCCCGAGCACGGCTGAACCGCCGTCGCGTCGCTGTTGCCCCGGCAGCGGCCGCACCGCATAGTGGCCGCTGTCTTACGCAGCTGAGCGAGTCCCCGGCATGTCCGCCTTCCCTTCCGCCCCGTCGCACCAGGAATCCACCCTGCAATCCCCCGGCATCATGCAGGGTTTTCCGCCGCCGCCGGACCTGCGCATCACCCTCGACAACTGGGACCGGCCGCCGTTCAACCGCTGGAGCTTCCAGAACGTGCGCAGCGTCCTGCCGACCCGGCCGATCGCCCGCGGCGCGGGGCCGGCCAGCGTCTTCGCCCGGGCGCCGCAGGACATCCTCCCCGTCGTCTTCACCGACATCGACGGCGTCGCCCGCAATGTCGCGGCGATGCTGGAGCGGACCTATACCGACGGCTTCATGGTGCTGCAGGACGGCAGGATCATCGCCGAGCACTACCTGAACGGCATGACCCCGGCCACCCTGCATCTCTCGCAGTCGGTGGCGAAATCCTTCGTCGGCGCCCTGGTCGGCATCCTGGCCGGGCGCGGCGAGCTGCAGCTCGAGGCGCCGCTCAGCCATTACGTCCCGGAGCTGGCCGGCTGCGGCTATGCCGGGGCGACGGTCGCGCAGCTGCTCGACATGCGCAGCGGCGTGCGCTTCAGCGAGGACTATCTCGATCCCAACTGCGAGATGGGCCAGCTCGACCGCGCCGACGGCTGGAAGCCGGGCCCGCGCCCGGGCGAGCCCGCCAGCACCTACGATCTCATCCTGACATTGCAGCAGGTACGCCCGCATGGCGGCCATTTCGAGTACCGCTCGATCGAGACCGACACGCTGGGCTGGGTGCTGGAACGCGTCTCCGGCCTCGGCCTCGCCGATCTCATGAGCCGCGAGCTCTGGCAGCCGATGGGGGCCGAGGCCGAGGCCTGCTTCACCGTCGATCGCGCCGGCACCTGCCTCGCCGATGGCGGGCTCAACGCGACCATGCGCGACTACGCCCGCTTCGGCCAGATGTTCCTCGACGACGGCGCCTGCAACGGCCGACAGATCGTGCCGGCGGCCTGGACCGCCGCCTGCCGCACCGGCGACGTCGCGGCCTTCCAGCCGCTCTACGGCGACCGCTTCTCGCGCTTCCCAGATTCCTGCTACAGCCGGCAATGGTGGGTCTACGACCGCGCCAGCGGACTGCACTGCGCCTCCGGGGTCTTCGGCCAGATGATCTATGTGCGGCCGCGCGAGCGCATCGTCGCGGTGAAGCTGTCCTCCTGGCCGGACTTCCTCAACGACAACCTCCGCGCCTCGACCCTCGCCGCCCTCGACGCGATCGTGCAGCAGGTGACGGCCTAGGGCCATCGCCGGCACCCGTCGACGGCGGCGCGCAACTCGATTTCGTCATGCCAAGGCCAAGCCTTGGCATGACGCGGATCGGGGTGGATCGGTCCGGCGCCCGTGGGTGGCTCAGGCGGGGGATTTTGCCTCGAAGATCACGTACCACTTCTTCACCGCCTCGATCGTCTCCCAGGTGCCGGCGAAGCCCCTGGGGATGACGAAGGCGTCGCCCTTGACGAAGGTCTCGGCGACGCCCTCGGCATTGGTCAGCACGACCTTGCCCTCGAGGATGGCGCAGAACTCCTCCTCGGTATAGCTGACCGGCCATTTGCCCGGCGTCGCTTCCCAGATGCCGGAGAAGAACTGGCCGGTGCCGTCGGTATAGTAGTTCTGCAGCCGGGTCACCGGCGCGCCGGCGATGACGTTGCCCGGCTTGCCGGTCTCGACCGCCGGGGGATTGATGCCGAAACGGGTGATGCGCGCCGCCATGATGTCCTCGGAGCAGTTGGGTGGATTGCCGGCGATCCATAGCATGCCCGGCGGCCGAGGAAAATCGCCCACTGCTTTGACCGCATCGCCGCCGCTGCCTATAGTGGCCGCCCCGGAAGAACGAAAGTCCCTCGCCCGTGACCCAGCCGCAAGCCGCGCAGCCCGACGCCGGATGGAGCAGCCTGTTCCGCGGCGGACTCGGGATCTATACCGTGATGCTCAATCTCGGGATCGGCCTGCATGCGGTCGACGTCTTCATCGTCTCCACCGTCATGCCCTCGGTGGTCCGCGATATCGGCGGATCGCACTACTACACCTGGACCACCATGCTCTACATGGTGGCCTCGATCATCGGCGCCGCGACCGGCGGGCCGCTGAAGGCGCGTCTCGGCGCGCGGCGCGCCTATGCCCTGGGCGGCGTGCTGTTCCTGGCGGGCTCGGTCGGCTGCGCCATGAGCCCGACGATGATCGTGCTGCTGGCGGCGCGCACGGTGCAGGGCTTCGGCGGCGGGCTCATCATCTCGATGTCGATGAGCCTGGTCAGCGAACTCTTCCCGCCGCATCTCCGGAAGCGCGTCCTCGCTTTGGTCTCCAGCACCTGGGGCGTCGCGGCGCTGATCGGCCCGGCGGTCGGCGGCATCTTCGCGGAACTGGGTTCCTGGCGCGGCGCCTTCTGGATCAACGCGCCGATCATCATCGCCTTCCTGCTGGCGGTCTGGTTCCGCCTGCCGGAGCGCGCCGGTGCCGGATCGAGCCATCCCTTCCCCTACCGGCGCATGGCGCTGCTGGCGGTGGGCGTGCTCGCCGTCGGCTTCGCCAGCCATCTGCCCAATGTCGGGCTGCAGGCCGGGCTGATCGCGCTGGCCGTCCTCTTCGTCTGGGGGACGCTGCTGCTCGACCATGCCGGCACCGCGAAATTATTCCCGACCCATCCCTTCTCGATCGCCACCACCACCGGCGCCGGCTACTGGGTGATGTTCCTCTCGTCGATGACCCATACGGTGATCGGCGTCTTCCTGCCGCTGGCGCTGCAGGTGCTGCACGGCGTCGATCCGCTGATCGCCGGCTACATGACGGCGAGCCTGGCGGTGTGCTGGACCCTGGCCTCGGTCGCCACCGCGCATCTCCACGGCCGCGCCGCCTCGATCGCCATTCTCGGCGGCCAGGTCTGCTGCTGCGTCGGCCTCGGCGCCCTGGCGCTCGGCATCCAGAGCGTGCCCACCTTCGTGGTGCCGCTGCTGAACGGCCTGGTCGGGCTCGGCCTCGGCAGCTCGAACCTGCATGTGGTGGCGGCGACGATGCGCCACGCCGCGGCGGGCGAGGAATCGATCACCGCCTCATCGATCCCGACCATCCGCTCGCTCGGCATCGCCTTCGGCGCGGCCGGGGCCGGCGTCATCGCCAACGGCGCCGGCCTCACCGATGCGCTGCTGCCGGCCGACGTGGCGCATGCGGTGCTCTGGGTGCTGGGGGTGGGAAGTGCGGCGCCGCTGGCGGCGCTGCTGCTCTCGACGCGCTTTATCGCACTGATCCATCGAGACGCGGCCAGGCCCGAGCCAGGCTAGGGCGCCGCGACACCGCCAGCCACCAGCGCGCCAGGCGCTTCGATTTCGCGAAGGCCTGGCGGCCCTCGTCGGTCATCAGCAGATAGGCGGCGATCGGCATCAGCGTGATGTCGGCCAGCGACAGGCCGGGGCCGACCAGGAGCTCGGACTTCTCGCCGTCATGGGCGGCGAAGGAGAGCTGCTCGATCACCAGCAGCGCATCGCTGAGGGCCGGCAGGGCATCGGCGATGGCACCATAGTCGGTGACGCCGCCGAGAAAGGGCGTGAACAGCCGCTGCGCCACCACCGCGCCGATCGCCGTTGGGTGCAGGTGGTCGCGGATGACGCTGACGATCTCGACCATCAGCGCGCAGGACCTGGCGTCGGCCGGCTGCAGCGCCGGTCCCTCGAAGCCGGCATCGACATAGCGCAGGATCGATTCCGCCTCGAACAGGGCGAAGCGGCCGTGGTCGAGGCGCGGCTGCTGCGCGACCAGGTAATGCAGCATGTCGCCGAGGCGGAAGCCGCCGGATTTCAGGACGTCGGGCTGCGCCAGGCGATAGGCGACGCCCTTCTCGTCCAGCGCCAGCCTGGCGGCGCAGACGAAGGTGCTGTTGGCAGGTCCGGTGAGGACGAGCTCCGGCATCGATCCACCCTGGCAGGCCCCGATCCGGGGCCGCGGTTACAGAAATTGCGGCCCCAATATAGCGAGCGGCACGTTAACGAGAGGTGGGAAGCCAGGTCAATGCGCCCGGATGCCGTCCGGCCCTTGACCGCGGCGCGGCGGTTCCGTCCAATTCCGCCGCAACCACCAGGGAGAGGCCCATGTCCGGCTTCGATTTCATCGCCCATTGCCGCCCCGGCATGGTGCTGAGGACCAAGGACCGGCGCGAGGCCCGGATCGACGCCGTCGACCCGGCGGCGGGGCGGATTTCCGGCCTAGTGCAGATGGTCGGGCCCTGCGCCTGGACCGCCGAGGGCCGCTTTGCCGATGCGCCGGCGGGGGCGGCGGGCCCGCTCGACCTCGTCGCGCCGGCAGACCTCTCCCCGCCGGCGGCGCCCCAATCGCGCGAATCCCTGGCCGAGGCCCTGAACGACCCCGCTTCGCGCAGCTTCTGCTGCGATTAAGAAATAGGATTGGGACCTGTTTAGTAGGGGAAATTTCGCATCGCAATATATGTGTTAAATTACTGTAACTAATCACATAATATGCCAGTTTAGCATTATCGAAAACCGCTTGACTTTTCGCAGTCGCAACATCATCTTCTGCAGTGCGGCAATGGACATCTCCCCTGACAGTCATTGCCGTATACGCCCCTCATGGGCGTTTCCTCCCAGAACTTAGGCCGTGCCCTGTGCACGGCCTTTTTTTCTGGCTGCCGCTCAGTCCGGCAGGGTGGCGGCACCCGGCCCGAGGGCGCGCTGCATCAGCACGCTGTCCACCCAGCGCCCGAACTTGAAGCCGACCGCCTCGAACACCCCACTCGCCGCGAAGCCCAGGCTGCGGTGGAGGCCGATCGAGGCGGCATTGGCCGAATCCCCGATGACCGCGATCATCTGGCGCTTGCCGAGGCGGGTGGCCTCCGCGATCAGCGCGGCGAGCAGGCTGCGGCCGATGCCGCGGCCCTGGAAGGCCGGGTCGAGATAGATCGAATCCTCGACGGTGAAGCGGTAGGCGGTGCGCGGCCGGTAGGGGCCGGCATAGGCATAGCCCGCGAGCACGTCCCCGGCCAGGGCGTCCCCGGCCACGGCGACGATGTAGGGCAGGCCGAGATCGGCGATCGCCCGCCAGCGCCGGCGGATTTCGTCGGCGGCGGGCGGCACCTCCTCGAAGCTGGCAAGGCCGGTCAGCACGTGCCCGGCATAGATCCGCTGGATGGCGGCGATGTCGCCTTCCGCCGCCGGGCGCAGCAGGAAACCGCCACCGCTCATTGCCGAGACCCGGTCATCTCCGGCGCATGACCTCGAGGGCCTGGGCCGCCAGCAGCGCCACCAGGCCGTCGATGCCGCGCTTCACGCTCTCGAAGCCGTCGCTGCGGCGCAGGCTGCGCTCGTCCATGTAGAGCGAGCGGTTGATCTCGATCTGCAGCACGTGCACGCCCTCGGCGGGCCGGCCGTAATGCTGGGTGATGTAGCCGCCGGAATAGGGATTGTTGCGCCGGACATTGGCGCCGGCGTCGCGGAAGTAGCGCTCGGCGAGGGCGGTCACCGCATCGGCGCAGGCGGCGCCGAAACAGTCGCCGAGCACGTAATCCACCCGCGGCCGGCCGCGATCGCGATCGGCGGCGCCGCCGACCGAGGGCATCGAATGGCAGTCCAGCAGCAGGCAGAGGCCGAACTTCTCGCGGGTGGCGCGGATCAGCTCCTTCAGCGCGCGGTGATAGGGCTGGTAGAAGCCGGCGATGCGTGCCTCGGCCTCGGCATAGCTCAGCTTGCGGCGGTAGATCTCGCGGTCGTTGGCGGCGTAGCGCGGGATCATGCCGAGCCCGGCGGCGACCCGCGGCGAGGCGATGTTGGCGCTGGCCGGCAGCGCGTCCTCGAACATCGCCGGGTCGAGCTCGAAGGCCTCGCGGTTGGCATCGACGAAGACCCGCGGGAACAGCGCGCGCAGGACCGGCACGCCGAGGGCGGGCCCGCCGGCGATCAGCTCGTCGACATAGCAGTCCTCGGACTGGCGCAGGGTGGCGAGGTCGAGCTTCGCCGCGGCAAGGAATTCCTCGGAATATTCCGCGCCGCTGTGAGGCGAGGCGAGAACCAGCGGCGCCAGCTGCTCCGCCGGCTGTACCACGGCGACCGGCCCGGCGCCGCCAGGTGGGATCGCGGCCGGCGCCGGGCCGCCCCGCTTCTCGTCTTTCGCCATGCCGTCGCTCATCGCCAACAGATTTAATCAATTCCCATGCAACTGTCAGCGAAGACTTTTCTTGTCGCCGACTCGCCCGGGCTCTTAGATTGCTTCTCGAATCCAGATTGCCCGGGCGACGCCGGGGGAACAAGCAGCAGTGAAAGTCGGGCCGCAGGACATGGCGCGGATCTTGATCGCCGAAGACAACGACAACATGCGGGACTTCCTGGCCCGCGCCCTGCGGCGCGCCGGCCACATGGTGGCCGTGGTCGAGGACGGCCTGGCGGCGGCGGCGGTGCTGGAGAGCCACGACTTCGATCTCCTGCTGGCCGATGTGGTCATGCCGGGGCTGGACGGCGTCGAGCTGGCCAAGCGGGTGGCCCGGGCGCAGCCGGAGATCCGCATCGTCTTCATCACCGGCTTCGCCGCGGTCTCCCTCGGCCGCGAGCGCAAGCCCGAGGGCCAGCCCGGCGCCAAGCCGGTGCCGGCGCTCTCCAAGCCGTTCCACCTCAACCAGCTGGTCAGCCAGGTCGACCAGCTGCTCTGCGCCTAGGACCGCGGGCCCGACCGGGCAAACCGGCCGGATTCGCCGCTGAATCCCTGGAAAACCCCGGCTTTTCCCGGTTCCGCCGCGCGCCGCTTGCATTCGCCCGGTCGGGATGCTATTTCGCCAGCCGCCGTCGGCCGAGGAATCCCGCGTTTCGCCGACGGTCGACAGCCGGCCCGGCACGTGCGGGCCCAGGGTTCGGGCGGTTAGCTCAGCGGGAGAGCACTACGTTGACATCGTAGGGGTCACTGGTTCAATCCCAGTACCGCCCACCATTCTTTTCAATGGGTTAGCGAAGGCGGCGGGGACGGTTATTTCGCCTCGATCATGAACACCGCATAGGGCCAGCGGTCCTCATCGGCCTGGGTGAGGGTCGTTCCGGGATAGACGATCCAGAGCGGCCCGCGCTGGCCGATCTCCAGGTAATGCCCGTCCAGCCGGGTGGCGAGGATCCAGTCGTACCGGGCGAGATCCGCGGCACTGATCTCGGTCGCATAGCCGTCCAGCGCCAGGACCGTCAGGTCGCGCCCGGTGGCCCCCGCCGCCGCCAGCACGTCCCGCAACCACGGCCCTTCGAAGCGGAGCGCGCGCGGCCATTTTACATAGGCGATCTCGACCCGATGCCGGCCGAGGGCCTCCAATGCCGCGAGATCGAACACCGCCGCCTTGGCGAAATGCCGTTCGTGATACTTGAAGAACGCGTCATCGAAAGGATCGAAAGCGCCGCGGTTGGGCTTCGTCACCTGGCCGGCGACGGTCAGCACGACCTGCCCCGCCGGCCGGGCGGGAGACTCCGCCCCGGCAGCGAGCGGTCCGGCAACGAGGGCCGCCAGCACAATCGCGAGAACGCGCTTCACCACAACCTCCTCCGCATCCGGGATCTCCGGGATCTCCGGGATCTCCGGGCGGCAAGTCTACACCAAGCTGCCGGGAAGCAAGCGGCCATCCGCGCCGCGCGGCTGCGTCCGCGATCTCGGCGGGTGACAGGGCGCGCGCATTCCGGCAGAAATGCCGGCGACAGCGGCCATGCCGGTGCGGCGCCGGGAAAGGCGTGCCGGGCGGATTTTCCGATGGGAGCCAGCAGATGAGCCAGGGCCATGCCACCGCCGACCGCACCGTCTTCGGGATCGGGCTCGCCTGTCTCGCCTTCGCGCTGCTGTCCAGCGCCGACGCCCTCACCAAGGTGCTTTCCAGCGACTATTCGGTGTTCCAGGTCGCCAGCGCCGACGGCCTCGCCGCGCTGCTCGTGGTGCTTCCGGTCCTGATCCGCCAGGACGGCCTCGCCAGCCTGCGGCCGCGGCGCACCGGCCTGGTGCTGCTGCGCTGCGCCCTCGGCGCCGGCAGCCTGATGCTGGCCTTCTTGGCCTTTTCGACGATTCCCCTGGCGGATGCCTATGCGATCGCCTTCCTGACGCCGCTCGCCGTCACCGCGCTCTCCGCCTCGACGCTGGGCGAGCCTGTGGGCTGGCGGCAATGGCTGGCGGTGGTCATCGGCTTCATCGCGGTGATCGTCATCCTGCGACCGGATTTCGGCACGATCGCCCTCGGGCAGTTCTACATGCTGGCCTCGGCTGCGCTGTTCGCGGTCTCGCTGCTGATCCTGCGCCGCCTCTCGAAAAGCGAATCCAACGGCGCCCTGATGCTGGTCTATTTCGCGATGCTGTTCCTGATCGGCCTGCCGATGGCGATCGGCCAATGGCGCAGCCCCGGGCCGATGGATTTCGTCCTGATGGCCATGACCGGCGTCTGTTCCGGGCTGGGCAACCTGGCCCTGATCCTCGCCTTTCGCTATGCCGCGGCGACGATCGTCTCGTCCTTCATGTATACCCTGCTGATCTGGGGCACCGGCTACGGCCTGCTGCTGTTCGGCGACCTGCCGGACCCGATCACCCTCGCCGGCGCGGCGGTCATCATGCTGTGCGGCATCTACACGCTGCTGCACGCCTCCGGCACGGCGCGCACGCCCTAGACCCAGCCGCCGTCGACGATGAAATTCTGCGACGCGCACATGCGGCTGTCGTCGGCCGCCAGGAACAGCACCATGCGGGCGATGTCCGGCGGATAGAGCTTGTCCTTCAGGCACTGGCGCTCGTTGATCTGCTGCTCGC
>CAZKDH010000072.1:0-8012 GCA_964551505.1 uncultured Rhodospirillaceae bacterium
GCCATTCAAACGCTCAGGCAGCCGCCCGGACGGGCGCCTGCTGCAGCAACCGGGTGATGGTCGCCGCCAGTTGCTGCGGCTCGAACTTGGAGACATAGTCGTCCACGCCCACCGACCGCCCCAGCTGCTGGTTGGACATGCCGGAGAGCGAGGAATGCATCAGCACGGGGATGCCGGCGAAGCGCGGATCGCCCTTGATCAGCTTGGTCAGCATGTAGCCGTCGGTTTCCGGCATCTCGATGTCGGTGAGCACCAGGCTCACCACCTCGCACGCCGGGCGGCCGAGCGACTCGGCATAGGTGGCGAGCTTCTGCAGTTCTTCCCAGGCCCGCTTGCCGTTGATCGCCGCGATGAAGTTGACGCCCATCCGCTCCAGCGTCGTCTGCACCTGCTTGCGCGCCACCGAGGAATCGTCGGCGAAGACGACCAGGACATCGCTCCGGCCGATCGGCTTGATGTCGCGGTAGAGGAGGTCATCGTCGAAATGCGTCGTTTCGGAGAGAACCTTCTCGACGTCCAGCAGCATGACGAGGCGCCCATCCTGCAGTTCCGTGATGGCGGTGACCAGGCCGCCCATGCGCGCCGTCATCATGTCCGGCGGCACCTTCATCTGCGACCAGTCCAGGCGCAGGATGGTATCGACCGCCTCGACCAGGAAACCCTGGGTGCGGCCGTTGTATTCGGTGACGATCATGATCTCGCGCGGCTGCTCGGCGGCCACGTGGGCATACTTGCCAAGATCCACCACCGGCACCAGGGCGCCGCGCAGGCTGACCATGCCCTCGACGGCTTCCGGCATTTCCGGCGCGGCCGTGATCGGCGGCGTGCGCATCACCTCGCGCACCTTGAACACGTTGATTCCAAAGGTTTCCCGCCTGCCGGTCCGGCTGTCGACCCCGAGCGAGAACAGCAGCAGCTCGAGCTTGTTGGTGCCCGCCAGCTTGGTTCGCGCATCGATGTTTTTCATCAATTCCGACATGCTTTTCTCCTTCGCCAGGCCCGTCCTGGCCGGAACGGGCTGATAGTGATTTCCAGTCGCTGTTTAGCTTATCGGCCGCAAGGTACTGAACTTAAGGGTGCAGCAAGCCGTTTCCCCGCAGCCTGCTGTCTGCCAAAACACTAACCCATTGATTCATTGGCGGCGGACTCTCGCGTCGGGCACGCTGCCGGTTCGCCTTTCCGGGCTCAGACCCTGAACGCCGCCACGGCCTGGCGGGTGCTGGCGGCCAGCTGCTCGAGTTGGTGGGCCGTCTGAGCCGCCTCTTTCGACGCCGCGCTGTTCTCCTCAGACATCTGCGCGATCTTCTCCACGTTGGCCGCAATGTCGTTGCTCGCCACGCTCTGCTCCTTCAGCGCGTTGGAGATCTCGTTCACCGCCGACACCACCCTTTGCGCGCTGCCGCTGATGCCCGCCATCGACTCGCTCGCCTGCTGTGCCATGCCGACGCCCCCTTCGACCCGCTGCACGGCCTCCTGCATGGTGCCGACGGCGGCCTGGGCCTTGGACTGCACTTCATCGATCATCGCGCCGATCTCGCCGGTGGCGGCCGTGGTGCGCTCGGCCAGCTTCCTCACCTCGTCGGCCACCACGGCGAAGCCGCGTCCCTGCTCGCCGGCGCGCGCCGCCTCGATGGCGGCGTTCAGCGCCAGCAGGTTGGTCTGGTCGGCGACATCCTTGATCACCTGGACGATGCCGGAGATCTTCTGCGAACTCTCGCCCATCGCCTGGAGGGTGCCGGCGGCATCGCCGACCGTCTGCGAGATGCGCCGCATCTCGGCGACGGTGCCCTCGATGATGCGGCTGCCCGACTGCGACTGGCTGCCCGTGTCGGCCGTCACGCTGTGCGCTTCGCGCGCGCTCTCCGACACATGGTTGATCGACACCGTCATCTCTTCGACCGCCGCCGCCATGGCGCTGGCCGCCTCCGACTGGTGTGCCGTGGCGCCGGCCACCTGCGAAGAGGAGGCCGACAGTTGCGCCGCTGCCGAGGCTACGCCGTCGGCATTGGCCTTCAGGTCGGAGACCATCCGGCGCAAACCATCGCGCATGTTCTTCAGGGACGCCAACAGCACCCCCATCTCGTCCCGGCGGTCTTCGGGAATCGAGACGGCGAGGTTGCCGCCGGCAATCTCGCGTGCGATGTCCTGCGTCTGCGCCAGCGGCTTCTGCACCGAGCCGCGGACCACCGATACGGCAACGCCGAATCCGGCCAGCAGGCCGATGACGATGAGCGCGATGTCCGCATTGCGGATGCCGGCGTAGGCTGCGGCGCCCTGCTCGTACTCGCGCTTGGCGACATCCAGCTGCACCAGCACCAGCTTTGAAAAAGATTCGGACACCGGGTCGATGGCCCGGTAGATCTCCCCGGCGGCGAAGCCCGCAACCTCGACCAAGTCCTGCCGCATGAGCATCGGCTTCAGCCTGGCCACTGCGGCGTCGGCCGCCTTCATGCGCGGCTCGATTTCCGACACCAGCGCCTTTTCCTCGTCGACCAGCGCGGTGCCGAGATAGGCCTTCCAGCGTTCGGCGATCAGCTTCTCGGCCTGCTCGACGCTGGCCAGGCCTTCCTGCGGGCTCATGCCCCCGTTGCGCACCTTGTGCGTGGCGTCGACGATGTTCACCGCATAGGCATCGGCGATGTCCTTGAGGTCGCGCAGCGGCACGACGCGGTCGTTGTAGACGGTTTCCAGGCCGCCGACGGCCACCTTCATGCCGTACAGCCCCATGCCGCCGATGACAGCGGAGAGGACCAGGAGCAGCCCGACAAGCAAATACAGCTTGGTTGCGATTCTCATAATCGGCCTTTCGATGAATTTTCAAGCTTCGTATCAACCGCTCCGGGATTTCCTTAGGTGCGATAGCCCCTTACCGCCTGTCCCAGGTCGCGCGACAGACGCTCCAGCTGCTGGGCCTGTTCGTTCACCCGGCCCACTTCGGCGGAATTCTCGCCGGCCATCCGGGCGATGCGCACGACGTTCTGGGTGATGCCCCGGCTGGCGACCGTCTGTTCCTCGACCGAACTCGTGATCGCCTCCATCCCCGCGCTGGTGCGGGACACCGAACTGCTGGCTTCGGACAGCACGATGGCGACAGTTTCCATGTTCTCCTGGCCGAGCCTGAGGGATTCCCGCCCCCGGCGGATCGCATTCTCGACGTCGGCGGACTTGGCGCTCAGGGAATGGGTGACGCCGTCGATCTGGGCGGCGGCCTCGGCGGATTTCTCGGCCAGCTTGCGCACCTCGTCGGCCACTACGGCGAAGCCGCGCCCCTGCTCGCCGGCGCGCGCCGCCTCGATGGCGGCATTCAACGCGAGCATGTTGGTCTGGTCGGCAATGTCCCGGACCTGGCGGGTCATTTCAGAAATGGAGCGGGTATTGGCGATGAAGGCGTCGACGTTGCGCTCGATGTCGGTCACCGCCTCTTCTATCAGGTCGATCTCGCCGATCATGCTCGACAGGCTTTCATTGCCCTCCGCGGTCTTGTCGCGGGCGGAGGCGGACATATCGCCCACCTCCTGGGCATTGGCGGCCACTCTCTGGACGAGCGCATTGACCTGGTCGACCGTGCTCACCACCGAGGACACCGCTTCACCCTGCGCCTGCGACCCTTCGCTGATGCACCGGGTCGCCTCCGCCAGGCTCACGGAGGCGCTCTCGAGCTGGCCGGCGCTGTCCTGGATGCGCTGGATGACGCCGCTCAGGGATTGCGCGACGGCATTGAAGGCATCGCCGATTTCACGGTACTCGTCCTTCGATTGCAGGTTCACCCGCACGGTCAGGTCGCCCGCCGCGATCTGCCTGCCGCCTTCGACCACCTTGCGCACCGCCCCCAGCACGGAGACGTAGGCGCCCAGCGACAGGTAGCCGGTCAGGGCCAGGCCGACGACCGCCACGATCGTGCGCGTGCTGCCGGGTGTCGTATTGAACAACAGGTAGGCGACGACGACGCCGGCGGCAATGCCGGCCACGATGAATTTCGTCCGCAGGCGCAGGCTCTCCATGAAGGCGACCGAGGGACGGATGAATGCCGCAATGATGTCTTGCATGATTCGCTCTCAGATGTTGATCGCAACAAGCCCGCCGGCCTGGCCGGCGGAACGCTCACTCCGTACGGTAGCCGAGGCGGAAACCGCCCCAGTGGCGGCCCTGCACATAGATCGGCACGGACAGGTCGTGCATGATCTCGCCGGTGTCGCGGCGGTAGGTCTGCAGCAGGAAGGCCTGTTCGTGGCTGCCGCAGCGCTTGCCGACCGGGTCGTTGAACATGCGCTTGGTGCGGTTGTTGACCATGTCCACCTTCTCGTCCCCGGTCAGCGGCTTGGAGAAGCGCTTGTTGTGGGTCGGGAAGTAGCCGTTGACATCCACCGCGCCGGCGTAGGCGGCTTCCTTGTGGGCATCCAGGATCGGCTCCTGCACCGGCGGGAATATCCTGTCGGTGAGCGCATCGAACTTGCTCGTGAATTTCTGCGGCTTGGTGTTCGGGATGGGCACGTAGTTGTGATCGAACAGGTCGTCCAGCCGGATCTGCCCCGTGCGGACAGCGTCCTCCAGCACCCGGCCGATGTCCTGGGCCGCCTTCTGCGCGATGGCCGGCATGCGGCCATGGGTGTCCATCGCCTGCTGGCCGCGCTCGCCCAGCTTGAAGACGTTGCCGACCTCCTTGAGATTGAGCGCCAGGGTGTCGAGCTGGCCGGCTTCCACCAGGGTGCGGCCGGCGGTGGCGTTGTTGTCCTCGGCCATCCTGAGGATGTCCTGCACGTGGCCGGTGATGTTCTGGCCGTTCGCGCTCTGCTGCTGGATGGCGCTGGCGATGGCCTCGATCTTCTCCATCGTTTCCTGGGCGCCGGAATTGATCTGCTGCAGCGAAGCCGCCGCCTGGCGGGCGAGGTCGGCGCCGGAATGCGCCTGGGCGCTGCCCTGCTGGATGCTCTGGATGGCCGTCTGCGTCTCGCTCTGGATGGCGCCGATCATGGCGCCGATCTCGCCGGTGGCGGCCGTCGTGCGCTCGGCGAGCTTCCTCACCTCGTCGGCCACCACGGCGAAGCCGCGTCCCTGCTCGCCGGCGCGCGCCGCCTCGATGGCGGCGTTCAGCGCCAGCAGGTTGGTCTGGTCGGCGATGTCGTGGATCACCCGCACGATGCCGGAGATGGCCTGCGAGCGCTCGCCCAGCGCCGCCACCACCTGGGCCGACTGCTCGACCGAGCGGGCGATGCGGTCGATTTCGCCGGAGGCGCGGTCGACGATTTCGGCGCCCTTCTTCGACAGCTCGCGCGCCGTCTGGGCATTGGCGGCCGTCTGTTCGGCGTTCTCCGCCACCTGGTTGATGCCGATGTTCATCTCTTCCATGGCATGCATGGTGGCCTCGGCCGCGCCACGCTGCTGGTCCGAGCCGCCAGCCACCTTCTTGGCTTCGGCAATCAGGGTTTCTGCGGCGTCCTCCACCTGTTTCGAGTTGAAGCAGACCTTGCCGATGATGCCCTGGAAGCTTTCCATGAGGTCGTTGAAGGCCTTGGCCGCCTCGACGGTGGCCGCGCTGCCGGCCAGCGGGGCGCGGCGCGACAGGTCGCCGTCGCTGCGCGTCGCCTGGATCGCACGCCGCAGGTCGGAGAGCGGGTCCAGCAGGGTTCGCCGCAATACGATAAACGGAACAAGGCACACCACCAGGCCGGCGGCTGCATGATAGAAAACCAGGCCCCAGCCCAGCTGGGTGCCGGAGAAATGGGTTGCCAGCATCGCGCCCCCAGCGATGAGCAGGCCGAACAGGACAAACCCCATCATGATGCGCGCCGTCGTGCCAGTATGGTTCATGACCGAACTCCTTTCCTGCGGACGGCATCGAGCCCGGATCCCTTCCGCGTTGGTCTGTTGTATTCGCTGCGCCGCCGTCTCCGGGACGGCAACAATGCGTCCGAACGGTGGCTGCGGCGGTATGAGGGATATAACGGCCCGGCGTACGGGACCTTTAGGGGGTGCATATAACCTAAGGAATACCCTGCCCGGGGAACGGATCAGGCGGCGCGCCCGGCCGCGCCGAGCCGGGACATCACCCTGGCGCCGATCTCGGAGAGGGGTGCGACCTCGTCCACCGCCTTCAGGGCGACCGCCTCCCGCGGCATGCCGTAGACGACGCAGGTATCCTGGTCCTGGGCGATGTTCCAGGCGCCGGCGCGCTTCATGGCCAGCATGCCCGCCGCGCCGTCCTTGCCCATGCCGGTCAGGATGACGCCGACGACGTGGCGGCCGGCACAGGCGGCAGCCGACTCGAAGAGGACGTCCACCGAGGGGCGATGGCGGTTCACCGGGTCGGCCCGGGACAGTTCGGCGACATAGCCGGCGCCGCTTTTCTTCACCAGCAGATGGGAATGCCCGGGCGCAACATAGGCGGTGCCCGGCTGCACGCGCTCGCCGTGTTCGGCTTCCTTGACGCGAATCCGGCACAGGCTGTCCAGTCGCCTGGCGAACGAGCCGGTGAACGACTGCGGCATATGCTGGACGATGAGAATGCCGGGGGTGTTCTCCGGCAGGGCGATCAGCACCTCCTTGAGCGCCTCGGTGCCGCCGGTGGACGCGCCGATCACGACCAGGTCCTCCGCTGCCGGCCGCCAGCCCGGGCGGGCAACGGCCATGACGGGGGGGGCCGGCGCCCGGTGCCCGGCCACGGCTTTCGCGGGGGGCAAGGCCCGGCTGGCGCGGGCGCTGCGGATCTTGTCGCGAATCGCGCTGGCAAAATCGTCATTGGCGGACTTCGCGTTCGGCGCCGGCTTGGTGACGTAGTCCACCGCGCCCAGTTCCAGCGCCTTCAGGGTCAGCTCGGAGCCCTCTTCGGTGAATGAGGAGACCATCACCACCGGCATCGGCCGGAAGCGCATCAGGCGGCGCAGGAACTCGATGCCGTTCATCTTCGGCATCTCGACGTCCAGCGTCAGCACGTCGGGGTCGAGCGACTTGATCATCTCGTGCGCGGCAATCGGGTCGGCCGCCGTGCCGACGACGCGCATGTCACCCGCCTTGTTGATGATGTCGGCCAGCAGCCGCCGCATCACCGGGGAATCGTCGACGATGAGGACTTTCGTCCGGCAACCCATGGCGTCCATGGCGCCCTCGGCGGCGACGCCCTGAGTGCGGGGGCTACACCGCACGAGGAAGTACCCTAGGGGTGCGGTCTGCGCGTTCATAGGTCGTCCTGCCGAGGGAGCGGAACAGGTCCGTGGCATGCAGGAAACTCTCCGAGTGCCCGGCAAACAGCAGCCCGTCCTCGCGCAGCAGCGGCACGAACTTCTTCAGGATGTCGTACTGGGTCTGCTTGTCGAAGTAGATCATCACGTTGCGGCAGAAGATCACGTCCAGCGGTCCCTGCACGGGCCAGCCGGCATCAAGCAGGTTGAGGCGGCGAAAGGTGATCAGCCGCCGCAGTTCCGGCTTCGCCTGCACGCTGCCCTCCGGTACGCCGTTCCCCTTGAGGAAGTGTCGCGAAACCTGCTCCGGGGGGAGCCTCGCCACGCGATCCGCCGGGTAGACGCCGCGCTCGCCCTGCGCCAGCACATTGGTATCGAGGTCGCTGGCCAGGATCGACACCGGCGGCGTCAGACTGTTGAAGGCCTCCACGACGGTCATGGCGATCGAGTAGGGCTCCTCGCCGGTCGACGCCGCGTTGCACCAAATGCGGATGGGGCGTTTTTCCGCGATGGACTTGAGATGCCTGGAGAGAGCCTCGAAGTGATGGGCCTCGCGGAAAAAGGAGGTCAGGTTGGTCGTCAGCGAATTGATGAACGGCTCCCACTCCTGCGCGTCCCTTCGCTCGAGGCGCGCCAGGTACTGGGCAAAGCTGCGGTCGCCGCTGGCCCGCACCCGCCGCGCGAGGCGGCTGTAGACCATGTCCTGCTTGGCCGGGGACAGCGCGATGCCGGCATGCTGGTGGAGGAGCTTGCGCACCCGCTCGAAGTCGGCCGCCGTGAATTCGAACTCGCGCAGGAGGTTCCCCTTTTCGTCATTCGACATGGCGGCTCCGCCCG
>CAZKDH010000073.1:0-40718 GCA_964551505.1 uncultured Rhodospirillaceae bacterium
GAGCGCCGCGCGATCGAGCACCGCTGCCTCCATCTCCTCGCCGGTGCCGCGGGAGATGTCGATGAAGGCGGCGCCGGCGACGCCGAAGCGCCGGCGAATCACCGCCGTGCTGTCCCGCCGGATGAAGGACTGCGCCTGATCGTCGAGCTCGACCATCGCATACATCTGCTGGCGGGGATCGATCACGATCCGCCGCACGATCCCGGCCTTGGTGCCCAGGACCTCGACGGAGGCGCCGACCTCGAGGCCGCCGACGCCGGCCTCCGGCAGGATCACCCGCAGATCGGAAACCGGCTGGAACCAGTCGCGCAGCACGCCGGCCTGCAGAATGGCCGCCGACATCACGACAACGGCCGCGATCACCAGCAGCCCGATCCATTCATCCGTGTGGCGCATGCGGATCATGGCATCATCTCTCCGCCGACAGGCCGCGGTTGCTGAGCCGCAGCCGATGCGTTGCCGGAAACGACCGGTCGCCCCAGACCAGCCGGCTCCGGGTCAGCCAGATGACCGCGCCGCCGCGATCACGCACGGTCGCGATCCGGTTCAGCAGCATCGGCACCAGCTCGGCATGCAGCCCCTGGACCGGGCTCTCCAGGATCACCAGCAGGGGCTCGCCGAGGAATGCACGGACGAAGCCGGCGCGCAGCAGGTCGGCGGGTGACAGCGCCGAGATCGGCCCCACCGGCAATCCGGGAAGGCCGAAGACGGTGGCAAGGCGTGCCGCATCTTCGCGCAGCAGATTGAGCTGGCGCCGGGTGTGGTGGATCTGCGGCCACAGGATATTGGTGGCGGCGTCCAGGAAGCCGAGCCAGCTGCCGCCGGAGAACACCCGCCCGATCCGTCCGCGCATCGCGTCGGCATGATCCGGCGGCAGTCGCCTCCAGTCGCGGTCGGCGAACTTGACCGCGCCGGATTCGACGCCGGCCAGGCCGCAGCAGAGGTCGGCGAAATGACCGGCCAATACCGCATCCCGGGCGTCGATCAGCGCCAGGTCGCCGCGCTGCAGGTCGAGTTCGATCGCGCCATGGGCCGCGCCGCCGAACAATTCCGGCGATTGAACCTGGGTCAGGGCGAGAACCGCTGCCGCCATCACGCCACCATGCTCAAGAGGCCGCTGGCCAGCATGATCGCCAGCATGCCGCGCACGAAACCCCGCGGCATCAGCTTGGCGGGATCGTCCCCGGCCCCGGCGGCGAGCGCGGTCAGGCAGGAGGTGCCGGCCACCAGCAGGCCGATGACCAGCAGCTTCACCGGGAAAATCGCGAAATCCGTCGGTCGCATCGCGGTCAGCAGATGGTCGAGGAAGGTCCAGATCGAAAGCTGCACGGCGCCGAGCAGGCTGCCGGCAACGAAACCGACGAAGAGCGCCGTCACGATGAACACCATGCCGAGGGTATAGGCCGAGACGGCGAAGGCCACGCCGCGCGGCATCACCAGGACGAGAAAGGGATCGATGCCCTGGGCCTGCAATGCATGGATCTCGCCGGCCGCCCGAAGTTGCCCGAGCTCGGTCAGCACCACGGCGCCGCTGCGCCCGAGCAGGATGAAGCCGACCAGCACCGGGGTCACCTCCCGCACCAGCACGGTTACCAGAATGGTGCCGATCTGCTCCTCCTGCCCGGCGATGCCCAGCCAATAGAGCGCCTGATAGACCATGCCGAGCCCGATCAGGGCCGCTGCGAATACCGTGGTCAGCAGCCCGCCGCCCAAGGCGTAGCGCAGGATGCGGCGAAATTCCGTGCGCACGGTGCGGCGCCAGCTGCGGGGCCGGACCGCCTCGGCGACGACGCCGGCGCAAAGCGCCGCCAGCATCAGCGCAATGCTGGCCCTGACCCGGACCGAGGCGCCCAGCCAGACGAGGAGGCGCCTGGCAAGGCCGAACTGCCGGGTGCCTCCCAGGCTGTGGGCGGGTGCGGCGCTCATAGCTGGCCCGCGAGAACGAAGGTTCGCGCCTCGCCGACGCCGGGCAGATAGAAGCTCCCGCGCGGCCGGAAAAGAAAGCCCTGGCGCAGGCGATCATAGGCGGCTTCGGTGGCCTGAATGCCGCCCAGGGCCGCCGAGGCGGCCATCGCGCCGGCGGTCTTTACCGCCTCGCCCCAGAGATTGAACACCCGCGGCTCATTGCCGACGGCGCCTCCCATGGCGAGGCCGCAATCGATGCCGATGCGGAAATCCGGCGGCAAGCCTGCGGTCTCGAACAAAGCGGTCAGGTGGTCACGCAGATCCACCGCGAGGCCGGCAATCCGCGCCGTTCCCCCCAGATCCTCGTGCTCAAATCCGGTTGCGGCGACGGCCTTCTGGCCGAGAAATTTCAGATAGGGGATGTCGTACTGCGCGGCCAGCCGCTGCAGCGTGCAGGCGATCGCATCGGCCAGCGCCGGCGCATCATCGGCGCTTCGCGTCGCCAGCGCCGTCGAGTCCGGCAGCCTGAGCACCAGCACTGCGGCATTGGTGTAGACCTCGGCCGCGAGCTGGGCCGGATCCAGGGAGCGCGCGGCGAGATCGGCCGAGCGGCTGCGTTCCATGGCGGCCGCCGTCGGCGCCGGGACCGGCGCAGCGGCGAAGGTGCGCGGGCCTGGATCGAGGCCGGACCCGTTCAAGGCATCGCCGGCCTCGATGGCGAGATGCAGCGCCAGCATGTTGGCGACGGTCCGGATGAAATCGCGGGTTCCTTCCAGCGTGGCGGCGTCCTCGAGACAAATGGCGCCCAACACCTGGCCGCGACCCCGCAGCGGTACGACGAAGAGCGACCGGCTGCCCAAAGGCTGCATCAGGACGCGATGGAACTGCGCCGTCCGGCGATCGGAATGGGCGTCGGGAATGTCGATCTCCTCGCCGGTCTGCAGGAAGGCGAAGAACTGCGGCAGTTCGTCCCGATGCATCTCGAGCCCGCCGACATGACCCTGGCTGTCCTGTTCATAGCTGTCGATGCAATGCAGCATCTGCGTTCGGGTCAGCAGCCGCCAGATGCTGACCCGCCGCGCCCCGGTCATCTCGGTCAAGGTCTCGGTAAAGACGCCGGGCACCTGCCCCTTGGCCAGATCGAGCTGATCGGCGGCTTTCGCCAGGGCGCCGTAGGCGGTGCTCTGCCGTCCGATCAGGCGGCTGCGATCCAGCAACAGCCGCGCGGCGCGATCGGCGCGCAGCCCCTGGCGAATGAGCAAGGCCGCCAGTCCCGCTGCGAAGGCGACGATGACCATCGACATCGCCAGGGCCTTGTGGTTGTTGTTGGCGACAAATCCGACGAAGTCCGCCTCGGGCACCGTGATCAGGATCCACCAGTCCTGGCCGATCTCCTTCATCGGTGCCGCCGTCGCAATGTAGTTCTCGCCGCCGACGTCGATGACATGACGCCCCTGGCCTTCGATGCGGAAGCGGTCATAGGTGGCCGTCAGCACCGGATCCCCGATCTCGTCGATCCGGGCGGGTACCGGGCCGTCCTTGCCTTGCTTCAGGATCTTGCTGGCATCGGAATAGGCGACCAGGTTGCCGCTGCCGTCCATGATCAGGGCCTGGCCGTGCGCGCCGATTTCGAGGGATGCGAGGAAATGCGACAGTTCCTCCAGCGTGATGTCGATGCCGACGACGCGGAGGTCGCCGTTGGCCTCCCGAAATCGGGTGGAAACCGTGATCCCGGGCTTCCTGTCGGTGAAGAAGATGTAGATGCCGCTCCAGAAGACGCCATCGCGATCTGCCGCGCCCTGATACCAGGGGCGGGTCCGCGGGTCGTAGGTATCCTTCGGGTCCTCCTCGCGGCCGATCTCGACGCCGGCAGCATTGCGGTGGGTCCAGGTGACGCGGCGCGCGCTGGCCGCGTTGCTGATCTCCTTCACGTCGGTTCCGTCCGCAGCGCCGCGCCGGACCATGACGAAATTCCCGTCGGCATCGGCGATGTTGACGTTGGCGAGCTGCGGGATCTCCTTCAGCAGGCTGACCGACAGGTTCTCCAGGATGGACCGGCGCTCAGGCAGCGGCGTGGTCGCCAGCATGTGGTGGGACAGGCGCAAGGCGCGTGCGCAGGGGCCGAGGAAGGCCGCGACCTGCTGGCGAATCGTCTCGTCGAGGGTGGCCAGCAGATCGTCGGAGAGGGCGAGGACACCCTTGCGGTTGGCTTCGTGGGAATAGACCGCGATGGAGAAGATCGCGGCGATCACCATGGCGACGCCGAGGACCGGCATGACGACCCGGCCGAACGCGCGACGGCGGCGGCGGCGCGTATCAAACGGATCGTCGATGTCGTCGACCAGTCGTTCGCTGGGCTGCATGCCGCGGGCCTTGGCCTCCGTGAAAAGCGAGGTGGAGGAAGCCTATGCGACCGCCGACGGCAGGGCAATGGCCTGGGACCGATCGGTTTAATGCCCGCCTGTGATTCCTGGGCGAAAGAAGGCACGCATTCGACTGTGCCAACCGGAATCCTGTGCCATGGCCGAATGTGTCTCGATCGTCAGCGTTCGGCAGCTGCTGGTACGAGGCGAAAGGATGATCCCGGCACCGCCCTGCAGCTCATCTGGTCAACTGTGCCGCCAGACCTTGACTGCAGATACGACCAGGATGGCGCTGAGTAGCGGCAACAGCGCGGCCGTGGGAACAATCCCCAGCAGCAGTCCGCCGATATAGGCTCCGGTGATCGAACCCGCCGCCATCGTCACGACGAAGCCGGCATTCTCCCGAAGGACTGAAAAGCTCCGGTCGCGACTGTAGCGCGCAAAGCCGACCAGCATGGTGGGCAGGCTGACGACCAGCGACAGGCTGCCCGCGAGCTTGGCATCAACCCCGAAGAGGAGGATCAGCGTCGGGATCAACAGTTCGCCGCCGGCAACGCCCAGGAGCGATGCGACCATGCCGATGCAGAGGCCGGCGATCACGCCGGCGGCGATCTGCAGGACCGGCGAGCTCAGCAGCGGCCGCTCCGATTCATCGGCGCCGTGCCCGAACAGCAGGGCGACCGCGATGACGAGCAGTGCGATCGCGATCACGCGATAGAGGCTCCTGGACTGAAGGCGGGTTGCCCATCCGGCGCCCAGCCATGCGCCGGCAAGGCTGCCGGCCAGCAGGTTGGCGACGATGCCCCAATGGGAAAGGACCTGATCGAAGGGGACAGCCGCGGCACGAGACGGCAATGCCGACGCCACGACGATCAGGCTCATCGCCTTGTTGAGGATGACGGCCTTCAGGGCGCCGAAGCCGAAGACCCCGATCAGGACCGGAAGCCTGAACTCGGCCCCGCCCAGTCCGATCAACCCTCCCAGCGTGCCTATGCCGGTGCCAAACCCGAACGCCTTGAAACGTCGCCCCACGGAATGCCCCTAGGCTGCATGCGCGCCACCGGATCACAAGCGCGCCAACCGTTCAAGCGCCGTCTGGCGTCGTGGAAGGTCCCTGCACTTGGCAGTTATATGAATGATAGATAATACGATTTTCAGATCTGCAAGTCTGGCGTCCCCGAGAGGA
The DNA here is from genome assembly GCA_964551505.1 of uncultured Rhodospirillaceae bacterium. GTDB lineage: Bacteria > Pseudomonadota > Alphaproteobacteria > Dongiales > Dongiaceae > Dongia. The sequence continues at coordinate 5,455 of CAZKDH010000073.1, forward strand.
TTCGAACCTCCGACCTACGGTTTAGGAAACCGGCGCTCTATCCAGCTGAGCTACGGGGACGCGGGGTCGCTGGACGACGGCGTGCTTATAGCAAGATTGGCCGGGCCGTTAAAGCCGCGCCGAATCTAGTTAATAACTGACTGGAAAGTTAGTTATTGCATTTCGGGCGCGCGCGGCGTATGGATCCCCTCCGCCGGACCCAGGTGGGTCCGGCCGCGACCGATCCAGCGCCCCCAGCCTCGGACGGCGACAAGCGGCCAGGAACTGAAATGGCGAAGAGCACCACGATTGCCGGTGAAAACACCGGGCGCGGACCGGGAACGGCGCCAGGAAAAGCGGTCGGGAAACCGCGGAATCGCCCGGGCCCGGCCGGTGCCGCCCCGGCGGCGGCGCGGGGCCCGCGCTGGCGGCGGCGGGCGGATGCCCGGCCGGCGGAGATCCTCGAGGCGGCGCTGACCGTGTTCGCCGCGCGCGGCTTCGCCGCGGCCAAGCTGGAGGACGTGGCGGCCGCGGCCGGCGTTTCCAAGGGCACCCTCTATCTCTATTTCGACAGCAAGACCGCCTTGTTCGAGGCCATGGCGCTGGAGCTGCTGCGCGGACCGGTGCTGGCCCGGGCGGACCAGGTGCTGCAGGAACCCAGTGCCGCCGCCGCCCTCGGCGGCATCGTCGGCCTGATCGGCGAGATGCTGGGCGACCGGCGGCGGGCGGCCCTGCCGAAGCTGATCATCGCCGAATCCGGGAGCTTTCCCGAACTGGCGCGGTTCTGGCTGAAGAACGTGATCGATCCGATGCGCGAGCGGCTGGCGGGGCTGATCGCCCGCGGCATCGCCGCCGGCGAGTTCCGCCCGGTCGATCCCTGGGAGACCGCGAAGCTGGTGATCGCCCCGTTCCTGGTGGCGGCGATCTGGCGCCAGACCTTCGAGGCGATGGACAACCGCCGGTCGGATCCGGCGACGCTGATCCGCCAGCATCTGCAGTTCCTGCTGGCGGGATTGAGCCAGGCGCCGGCGCCGGAAGCGCCGGTGCGGAAACGGAGGACGCCATGAAACCGGCCTGGATCTGTCTTGCCGCCGCCCTGGCGGCGCTGGGCGGCTGCGGCGACCGCCCGAGCGGGCGGCTGCTCGGCTATGTCGAGGGCGACTATGTCTATGCCGCGGCGGAGACGGCCGGGCGGATCGTGACGCTGGCGGTGCAGCGCGGCGACCGGGTCGCGGCGGGAGCGCCGCTATTCAGCCTGGATGCGACCCGCGAACAGGCGGCCCTGGCGGAGGCCGAGGCCGATCTCGCCGAGGCCAAGGCGACCCTCGAAGACCTCACCAAGGGCGACCGGCCGGAGGAGATCTCCGTCATCCAGGCGCAGCTCGATTCGGCGCGCGCCAGCCTGAAGCTGTCGGAACCGCGGGTGCAGCGCCGGCGCGAGCTGGTGAAACGCAACGTGGTCGCCGTCGAGCAGGTGGACGAGGCGGAAGCCGCGATCCTCGAGGATCGCGGCAAGATCGCCGAAATGGAAGCGCGCCTCGCCGCCGCCAAGCTGCCGGCCCGCACCGACCAGATCGCCGCGGCGCAGATGACGGTCGATGCCCGGGAGCAGGCGGTCCGCGCGGCGCAGTGGGATGTCGACCACCGCCAGGTCGTGGCACCGGCCGCCGGCCTGATCCAGGACGTCTACTATCGGGTGGGCGAGATGCCGAATGCCGGCCAGGCGGTAATCCAGCTGCTGCCGCCGGAGAACCTGAAGCTGCGCCTCTATGTCGGCGAGCCGGAGCTCGGCGGCTACCGGCTCGGCGACCGCCTGCAGATCACCTGCGACGGCTGCGCGCCGGGTCTGACCGCGCATATCACCTTCATCTCGCGCGATGCCGAATTCACCCCGCCGGTGATCTACAGCCGCGAGACCCGGGCGAAGCTGGTCTACCTGATCGAGCTGCGGCCGGACGATCCGGCGCAGCCCTGGCATCCCGGCCAGCCGATCGAGGCCGAACGCCTGCCGGCCGCCGGCAACGCCCCGGGCGCCGCCTCTTGAGCGCCATCATCGACGTCACCGGGCTGACCAAGCGCTTCGACGGCCGCACCGTCGTCGACAATCTCAGCCTGCAGGTCGACAAGGGCCAGATCTACGGCTTTCTCGGCCCCAACGGCAGCGGCAAGACCACGACCATCCGCATGCTCTGCGGCCTGCTGACCCCCGACGGCGGCAGCGGCACCTGCCTCGGCTACGACATCCTCACCGAAGCCACCGCGATCAAGCGCCAGGTCGGCTACATGACCCAGCGCTTCAGCCTCTACGAGGACCTCAACCTGCGGGAGAACCTGAGCTTCGTCGCCCGCGTCTACCGCCTGGACCGGATCCGCCAAAGGGTCGACCAGGCACTGGAGCGCCTCGGCCTCACCGAACGCGCGCATCAGCTGGCCGGCACCTTGTCCGGCGGCTGGAAGCAGCGCCTGGCCCTGGCATCCTGCATCCTGCACGAACCGGAACTCCTGCTGCTCGATGAACCCACGGCCGGCGTCGATCCCAAGGCGCGGCGCGATTTCTGGGACCAGATCCACGATCTTGCCGCCCAGGGCCTGACCGTGCTGGTGAGCACGCACTACATGGACGAGGCCGAGCGCTGCCACGAGATCGTCTACATCGCCTACGGCCGCCTGCTGGCGCGCGGCACCATCCGCGACGTCATCCGCGGCGCCGGCCTCGCCACCTGGAAGGTGGAGGGGCCAGACCTCGCGCATCTGGCCAAGGCCCTGCACGACCGGCCGGGTGTCGACATGGTCGCGCTGTTCGGCGCGGTGCTCCACGTCTGCGGCAGCGACGCGGCGGCGCTGGACGCGGCGACCGCGGCCGAGCGCGCCGATCCCCGGTGGCGGTGGTCGCGCGCCGAGGCCAGCCTGGAGGATGTCTTCATCCACCTGATGGCCGAGGCCGAGGACAATTTCCGATGACCGGGTCCGCCCCGCGCGCCGGCGGCTTCGACCGGCTGTTCTCGCTGCGCCGCTTCATCGCGGTGTTCCTGAAGGAATTCGTGCAGATGCGGCGCGACCGCGTCACCTTCGGCATGATGGTGGGCGTGCCGCTGATGCAGCTGGTGCTGTTCGGCTATGCGATCAATTCCGACCCGAAGCACCTGCCGGCGGCCCTGGTCATGGCCGAGGATTCGCCCTTCGCGCGGTCCATCGTCGCCGCCATCGAGAATACCGACTATCTGCAGCTGCAGGGCCCGCCGGTCGACGAACGCACGGCCAATGCCATGCTGGAAACCGGCGAGGTGCAGTTCGTCATCACCGTGCCGCCGGACTTCGCCGAGAACCTGGTGCGCGGCCGGCGCCCGGTGCTGCTGGTGGAAGCCGACGCCACCGATCCGGTGGCCACGGTGAATGCCATCGCGGCGCTGAACAAGCTCGACGTCACCGCGCTGCAGAACGATCTCACCGGGCCGCTGGCCGCCCTGAAGCCCGGGCAGACGCCCTTCGAGATCCGCACCCACCGCCGCTACAACGAGGAGGGGCTGTCGCAGTTCAACGTCGTTCCGGGGCTGATGGGCGTCGTGCTGACCATGACCATGGTGATGATGACCGGCCTCGCGATGACCCGCGAGCGCGAGCGCGGCACCATGGAGAACCTGCTGGCGATGCCGATCCGCCCGGCCGAGGTGATGCTGGGCAAGATCGTGCCCTTCATCTTCGTCGGCTACGTCCAGGTGGGGATCATCCTTGCCGCCGCGCGCTTTCTCTTCGGCGTGCCGATGGAGGGGTCGCTGGCCCTGCTCAGCCTGGCCGCTATCGTCTTCATCGCCGCCAATCTCGGGGTCGGCTTCACCTTCTCGACTTTGGCCCGCAACCAGCTCCAGGCGATGCAGCTGTCGACCTTCTTCTTCCTGCCCTCGCTGCTGCTCTCGGGCTTCATGTTCCCATTCCGCGGCATGCCGCAATGGGCCCAGGCCCTGGGCGAGGCGCTGCCGCTGACGCATTTCATCCGCATCGTGCGCGGCGTCATGCTGAAGGGGAACGACTGGGCCCAGGTCTGGCCGCAGCTCTGGCCGATCGGCGTCTTCATGATCGCCGCGGCGATCCTGGCGCTGGTCCGCTACCAGCAGACGCTGGACTAGTCCCGTAAAGATTAATTAATGCGCGCTGCAGGATCCGGCCCCGACGCCTGTGTGAGGCCGGTCACACCGACCCTGTCTTGAACGCGCGGGGTACCTCACACGACATATGTGCCACTGAAACTGAATGGACACAGGTGCCATGAAACGGATCAATGCCCTTACCGCCGGCCTCCTCAGCCTGGCTCTGACCGGCGGCGTCGCCGGGCAGGCCGGTGCCGACCTCGGCAGCCAGCCGCTCGCGCTCAGCCCCGCCACCCAGTCGGCGCTGGGCACCTATCTGCAGCAGGTGAAGACGACGCGCCCGGGCGCCTTTGCGGTATCCGAGGACGGCGCGGATTCGTACTTCGTCTGGTGCGAGGAGATGGCCTGCACCGAATTCACCTATTCGACGCCGGCCGTCGAGCGCTGCGAAAGCCTGAGCGGCAAGCGCTGCCTTACCCTCTTCGTCCGCGACCAGCCGCGGATCGCCTATGCCCTGGCGCCGAAAGGCGAGGGCGAAGGCAAGCATGGATCGCGCAAGTCCATGCCGCTCGAATTCCTGAACGTGCGCCGCTAAAGCCGTCGACACCGGCCGGCGGACGGCGATTCAGCCCTGGCGCATGCGGCGCCAGACGATATCGCTGAACGCCGCTGCCGGGGCCCGGCGCAGCACCGGATTGGGTGCCCCGGTCAGCAGAAGATTCACCGTCCGGTCGTAATCGGCCGGAACCAGGCTGCCGATCGGCACCCCGCGGATGCTGACCAGCGCGTCGGCCTCGGCGAGGGCGGCGAGCAGGACCTTGGCGTCGACCGTCTTGTAGGCGGGATCCTTCTGCAGCAGCCGGACCGCGGCGCCGCGGTCGGTGTGCAGGAGCTCCCAGCCGCGATTGGCCGCCCGCAGGAAGGCCGCGAAGGCCGCGACCTTGGCGGGCTGGGCCAGGTCCGCTTCCGTCGCGTAGAGACCGTCCTCCAGCACACCCAGACCCAGGGTCTCGTAGCGAAAGCGCGTCATGGCGCCGAGGTTCATTCCGGCGACCGCGAACTGGATCGGCGCCAGATAGGTCGCGGTGGTGACGCAATCGATCTGGAACCGCTCGAAATCCCCGAGATCGCGATCCTGGCGCAGCACGGTGACGCCGTCGGCGCCGCCGAAGATGCTGAAGTTCAGCTGCGACATCCAGGCAAAGAAGCCGCTTTCCAGCCCGCCGAACCAGACTCCGACCGCGTGACCGCGGATGGCGGTGGCCTTTTGGATGGAGGCCCGGCATACGAGCTCCATCGAGGCCTTCTGGAAGATCTGCGCGACGTTCACGATCCTGCTGCCGCCCTCGCGCTGCCGCAGGGCGACCGGCATGATCTCGACGGCAAGGTCGGCCGCATTGTCGGTCAGGGCCGCCAGCGGGTCATGCAGGTCGGCAAGTCCGCCGGAAGCCGGCGTTTCCAGCCTGACATCGAGCCCGGCCGCGGCGAAGAAGCCGTTCTCGCGCGCCAGGAAATAGCCGATGGTGCGCGGCGACAGGCCTTCCGGCAGCGCGACGCGCAAGGGCGTCTGCGCCTGGTCGGCCGCCGCCGGCCCGGCCGCCGGACAGGCCGCGGCCAGCAGCACGCAAAGGATGATGCGGCAGGCAGGGAGGGACGGCGGCCTGGGCGATCGGAACATCGGTCTGGTCTGCCTGCGCTTGCATTCTTCGGCAGGGCAGACTACAGCCGGTCGGGCGACGGTCAAGGGCCGCGGCACCGGCCGTGGGCCGCCGGATCGTCGCGTCGACCGCAGCAAGGAACGGGGAGAGATGACCGGTTTTCCGCAACAGACCGCGCCGGATCAGCGCCTGCCGACCGCGGCCACGCGGATCGAAACCGTGGAAATGCATACCGGCGGCGAGCCGGTGCGGATCGTCACCGGCGGCTATCCGCCGATTCCGGGACGGACCATCCTGGAAAAGCGCCGTTACGCGCTGGAACATCTCGATCGCTTCCGCCGGCTGATCATGTTCGAGCCGCGCGGGCACTATGACATGTATGGTGTCCTGCCGGTGGAACCGGATCTGCCCGAGGCCGATCTCGCGGTGCTGTTCATCCATAACGAGGGCTACAGCACGATGTGCGGCCACGCGACCATCGCGCTCGGCCGCTATGCCCTGGACCGGGGACTGATCAAGGCCGACGGCACTGCGGCGCGGCTCAACCTGCAATGCCCCTGCGGCCTGGTCCGGGTCAGGGTGGCGCTCGACGACGGCAAGGTCGGCCAGGTCAGCTTCGTCAGCGTCCCGGCTTTCGCCTTTGCCCTCGACCGCGAGATCGACGTCGCCGGCCTGGGGCGGGTGAAAGTGGATATCGGCTATGGCGGCGCCTTCTATGCGTTCCTGCCGGCGGCCGCCTTCGGCCTCGACGTGCGCCGTTCGCGCACCCGGGATCTGGTCGAGGCCGCGGACCGGGTCACCGCCGCGGCGAAGCAGCAGGTGCCGCTCGCCCATCCGGACGATCCCGACCTGGCCTTTCTCTACGGCACCATCCTGACCGACGGCGGCGAGGGGCGGAGCGAGAGCGCGCCCACCGCCAATATCTGCGTCTTTGCCGCCAGCGAGGTCGACCGCAGCCCGACCGGCAGCGGCGTCACCGCCCGCATCGCCCTTATGGCGGCGCGGAACGCCGTCGCCCCCGGCGAGATTCGGCATTTCGAGAGCGTCACCGGCAGCCTTTTCACCGGCCGCGCCGTGGAATCCCTGCAGGCCGGCGGGTTCCCGGCGGTACGGGTCGAGGTTTCCGGCCGGGCCCATTACACCGGCACCTCCGTCTTCACCCTGGAGCCGGAAGATCCGCTGGCCGGCGGCTTCCTGCTGAAATGAGCGGCGCATGACCGATCCGGAGAAGGCGACGTTCGACCGGGTCTCGGTGATCGGCGCGGGGGCCTGGGGCACCGCCCTGGCGATTATTGCCGAGCGCAGCGGGCGGCAGACGCGCCTCTGGGCCCGGCGCCCCGACCAGGCGGTCCGGATGGCCGCCGATCGCGAGAATGCCGATCATTTCCCCGGCATCGAATTGCCGGCGGCGATCGCGGTCGCCGGGCAGGACCCGGCCGACTTCGCCGCGGCCCTGGCCGCCGACCTGGTGCTCTATGCCCAGCCCGCCCAGCATTTTCGCGCCTTCTGCAGATCAGCGCGGCCGCTCTGGCGGTCCGGCACGCCACTCCTGATCTGCGCCAAGGGCATCGAGCGGGAAAGCGGTGCCTTGCTGAACGAGATCGCCGAGGCGGAACTGCCGGGTGCGAATGCTGCCATCCTGTCCGGCCCCAGCTTTGCCCGCGACGCCGCCTTCGGACTGCCCACCGCGGTGGTGATCGCCGGCCGCGACGGGACCATGGTCGGGGCGGCGATGGCGGCCCTCAGCAATGCCAGCTTCCGGCCCTATGGCCTGGACGATACCATCGGCGTCGAGGTGGCCGGCGCGGTCAAGAACGTGCTGGCCATTGCCTGCGGCATGGTGATCGGCCGCGGCCTGGGCGAGAACGCGAGGGCGGCCCTGATCGCCCGCGGCCTCGCGGAAATGAGCCGCCTCGCTTTGGCCAAGGGCGGCCGGGCCGATACCATGATGGGGCTGGCCGGCCTGGGCGACCTGGTACTGACCTGCTCGAGCATGACCTCGCGCAACATGTCGCTGGGCGTCGAGCTGGGCGGCGGCCGGACGCTGGCGGAAATCCTCGCCGCCCGGACCTCCATCGCCGAAGGCGTGCCGACCGCGGCGGCGCTGGCCACCCTGGCGGCAAGGCTCGGCGTGGACATGCCGATCAGCGCGGCGGTGCTGCGCATTCTCAACGACGGCACCAGCATCGACGACGAGGTTCGCGCCCTGCTGGCACGGCCGCTGAAACGCGAAGGCTGAGCATCCGCACAAAACCCGCGGTGTCGAATCCGGACCGAAACCTGCCGATGACAGCGTCCTTGCCGGCAGCGCGCGTGTTTCAGCACAGGAAACTTCCTTTCCATCTAGTAAAACCCGAATCGCTGTGGTAGAGAATTTCGGATAACGGCCGGTAAGGCCGCGAGTCGGCCAAAGCGCCGGCGCATAAGACAGGGCGCAGGGGCCGGCAATTGCCGGAAACGCCCGACTGGGGAGTGATGCTGATGGCGAACGACCTAAAGTCGCGCATCGACGCGATGTATTCCAAAGACAGAATGTGGGCCTACGCTTTTGTCGCCGCGCTCTGGGTGGTGGTGCTCTTTGTGCTGCTGGCGGTGCACAGCCACATCCCGGATTCCGGGATCGAAGTGGTCTGCTGGATCGCAGCGGCCATGCTGCTCCTGTTCAACACGGCGTCGATGTTCGCCATGGTGCGCCACTACGGCCACGACAAGGAACACATCTACGCGATCGACATCAAACATCTGGACGCCGGACACTAAGACCGGGGCCTTTAGGGGAGGGCAAGATGGCTCAACGGTACAACCCGCCGAAGCAAAGCACGTTCGGTCAGGTCTTCGACGTCGTCTTCGTGCTGGTCCTGACATTCCTGGCGCTGTTCCTGCCGCTCTGGCTGCAGATCGCCGTGCCGTCGCGGGTCGAGAAGCTGCCTGACGGCGTCACCTACGCGATGCAGGCGGGGGCCGACGGGGCGGAATCCAAGGTCTGGACCGGCCTGACCTGGGAGGCCCTCGGCCAGAACCCGGTCATGCAGCAGCAATGGGAAAAGCTCGGCTATACCGCGGAAACCGCCGCCGACATCATCACCATGCCGTTCCAATACGACATCGACTACATGGGCATCCTGATCACCTTCGTGGTGATCGCCGGATACTACATCTACGTGCTGAGAGTGTCGGAGAAGGAATTTCGCGAGGTCGTGCGCGAGAAATTCGAATAGGCGCCGCGCGGAATTGCGCGCAGGCAGCGGGGAATCAGGGGAGAGGCGCAGATGAACACGTGGCAAGTTCTCGAATGGGTAGCCTGGGCGCTGTCGGCGCTGATGATCGGCTGGATGCTGCTCGACGCCTGGCGCGTCAGCCAGCAGTTCAGCGAGGAGACGCTGATGAGCTCGCGCGAAGGTGTCGACGACCTCTTCGGCGGCGACGACAAGAGCAAGGGGGCCTGAGCCATGGCTGATATCGCAGCGGGCGGCAAGTCCGAAACCACCAGCATCAACCTGCTGAAAGTCCTGGGCCCGGTGCATGTCTGGGCGCTCGGCGTCGGCATCGTGCTGGTCGGCGAATTCATGGGCTGGAACTACGGCGTCGGCAAGGGCGGCGCCTTCGGCGCGCTGATCGCCGCCTGGGTGATCGGCCTGCTCTATACCTGCGTCGCCATGATCGACTCCGAGGTGACCTCGACCGTCGCCGCGGCCGGCGGGCAATACGCCCAGGCCAAGCATACGATCGGGCCATTGATGGCGTTCAATGTCGGCCTCTACCTCGTCCTCGCCTATACCATGCTGGAAGCGGGCGACGTGCAGGTGGCCGGCCAGCTGATCCAGATCGGCATCGGCCGCGTCGATCCCGAGGGGGCGGCCGTGCTCTCGGCGGAATACTGGTGGTCCTTCACCGTGCTGTCGCTGGTCTTCCTGGCCTGGCTCAACTATCGCGGCGTGTTCATGACCCTGACGGTGAATTTCATCATCACCGCCGCGGCCTTCGCCTCGATCATCATCCTGTTCTTCGGTGTCCAGGGCTGGGCGCCGGAAGCCGAGCTGATGCACAAGGATCTGCTGACCAGCCTCCCCTACGGCTGGCTCGGCGTCATCGCCTCGCTGCATTTCGGCATCTGGTACTATCTCGGCATCGAGGGCACCTGCCAGGCGGCGGAGGAAGTCCGCTCGCCGGGCCGCGCGCTGCCGCTGGGCACGATGACCGGGATGATCACCCTGCTGATCGCCGCGGCGCTCACCTGGTACATCGTCTGCGGCATGCTGCCCTGGGAATATGTCGGCTGGGATCTGGAACTGGCGCCGCTCTACGACGCCGCCAAGATCACCGGCTCGCCGTTCCTCGAGACGGTGCTGTTCGTCGGCACGCTGTTCTCGGCGGTGGCCTCGGCCAACGGCTGCATCAACGATGCCGCCCGCGCCTGGTTCTCGATGGGCCGGGACCGCTACCTGCCGGCCTGGTTCAGCGCCGTCCATCCGCGCTACCGCACGCCGTTCCGCTCGATCATCTTCCTGATCCCGGTGGCGGCGGTGTTCGCGCTGAAGGTGCCGCTGGCCCAGATCATCACCTTCTCCATCCTCTCGGGCCTGCTGAACTACACCTTCATGCCGATCAACGTCTGGAAGTTCCGCAAGATGTGGCCGCTGGGCTCGATCCGCCGCGGCTACGAGCATCCGTTCCACCCGCTGCCGGCGATCGTGCTGATGATCCTCTGCATGTCGACCTTCTTCGCGGTCTATCTCGGCTACGGCCGCCAGCTGCTGGCGATGATGGCGTTCTACATCATCATCTCCGTGTGGTTCAGCGTGCGGCGCTACCAGTTCGTGCGCCGCGCCGACCAGTTCACCATGAACTGGCCGCGCCCAAAGGGCTACTGACCGGCCGATCCACCTCCGTCGACGGACCGGGCGAAACCCTCGCCCGGTCCGTTGGCTTTTGTGCTATCGAGTGAGGCGGCCGATCCCGGCCGGCTGCTGAATGGGCGACCATGCGTCTTGATATCCTGCTGCCGATCCTGCTCGCCGTCGGCGCCCTGGCCTGGATCTATCGCCGGGACCGGCGGCGCTTCGAGGCCGAGCGGGCGATGCTGCTCGACGATGCCGCCGGCCTCCTGGAAGCGGCGGTGGCGAGCCGCGAGGCGATGGGCTATCCGCGGCTGCGCGGGCGCTACAAGGGATACGAGGCCAGCATCGATGCGGTGCTCGACAACCTCTCGGTCCGCAAGATCCCCTCGCTCTGGCTGCGGGTGACGGTCAGGGCCGACCTGCCCTTCGCCGGCAGCTGCGACATGCTGGCGCGCGCCCACAATGTCGAGTTCTATTCTCCGTCGATCGATTTCGACCATGTGCTGCCGCTGCCGGCGGGATGGCCGGAGCAGCTGACGATCAAGAGCGACGATCCCGAGCACATGCCGCTGCCGGAGCAGCTGGCAAAGCATGTCGACGTCTTCCGCGATCCGCTGGTGAAGGAACTGCTGGTGACGCCGCGCGGCGTGCGGCTGGTCCGCCAGGCGGCGCAGGCCTCGCGCGCCGAATACCTGGTGCTGCGCCAGGCGAAGTTCGGCCCGGTGGTGGTGCCGCGGGACCTGCTCGCCGGGCTTCTCGACCGCGCCGTCGCCCTGGCCGAGGATCTCCGCCGGCCCGCCGCCACGCCCCTGCTCGAAACCGGAACCGGTCGATGAATGCCAAGTCCGCCCCGCCGCCGGCGCCGGCCGGCAAGCCGCTGCATCCCTATCTGGTGATGCTGATCGCCATCGTCGCGCCGGGCAGCGGCCACTGGGCGGTGGGCCAGATCCAGCGCGGCATGATGTTCGCCTGGTTCATGTTCATCCTGGGCTGGATCTGCTGGCGGATCACCCCGCCGGATCTCAGCCTGATCGGCCGCCTCGGCGCCGGCCTGCTGATCTATGCGGTCTCGATCCTCGACGCCTACCGGATCGCCCGGTTCCGCTGGGAGCGCTACCGGCAGGCGCAGTCCGGCGGCAAGGCGCCGGGCTGACCCGCCCGCCGGCCCTCCTTCAGCCTTTGTAAACCATGCCGGGATAGGCTGGGCTTTGCTCAGCTGTCCAAGGCGAATCCATGTCGGCCGAAAAGATCCTCTGCGCCACCGACGGGTCGGCGATCTCCGACAAGGCAGTTGCCTTCGCGATCCGCCTCGCGCGGGAGCTGCGCCAGCATCTCACCTTCATCACCGTGGCCGGCGACGAGGCGCCGATCGCCATCTGGGACATGGGCCGGATCAAGATCGGCCAGATGCCGGTCGACAAGCATCTCGCCGCGGCCCTCAACGCCGCCCTGCAGGCCGGGGTTACGCAAGTTGCCTGCGCCCGGGCCGGCGGCAGCGACATCGCCGGGGCCATCGTCGGCTATGCCGAGACCAACAGCTATCACCACATCATCGCCGGCTCGGCCGGCCGGACCGGGGCCGCGCGGCTGCTGATCGGCTCGGTCGCCGCCGATATCGTCAACAAGGCGCATTGCCCGGTGACCGTCGTCCGCTAGGGATGCGCCTGCTCGTTCCGCGCGATTTGGCCCGCAACTCATACTTGTTTATGCGCCAGACAGACCAATCCTGTACCAATCCCACAAAAATTGTGCTGGATTGGGCGGACAATTTGCCGCATCATTAACGAACAGTCGGAATCAGGGGGTCGGCGATAGGAAACATCGCCTGACCGATTTGCGGCCGGCGCCGGCGCTCCAGAACACCCGGAACAACGGGGACCGCCAGACGTCCGGGTTGGATGCGGGGGCATTGATGCGGCATCGTCACCCATCGGTCATCTTCTGGGGACCCCGGTCTCGGAAAGCCGCTTCCTGCGTGCGCCCCGCGCCCATCGCCGCCATCGCAGCGCGGACCTCCCGTCTGTGCGATGCGAATCACCATTTGACGACGCAAAACAGGAATCGGCCAAACAAGCATCAATAAACCACTGCAGATCTCGGAGGGGACACATGTCGACAGCAGAAGCGGGTGCGGGGCGGCAAGAGCTGCTACGCACGATTGACTGGAAAGGCGCGTTTTGGGTGGCGAGCGGCGTTCCGGCCCTCGTGCTCTTCTCGATCGGCGGCATCGCCGGCACCGTCGGCATCCCGGCCTTCGCGGTCTGGACGGTCTCGATGCTGATGGGCTTCGTCCAGTCCTTCACCTACGCGGAAATCGCCGGGCTGTTCCCGAACAAGTCGGGCGGCGCCTCGGTCTACGGCGCGGCGGCCTGGCTGAAATACGGCAAGTTCATCGCCCCGCTCTCGGTCTGGTGCAACTGGTTCGCCTGGAGCCCGGTGCTCTCGCTCGGCACCGCCATCGCCGCCGGCTACATCCTCGATGCGATGGAACCGGCGCCGGCCGCCGATGCGATCCAGGCGGCGATCGCCCAGGCCGCCACCGCCGGCCAGACCATCGACGAGGCGGCGGCGACCGCCCTCTTGATGCCAATCCACAACTGGTCGGTCTTCTCGGCCAATCTCGGCATCGTCAACGTGTCGATCAACTGGACCTTCTTCATCGGCGCCATCCTGATGCTGCTGGCCTTCGCCATCCAGCATCGCGGCATTCTCGGCACCGCCAAGGTGCAGACCGTGGTCGGCCTGATCATCGTCCTCACCCTGTTCATCGTCGGCGTGGTGCCGTTCTTCAACGGCAACTTCCACAGCGAGAACTTCTCGCCCTTCGTGCCGCTGGCGGCAGCCTATGTGCCCGATCCCGGCTCCTGGAACAATACCGGCTGGACCCTGGTCCTCGGCGGCATGTTCATCGCGGCCTGGTCGACCTACGGCTTCGAGACGGCGATCTGCTACACCAGCGAGTTCAAGAACCCGGAGACCGACACCTTCAAGGCGATCTTCTATTCCGGCCTGCTCTGCCTCGCCCTGTTCATCCTGGTGCCGATCACCTTCCAGGGCTATCTGGGGCTCAACGGCATGCTGGACGGCGGGATCGTCGCCGGCACCGGCGTCGCCTCCGCCTTGGCGAACATGGTCGGCGGCGGCGGTGCCATGCATACCGTCTTCGTCTTCCTGATGATCGCCTCGCTGATCCTGATCATCATCACGGCGATGGCCGGCTCCTCGCGCACGCTCTACCAGGGCTCGGTCGACGGCTGGCTGCCGAAGTACCTGTCGGGCGTCAACCACAACGGCGCGCCGACCAATGCGATGTGGACGGATCTCGTCTTCAACATGATCCTGCTCTCCTTCGCCTCGTCCGACGCCACCGCCTACTACTTCATCCTGGCGGTGTCGAACTGCGGCTACATCATCTTCAACTTCCTGAACCTGAATGCCGGCTGGATCCACCGGATCGACGCCGGGCATGTGAAGCGGCCGTTCAAGGCCCCGACGCTGATCCTGGCGGCGGGCACCGTCCTGTCCTACGTCAACGCCATGTTCATGGGCGCCGGCGCCAAGGTCTGGAACCCGGTGGCCCTGTGGTACGGCCTCGGCGCGGCGGCGCTGATCATCCCGGTCTTCTGGTTCCGCCACTACGTGCAGGACGGGGGCAAGTTCCCGAAGCGGATGCTCGAGGATCTGGGCATCAAGGACGAGGGCGGCCTGGGCGAGCGCAAGGCGGGCATGCTGCCCTACGTGACGCTCGCCGCCGGTATCGCCGTGGTGCTGATTTCCAACGTGATCTTCACCGTCGGCTAGCCGCCGGCGTCGCCGGAGCAGGAGAAGGGCGGGGTAGGATATTTACCCCGCCTTTTTTTTCCTGTATAAGCCCGCCCTATCGTTCACAGCCGAAAGGCGAAACGTGATGTCCACCCTGCGTCTCCGACGACGAGCTACGACGTCCCATCCGGGCGGCGGGTTCGGCTGCGCGCGAGGCGGGGGAGACACGGGGCGTTGACGCCGCCCTAGGGATCCCCAGCGGAAGCGGGCCGAGGTCGTCACAACCCGGTCATGTTCACCCGCTAGTGTTTAGGGATCCCGACGATGACCAGCTTCAAGTACACGATCAAACCTGAAACCGCCGCGCTTGCCCCCAAGGTCGAGGCCCTCCTCGACCGGGTGTTCGGCACGGCGCGGTCCGACAAGGCCTCCTACCAGTTCCGACAGGGCGTCGATCCGGTGCCCGAACTCTCCTTCGTCGCCTTCGAAGGCGCGCCCGGGGATGCCCGGGAAGACGAGGGCCGTCTCGTCGGCACCATCCGCTACTGGCCGATCCAGGTCGGCGACGAGGGCCATCCGGCGCTGTTGCTGGGCCCGCTCGGCATCGCCACCGATCTAGCCGGCAAGGGCATCGGCCGCGCCCTCACCTTCCGCAGCCTGGAGATCGCCGCCGGCCTCGGCTACGATGTGGTGCTGCTGGTCGGCGACTACGATTACTACAAGCGCTTCGGCTTCGTGCCGGCGACGCCCTACGGCTTCGTCATGCCGGGGGAAAGCCGCCCCGAGCGCCTGCAGGTGACCGAGCTGAAGCCGGGCGTGCTGGGCCGCATCAGCGGCGAGATCCGCCATGCCCATACCCAGCCGCCGGTCCTGGCGAAGAAGGCCCGCGGCGCCCGGCGCAAATCGGCCTGAAGGGCGGGCGGCGCGTCCCGACATCGGCGCCGCGCCGCCCGTCCCGGCATTTAAAGTATTGGAATAAATAGATAACTATGGAGACGGCCCGCGGCCCGCGGCCGGTATCACGAAACCGTGATCGGCCGCGGTGGATTTATATCGTATCCGATTGGATCGTACACTTGACAGACGGCCTCGGCCTGCCATATACATCGCGTACGATTTAATCGTATCACACTCGCAACCGCCCAACCGAAGGAGACCCGCGATGACCACCACCGCAACCGCCACCACCCCGACGGCCACCACCCCGACGGCCAAGACCCTCTTCACCGGTCGCACCCACACCACCGCCGGCCGTGACGGCGCCGCCCGCAGCAGCGACGGCTTCGTCGATGTGAAGCTGCCGCAGCCGCATCCGGCGGCGGAACAGCTCTTCGCCGCCGCCTGGTCGGCCTGCTACCTCGGCGCGATCGAGCTCGCCGCCGCCCAGCGGAAGATCGCCCTGCCGACGCCGCCGGCGGTCGATGCCGAGATCGACCTGAACCGCGCCGGCGATGGCTATTTCCTGCGGGCGCGCCTCAACGTCAGCCTGCCCGGCGTCGACCGCGCGGCGGCCGAGAACCTGGCCGCAGCGGCGCATGGGATCTGCCCCTATTCCAAGGCGATCCACGGCAACATCGAGGTGACGACGACGGTGATCTGAACGGGACGGGCCCGCCTGGCGACCAGGCGGGCCCGATTTCCTTCCGCTGCGACGCGCCGACGACGGCGCGCGCGTCTTCGGCCAGCCGCTGCGGCTCAGCCGAGATGCATCCAGACCGATTTGGTCTGGGTGACCGTGGTCAAGGTCTCCAGGCACTTGTCGCGGCCCATGCCCGACTGCTTGAAGCCGCCCCAGATCGAGGTCATGTCGCCGTGGTCGAAGCAGTTGACCCAGACGATGCCGGCCTCGATGTCCCGCGCCGCCTTGTGGGCGACAGAGACGTCCGAGGTCCAGATGCTGGCGGCAAGACCGTAGATGGAATCATTGGCAATGGCGATCGCGTCCTCCAGCTTCTTGTAGGGGATGACGCCGGTCACCGGGCCGAAGATCTCCTCCTTGGCGATCCGCATGTCGTTCTTCACGCCGGTGAACAGGGTGGGCGAGACGTAGCAGCCCTTGTCCATGCCCTTCGGCGTGCCGCCGCCCATCGATACCTTGGCGCCTTCCTTCTTGCCGATGTCGATATAGGAGAGCACCCGCTTCTGCTGCTCGCGGGTGACCAGCGG
The DNA here is from genome assembly GCA_964551505.1 of uncultured Rhodospirillaceae bacterium. Classification (GTDB taxonomy): domain Bacteria; phylum Pseudomonadota; class Alphaproteobacteria; order Dongiales; family Dongiaceae; genus Dongia. The sequence continues at coordinate 21,943 of CAZKDH010000073.1, forward strand.
CCCCATCGTCGTCGCCGGGTCCAGCGGGTCGCCGGGATTGAAGCTCTGCTTCGCCTTCTCCAGGAACTTGGCGACGAACGCGTCGTGGATCTTGGCGTCGACGATCAGCCGCGAGCCGGCATTGCAGACCTCGCCCTGGTTGCCGTAGATGCCGTTCACCGCATACTGCACCGCGGTGTCGAGATCGGGTACGTCGGCGGTGACGATCTGCGGGGTCTTGCCGCCGCATTCGGTGGTGACCCGCTTCATGTTCGACTGGCCGGCATAGACCATCATCAGCTTGCCGACCTCGGTCGAGCCGGTGAAGCCGATCTTGTCGACGTCGTTGTGCAGCGCCAACGCCTTGCCGACCTCCTCGCCGAGGCCCTGCACCACGTTGAAGACGCCGACCGGGCCGCCGGCCTGGACGAACAGCTTCGCCATCAGGTTGGCGGACAGCGGCGACTGCTCGGCCGGCTTCAGGATCACCGAATTGCCGGCGGCCAGCGCCGGCGCCACCTTCCAGGCCGCCATCATCAGCGGATAGTTCCAGGGCACGATGCAGCCGACGACGCCGAGGGGCTGGCGCAGGATGTAGTGGAACTCCGACGCCGCCGTGGCGGTGACCTGGCCCTCGATCTTGTCGATCGTCTCGCCGAAATACTGGAAGGTCATCATCGCGCCGGGGATGTCGATGTTCAGCATCTCGCTGATCGGCTTGCCCATGTCGGTGGTGTCGAGCAGGGCGAATTCCAGTGCATGCTCCTCGATCAGCTTGGCGAACTTGTACATCACCGTCATCCGGTCGCGCGGCGCCATGCGCGACCAGACGCCCGACTTGAAGGCCTTGCGCGCCGACTTCACCGCCGCGTCGACGTCCGAGGCATCGCCGCGGGCGACGCTGGCGATGACCTCGCCGGTGGCCGGGTTGATGGTCTCGAACTTGCGGCCCTTCTTCGCCTCGACGAACTTGCCGTCGATGAACATCCGGCTCTCGGGCTTCAGCTTGTCGGCGTATTTGTGCAGGCCCTTCTTGTCCAGGGCGCGTGCCTGATCGAGGTTCATGGCGTGGTCTCTCCTCTCTGCTGGGTCGCCGCGGGTCCGGCGATCTTGCGGGCTTCGGGCGGACGGAATGCGGCGCCGAAGTCGCGATGTGTCGAGGCGGTTATATCACCGGCATTTTGCCCAGGCCAGACCCGCCGGCCGCGCTAAATTGGCGCGTGTGGCGGGCCTTAACACCGGTTACCGCGGGGGCGGGGGAAGACGCGCCGCGCCGGCCGTCAGGGCGCGTTCATGCGCTCCTTGGCCACAGTCTCGATACGGGCTTTCAGCGCGGGGTCGCGGTCCAGCAGGCTGCGGAAATCCCGGGCCGAGAGCTGCAGCAGGCGGCAGAAACCCAGCGAGATAACGTCCGCCGACCGCGGATGCCCGGTCAGCAGCGCCAGCTCGCCGAAGAAATCGCCGCTGCCCAGCTCGACGCCGCCGCCGACCATCACCCGCACCGCGCCGGAGGCGATGAAGTACATCGAATCGCCCTTGTCGCCCTTGGTCAGGATCGACGTCTCGGGCAGGGCGAGTTCCGGCCGCAGCAGGCGGGCGATGCGTCGCTGCGCCTCGTCGCTGAGATCGCGGAAGATCGGCACCTTGGCGATCAGCTGCTGCGCCGAGAGCTCGGTGTCGAGCCGCGGCCGGCGGTCGAGGCTAGCGCCGCTGCTGCCGCCGGTCTCGCGCCAGCGCCGTTCCGCATCGCCGGTCAGCGACTGCCAGACCTCGCCGCTGATCACCGCCTGCTCGTAGAGCGCGCGGTAGCCCTCGCGTTCCATGTCGCGGGCGAGCTTCCCGAGATACTGCCGCTGCAGCGCATCGGCATAGGCCGGATATTGCAGCTTCAGGGCGTTCAGCGCGGCATTGACGGCGGTGGCCCGCTTCGCGGTCAGGTCGATCAGCGCCTGGGTGCCCTCATCGCCGAGCAGCGACGCCAGCTTGGAGCGGCAGAACGGGATCGATTCCGCCAGCACTAGGCGCTGGTTCATCAGCAGCTCGAAACGGTCCGCCAGGGCGGCGGCCAGGGGGCGCTCGATGCCGAAGCGGTTGTGCAGGATCAGCACCAGCCGGAAGCGCAGGGAATAGCCGAGGTTCTTCGGCCAGGCGGATTCGAAGCCGAGATGGCCCTGGGCGCGCACCGTCTCGCGCAGGCGCTGCGCCTGGCCCAGCAGCTGCTCGGCCATCGACCGGTCGATGACGTTGGCCTTCAGCAGGGTGTAGCAGCGCTCGGATTCGTGCGCCGTCAGCACGGTAAGGCCGACCTTCAGCAGCTGGTCCCGGCTCAGCGACCGGGTTTCCGCCCGGTGGGCGCGCTCGGCGGCGAGGCGGGCCTCGAACTCCCGCAGCACCGCCGCGCCGACGTCGCGGTCGATCCGGTCCTCGGCGCCGATCGCCGCCAGTCCATCGCGCACCTCGCTCAGGGTCATGATCACCGCGCGGTCGCGCACGCCGAGCGCCACCGAGGACAGGCGGTTGAGCTTCAGCAGGCGCATCAGCGGCCGCAGCGTGGTGCCGTTGACGAACAGGGTCATCAGCACATAGCCGGTGACGGTGGTGGCGATGAAGCGTCGGATGTCCCCGCTGATCGAGATGTTCTCCGCCACCGTCAGCGCCAGGGCCAGCGAGACGGCGCCGCGCAGCCCGCCCCACAGCACCACCGCCTTGAACCGGTCGCCGATCCGCTGGGTGACGCCCATCGCCGCCAGGATCGGCAGCAGGCCGAAGACCGTCACCGCCCGCGCCAGCAGGGTGGCGGCATAGAGCAGCAGGATGAAGCCGCCTTCGCGCCAGGTCATGTCGCGCATGATCTTCGGCACGAACATCGCGGCGATGATGAAGATCAGCGAATTCGCCCAGAAGCCGAGCTGGCCCCAGGCGCCTTCGAGCTGCTCCGAGGTTTCCGGCGACAGCCGGGTCTTCGCCGTCGATCCGATCACCAGCCCGGCGACGACGCAGGCGACGACGCCGGAGACGTGCAGATAGTGCTCGCCGATGAAGAAGGAGAGATAGGCGAGCGATATGGTGAGGGTGATCTCGGCGCGCGGCCAGCCCTTCAGCAGCGGGAACAGCCGCGTCCCCGCCCAGGCCAGGGCGAAACCGAACAGGCCGCCGCCCAGGAAGGTGATCAGGAACCGCACCAGCACCTGGGCGCCACTCGATTCGCCGGTGCCGAGCAGCACGTCGAGCAGCAGCACGAAGAGGGCGATGGCCGCGGCATCGTTCAGCAGGCTCTCGCCCTCGACCAGGGTGGTCAGCCGCTTGGGGGCGCCGACCTCGCGAAAGACGCCGACCACGGCGGCGGGATCGGTGGTGGCGACGATGGCGCCCAGCAGCAGGCAGACCACCAGCCCGAAGCCGGAGACCTGGGCCAGGGTGACGCCGACCACCAGGGTGCAGATCACCACGGCGATCACCGCCAGGGTGAGCACCGGCGCAAGGTCGTCGAGCAGCCGCCGGACGTCGATCGCCAGGGCAGTCTCGAACAGCAGGGCTGGCAGGAAGATGATGATGAAGGCCTCGGGCGAGATCTCGAAGCTCTGCAGGGCATCGAGGAGGTCGCCGCTCATGCCGCCGATCTCGCCGGGGATGTCGCCCTGATGCGCCAGGGCGAGGACGCCCAGCCCGGATCCGACCAGGGCCAGCAGCACCGAATAGGGCAGGCGCAGGCGGGCCGCCAAAGGCGGCAGCAGGCTGATCAGGGTCAGCAGCGAGACGAGGCCGAAGACGGCGAGGGCGACGGTCGACATCCGTTACCCGCCCTTCGTCGTCGCGACGTAGACGCCGTCCCAGTCGGCGGGCGGCGGGTTGGTCCGGTACTCGGCGATGCGCCCGGCATAGACGTCGTAGAAGCCGCGCATATAGGCCGGCGCCATCGGCCGGCACTGCGCGAGCGCCGTCTCGGCCGCGTCCCAGTCCTGCCGCCGGTAGGCCGCCAGCAGGGCGTCGTGCTGCGCCTTCAGCGCCTTGAACTCCGGCGATGCCGCGGCCGCCGCATCGCCCAGGGCGGTGAAGATCCGGATCGGGATCAGTTTGCCCTTGACCCGGACCAGGTCGAGCTCGAGCTGGGCGAAATCCGGTGCCGCCGCCGAGGTCTCCTCGCCGATCACCAGGTCGACGCCATAGGCCGGCGACAGCGCCTCCAGCCGCGAGGCGATGTTGACGGTGTCGCCCAGGGCCGAATAGTTGAAGGTCTGCTCGGAGCCGAGATTGCCGACGCAGCACAGGCCGGAATTGAGCCCGATGCCGGTCTTGATCTCGATCGGCGTCGTGCCCTTGGCCGCCGCCTCCTGCTTGAACCGGGCGTTCAGGTTGGCGAGCTCGACCCGCATCTCCAGCGCCGCCTTGATCGCCTGCCGGCCGTGCGCCTCGACGTCGATCGGTGCGTTCCAGAAGGCCATGATGCAGTCGCCGATATACTTGTCGATCGTGCCCTTGGAATTCTGGATGACGGTGGTCATCGGCGTCAGGAAGGAGTTGATGACCTTGGTCAGGCTCTCCGGGTCGAGGCCTTCCGACATCTTGGTGAAGCCGCGGATGTCGGTGAACATCAGGGTGAGCTCGCGGATCTCGCCGCCCAGCTTCAGGCGCTCGGGATGCTCGCTCAGCTGGTCGACCAGGACCGGCGACAGGTAGCGCGAGAAGGCGCCGCGCACATAGCGCTTCTCCCGCTCGGTGCGCAGGAAGTTGATCAGCGTGCCGCCCATGAACAGCACCACGGCGACGCCGCTGGCATAGAGCGGATCCACCAGCAGGCCGAAATGCCGGTAGGCATACCAGGACCCGCCGATCGCCGCCGCGACGGCGCTCACCACCACGACCACGCCGACCAGGGCGCCGGCCCGCCGGGACAGGGCGATGATCACCAGGCCGAAGACCAGGAGATAGACCACCTCGGCGCTGATCGCCCAGAACGGGCGCAGCAGGTAGCTCTTGGCGAAGATCTGCTCGATGACCTGTGCGTGCAGTTCGACTCCGGGCATGACCGGCTCGAGCGGCGTCGTCTTCAGGTCTTGCAGCGCCTCGGCCGAGGCGCCGATGATGACGATCCGGCCGCGGACCGGCGCCGGGTCGAAATCCGGCGCCATGATGTCGGCGACCGAGACGAAGCGCGCCTCCTGGTGCCCGGTGTCGAACAGGATGATCGAGCCGTCGCGGGCGGTGGGCACGATGGCGGCGCCGATCTTGATCACCTCGATGCCGTATTGCAGGCTGAACTCGGCCAGGCGATTGGCGGCGGCACCCGAGGCGCGGATGATGTAGGTCGAGGCGCCCTGGGCGACGCGCAGCGCCTCGCTGGCCAGCGAGCCACGGAACGGGGTCGGGTTGTCCGGTTCCGGGATGCGGACCACCAGGGGAATGCGGCGGATGACGCCGTCCGCATCCGGCTCGGAATTGACCGCGCCGATGCCCGCCGCCGCCTGTTCCAGCATCGGCAGCGGCGACAGCCAGTAGGTCGTCTGCTGCAGGAACGGCAGCGGGCTGTCGCCGTTGGAGGCAAAGCCGGCCTTGTTGACCGGCAGCGCGACGGCCCGGTGCGGATCGGTCGCCAGCAGGGCGAAGGAGAGCACCGTCGGCGATTTCGCCAGGGCCGCCGCCAGCGCCTCGTCGGGATCTGGAAGCCCCGCCATCTTCGCCTTGGTCTCGTCGAATTTCGGGTCGTCGGGCAGGTTGGCAATGATCGCCTTCGGCGCCGTGCGGTCGGGCTCGGGATAGATGACGTCGAGGGCGATCACCGCCACGCCCAGCTGCTGCAGCCGCTCTACCACCTTGGCGACGACGGCACGGGACCAGGGCCATTGCCCGTATTTTTCCAGGCTTTTCTCGTCGATGGCCGCGATCCGCACCGGCAGCGAGGGGTCATAAACGCGTGGCGCCAGGCGCTGATAGCTGTCGAACACCAGGTTCCGCAGGTATTGCACCGGCAGGGGGTCGTTAAACCGCAGGAAAATCGCGCCTAGAAGCAGCAGCCCCGGTATCAGAATCTCCCAAATCCGCTTCATTCGGCGCGCGCTTCCCCTCGATGGTCGGGCAGTCTAGCATCCCCGCATCGCCAGGGTTAAGGCCCGAAGGCCGTCCCAGGGACCTATCCCCGGGATCCACCCTGGGGGCTATGGAAATAGGGAACCCATGATGTTTCCGCATCGCCAGAACAACGTCCAGTATCGCAAACCCATGGTCCGTGCCGGCAAGGGCGCCGTCGCCGCCCAGAGCCGTCTGGCGGCCCAGGCCGGGGCCGAGATCCTGATCGCCGGCGGCAATGCGATCGATGCCGCCATCGCCACCAGCCTCGCCCTCGGCGCGGTCGAGCCCTGGATGAGCGGGCTGGGCGGCGGCGGCTACATGATGGTCTACAGCGCCAGGGAGGACCGGGTCTTCGCCGTCGACTACGGCATGGTGGCGCCCCAGGGCCTGGACCCGGCCGATTATCCGATCGTGGCGCCGGTCTCCGAGAACGGTTTCTTCGGCTGGCCGATGGTCCGCGAGGACCGCAACCTGAAGGGGCCCTATTCGATCGCCGTGCCCGGCCTCGTCGCCGGCCTGAAACTCGCCCATGACCGGTTCGGCAGCACCGACTGGGCGACCCTCTTCGGCCCCGCCCGGTTCCTGGCGGAACGCGGGCTGCCGGTCGACTGGTACGGCGCCCTCGCCATCCTGGTCGAGGCGCGGGAGCTGGCGGAATTTCCCGAGACCCGCGCCGTCTACCTGGCCGACGGCCTGCCGCCGGCGCCGCATTCCGACGGCAGCACCCGCTTCATGCCGATCTGCCGGGTGGACGACGGCATCAACCGCCTGTCGCGCACCCTGGGCCGACTGGCGGCGAAGGACGGCGCCGAGAGCTTCTACCGCGGCGAGATCGCGGCGATGCTGGTCCGCGACCTCGCCGCCGCGGGTTCCCGGATGACCGCCGCCGATCTCGCCTCCTACCAGGCCCGCCTGCTGGAGCCGCTGGCCATTCCCTATCGCGATGCCACCGTCTTCGCGGTGCCGGGCCTCACCGCCGGCCCGACCCTGAAGGAGGTGCTGGCGGATTGGGCCGGCACGGTGACGCCGGGCAGCCGCGGGCCGCAGCCGGCCGACTATGCCGCCTATGCCGCCGGCCTCGACCTGGCCTACAAGGCGCGGCTGCAGACGATGGGCGAGCCGGCCGATTCCACCGCGCACCCGGCCTGCACCAGCCATCTCTGCGTGGTCGACGGGGCCGGGAACGTGGTGTCGCTGACCCAGACCCTGCTCTCGCGCTTCGGCTCGAAGATCCTGCTGCCGGAAAGCGGCATCCTGATGAACAACGGCATCATGTGGTTCGACCCGGCGCCCGGGAAGCCGAATTCCCTCGGCCCGGGCAAGCGGCCCCTTTCCAACATGTGCCCGGTGATCGCCCGGCACCCGAAGCTCGGCCGGGTCGCCCTCGGCGCCTCGGGCGGGCGCAAGATCATGCCGGCGGTGGCGCAGCTCCTGTCCTGCCTGATCGATTTTGGAATGGATTTGGAAACGGCGTTCCATACGCCGCGGATCGACGCCAGCGGCGAGGATTTCCTGCTGATGGACGACCGCATCGCCACCGCGGCGGAACCGCTTCTGCACCGCACCGGCGCGGTGAAAAACGTGGAGCTTTTGCCGTATCCGGCGCTGTTTGCCAATCCCAGCGCGGCGCAGATCTTGGCTGGCGACGGTGACTCCTCCGGTTTGACGCGGCGGGCGATGACCGATGTCGCCTCGCCCTGGTCCGGCGCCGTCGGGGTGGGCTGAGTCTCTGGCATCTTGTCTCCGGCTTGGCCGCGTGACATAACATCCGCCGTTCCGGCCGCCCGTCACCCGCTTGGGGAAAAGTACGAAATCATGGATAAATTCAAGAGTTTAACCGGGGTCGCCGCGCCCCTGCCGATGATGAATGTCGATACCGACATGATCATCCCGAAGCAGTTCCTGAAGACCATCAAGCGCACCGGCCTCGGCAAGAACCTGTTCGACGAGATGCGCTACACCCAGGACGGGAAGGAAATCCCCGGTTTCGTCCTCAACAAGCCGCAATACCGCCAGGCCAAGATCCTGGTCACCGGCGACAATTTCGGCTGCGGCTCCTCGCGCGAGCATGCGCCCTGGGCGCTGCTGGATTTCGGCATCCGCTGCGTCATCGCTACCAGTTTCGCCGACATTTTCTACAACAACTGCTTCAAGAACGGCATCCTGCCCATCGTGCTGCCGAAGGCCGAGGTCGACAAGCTGATGGACGACGCCCAGCGCGGCGCCAATGCCATCGTCTCCATCGACCTGGAGAAGCAGGAGATCCGCGGCCCCGACGGCGGCTGCATCAAGTTCGAGGTCGATGCCTTCCGCAAGCATTGCCTGCTGAACGGCCTGGACGACATCGGCCTCACCCTGGAGAAGCGCCGCCACATCGACGGTTTCGAGGACAAGAACCGCATGGCCCAGCCCTGGCTGTGGTGAGCGGGTTCATTTCCGGGCATGACGGAAAATTGCACGACGTAACGAAGGACGGAACATGGCCGCCAACAAGAAGCTCCTGATCCTCGCCGGCGACGGCATCGGCCCGGAAGTCATGGCCCAGGTGAAACGGGTCGTGGAATGGTTCGACAAGCGCCAGGGCCTGACCTTCGAGGTCAGCGAGGGCCTGGTCGGCGGCGCCGCGATCGACCGGCAGAAGACACCGCTGAGCGATGCCACCATGGAGCAGGCGATGCAGGCCGATGCGGTGCTGCTCGGCGCCGTCGGCGGCCCGAAATGGGAAAACCTGCCCTTCGCCATGAAGCCGGAGCGCGGCCTCCTGCGCCTGCGCAAGGACATGGAGCTCTTCGCCAATCTGCGCCCGGCGCTGGTCTTCGACGCCCTGGCCGAGGCCTCGACCCTGAAGACCGAGCTGGTACGCGGGCTGGACATCCTGTTCGTGCGCGAGCTCACCGGCGGCGTCTATTTCGGCGAGCCGCGCGGCATCGAGACTCTCCCCAATGGCGAGCGTCGCGGGGTCAATACCCAGGTCTATACCACCAGCGAGATCATCCGCGTCGGCCGGGTCGCCTTCGAGCTCGCGCGCAAGCGCCAGAAGCGCGTCACCTCGGTCGAGAAGGCCAATGTCATGGAGAGTGGCCTGCTCTGGCGCGAGGAAATGACCAAGCTGCACGATACCGACTATCCCGACGTGGCGCTCTCCCACATGTATGCCGACAACTGCTCGATGCAGCTGGTCCGCCAGCCCAAGCAGTTCGACGTCATCTGCACCGACAACCTGTTCGGCGACCTGCTGTCGGATTGCGCGGCGATGCTGACCGGCTCGCTCGGCATGCTGCCCTCGGCCTCGCTCGGCGCCGCCGACCAGAAGGGTCGCCGGCGGGCGCTCTACGAGCCGGTGCACGGCTCGGCGCCCGACATCGCCGGCCAGAACAAGGCCAATCCCCTGGCCAGCCTGCTGTCGCTCTCGATGATGCTGCGCTACTCCTTCGACCTCAACAAGGAGGCCGAGCTGATCGAGACCGCGGCGAAGAACGTGGTCGCCGCCGGCTCGCGTACCGGCGACATCATGGCGCCCGGCTGCACCCTGGTCTCGACCGTGCAGATGGGGGATCTGGTGCTCAAGGAACTCGACCGCCTGGCAGCCTAGGCCGCCCGGCCGGGCGGCGGAAAAGCTTGATCCAAATCAAGACAGGCGGCGCGGGGGCGGGCTAATCTTCAGCTAGAATTCTACCGCAGTCGAGGAGGCGATCATGGCGTTCCGGCATATCCTGGTTCCGATTTTCGGCTATGACGGCGACCGCGCCGCCCTGGATGCGGCGCTGACCCTCGCCAATCGCGGCGGCGCCCATATCGCCGTGCTGCACGTGAAGATCGACCCGCTGGAATCGACCCCGCTGATGGTCGATGTCGGCGTCGCCATCGCCGAGCTGGTCGAGGCGGCCGAGCGCCATGTCGAGGCCCGCGCCAAGCGTGCCGGCGAGACCTACGAAACCTGGCGCCGCGAGCGCAACCTCACGGTGGACGACCAGCCCAACCTGCGGACCGGCGTCACCACCGCCTATGCGGTGGAGAAGGGCGCCGAGGACGAGATCATCATCCGCTACGGCCGCCTCACCGACCTGGTGGTGATCGGCCGCCCGACCGGTGCCGATGCCGCCGACCAGGCCGCGGTGCGGGTCGAGGATGCGCTGTTCGGCGCCGGCCGGCCGGTCCTGCTGGTGCCCGGCAACCTGCCCGGCGAGGCGCTCAACCGCCTGGTCAGCGGCCCGGCGGTGATCTCGTGGAACGGCAGCATCGAGGCGACGCGCGCCGTCACCGTGGCGCTGGACCTGATGAAGGGCATGGACAAGGTGCGGGTGGTCTCGGTGAAGGAAGGCCGCAAGGACCGGCATCCCTCGCTGGACCTGGTACGCTATCTCGCCTGGCAGGGCGTCGCCGCGGCGGTCGCCGACGTGCCCGCTGCCGGCCATTCGACGGCGGAAAAGCTGCTGGCCGCCGCCCATGAGGTGAAGGCCGGCTTCGTGGTGATGGGCGGCTACAGCCACGGGCGGCTGCGGCAGCTGGTGCTGGGCGGCGTCACCAGCCACATGATCGACCATGCCGACATCCCCGTCCTGATGGCGCATTGAGGTCGATGAACATGACGGCAAGCTTGAAGGCGATCCGGCTCGAACTGGCGCGGACCAAGGAACATCCCGAGGGCAGCGGGCATTGCGGCTACGAGTTCAGCGCGCCGCTGACCGCCGACGGGCACCTGGATGCCGAGGCCTTCCGCAGCACCAAGGCGCAATGCCGGGTGCTCCGCTTCTGGGAGCGCCAGAAGCCCGAGCACGGCATGCTGCTGCATCTCGGGCGGGACCGCTGGGTGTTCTCCTATGCGCCGGGCACCGACGACGACGAGCCGGCCTTCAAGTTCGACCGGCACCGCTTCCAGCCCGGCGAATACGTCTCGATCACCGAGCATGACGGCGTCACCCGCCCCTTCAAGGTGGTCTCGGTCCGCTGATCGACCCCAGGGTCTACCCCCGGGCTTGACCGCCGGCTTGACCCCCGCATCCGGCCGGCCTAGCCTGCCGTCATGATCCTCTGGCGGCGCAGTCTGATGGCGGCAATCGGTGCGGTCCTGGCGTTTTCCGGCACCCAGGCCCTGGCCTGCGGCTGCCCGAAAGAGGCGATGCTGAAGCTGCACGGCACGGTTTCCATGGTGCCGCCGAACCTGCGGTCCAGCGACCTGCAGCAGGGCAGCCTGCAGCAGGTGACCCCGGCCCCGGCGATCGATCCCCTGCTGCCGGCGGCGGCCGATATCGGCACCCAGCCGACCGCGCCCACCCCGGGACCGACCCCGCTCCCCGCCCAGTAATCCGCCCTTTCCGGGATTTTGCTGCATTGCGCAAAGCCTATCGACATTGCGGCCAGGGCTGTTGTATGCTTTTCGCCGGAATGCCGACGAATTGACGGCGGTTTTGGTGTGAAAATGATGCGTTTGCACGGTATTGGCATGGTCCTGACGGCGATCCTGGCGGTTTCCGCCGGGTCGGCGCTGGCCTGCTCGCATCAGCAGAACGCCCAGGCCTCGACGGTCGTCACGACCAGCGATGCCGCGCAGCCGTCGACCACGACCACCACCACGGTTAAGAAAACCACTGGCGGGTGATCTGCGGCCTATCGGTAAGTTCGATCGGCCGCACCCTGGTGCGGCCTTTTTCGTTTTAAGGCTTTGTTTGCTTTGGTTTTGCCATAACGGATCGCAATCGTTGAGAGGGTAAGATGGGTTACAGAGTGGCGGTGGTCGGTGCGACGGGCAATGTCGGCCGCGAAATGCTGACGACCTTGGCCGAGCGGAATTTCCCGGTGGACGACGTCATCGCGCTGGCGTCGGCCAAGTCCACCGGCATGGAGGTCTCCTTCGGCGAGGACAAGGTGCTGAAGGTGCAGCGCCTCGACGACTTCAACTTCAAGGGCATCGACATCGTCCTGTCCTCGGCCGGGGCCAAGGTCTCTGCCGCCTTCGCGCCGAAAGCGGCGGCGGCGGGTGCCATCATCATCGACAATACCAGCCATTTCCGCATGGACCCGGACGTGCCGCTGGTGGTGCCGGAGGTCAATCCCCAGGCGATCGGCCAATACAAGAAGAAGGGCATCATCGCCAATCCGAACTGCTCGACCATCCAGATGGTGGTGGCGCTGAAGCCGCTGCACGACATCGCCAGGATCAAGCGCGTGGTGGTCGCCACCTACCAGTCGGTCGGCGGCGCCGGCAAGGAGGGCATGGACGAGCTCTTCAACCAGACCCGCAACGTCTACGTGAACGGCCCGCTGGAGCGGCACAAGTTCACCAAGCAGATCGCCTTCAACGTCATTCCCCATATCGACGTCTTCATGGAAGACGGCCAGACCAAGGAGGAATGGAAGATGATGGTGGAGACCCGCAAGATCCTCGATCCGGATATCCCGGTGACGGCGACCTGCGTGCGGGTCCCGGTCTTCATCGGCCATGCCGAGGCGGTGAATGTCGAGTTCGAGCGCGAGCTGACGGTGGAGGAGGCGCGCTCGGCGCTGCGCCATGCGCCGGGCGTCAGCGTGGTCGATCACCGCGCCGACGAGGGCTATGTGACGCCGGTCGAATGCGCCGGCGAGGACAACGTCTTCGTCAGCCGCATCCGCAAGGACCCGACCGTGGCGCATGGCCTCAACCTGTGGGTGGTGGCCGACAATCTCAGGAAGGGCGCCGCCCTGAATGCGGTGCAGATCGCCGAAGTCCTGGTCCGTGATCACCTGAAGGCGAAGGCGGCGTAGGCGCCGCCGCTTCCCGGGCAGCTGTAGCCCGACCCTCTCCCTGACCCTCCCCCATTCTGGGGGAGGGGACCGGGTCCGGTCCGCGCATCCCCATTGTGGAAGAACGACACGTTTCTCCCTCCCCCGACTTGGGGGATGGTCGGGGAGGGGGTGCCCCGACGGTCTCGGGCGGCGCGGATCCTGCGATCTAGGCGATCTTCTGCACGCTGAGGCGGGGCTCGTCCTGCGACCAGCCGTCCTGGGTCTCGACGATCATGAGTTCATTGGCGCCCTTGGCGCTGGTCATGCCGCAGATCCGGCTCATGCCGGCGACGGCATTGCCCAGGGCATAGGAGAGGTCGCGGTTGGGCAGATAGCGGCCGAGAAACAGGGCGGCGAAGCAGTCGCCGGTGCCGGATGCCGTCGGCTTCATGCTGTGGCGCGGCCCGGTCGCCTGCCAGATGCCGTCGTCGTGCAGGGCGAGGGCGGTGATATAGGCCGGGTCGGTCTCGTCGGGCACGCCGGTCGCCAGCACGATCTCGGCGCCGGTCTTGCGCTTCAGCGCCCGCACGGCGGCGACGGCGTCCCGGGTCGAGGCGACGGCGATGCCGGTCAGGTGCTTCAGCTCGAAGATATTGGGCAGCAGGATGTCGGCATGCTGCACCAGCTCCTCGGTGATCGCCTTGGCCAGCTCTTCCTTGACGTAGAACTTGCCGTCGTCGCCCATCACCGGATCGCAGGCATAAAGCAGCTTCGGATTGGCGGCCCGCGCGGCCTTCACCGTCTCCCGCGCCACCCGCACCATGTCGGGGTCTCCGAGATAGCCGGTAAGCACCGCATCGGCCCGGCCGAAAACGCCGAGATCCTTCAGCCCCAGCATCAGCTCGCCGACCGCCGCCGGGTTCACCCATTCGCCGCGATAGCTCGGCCAGCCCAGGTGATTGGAGAACAACACCGTCGGCGCCGGCCAGACGTTGTGCCCGAGGCGCTGCAGCGGGAAGGCCGAGGCCTGATGCCCGACATGGCCATAGACCACCTGGGATTGGATCGAAAGGATGTTCATAATGCCTGGATTGCCTTGCCTGGTCTTGGCGGGCTTGTGCCCGCTGCGGCACACTGTTTAGAAGATGGGGCGAATTGGCAAGGTCCGAAAATGTTGCGAGACAATGGGCCCTGCGCGACACTGGAAGGGGCGGCGGAATGGGTGGCGCAATGGCTGGCGGGCGATGAAAACCAATCCCGGTAACTTCTTCGAGGATTTCCGGCTCGGGCAGAAGATCTGCCACGCGGTGCCGCGGACCCTCACCGCTGGCGAGGTGGCGCTCTATATCGGCCTGACCGGCTCGCGCTTCGCCCTGCCGTCCTCGGACAGCTTCGCGCAGATCCTCGGCTACGACCATGCGCCGATCGACGACCTGCTGGTCTTCCACATCGTCTTCGGCCGCACGGTGCCCGACATCTCGCTGAATGCCGTCGCCAACCTGGGCTATGCGAACTGCCGATTCGGCGTGCCGGTCTTTCCCGGCGATACCCTGCTCACCACCTCGGAGGTGATCGGCCTGAAGGAGAATTCCAACGGCGAGACCGGCGTCGTCTACGTGCATTCCACCGGCTGGAACCAGCACGACCAGATCGTGCTGGACTTCGTCCGCTGGGTGATGGTGCGCAAGCGCGACAAGGCCTCGCCGCCGCCGGCGCCGAAGGTGCCGGACCTGCCGGAGAAGGTGGCGATGAAGGATTTCCACCTGCCCGACAGCTTCGTCCTGGCGAAATACGACCGGCACCTCGCCGGCTCGCCGCATTTCTGGGAGGATTATCGCGCCGGCGAGAAGATCGATCATGTCGATGGGATGACCCTGGAGGAATCCGATCACATGACGGCGACCCGGCTCTACCAGAACAATGCCAAGGTGCATTTCAACCAGCATGCCGAGGCCACCGGCCGCTTCGGCAAGCGGCTGATCTATGGCGGCCACATCATCAGCCTCGCCCGCGCGCTGTCCTTCAACGGCCTGGCCAATGCCTTCAAGATCCTGGCGATCAACGGCGGCCGGCACGTGGCGCCGAGCTTCGCCGGCGACACCATCTATGCCTGGTCGGAGGTGCTGGAGAAGACCGCGGCGCCGGGCCGCCATGATCTGGGCATCCTGCGGCTCCGTACCACGGCAGTGAAAGATCGCAGCTGCGCCGATTTCCCGGCCGCCGATGCGGCCGTGCTGGAACTGGACTATTCCGTGCTGATGCCGCGCCACCATGCCTGAGGCGGCAGCGGGAGGAAGCGCAGGCCGGGAACGATTCCCGCTACGATTCTGGGGCGCGACTGGACCAGAATCGGTCGCAGATTGACGCTGCAAGGTTAAAGGGCTATCAACCTTTCGAGGGTTATGTTGCAGTGCAGCCAGAAACTCGCCGGGGCGCGATCCGCAGCGACGGGACCTTCTGGGGCGCGCAGCGCGGCCCGCCGTCGGGGACATATATAGAGCGTCATCATGGCCGATCCTTCGCGCCCGATCCAACCGATCCATCCGAGGCCGCTGTCGCCCCATATCCAGATCTACAAGCCGCAGCTGACCTCGGCGACCTCGATCCTGCACCGGATCAGCGGCGTCGCCCTGTCGATCGGGCTGCTCTATCTGGTCTGCTGGCTGGTCGCGGCGGCCCAGGGCCAGGAGGCCTTCGACCGGCTGCAGGACTTCAACGGCTCCGTCATCGGCCGGCTGCTGCTGTTCGGCTGGTCGGCGGCGTTCTTCTATCACCTGCTGAACGGCCTGCGGCACCTGGCCTGGGATGCCGGCTGGGGCTTCGAGCTTCCGGCCGCCTACCGCACCGGCTGGGCGTCGATCATCGGCGCCGGGCTGCTGACGCTGCTCGCCTTCGCCCTCGGCTACTACCAGATGGGGGCGATCTGATGGCCGCTGGCAAGTCCCCCGTTCCCTCGATGCGCAGCGAGATCTCCCGGGTCAAGGGCCTGGGCGCGGCCAAGGAGGGCGTGCACCACTGGTGGGCGCAGCGGCTGACCGCCCTGGCGCTGATTCCGCTCGGCCTCTGGTTCGTCGCCTCGCTGGTCTGCCTCGCCGGCGCCGACTACACCGCGATCAGCTACTGGCTGGGCTCGCCGCTGACCCTGGGCGCCCTGTCGCTGCTGGTCATCGCCGTCTTCTATCATGCCGTGCTCGGTCTCCAGGTGGTGATCGAGGACTACATCCATACCCACGCCGTCAAGATCGTCCTCGTCGTCCTGGTGCAGTTTGCTGCCTTTGCCCTGGGCGCCGCGGCGATCGTGTCGATGCTGTGGATCGCCTTCAAGAACTGAGCTGATCGGATCCGTGATTCATCATGGCTGAGACCCCATCGAACGACACCGTCAAGGGCGCGCCGAAAGTCAACGGCTCGGCCTATCCCTTCGTCGACCACAAATACGACGTCGTGGTGGTGGGCGCCGGCGGCGCCGGCCTGCGCGCCACCTTCGGCATGGCCGAGAAGGGCCTGAAGACCGCCTGCATCAGCAAGGTCTACCCGACCCGCAGCCATACCGTGGCGGCGCAGGGCGGGATCTCCGCCTCGCTCGGCAACATGGGCGAGGACGACTGGCGCTGGCACATGTACGACACCATCAAGGGGTCGGACTGGCTCGGCGACCAGGACGCGATCGAGTACATGGTGCGCGAGGCCGGGCCGGCGATCATCGAGCTCGAGCATTACGGCGTGCCGTTCAGCCGCACCGCCGAGGGCAAGATCTACCAGCGCCCCTTCGGCGGCATGACCACGCATTTCGGCAAGGGCATCGCCCAGCGCACCTGCGCCGCCGCCGACCGCACCGGCCACGCCATCCTGCACACGCTCTACCAGCAGGCGCTGAAGCACAAGGCCGAGTTCTTCATCGAGTATTTCGCCATCGACCTGATCATGGACGAGAGCGGCGCCTGCGTCGGCGTCGTCGCCTGGAATCTCGACGACGGCACCATCCACCGCTTCCACGCCAAGATCGTGGTACTGGCGACCGGCGGCTACGGCCGGGTCTACTTCTCCTGCACCTCGGCGCATACCTGCACCGGCGACGGCAATGCCATGGCGCTGCGCGCCGGCCTGCCGCTGCAGGACATGGAATTCGTCCAGTTCCACCCGACCGGCATCTACGGCGCCGGCTGCCTGATCACCGAGGGGGTGCGCGGCGAGGGCGGCTATCTCACCAATTCCGCCGGCGAGCGCTTCATGGAGCGCTATGCGCCCTCGGCCAAGGACCTCGCCTCGCGCGACGTGGTCAGCCGGGCGATGACCATGGAGATCCGCGAGGGCCGCGGCGTCGGCCCCGGCAAGGACCATATCCACCTGCACATCGAGCATCTCGACCCGAAGATCATCCACGAGCGCCTGCCCGGCATCGCCGAGACGGCGCGGATCTTCGCCGGCGTCGACGTCACCCGCGAGCCGATCCCGGTGCTGCCCACCTGCCACTACAACATGGGCGGGGTGCCGACCAACTACCGCGGCGAGGCGGTGACCCTGAAGGACGGCAATCCGGATGCCATCGTCCCCGGGCTGATGGCGATCGGCGAGGCGGCCTGCGTCTCGGTGCACGGCGCCAACCGGCTGGGCTCGAACTCGCTGCTCGACCTGGTGGTCTTCGGCCGGGCGGCGGCGATCCGCGCCGCCGAGCTGCTCGGCAAGGGCGAGAGCCACCGGCCGCTGCCCAAGGATGCCGGCGATTTCGCCGTCGCCCGCCTGGACAAGGCGCGCAACGCCAAGGGCGACGTGCCGACGGCGGCGATGCGCCTGGAGATGCAGAAGGTGATGCAGGCGAACTGCGCCGTCTTCCGCACCGGCGAGGTGCTGAACGAGGGCGTGGCGCATCTGCGCCGGGTCTGGTCGTCCCGCGACCGGGTCAAGGTCGAGGACCGCTCGCTGATCTGGAACAGCGACCTGATGGAGACGCTGGAACTCGACAACCTGATGTACCAGGCGGTGGTCTCCATCGAATCCGCCGCCAACCGCGAGGAAAGCCGGGGCGCCCATGCGCGCGAGGATTTCCCCAACCGCGACGACCAGAAGTGGATGAAGCACAGCATCGTCTGGGCCGGCGAGGACGGCAGGTCGAAGATCGACTACCGCCCGGTCCACATGCAGCCGCTCACCAACGACGTCCAGGCCTTCCCGCCCAAGGCGCGGGTCTACTGAGGAACAGAGTGGATCATGGCTGAACTCACCCTTCCCGCCAGCATGAAGCCGGTTCCCGGCCGGAGCTTCGCGGCGCCGGCCGGCGCCAAGCGGGTGAAGACATTCCGCATCTACCGCTGGGACCCGGACCAGGGCGGCAACCCGCGCATCGATTCCTACGAGGTCGACCTCGATGCCTGCGGGCCGATGATCCTGGACGCGATCATCAAGATCAAGAACGAGATCGATTCGACCCTGACCTTCCGGCGCTCCTGCCGGGAAGGCGTCTGCGGCTCGTGCTCGATGAACATCGACGGCACCAATACCCTCGCCTGCACCAAGTACATCAGCGAGGTCAAAGGCGACGTGAAGATCTATCCGCTGCCGCACATGCCGGTGGTGAAGGACCTGGTGCCCGACCTCAGCCACATCTTCGCCCAGTACACCGCGATCGAGCCCTGGCTGAAATCCGACACCCCGCCGCCGGAGCACGAGCGGCTGCAGGCGCCGGAGGAGCGCGCCAAGCTGGACGGGCTCTGGGAATGCATCCTCTGCTTCTGCTGCTCGACCTCCTGCCCGAGCTACTGGTGGAACGGCGACCGCTATCTCGGCCCGGCCGTGCTGCTGCAGGCCTATCGCTGGATCGCGGATTCACGGGACGACGCCACCGGCGAGCGGCTGGACGCCCTTGACGACCCGTTCCGGCTCTACCGCTGCCACACCATCATGAACTGCACCAAGACCTGTCCCAAGGGCCTCAATCCGGCCAAGGCGATCGGCGAGATCAAGAAGCTGATGGTGGAGCGGCGCTAGGCGGCAATTCCCCGGCGGTAATCTTGCGGCGGGACTCGGGGCGG
>CAZKDH010000074.1:0-28867 GCA_964551505.1 uncultured Rhodospirillaceae bacterium
GTCAGGGTTTCCCATGTCACCCGTTTGCGGTAGATCGTCGAGGGGCTGACCTCGAGCATCGCCGCCGCCCGGACGATATTGCCGCCGCAGATGTCGATGGCGCGCTCGATGGCTTCACGCTCGACCTGATAGAGCGGCCGGATTCCGAGGCTGGCCGCGGGGCTGCCGATCTCGGATGCGGAGGGTTCGATGCCGTGCAGGCCGTCGCCGGCCATGCTCTCCACCATGCTGGTGAGCCGCTTGCGCTCCAGCACGTTGCGCAGGGTGATCAGCAGGCGATCGGCATTGAACGGTTTCACCAGGAAATCCAGTGCGCCGTCGCGCATCGCTTCAACGGCGCGATTGAGCGAACCGTCGGCGGTGATCACGACGACGGCGCAATCGAGATTCAACCCCTTGATGTGGCGCAGCACGTCGAGGCCGTCCATGTCGGGCAGGCGAAGATCCAGCAGGACGGCTTCCGGCGCCCGCCGGTCGATCTCGGCGATTGCATCGCGACCGGTGATGCTGTGCCGCACGCTATAGGGGCCGCGCCGCAGATATTCGAGATAGACCCGCGCCATCGACATCGTGTCTTCGATGAGCAGCAGGTCCGCCGGGGCTTCCCCGCTCTTCGAGGTCTTGATCGGCGCTCCGGGATCCGTCGTCATAGCTTCGCACCTGTCATCGAGGGTGCCGAGCGGTTGTCGATTGCATGGGGCATCCGGCCAACACCACCCATCCGAGAATGCCAGATTCCCATGCCATTTATGATATATACACCATGTTTACGCATTGCGAAACAATTCGCAGAGAGAATATCATCGAATTTGATCGGCATACTTCTGGCGCACGCGCCCAGCATGAGCGGGCCCGTACTCGTGGTGGCTGCATGGACCTTCGACGATATCCCCGTTTCGACTTCGACGGAACAGCCATGCTGGTCTTCGACGATGTCGAGCATCGGCGTACGCTCGCGATCACAAATTTCCGCAACATTTCCCAAGCGGGGGCCTGTGTCCTGACGCCGGAGACCAATGGGTTCAGCATTGGCGACCAGCTATTCCTTATGCCTGACAAGTACCGGCAGAAGCGCGAAGCCATGGTGATCAACCTTGGCACCGGACGCCTGCACCTCGAACTCCCACGGTCGCAGGAATTGTCCGAATTCGAAGTGGCTCAACTGCTCCAGCACTTGCGCACAGGGCCATAATCCCAAATCGGGCGGCCGGGTTCCAGGAATTCTTCGAGCGTTTGCGGCGTGATCGGACGCGGCAGCGGGCTATTCTTTGGGCGTTCCGTCCTTCGCCAGGAGGCTGCTGATGACGACGGCCCCCGGAAACGACATGGCGATATGGGACGGGGTGATGCGCACGACCGTGGCGATCGTCGGGCCAATATTGGGGATGTCCAGGGACACCTTGTCTCCCGCCTTGACCGGGCCGCTCGATTCGATGAGCGCGCCGCCCTCCGAGATGTCGATCAGCCGGCAGACGACCTTCTGACCGCGGATGGATACCTGGGTCGGCAGATTGACGACGTGCCGCGGCGCGGTGCGGCGATCCCGCATCGCCTGTTCTTTCTCGTCTTCAGTCATTTGACCCCAGGACCATTATCCAAGCCGGCCGATGAGCCCATATCGTGCCATGACGACCCCGGCAGGCCAAGCGGATTAATCTTGGCGGTTTAGGCGGATAGGCGACAGATCGGCGGGCCTGAGTCCACGATCGACGAGATCGGCGGGCAGGCGGTCGTGCCGGATGAGTTCGCTGACGGCGCGCCCCAGCGGTCCGCTCATCATGATCCCGAAACCACCCTGGCCCGCCAGCCAGAAGAAGCCGGGCCGATCCGGGTCGAATCCGACGACCGGGCTCTCATCGGCGACGAAGCTGCGCAATCCGGCCCAGCTGTGGCTGATCCGGCGGATTTCGACACGGGTATAGCGCTGCAGCCAGTCCGCCAATTCGGCAATAACCATATCGTCAGGCTGGGCATCCTGCGGCGCCACCGGCGTGGCATCCGCAGGCGAGGCCATGATCCGGCCGCCGTCGGGCTTGAAATAGGCCTCGGTGCCGACGTCGTCTACCATCGGCATGTCGGCACGATAGAAGGCTGCCGGCGCGTCCACGATCATCCCGGTGCGGCGCTTCGGGGTGAGGCCGATGGGTCGGCAACCGGCCAGTTGGCCGACCAGATCGGCCCAGGCCCCTGCGGCATTGACCACGATCGGCGCGCGGAAGGTGCCGGCGCGCGCCTGGACCTGCCACATGCTGTCCACCCGTTCGATGCCGCCCACCCGTTCGATACCGATCGCCTCCTGCGACGGCGCCACAACGCCGCCATGGCTCTTCAGGCCCCTGAGGAATCCCTGGTGCATCGCGGCCACGTCCATGTCCATGACGCCGGGCTCGTAGATGGCGCGGCTCGGCGTCTCCGGGCGCAGCAGCGGACAAAGCTCCATCGTCCGGCCGAGGCTGATCTCTTCGATCGGATGCGCCGACAGGGAGTTCGCCAGTAACCCGTCCAGCTTGGCCTCGTCGCCGCGCGTCGCCACGGTCAGCGCGCCGCGCGGCGTCAGCAGCGGATGATCTGTGAATCCCGCTGGGGGCTGCCGCAGGAAGGGATAGGCGGCCTGGGAGATCTGGCGCACCGGCAGCGGACCGTAGTTCGGAGTGTAGAGCGCCGCGGATCGTCCAGTGCTGTGATAGCCCGGCCGCTCCTCCATCTCGAGCAGGAGAAGCGCACCGTGCTTGGCCAGCTCGTAGCCGGCGGCAGCACCGGAAATGCCGGCGCCGATGACGAGGAAGTCGTACTGGTCGGTCATGCTGGGTTCATCGTGCGATGTTTCGAGATATGGTAGAACCGCCAGGCGAGGCCCAGCAATGCGACAACTAGCGCAATGATCAGGGCCAGGATCAGCGCCGGGACCCCGGCGCCCAGGCGATAGGCCCAGACATAGGCGACCGGCACGCCGATCGCCCAGAAGCTGATGCCGTAGACCATGGTCGGCCATTTGCCGTCGGCGGCACCGCGCAGGGCGCCCATCAGCACCCCCTGCAGCCCGTCGACCACCAGCAGCGCGGCGGTGATCGTCAGCGCCTGGCGCAACAGCGTCACCACCGCCGGATCGGCGGAATAGAGCGCGGTGATCTCGTCGACGAAGACGGCGGTGATCGTCGCCACGACCAGCATCACCGCCAGTTCCAGGGCGACGGCAATCCAGCCGGCGCGCCGCAGGTCCGTGGGGTTCTCCCGGCCGACGGCATTGCCCACCCTGACCGCCGCCGCGGTGGAGAGCCCGATCGTCAGCATGTAGACGAAGCTGGTATAGTTGATGGCGTAGTTCATCGTCGCCAGCGATGCGCTGGAGATCCAGCCGCCGATCGCGATCATCGCCGTGAAGCAGCTGGTCTCAAGCCCGATGCCGAGCGCCAGCGGCATGCCGATGCGAAGCTGCCGCTTCAGCCCGTCCGGCGGATGGATGCCGGTGCCGCCGAAGCCGAAGCTCCCGCGGTCCCGCATGCAGAGCAGATAGGCGAGGATGGCCGCGAACATCAGCCACCGGGTGACGGTGATCGCCAGCACGGCACCGGCCTGGCCGAGTTCGGGAAACCCCCATCTGCCGTTGACCAGCGCCCAGCCGAGGCCGGCATTCACCAGATTGGCCGACAGGGTGACCACCATGCCGGGCAGCGGCCGATTGATGCCTTCGAGAAAGAAGGAGCAGGCGGCGAACATCAGCAGGCCGGGCAGGCCGAGGCCGAACAGCCGCATCGAGGCGCCGCCACCAGGGATGGCGTCGGCCGGCTGGCCGAGCAGTTCCAGGATCGTCGTGCCCGGCCACAGCAGCAGCGCATAGACGACGCCGAGGCAGACGGCGATGCCGAGCGAACGCCGCCAGATGGCGAAACCGTGCAGCCGGCGCCCGCCGCCGATCGCCTGCGCGGTCATCACCGTCGTGCTGATCAGCAGGCCGACGCCGATGGTCTGCAGCACGGTCTGGGGAAACAGCGCCGCGGCGAAGGCGCCCTGTTCCTGCGCACCGCGTTCACGCAGCAGCACGTTGCTGACGAAGAGCAGGATCACCAGACCGGCCCGCGAGACCATCACCGGAAAGGCCAGGGCGATCGTCCGGCGGACATGCCGGCCGATCGGCATCGGCTGGGAATCGGCGGCGGCGGTGGCGGAAGGTCCGGGCATCTGGAGGGAAATCCGACAGTTACTGAGGCCGCGGCGGTCGGCAAGCGGCGACGCGCTGCTTGTTTAGGGTGGCCTGTGACGCTATTCTTAATTACTGGACTTGCCGGGTTGGAACAATGGCGCTTTTCGGGGCCAAGGGCCCTGCAGACGGAGCAAAGGCCGGGATACGGGACCGCTTCCGCGCCTGGTGGGAAGGCTACGAGCTTGAACCGGTAGCCGCACCCAAGGCGAACGGCGCCGCCGCACCCGTCGCCAAGCCGGCCGCGCCGCCGCCCAACATCGTGCCGCTTTTCCCCTGGGAATCGCCGCAGATCAGGATCGAGCAGCAGATCTGGGGCGCGGGCTACCACAAGCCCGGCGGCGACGACTACATCCTGACGCTGGTCAAGCCCTTCGCCCTCAACCCGAGCATGAGCGTCATGGAACTCGGCGCCGGCCTGGGCGGCGGCACCCGGGTCGTCGCCTCGGAATTCGGCGTCTGGGTTACCGGCTACGAGCCCGCCGACGCGCTCGCCAAGGCCGGCAAGGAAATGTCGATCATGGCCGGGCTCGAGAAGAAGGCCGAGATCATCTACTACGACGACGAAAATTTCGCCCCGCGCGACGGCGCCTATGACTGCGTGCTCTCCAGCGAGACCCTGTTCCTGATCCCGGACAAAGATCGCCTGCTGGTCAAGCTGGAGCGGTCGCTGAAGACCCGCGGCCAGATGGTGATCACCGATTTCGTCCGCGCCGACGACGTCGCCGCGACCGATCCCCGCCTGCAGGGCCTGGAGGGCCTGGACAAGACGCCCAATGCCTTCTGGTCCTCGGCCGACTACGTGCGCCGGTTCCGCGAGCTCAACTTCGATCTGCGGGTCAACGAGGACATGACGGCGAACTACCGGCGGATGGTGATGGAGGGCTGGGTGAACTTCACCCAGGGCGGCGGCGAGAAATCCACCAATGCCCGCGCCTTCCCCGAGGCCGTGGTCGCCGAGGTCGAGCTCTGGACCCGGCGGGTGGCAGCGATGGATTCCGGCGCCATCAAGGTGATGCGGTTCTACGCCATCAAGCTCGGCAGCAACAAGCTGATGTCGAACTGGTGAGGGGCGCACGATGAACCGGCAGGATCTCGAGGCGGCGCAGGCGGCCGGCATCATCACCCGCGACCAGGTCGATCGGCTGGCCGCCTTCCTGCAGGCCCGTGGCGTCGCCACCGGTGTAGCGGCGCCGGCCAAGCGTTTCGATTTCTCGCACGTGCTCTGGTATGCCGGCGCCCTGATCGTCATCGGCGCGCTCGGCCTCTTCTCGACCCTGGCCTTTGACCGGATGGGCGGACGGGGCCTGGCGGCGACCGCCGTCGTCTATGCCGCGGGCTTCCTGCTCGTCGCCCACCGGCTCTGGGACCGCCCGGGCCTGCGCGTCCCGGCCGGGCTGCTCGTCGCCTGCGCCGTCAACATGGCCCCGATGGCGATCTTCGGCCTGCAATCCGCCGCCGGCCTCTGGCCCGAGCCGTTCAGCGATCCCGGGACCTACGGCGATTTCTTCGACTGGGTGAACGGCAGCTGGGTGTACATGGATGTCGGTACCGTCCTGGTCGCGGCGCTCGCCCTCCGGGCCTATCCCTTTCCCTTCATCGCCGCGATCATGGCCTATGCCCTGTGGTTCCTGTCGATGGACCTGACGCCCTGGATCTTCCGCACCGAGACCTACGACTGGTCGATGCGCGATGCGGTCTCGATGTATTTCGGCCTCGTCCTGATGCTGGTCGCCGGCGCCGTAGATCTCAGGAAATGGCCGGCCGGCGACTTCGCCTTCTGGCTGCATCTCTGCGGCGTCGTCGCCTTCTGGGGCGGCCTGTCGCTGCAGGACAGCGACAGCGAGCTCGCCAAGGCCGCCTATTGCCTGATCAATATCGGCCTGGTCGGCCTCGCCGTCTTCCTGATGCGCCGGGTCTATGCGGTCTTCGGCGCCTTCGGCATCGCCGTCTATCTCGGCCACCTGGCCGAGGACGTCTTCGCCGATTCGCTGCTGTTCCCGATCGCGCTCTCGGCGATCGGCCTCGGCGTGATCGGTTCCGGCATCTGGTATTTCCGCCGCCGCGCGGCGATTGTCGCCTGGCTGCGCGACAGCCTGCCGCCGGCCCTGCAGCGGCTGCGTCCGCCGCACGCCCGCGAGGCTGGCGCCTAGATCCCCGCTCAGCGCAGCGCGAGGTCGGCTTCCGCCAGCTCCTTCGGCAGCCCGCCCAGGTGCCGGTACCAGCGCCGCTCGACCCGCTTGAAGCCCCAGAGCATCAGGTAGGTGAGGCCGAGATAGATCAGGCCGATGGTAATGAAGAGCTCGTAGGGCGCGAAGGTGCGGGCGATGATGATGCGGGCGACGCCGGTCAGGTCCAGCACCGTCACCAGGCTGGCCAGCGAGGTCGACTGCAGCACGAAGATCACCTCGTTGGTATAGGCCGGCAGCAGGATGCGGAAGGCGACCGGCAAGGTGATCCGGCGCATCGTCAGCCAGGGCGACATGCCCATCGCCTTCGCGGTCTCGATGTCCTCGCGCGGCACGTTGCGGATGGCGCCGGCGATGATCTCGATGGTGTAGGCGGCGGTGTTGAGGGTGAAGGCGAGCAGGCAGCACCAGTAGCCCTCGCGCAGGAACGGCCACAGCGCAGAGGCGCGGATCGCCTTGAACTCCGACAGGCCGTAATAGATCAGGAACAGCTGGATCAGCATCGGCGTGCCGCGGAAGAAATAGGTATAGGCCCAGATCGCCCGCGACGCCCAGACGATGCGCGAGGCGCGCAGGATGCCGAGCGGCACCGCCAGCAGCAGGCCGCAGAGCACGGTGACCACGGTGAGCTGGATGGTCAGCACCAGCCCCTGGCCGAGTTCCGGCAGGCTGCGCCAGACCAGGTCAAAATCGGCGATCTCCTGCATCAGCTGGAGGCCCGGAAGCCGGCGGCGGCGCGCAAGGCGAGGCGATGCCGGACGAGGTCGGAGACGGCGGTGATCGCCAGGTAGATCAGCGAGGCGAAGAAGAAGGTGGTGAACGGCTTGTGGGTCGGCGCCTTGATCAGGTCGGCCTGGCGGGCGAGCTCGGTGAGGCCGATCACCGAGGTGATCGAGGTCGCCTTGAACAGGGTGAGCCAGAGGTTGCCGAGGCCGGGCAGGGCGAAGCGCCAGGCCTGCGGCAGGCGGATGCGGAAGAACACCCGCATCGCCGTCATGCCGAAGGCGAAGCCGGCGTCGATCTGGCCCTTGGGGATGGCGAGGAAGGCGCCGCGGAAGATCTCGGTCGCATAGGCGCCGTAGACGAAGCCGAGCACGATGGTGCCGGCGACGAAGGCGTCGATGTCGACCAGCACCTCGTGGCCGGACAGCGCCAGCAGCGCCTGCAGCAGCGTGGTGCCGCCGTAGTAGATCAGCAGCATCAGCACCAGCTCGGGGATGCCGCGGACGATGACGGTATAGGCGCCGCCGATGCGCTGCAGCCAGCGCCGCGGCGAGAGCTTGGCCAGCGCCGCCAGGATGCCGAGCGCCAGCGCCACCACCATCGCCGCGATGCCGACGGTGACGGTGATCCAGGCGCCGGACAGCAGCAGATGGCCGTAGCCCTTGAGGTCGAGGAATTCAGGCAGGGTCATGGCGCGTCATGCCGGGGGAAGGCCGGCGGATCCGCGTGGCACGCCCGCGCGGATCCGCCGCCGTCATCTACTGGCCGTAGATGTCGAAGTCGAAGTACTTGTCGTTGATCGCCTTGTAGGTGCCGTCGGCGCGCATGTCGAGGATCGCCTTGTTGATCGCGGCCTTCAGCTCGTCGTTGCCCTTGCGCATCGAGATGCCTTCGCCCTTCGATCCCATCGTGGTCTCGGTGTAGATCTTGCCGACCAGCTCGTACTGGTCGCCGCCGTCGGCATGCAGCAGGCTCTGGCTCTCGACGATGTAGTCGTCGAAGCGGGCGTCGAGGCGGCCGTTCTGCATGTCGAGATCGGCGCTCTGCGCGCTGTCGTAGATCACGATCTCGGCCTTCGGCCAGGCCTGGCGCGCCCAGCTCTCATAGGCGGTGGCGCGCTGCACGCCGACCTTCTTGCCGGCCAGGCTCTCCGGATCCGGATAGCCGTCGGCGCCGGCCTTGATGCCGGCGGTCTTCAGCGCGATCAGCGCGGTCGGCGCCTGGTAGTAGGGGATGGTGAAGTCGATCTTCTCCTCGCGCTCCGGCAGGATGCCCATCGACGAGATGATGACGTCGAACTTCTTCGCCAGCAGCCCGGGGATCATGCCGTCCCAGTCCTGCTTCACGTAGCTGCATTCGGCGTTGATCTTCTTGCAGACCTCGTGGGCGATGTCGACGTCGAAGCCCTGCAGGTTGCCGTCGGGACCGACCTCGTTGTAGGGCGGGAAGGCGCCTTCGACGGCGACGATAAGTTTGAGCTGGTCGGCCGCGGCGGCGCCGCCCAGGCCGAGGACGGCGCCGAGGGAAAGGGTCGCCGCCAGCAGTGCTTTCGCGAGTTTCATGAAACCTCCAATGTCGCCGGGAAAAGTCGATGCACGAGACCGTCCCAGACTAGGAGGCCGAACCCGCGACCTGTCAATCGCGGAATCGTTAAACGCCGGCGCCGCCGGGCACATAGGCTATAAGAAACCGCGCCCGGACGTTCTTCCGGAGGCGGAGGCGTTTTCCCGAGGTCAGGCCTTCTTCAGGAAGCAGGTCTTCAGCACCAGGCCCTTCACCTTCTCGACCCGGCATTCGATCTCCTCCGGGTCGGCGGTCAGGCGGATGCCCTTCACCAGGGTGCCGCGCTTCAGCGTGGTCGAGGTCCCCTTGACCTTCAGGTCCTTGATCAGGGTGACGTTGTCGCCGTCCTTGAGGACCGTGCCGTTGCTGTCCCTGCTCTCGTCCATGCTGCCGCTCCGTCGCGCTGATTGGACCCGCCTTATAGGGGGGATCGCCGCCGCCAACAACCCGCCGCCACAAGCCGATGGCGTCACGTGCCGCAAGCGAGGGATGTATTCCGCTGCCGGCCCGCTGCAATTGGCGGTAGATATTCCTGGACAGCGGAAGGATGCATCGCCCCACCCACCTTCTTCACCCGCGGCCGCCTCAGAACGAGGTCCGCGTCGCGCCGCCGTCGATCCGGTAATAGGCGCCGGTGACATAGGCCGCCTGCCGGCTGCAGAGGAAGGCGACCAGCGCCGCCAGCTCGCCGGGCGCGCCGTAGCGCCCGACCGGAATCGAGGCCGCCCCTTCCGCCGCGATCTCCTCGATCCTGCGCCCGGTCTTCGCCGCCTCGCGCTCGTCGAAGCCGCGGGTGCGCTCGGTGGCGAAGGCGCCCGGCGCCACCGTGTTCACCGTGACGCCGCCTGGCGCCAGTTCGCCGGCCAGCGTCTTCAGCCAGCCCTGCAGCCCCGCCCGGAGCGCGTTGGAATAGACCAGGCCGGGGATCGGCTCCTGGATGCTGGTCGAGGCGATGGAGACGATGCGGCCCCACTGCCTGGCCGCCATGCCGCGCCCGAGCTGCGCCGCCAGCTCCGCCTGGTTCAGGAACAGGGCGTCGAACTGCGCCGCCCAGGCCTTGCGATCGACCGCGGCCGCCGTCACCGGCGGCGGCGGCGGCGCGTTCAGCACCAGGATGTCATAGCCGCGGCTGTCGTCGAACAGGGCCTGCATCGCCGCCCGGTCGCCGAGATCGATCGCCAGGGCATCGGCGGTACCGCCGGCGGCCGCGATCTCGCCGACCCGTTCCCGCAGCCGCGCCGCATTGCGCGCCAGCAGCGTCACCGCCACGCCTTCCGCCGCCAGCGCCGCGGCGGCGGCGGCGCCCAGCCCCTGGCTCGCCCCCAGCACCAGCCCGCGCTTGCCCTTCAGTCCGAGATCCATGTCCAAGCTCCAATGGTCGCAAAATCGCCGCAGCATAGGCCGGCGCTTCGCATCCAGCCAGCCCCCGCCTGCGGCCCGCGGCGCTTTCTGTTCAGGGCGATCGTTTGCTGTTAGGCTGAACGCCATCCAGTAGGGCAATGAACGGCGCGGGGGAGGGGAACATGTGCGGCAGATGCGACGATGCGGGCCCTGACGGGCACGCGATGCACCGGCGCGCGGCGCTGCGGTTCGGCGCCGCCGGCCTCGCAGCGCTGGGTCTCGGTTTCGGCGCGCAGATGCTGCCCCGGGCTGCATGGGCCGCAAGCGGGGCCGCAACCACCAAGACCCCGGACGAGGCGCTCGCCGGATTGAAGGCGGGGAATGAGCGCTATCTCGCCGACCCGCAGCATTGCACCATCGATCTCGCCAAGCAGCGCGATGCCGTGGCGGCAAGCCAGGCACCCTGGGCCTCGATCGTCAGCTGTGCCGACAGCCGGGTCCCGCCCGAGCTGATCTTCGGCGGCCTCGGCCTCGGCGAACTCTTCGTCGCGCGCAATGCCGGCAATCTGGTGGACACCGCGACCCTGGGCACCATCGAATACGGCGCCGCGGTCCTCGGTTCGCCGCTCGTCGTCGTCCTCGGCCATAGCCGCTGCGGCGCGGTCGCCGCGGCCTGCGATGTCGTCGCCAAGAACGCGACCTATCCCGGCGCCATCGGTCCGATGATCGCGCCGATCCTTCCCGCCGCCCTCGCGGTGAGGGACAAGGCCGGCGATTTCGTCGTCAACGCCACCGCCGAAAGCGCCCGCCGCACCGCGGCACGGCTTCGCGCTGTCAGCGCGCTGCTCGCCGATCTGGCCGATGCGGGCAAGCTGAAGATCGTGGCGGCGGTCTACGATCTCGATTCCGGCGTCGTCACCTATCTCAACTGATCGAACCGCGGCAGGCACAAACCGCCTGCCGCCGGCATCGAGCCTTGATCCGATCCGGCACGTGCCGGCAGAATGCCCGACCCGTTCAGAATCTTCGGTCAACCGGAAAGGATAACCCGATGTCCAGCGAACAGCTCCACGCTCCGCGCGAACGCCTCAGCAAGCAGACCATCGCCCTCCACCACGCCATCGTCTCGCTGATGGAGGAACTGGAGGCCGCCGACTGGTACCGCCAGCGCGCCGACGATTGCGACGACAAGAAGCTGAAGGACATCCTGCTCCACAACATGCGCGAGGAGATCGAGCACGCCTCGATGCTGATCGAATGGCTCCGCCGCAACAGCCCGGATTTCTCTAGCCAGCTGAAGGAATACCTCTTCACTACCAAGGACATCGTCGCCGCCGAGAAATCGAAGATGGGACGGAAGTAGGGGGCATCGCGCGCTGCAGGATTGAGGTCGTCCCATGTGCGCCCAGTACGAACGCAAGAAAGGCTACCGCCGCTACCTCGAGGAATTCAGCATGCTGAAGCTGCCGCTGAAATTCCCCGAGCCGCAGCATGCCCCCAATCTGGAGCCGCAGCCGGTGATGAAGCCGACCAATCCCGGCGTGGTGTTCCGCCAACGCGGCGACGGCGTCGAGCTGGTGCAGCTGCGCTGGTGGCTGATCCCGGCCTGGCATCACGGCAAGCTGAAGGACTTCAAGTTCCCCACCTTCAACGCCCGGGCCGAGGGCCTCGCCAGCACGAAATCCTTCAAGGAGCCGTTCCGCCGGCGCCGCTGCCTCGTGGCCGCCGAGGCCTGGGTGGAATGGACCGGGAAGCCGAAGCAGAAGACCAAGTGGCGCATCGCCCCGCGCGACGACCAGCCGATCTGCTTTGCCGGGCTCTGGGACCGGGCCGAGACCGCTGATGCCGGTCCGGTGGAGAGCTTCACCATCGTCACCCAGCCGGCGGGCGCCCCCCTCGACAAGGTGCATGACCGCGCACCCGTGGTCCTGCGCCAGGAGGAATGGATGACCTGGCTCGATCTCGAGGCGGATGTCGGGCCGCTCCTCGGCCCGGCCAGCCGCGACCTCTTCGAGGTCACCTACGTCTCCGGCCCGACCCCATCCCTGCTGCCCGAATGAGCCGGCGGGAATCGCCCGGCCGCCGCTTCCCCCTCTCCCGTTTCGGGCGAGGGCAGGGGAGAGGGCGGTTGGGCCGGCCCCGGCGATGCCCAGGAAAATCCGGATAAGCCAATGATCCTAGATACTTACACCGCCACCCCTGGGTGTTGACACCGCCGGCCCGGGCAACTATGTTCCGCCCCGCATTTGCCTTTATAAGGACCGGACCATGAAAGTCGTTCATTCGTTGAAGTCGGCCAAGGCGCGGCACAAGGATTGCCGCATCGTGCGCCGCCGCGGTCGGGTCTATGTGATCAACAAGACCAACCCGCGTTACAAGGCCCGCCAGGGCTGATCGCCCCGGCCGGGCGCCGTTCCAGGCGCCCGTTGCACCGAGACAGATAAACCGCGCGGGGCTTCCCCGCGCGGCTTTGTTTCCGGTTCTCACGGTTTTCGATTAATTTGCCAGATTAGTCATCCGTTCGTTCGATGCTTCGCAGGCCAACGGCCATGCGCCTGGGGCTCGCGTCAGCGCCGATCCGCTTGAACACCATCCTGTACATTGACTGGCGCGCCGAGCCCCTCACTTCGAAAGTCGAGGCGGCTGCATGAGACGCCCGGGGACTTGCCCGTTGGCATCCAATGCCCTGAGCACGGCGTTGACCGAACGCCCGTTTCCTCTGTCCGCGATCAGCATGGTTGCCTCTCGGCTCGGGGGCAGGCCGAATTTCCGGCTATAGTCGCGGCTGAAATGTGTCGGGCTCTCATAGCCGACGGCGTAGGCGGCCTCGGAAACCGTCTGGTCCCGCTCCACCAGCAAGGCGCGCGCCTCGATCAGGCGAAGATCCTTCTGGTACTGCAGCGGCGTCGTGCCGGTGACCGCCTTGAAATGCTCGTGAAAGGACGACGGGCTCATCCCTGCGGCCTTCGCCAGCTCGGGAACGCTGAGCGGAGAACGGAACGCGGCGCGCAGCCGCCGGATCGCCCTGGCGATCCGGCTGGCATGGCTGTCTGCGACCAGGAGCTGTCGCAGCATGCTTCCAATCGGAGAGAGCAGCAGGCGGTAGTGGATCTCGCGCAGGATCGAGGGCCCGAGCACCCTGGCGTCCAGGGGACTGTCCATCAATTCGAGGTAGCGCACCAGCGGTTCCAGCCAGGCACGATCGGCCGGGCCCGCGGCGAGGGAGCGGGCCCCGGCCTCGGGCGCTGGCGCGTCGGCCAGCTGTTCGTAAAGGCTGCGCGCCAATCCCAGGTCGAGCGACAGAATGAGGGCCATATAGGGCTCCCGGGCGCTCGCCCTGGTGATGCGTGAAGCCGTCGGCAGGTCGTGGCTGACCAGCAGGGCGTCGCCCGGCCGCAGTTCCGCCGCCTGGTCCCCGATGGATGTCACCTTGTTTCCCTGAAGGATCAGGCAGATGACTGGCTCGTAGATTGAAGCTTCGATCTCGCTCGGCTCCTCCCGGACGAAGACGGAGAGGCCGGGCAGTTCCCGGTGCTGCTCCAGGGTTTCTGCGCGGTAGCGGTTGGCAAGGGCGATCACACGTGAAAGGTCCATGGACTCCTCCTTGCGGGGAAGCCTATCGGAGTTCACCGGTCGGCACAGCGGAAAATATGCAGTCCTGGAGGAACAGGCAGATCATGTGGAGGATGTGGCAGGCGTGCGATGCCCGACCCGGCTATCATTCCTGACCGTCGGAATGGCCAGCAGCAGCGAGCACACCATGTCATCCATTCAATCCCAGTTCCTCGATCTCACCGCCCACCACGCCCGATACCCGGCGATCGACCCGCGCGCGGCGTTGAAGGACAGCGCGCGGGACAAAGTCATCTTCATCACCGGAGCGTCCCGAGGGATCGGCCAGGCCACCGCCGTCGCCTTCGCCGAGGCGGGTGCCAAGGCGGTCTACCTCACGGCGCGGTCGAAGGACGCGCTCGAAGAGACGCGCGGCCTGGTCGGGCGCGCCAACCCGGCGACGCAATGCGCCCATTCGATCTGCGATGTCACCCGCGCGGCGCAGGTCGAGGCCGCGGTCAGGGACTGCGTGGCAAGGTTCGGCGGCATCGATGCGGCAGATGCCAATGCCGGCCATCTCGGCCCGTGGACCAAGATCGGCGCGTCCGATCCCGAGGGCTGGTGGCGAAACTGGGAGGTGAACCTGCGGGGCGCCTACCACGCGATCCGTTTCACGCTTCCGCATCTCGTCGCATCCGCTAAGAAACGCGCCGCGGAAGGCAGAAGCGGCGGCCATCTCATCCTGCTTTCGTCGATTGGCGCGCAGCTGCTCATGCCGGGCGCGTCCGATTATCAGACCTCGAAGCATGCGATTAATCGCCTCTGCGAGTTCGTCCAGGTCGATCACGGCGAAGACGGCATCAAGTGTTTCGCGATCCATCCCGGCGGCGTCTCGACCGAGCTTGGACGGAGTATGCCGGAAGCGCTGCATGCCTATCTGATCGACGATCCGGCGCTGCCCGCCGCCTTCGCGGTCTGGCTGTGTTCCGGCCAGGCGGACTGGGCCAAGGGCCGCTATCTCAGCGCCAACTGGGATGTCGATGAACTGGCGGCGCTCAAAGACAGGATCGTGCAGGACGATCTGCTGGTGAACCGCCTGCGTGCGAAGCTGTGATGTCCGGAGCGATGCACATCCAGCACAGGGGCCGTCCATCGCCCCACCGCCCATGCCGCCGGCAAGAACGCCCCGGCCGGGCGCCGTTCCAGGCGCCCGTTGCACCGAGACCGAAAAGCCACGCGGGGCTTCCCCCTAGGGGTTCGCCCTTAACGTGGGACTGGCCGCCCCGGCGGTAGCGTTATCCTAAGGATTCCGCTGCCTCAAGGGTTCCCACGCCGAAGATATCTTCGAGAAAAATTCGCGATTCGCTCGCTTACCGACACTGATCGTTCTTAGTACGAGTACGGCCCGTCCCAACTGTAGTTCGGGGCAGCGAGAGGCGCGACCTTGAGGTCGCCTGCCAGTTTCGCCAGCTTCCCGGTGCCACCCGTCAACGTCACCGTGCCAGTCTCTGTCTTGCCGTCGAGCACCACATGGCCGGTGGCGGTGTCGCCTTCGGGAGTATTGATGACGATGTCGGTGTCCAATCCGCCGTCGGCTTTCGCGGCATCTTTGTAGACGATTTTCGAGCCGGTCGGAATCGCATCGAAGTTCGAAGACGTGATGGTGCAGAAGGAACCAGCCGCGCCGGTAAACTGCGAGCATTCCTTTTCCACATGCAGTGTTCCGCTCTCGGCGGATGCGGGCAGCAGCGACAATGCTGTTCCGAGCCCTGTGATCGAGGCAGCGATCATTCCCTGTTTCACTGGTTCCTCCCTCTCCGGTTTCGTGGGACGACGCAGCGCAGGGCAGCACCGCCTCCGCGCCTTCAACATCGATCATCTTGACGGCGGAAGAGCGGACGGCCCTAGAGTAGTTTCTGAAGTGTTCCGCTTCAGATTGTGAACTGGCCTTGGACCTTCGCAGGGGCTAACGTATGGCACAGGGATGCCATGCCATGACGCGACGGCCTTACGGACTGATCTGCCCGATCTCGCTCGCCAGCGAGATCCTGGAGCCGCGCTGGACGATCCAAATCCTGACCGAGCTCTGGAACGGCTCGACCCGCTTCAACGACATTCGCAAGGGCGTCGGCAACATCTCGACCGCACTCCTGTCCAGGCGGCTCAAGGAAATGGAGGCGTTGGGCCTGGTCGAGCGCGTCGAGGACAAGGCGGCAGGCACCATCGACTATTTCCGCACCGAAAAGGCGATCAATCTCGAACCGGCGATGAACGCGCTGGCGGAATGGGCGCAATGCAACATCGAGGCGGACGTCGCGCTCAGCAGTGCGGATGCTTCAAACATTATGTGGGTCGTGCGGCGAATGATCGTCCTCGCTGAATTGCCGCGTCGACGCGCCGTGATCCGCTTCCATTTTCGCGACAATCCTCCGCCGAAGTACCCTCACTACTGGCTTGTGGTTGAGCCGGGCGCAACCTTGCCCGAGATATGCTCGCTCGATCCCGGCAGGGACGTCGACCTTTACGTCGAGACCGACGCTGTTTCGCTGGGGGCCATCATCGAGGGCCGCTCCAGCATCGAGCGCGAGAAGGAAAGGGGCGGCCTTTTCCTGAGCGGTGACCCCGGTCTCGCCCGCAGCATGGACCGTTGGCTGCGAACCTCGGTCTATGCGGCGCTCGATGGGATCGATCAGATTTCTTGAAAGCCAGGCTCGCAGCAACCTGCCCAGGACGAAAGGGTGGTAGGGGGCTGCGCGTAGTAGGGCCAGCGACACGTCGTTCGCCTGCCCTGCCTTTCCCACATTAAGGGCGAACCCCTAAGCTTCCCCCGCGCGGTCTTGTTTTGCGGCCTGTGGCGTCACCGCCCTAGGGCAGTTTGTAGTGCAGCTCGCGGAAGAACAGAATGCCGCCGACGGAGCCCGGCGCCATTCCCATCGGCCCCATCCCCATGCCGATGCCCGCCATCGGCATCGTCCCCAATGGCGGAACCCCGTTCATCATCGGCTGGCCATCCATCATCTGGCCGGGCATGGCCTGACCGTTCATCATCTGACCGTTCATCATCTGGCCGTTCATCATTTGGCCATTCATCCACTGCCCGTTCATCGCCCCACCGCCCATGCCGCCGGCGAGATCGCTGCGGATGGTGAAGCTGCCGTCGCCGGTGACGCCCTTGAACCGGCCGGTGCCGCCGGTGACCGTCGCCTTGCCGGAACAGCCGACCATGTAGACGCCGGTGCAGCTGAGATCGAGGAAGGCCTGGGCGCCGTCCTTGCCGGTGATGGCGCAGATCGCCTGGCCGCTCTGGGTCCGGTCGGGCCTGATGTGCACGGTCGCCGGGCAGGAGAGCATGCCGGCATCCACCGGCCCCTGTTCGGTATCGATATAGAAGCGGCCGATCAGCGTGGCGGAGAAGATGCTCTCGTCGGCGCCGGCGGCATAGGTCGCGCCGTGGCTGTCCCAGACCGAGAAGGCGCGGATCGTCTCGTCGGTCTCCGCCGCCGCCGGCAGCGCCGCCAGGCCCAGGGCGAAAGCGAGTCCGGCGATCGGCAGCATGTGGTTCCTAGGCATGTGTCTCGTCCTCCCGTCGCGCGCTCAATCGAAATTGATGTAGATGGCATCGCCGCCGAGCGAGAGCGCCAGGCCCTGGCGCTCGGCCGCCAGCCTCAGCGCCACCCCGTTGGCGTTCTTCAGCCAGAGTTCCCCGGCGCTCAGCTCGCCGATCGCCAGGCCGTAGCGCGCCTGGAGATAGGCGCCGGGAAAATCCTGCAGCCGATTCAGGTCGTAGACGGTGCCGACCGCCTGCATCCTGGAGATGCCGAAGCCGCCGATGCCGAGGCCGCCGATGGTGAAGCCATAGGTCTTGCCGCCGAACTGCAGCTGGCCGCCGCCGAGATTGCCGCTGCCGATGAAGGCGATCTGCACCTGCTCGATCGTGACCTTGCCGGTGGCTTTCGGCTCGGCCGCCGCCGCCGGCGCCGCGCCGACCAGGCCGAGGGCCATGCCGGCGAGGACCGTCTGGCGTCGGCTGAAACCGCCGCGCGCACCCGGCGCTTCCGGTGCGGGCGTCGGGCGGATGATGCTGTCTTTCATGGATGGGCTCCGTCTTCGCCGCGAGGTGGGATGCCGGGCTGCGGTGGCGGTCGTGACTCGAGCAGGCGGCAGCGCCATGAGAGGCCCAAACGCCGGGCTTGGCAATCCGGAATTGCCACGGGTATGGGGGTCGGGGCCGAATGTCACAGGCGCTGCGCCGTGGCGTCCGTCAGGTGGCGGCAAGGTACTTCCCCGCGCCTGGAGGATTTGGGATAAAACACCTCCATGCGCATGCCGGAACCCGATTCGACCGCCATCGCCGCCAAGCCGAGACTGGCGGCGGAGCTGCGTCGGCTGGTCGATCCCGCGGCGGTGATCGCCGAGCCCGATGCCCTGCGTCCCTATGAAAGCGACGGCCTCACCGCCTATCGCCAGGCGCCGCTGATCGCCGTGCTGCCCTCGACCACCGCCGAGGTCGCGGCGGTGCTGAAATTCTGCGCCGCCAACAACGTGAAGGTGGTGCCGCGCGGGGCGGGGACCTCGCTCTCCGGCGGGGCGCTGCCGCTGGCCGACGGCGTCCTCCTCGGCCTCGGCAAGTTCAACCGCATCCTGGAGATCGACCTCGACAACCGCTGCGCCGTGGTCCAGCCCGGCGTCACCAATCTGGCGATCAGCCATGCGGTGGCCGGCGATGGCTTCTACTACGCGCCGGATCCCTCGAGCCAGATCGCCTGTTCGATCGGCGGCAACGTCGCCGAGAATTCCGGCGGCGTGCATTGCCTGAAATACGGCCTCACCACCAACAATCTCCTCGGCCTCGAGGTGGTGCTGATGTCGGGCGAGATCCTCAGGCTGGGCGGCAAGCATCTCGATGCCGCCGGCTACGACCTGATGGGCATCCTCACCGGCTCCGAGGGCCTGCTCGGCGTCATCACCGAGGTCACCGTGCGCCTGCTGCGCAAGCCGGAGACGGCGCGCGCCCTGCTCGCCGGCTTTCCCAGCAACGAGCAGGCGGGGGCCGCGGTCGCCGCCGTCATTGGCGCCGGCATCATCCCCGCCGGCATGGAGATGATGGACCGGCCGGCCATCCATGCGGTCGAGGACTTCGTCCATGCCGGCTATCCGCTGGATGCGGAATCGATCCTGATCGTCGAGCTCGACGGACCGGAGGTCGAGGGCGACCATCTCCTCGGCCTGGTGCGCGGCATCGCCCGCCAGCACGGCGCCACCTCGCTGCGGGTCAGCGAGAGCGAGGCCGAGCGCCTGCTGATCTGGGCCGGGCGCAAGGCGGCCTTCCCGGCGGTCGGCCGGATCTCGCCGGACTACTACTGCATGGACGGCACCATCCCGCGCCACCGCCTGCCCGAGGTGCTGGCGCGGATGAACCAGCTCTCGGCGCAATACGGCCTGCGCGTCGCCAACGTCTTCCATGCTGGCGACGGCAACCTGCATCCGCTCATCATGTACGACGCCAACCGCCCGGGCGAGCTGCAGGCCGCCGAGGATTTCGGCGCCGACATCCTGCGCCTCTGCGTCGAGGTGGGCGGCGTGCTGACCGGCGAGCACGGCGTCGGCGTCGAGAAGCGCGACCTGATGCCGGCGATGTTCGACGCCGTCGACCTCGGACAGCAGCAGCGGCTGAAATGCGCCTTCGATCCGGAGCTCCTGCTCAATCCCGGCAAGGTCTTCCCGCAGCTCCACCGCTGCGCCGAGCTCGGCCGCGTCCATGTCAGCGGCGGCCGTCTGCCGCATCCGGACCTGCCGCGCTTCTAGCGATGGAAACCA
This sequence comes from uncultured Rhodospirillaceae bacterium, assembly GCA_964551505.1. Classification (GTDB taxonomy): domain Bacteria; phylum Pseudomonadota; class Alphaproteobacteria; order Dongiales; family Dongiaceae; genus Dongia. Next base: position 19,384 of record CAZKDH010000074.1, read on the forward strand.
TCCTCCCGCAGTCGACCGAGGAAGCCGCCGACGCGGTGCGCGCGGCGCTCACCGCCGGGGCGCCGCTGGAGATCGTCGGGCGCGGCACCAAGCGTGGCTGGGGCCGACCGGTCGAGGCCGAGCACGCGATGTCGCTGCAGGGCCTCTCCGGCATCATCGCCTATCAGCCCGAGGAACTGGTGCTCACCGCCTATGCCGGGACGCCGCTCGCCGAGATCGAGGCGGCCCTGGCCGCCCGCAACCAGCATCTCGCCTTCGAGCCCGCCGATCTCGGGCCGCTCTACGGCGCGGGCGCCGGTCTCGCCACCATCGGCGGCGTGCTCGGCTGCAACCTCTCCGGCCCGCGCCGCATTTCCGCCGGCGCGGCGCGCGACCACTTCCTTGGCTTCACCGCGATCAACGGCCGCGGCGAGATCTTCAAGGCCGGCGGCAAGGTGGTGAAGAACGTCACCGGCTACGATCTCCCGAAGCTGCTCGCCGGTTCCTTCGGCACCCTGGCCCTCCTGACCGAGGTCACCGTGAAGGTGCTGCCGCGTCCCGAGACGACCCGCACCCTGCTGCTCGAGGATCTCGATGCTGACTCCGCCAACCGCGCGATGACCCAGGCGCTGGGCTCGACCCATGACGTCAGCGGCGCCGCCTATGCTTCCGGGACGCGGGTCCTCGGCCTGCGCATCGAGGGCTCCGGCCCCTCGGTCGCGCACCGTGCCGCCGCCCTGCAGCGGCGGTTCGAAAACACCGCGAATCGCCTGCTGGATTCTGAACCGTCATTCAAGTTTTGGATGGACGTTCAAAAAGTGGCGCCGCTGCTCGCGGCGCCCGATGCCGCGATCTGGCGGCTCTCTGTCCCGCCGGCGACGGGGGCCGCGGTGGCGGCGGCGTTGGGGGCGGCGCCCTATGTCATGGACTGGGGCGGCGGTCTGATCTGGGCTGCGCTGGCCGCGCGGCCGGTCCTCGCCGCCGGCCATGCCACCCTGATGCGGGCCCCGGCCTCCGTCCGCCGAAGCGAAAAAAACTTCACCCTCGACGGCTCCGCAGCCCTGTTCGCCGGCGTCAAACAGGCCTTTGATCCGCTGCGCATCTTCAACCGCGGCCGGATGCTCGAGAACATCTGATGCAGACGCATTTTTCCCTGGCCCAGCTGGCCGATCCGAAGACCGCCGAGGCGGAGCGGATCCTGCGCGCCTGCGTGCATTGCGGCTTCTGCACCGCCACCTGCCCGACCTATCTGCTGACCGGCGACGAGCTCGACAGCCCGCGCGGCCGGATCTACCTGATCAAGGACATGCTCGAGGGCGACAAGGCGGCCTCGGAGACCGTGGTCACCCATATCGACCGCTGCCTCTCCTGCCTCAGCTGCATGACCACCTGCCCCTCCGGCGTGCATTACATGCATCTCGTCGACTATGCCCGCCAACGCATTGAAGAAACGCACGAAAGACCGGCCGAGGCGCGGCGGCTGCGGCGCCTCCTGGGGCTGGTCCTGACCCGGCCCTGGCTGTTCCGCCTGGCGCTGGTCGGGGCGAAGATCGGCTCCGTCCTCGGCGCGCGGCGCTGGCTGCCGGGACGCCTCGCCGCGCTCCTTGACCTCGTCCCCGCCCGGCTCCCGCCCCCCTGCGCCGGCGATCGCCCGCAAGTCTTTGCCGCCGCAGGAAAAAAGCGCGGCCGCGTGGCACTGCTCTCGGGCTGCGCCCAGCCCGTGCTGCGCCCCGCGATCAATGCCGCGGCGATCCGGCTGCTCAACCGCTGCGGCATCGAGGTGGTGGTGGCGAGGGGCGCCGGCTGCTGCGGCGCGCTCACCCACCATCTCGGCGAGAGTGGCTCGGCCCATGCCTTCGCCCGCCGCGCCATTGCCGCCTGGCGCCGGGAAATGTCGGGCCCGGGACTGGACGGCATCGTCGTCACCGCCTCCGGCTGCGGCACGACGGTGAAGGACTACGGCTTCATGTTCCGCGAGGACCTCGGCCTGCGCGACGACGCGGAACAGGTGAGCGCCATCGCCCGCGACATAACCGAGTATGTGGCGGCGCTCGGGCCGCTGCCGGCGCCGGCGGCTCCGGCCCGGCGGCTCCGGGTCGCCTATCATTCCGCCTGCTCGATGCAGCACGGGCAGAAGATCACAGCGCTGCCGAAGGACCTGCTGGCCGCGGCCGGCTTCGAGGTGGTCGACGTGCCGGAGGGGCATATCTGCTGCGGCTCGGCGGGGACCTACAACCTGCTGCAGCCGGATTTCGCCGGCCGGCTCAGGGACCGCAAGGCGCGCCACATCGACGCCACCGCGCCGGACGTGATCGCCACCGGCAATATCGGCTGCCTGCAGCAGCTGCAGGGCGCCACCGCGGCGCCGATCGTGCACACGGTGGAGCTGCTCGACTGGGCCTATGGCGGGCCGCCGCCGGCGGAACTCGCCGGCCGCTTCCCCGGCTAGGACTGGGTGAGGCCCTTGAGCGCCCGGGCGAGCACGTCGTCGGCGCGCTCGATGATCATCTTCTTCCAGTCGTCGTGGTCCTGAAAGAAGGCGTTGCGGATCTGCGCCTTGATCGCCCGGCCCTTGGCGCTGGCCGGGTCGCCGTGGATGTAGAGCCAGTTGTCGGCACGCACCGCGGTCATCATCTCCTCGAGCGGGCAGGTGCCATATTCCAGGGTGATGCCGGTGACGTCGGTCCGCGGCAGGGCGCGCTCGACGCCGACGCTGGTATCGCCGTAGGAGATGGCGGCGCTCGACGAGCCGTTGTCGATGGAGGTCGCCTCGGCGCCGTACCAGTCGCGGACCCGCCGGTCGCCCGGCGCGTTGAAGGCATGGCTGGAGATGATCTCGCCGTAGCCATAGGGGCCGAGGCCGGTATGGAGATCGATGAAGGCGGCGGCGCGCACATGCCCGGCATGTTCCGCCAGCACCTGGTGCAGCAGGCGGTTCGACCAGGCCGGGCCCGTGCCGCCGTAGAACACGCCCTCCTTGTCGAAATACTGGCCCTGCATGATCGCGGATTGCAGCGCCGGGACGCCATGCGCCCGGGCATAGGCGACCAGCACCGGATCGCGCTCGACGGTCGAATCCTCGGTCCATTCCGCCGGGCAGATCGACTCGCGCAGTTCGCGGTAGCCCGGATTGTCCGGATAGGGCGCGCCGTGGTCGACGAAGTTGCGGTTGAGATCGATGTTGTCCTCGGTGACGCGGCGCACCCAGGCGAAGCCATAGGGGTTGAGGGCGTGGATCAGGATGACCGCGGTATCGGCCGGCAGCCGGGCGAGGCGCTGCCGGGCGAGCCAGGCGGTCTGGATGGCGGAGCCGGAGAAGGTCTCGGCGCCGTGGGTCCCGGAGAGGCCGATCACTAGGCGGGTGGCGTCCGTCGGCCCGATCCAGGCCACGTCGGCGGTGAGCTCCTCGCCGTCGGGTCCCCGGCTTGGATTGCGATGCGCCGTGAACTGCAGGCCGGCCGACGTGACGGCATCGCGGAACTTGCCGCGGGCCTGGGCGTAGTTGCTTGAAAAATATACGCTTTCCGACATGATCCGGTCGCGGTCCCCTGCCTTCACGGAAACGAGAGCGGCACTTTACGGGCTGGGGCTGCCCGGCGCCAGATGCTATAAATCCCATCATGCGCCAGGTCATGACGGCCCTCTTCCTGCTGCTCATGAGCGCCGCCGCAGCTGTGCCGGCGACGGCCGACCAGCACGATTCCCGCCTGAAATCCCTGTTCGACGCACTGAAGACGGCGTCCTCGCCGGCCAAGGCGAGCTATGCCGAGATGATCATCTGGCAGATCTGGTCGGATAGCGGCGATCCGGCCCTCGACCAGCTGCTGCGCGAGGGCTCCGACGCGATGGCGAAGGACGACTATCCGACCGCGTTGAAAAAGTTCAGCGCGCTGGTGGAGAAGAAGCCGGATTTCGCCGAGGGCTGGAACCGGCGGGCGACGCTCTATTACCTGATGGGCGACTACAAGGCCTCGATCGCCGATATCGACCGGGTGCTCGAGCTGGAACCGCGGCATTTCGGCGCCCTCGCCGGGCTCGGCCTGATCAACATCCAGCTCGACCGGGAAGAGGCGGCGAAGGACGCCTTCGAGCGCGTGCTCGAGGTCTATCCGCTGAACGCCAGCGCCAAGGCCAATCTCGAATTCGTCAAGAAGAAGCTGGACGAGAAATCGATCTAGGCGCTTGCGGCCCGCGCCGATGTCACCCTTGCGACCCACGACTTAACAGCATACGCGAAGAAACGCGTGGGTCCCCGGGCCAAGCCCGGAGATAACGAAGTTGTCTGAAACTGAAAACTGATCGTCATGGCCGGGCTTGGCCCGGCCACCCACGAATTCCCTTCAGCGACGAAGAAACTCGTGGGTCCCCGGGCCAAGCCCGGGGATGACGAAAGGGGGAGGGGATGACGAGTGAGGGGTCGGGGATGTCGGTTGGGGTCGCCTGTGCACCAGGCAGGGAGGACTTACAGCCGGTCGTAGACCGCATCCATCAGCCTTTGCCGGCGCGGGTCGATGGCGTCGCCGAAGCCGCGCATGTTGTTGGTGACAAAGGCGAAGCCGAGGCGGGCCTCGGGATCGGCGAAGGCGAGGGTGCCGCCCCAGCCGGTATGGCCGTAGCTGCGCGGCGAGGCGCGCGGGCCATAATCCGTGTCGCGCAGGCAGAAGCCGGCGCCATAGGCGGTGGGGGTGCCGGTATTGGCCTCCAGGCCCTCGAACCGCACTTGCGTCGCCGCGTCGAGCGCCGCGCGCGGCAGCAGCGAGGTCGGATCCGCGGCGAGAGTGCCATAGATCGTCGCCAATGCCCGCGCATCGGCATGGCCGTTGACGCCGGGCATTTCCGCCGCGCGCCAGGCGCGGACGTTGGGCTGGGTCGGCACCAGATCCGGGTTGCGGCAGGAATGCGGATAGGGGCTGGCGAGGCTGGCGGCCACCCAGTCGGTCGCGCCCGGCCCGCCGATCAGCTCGGCCGCCCGGTGATCCTCGGATTCCGGCAGGCCGATAAAGAAGGGGACACCGAGCGGCCCGGCGATCTCCTCCGCCACATAGCGGCCGACCGACCGGCCGTCGACCCGGCGCATGGGCTCGCCGGCGAGGTGGCCGAAGCTGAAGGCGTGATACACGAAGCGGCTGCCTGGCTCCCAGAGCGGCGCCATCGCCGCCAGGGCCTCGACATAGTTCGTCCAGACATAGGCCTGCTCGATCGTCATCGGCACGGAGAGGCCGTCCAGCCCGGCGCGGTGCGAGAGCACGAGGTCGAGGGTGATCGCGCCCTTGCCGTTGGCGGCGAATTCCGGCCAGACCGCGGCCAACGGCCGGTCATAATGCAGCTTGCCGCGCGCCACCAGCTGGGCGACCGCGAGCGATACGACGCCCTTGGTCGCGGACCAGACGTTGACCAGGGTGTCGCGCCGCCAGGGGCGGGTTCCGGCGGCATCGGCATGGCCGCCCCAGAGATCGGCGACGATGCGGCCGTCGAGCATGACGGCGACGGCGCCGCCATGCTGGAGACCGTCGGCGAAGCAGCTGGCGAAGGCCTCGCGCAGCACAGCGAAATGCGGGTCGGTGGTGCCCTCGATCATGGTCGCTCCCGGCAATGCACCGGGCCACCATAGCGAAGGCGGCGGGGCGCGGCCAAGCCCCGCCGGGATCCGCTGTCCCGATACGATCCAGCGCCCGGCCCCGACCGATTGTATCGGGACATCTCTGCCGTCGCCTCGGGGCGCCCCGATCCCCTAGAATTCGCCCCGATTGCCGGATTGACCCTTTCGGAGCCTGCCATGCCGCCTGCCGTCGAGACCTCGACCCCGCCCCACACGCCCGTGCCGATCGGGCCCTACAACCATGTCGCCAAGGTCGGCGCTTTCATCACCATCGGCGGGACGGCGGGCGTCGACCCGGCAACCGGGCAGCTGGCCGGACCGGATGTCGGCGCTCAGACCCGGCGGATCCTCGCCTCGTTCCGCACCATGCTGCAGTCGGTCGGCTCGGATCTCGACCACGTGGTGCACATCAACATCTTCCTGCTGGAGATGCGCGACTTCGAGGCGATGAACGCCGCCTATGTCGAGATGATGGGCGCGCATCGCCCGGCCCGCACCGTCATCGGCGTCGCCGAACTGCCGAAGCCGGGCGTGCGCCTCACCATGAACCTTACGGCGGTGACGCGGGACTAGCGCCCCTGGTCCGGTGCGCCGCGGCGCGGGCGGAGATAGGCCAGCCAGTAGACCAGGGCCACCAGCCCCGCGCCGCCGGCGAGATTGCCGAGGATGACCAGCGCCTGGATCGGGACGACGTGACTGAGATCGAGCAGCGCGATCTGCTCCGGCGTCACCCCGGCCGCGGTCCAGGAGTCCGCCGGCGAGAAACGCGTCAGCAGCGCGGCCAGGCCGAGATAGTAGAAATTCGCCACCGAATGCTCGAAGCCGGCGGCGACGAAGGCGGCGACCGGCGGCACCACGACCAGGATCTTGTCGGTGACGCTGCGGGCGGCGAGCGAGGCCCAGACCGCGAGACAGACCAGCACGTTGCACATCACGCCGAGGAAGAAGGCAGGCACCGGTGCCAGGCTCGACTTGGCGACGGCGATCTTCACCGCGGCGACGGCGACGCCGCCGGCCGCGGCGGAGGGATGGCCGGAAAGGAAGACCAGCAGGGCGGTGCCGAGGCCGCCCAGGAGATTCCCGGCCAGCACGATCGCCCAGACCCGCAGCATCCGCCCGGTGGCGAGGCGCCCGCCGGCCCAGGCGATGGTCATCAGCACGTCGCCGGTGAACAGCTCGGCGCCGCAGACCACCACCAGTATGAGGCCGAGCGCGAAGACCGTGCCGACGGCAAGCCGGCCGAGGCCGTAAGGCAGCAGATCGCCGATGCCGACCGAGACCAGGGTCGCGAACATCGCGCCAAGCGCGATGAAGGCGCCGGCGAGCACCGCCAGGGTGAACAGGGTCAGGGTGTCGCGGGCGGCCTTGGCGATGCCGGTCGCCTCGGCCTTTTTCGCCACGTCTTCTGGCAGCAGGGCATCGAGATTGATCGGGGCGGGGGTCATGGCGGTTCCTGTCTGGAGGAAGGCGGCAGCGCGGGGCGCAGGATAGGGGGATCCGGGTGCGGTGGAAACCCGCCCGGTGTCGCACTTTCCGGCGACTCGGAAGCAGGTCCTAGACTGGTGCCCTGAGCCGCGCATCGGGCGCGGCGGCATTCCTCGGGAGATCCTCATGCCAGCCGAAATGTCGACCGAACTCCATCTGCTCGTCTGGTCGGTGGCGCTCTGCATCGTCCAGATGCTTGTCGCCGTGCTGACCGCCCTGCCGCAGGTCGGGCTGCCGGCCCTGGCGGGCAACCGCGATCCGGCGCTGGACCTCACCGGCCTTGCCGGCCGGGCGCAGCGGGCGCATCGCAACATGCTGGAGAACCTGGTGCTGTTCGCGGCGCTGGTACTGGTGGCGCAGGCCGCCGGCCGCACCAACGACATGACGGCGACTGGCGCCCAGCTGTTCTTCTGGGCGCGCCTGGTCTATGCCGCGATCTATCTCGCCGGCCTGCCCTGGCTGCGCACCGGTGCCTGGGCGGTGTCGATGATCGGCATCGTGCTCATTTTCCTGCAAGTGATCTGAGCGGAGCGACGGACCGGACATGAGCAAACGCGCGTCATCGGCCGATGCCGACGGGATCTTTGCGCCGTTTCCCGCGGCGGAACCCCCGCTGCAATCCTTCGAGCACGGGAAATACGGCAGCCGCTACCGGGAGCTGAGCAAGTTCGGCGGCGGCACCCATGTCGGCGTCGTCCTGGAGGAACTGCTGCCGGGCAAGCAGTCGAACCAGCTCCACTACCACATGCTGGAGGAGGAGCACGTCTACATCCTGGAGGGCGCGCTCACCGTGCTGCTGGGGGCGAAACGCCACCTGATGCAGGCCGGCGACTATGTCTGCTTCCCGGCCGGGCAGAAAGCGGGGCACGCCTTGTTCAACCACACCGACAAGCCCTGCCGCTACATCCTGATCGGCGAGAACAACCCGAACGAGGTCTCGGTCTATCCGGAGACCGGCCGCGTCGGCGTCCGGCTGATGGGCGAGGGCTACCGCAAGTCGGCGGTGATGGACTATTGGGAAGGCACGGAGTAGCGGCTGGGCTGCGCGCGGTTCCCCTCCCCCAGGGCGGGGGAGGGGAACGCGGTGTGCGGCCTCAGACGTTGGCGGGCAGGCCGGTCAGATAGCCGACGGCGGCGCCGAGCTTGCCGCTCGCATCGGCGTAGTTGGCTTTGATCAGCGGATCCAGGGTCTGGTAGACCTTGGCATGCAGGCCGCCGGTGACGTTGCCGGCCTCGTCCTTCTTCAGTTCCCAGTCGCCGGCATGCTGGAAGTTGCTCATCACGTAGGTGAAGCCGTTGATGTCGTCGACCGCATGCAGGCCGGTCGATTCCGCCCCGGCCGGGGCCGAGAGCAGGCGCGAGAGCTTGCGGCTGTCGACGTTGAAGGCCCAGAGGAAGTTGTTGACGTGGGTGCCGCTGTCCTCGCCGATGAAGAGGGTGCGCAGCCGCTCCGAGAACTTGATGTTGTCGGGATTGGCGATCTTCTCGGGGTTGGCGAGATTGCCCAGCGCGTCCGCCGGATCGAGATCCTCGCCGAGGAGCTCGGGCACCGCCGCCATGTGCACCGGGACCCAGAGGCTGTCGATCGCGGCACCGGTATCGTCGACCTGGCCGCCGTCGAGATTGTGGGCATAGATCGCGCCGGCATAGGGTCCCTTGACCGCGATGCCGCCCGAGCCGTTGGTCATCTCCTTGCGGATGTAGCTCATCGCCGAATAGGCGATCTTGTCCTTGGCGTCGACGGTGGTGCCTTCCATCTTGGTGAAGCCGAGGCTGCCGCCCTTGAGCGCGGCATAGCGGTGGGTCTCGAGGAAGGCGGCCGCCAGGTCCTGGCCGGGCACCAGCTTCACCCAGTTCGGCTTGCCGCCATAGGGGATCTGGGTATAGGCGGGGTCCTTGGGGTCCTCGTACTTCACGTCCATGATGTCGGCGGCCTTCAGCCTGTCGGCCAGGGCCTTGATCTCGTCGCTGGCGGCATGGCCGAGGCGGATCCAGGCGAGGTCGGCCGAGCCGCCGTTCTCCTCGGTCTTCTGGTTCCACTTGGCGACATAGAGGGTGCCGGCGCTGAAATCCCGGGCGCGGTCGGCGACGAACAGGAAGAGCCCGCCATTGGTCGCGTCGTCGCCCATCAGCGCGGTGCGCTCGTCGGGCATGATCTGCACCAGCTCGTGCGAGATGCGGCCCAGGCAATAGTGCTTCACCACGCTGCCGGTGCCGTCGGCGTTGACGGTGATCTCGGGCATGTGGCCGTAGTGGTAGGGATTGGCCTTCGCCGGGTCGCCGAACAGGTTGCGGCTGAAGCCGGCGAATTCCTCGTTGTCGGCGATCTTCGCCGCATCCGGCTCGTATTCCTCGCTGGAGAAATGCGTGCCCCAGGGGCTGAGGCTGGCGCCGCAGGTGATCCAGAGGCCGTTGGCCGGG
>CAZKDH010000075.1:0-69340 GCA_964551505.1 uncultured Rhodospirillaceae bacterium
CCCGCTTTCGACCGCCGGTCGGCGCCCCGTCAAGATCGACGGTTCCGGCCGATCCTGGTCCCTGCTGGGGGATCGTCTAGCGGTAGGACTACGGACTCTGACTCCGTCAACCTAGGTTCGAATCCTAGTCCCCCAGCCAAACAGCCGGTGTCTGTGCCCGCTTTGTTCCATTGGTAGACGGCCTGCAGGTAGCCCGATTGGTCCTGCCCAGAAACATGGCCAAGTGCCAAATCGCCGACTCAGATTTGCGCCAGACCCGCTTGCGCTTGGCGGAGAACCTGGCGGCTTCGAAGGAGCACCATTTCCTTCCAGTCATCGGTATCCGGAAAGAAATGCTTCCGAATACCGGCCTTGATGCGGCGTGTCTCGGCGGCGTTCCAGTCCACGGCACCGCGGCCATGCAGCCAGTAGTCGGCCCGCATGGCAACAAGGCCGCTGTCAAGGTTGTAGGTTCCGAACTCGAGCACAATGAAAGTCACCCGGTCGCCCAGGAGGCGAATCCATGTGCCCTGCGATTGGCCGGTCAGGGGGACCGATGACGACGTGCCGAGCTTGGGGTTAGTGACCGAATCACCATACCAGGTCCGAGCCCGCTTCAAGGCAGGCGAATCCGGTTCGTGACTGCAGATCGGCTCGCCGTAGCCGAACGGCCCGAGGCCAGAATGGAAATCGATTACCGCAATGGCATCGCGGCCGGCAAGCGCGTAGTCAGCAATGATCGATTCGGTCGCGAGGCGGGACCATGTTGGCTTGGCTCCCCCATAGCAGTGGCCCCTGGGATGGGTATACTGACCTCCGCTCCGCGCGAGCCGATAGGCTTGCTCGCCATGCTTGGCGCGCCACGCGGCAAGCTTCGCCTCCGCTGCCTCCAGGACCGGTCCCGATATCTCGCCCGGCACCAAGGCATCCGCGAGTTCGTCATAGCCCGGGTTCGTGGGGAGTGGCTGCGAGAAATCGATGTGATTGCGGTTGAGATCCACGCCGTCTTCGGTCACGCGGCGGAGCCAAGCAAAGCCGTAGGGATTGATCGCATGAATGATGAGGGCGCCCATGCCAACAGGCAGCCGGCCGGCCCCGCCACGCGCCAGCCAATCGGTCTGAGCCGCCGAGCCGCAAAACCCCTCGACGCCATGGGTGGCGGAGATGCTGACAAGCACCCGTCGGGCGTCGCCTGGCCCGATCCATGCCACATCGGTGACAAGCGCCTCGTTGCATGGGCCGCGGACAGGGTTCGAATAGGGTCGGACTTTGGCGCCAGCTGTCTCGCACGCAGACAGAAATTTCGACCGCGCTTGCGTGTAGGTCTCTGAAAAACGCGCCAAGATCTCGGAGCTATCGACCATCGCGTCGCTCCAATACCGCCCCGGGCCAATAATTCGCCAAGGAATTCTAGCAACACTGAGAGTTACACCATAGCCGCTTTTTTGCATTCCGTCGTTCAGCAGAATGAAAAATCTACAGGCCCACGTGACCGGATGCGGCGTCCGGGTCGAATGACCGACACCTGGCCCCCAACGCGCAATGTCCGCTATTCGCCAGCAGCAGACGCTGAGATTTCCATGGGCCCCGAGACCTGCATGTTAACCTCCGCGTGAATTGCCGGCTGCATCGGGAGGTTCGGTCGCGAAGACATTTACAAAGCTGAAATCGGAGCCTTGGAATGACCATATCGACGATGGCGCAGGCGCAAAATTCAATCTACTGGGTGTTCGCCCCAGTCAATTAATGCGCTAGAATGCCTGCAAGAGCGGAGGGTCACTCTTGCCAAAGGCGCAACGCAGGCTCGCAGCGATTTTGGCGGCTGATGTCGCCGGGTACTCGCGACTAATGGCGGCCGACGAGTTGGGCACGCTCGGGCGCCTGAAAACACTTCGCACTCAAATCATCGACCCGAAGATTGCTGAATTTCAGGGGCGTATTGTCGGTTCCGCGGGCGACAGCCTGCTCGTCGAGTTTTCGAGCGCGGTCAGTGCGATTGAAGCGGCGATTGAGATTCAGGACAACCTAGCTCGTGAAAACGCCGACCAGCCCGAAGAGAGGCGAATGATTTTTCGGATCGGTGTGAATTTGGGTGATGTCATTCTCGAAGGCGACACAATCTATGGCGACGGAGTCAATATCGCATCCCGGCTGGAGAAATTGGCGGAACCCGGCGGCATATGCATCGGGCGCAACGTCTACGATCAGGTCAAGGGCAGGCTGGCATGCGTTTACGAGGACCTTGGCGAGCACCAGCTTCACAACATCTCCGAACCGGTACGCGCCTATCGTGTGATGCCCGCCGAGCACGACGCCGGCGTGACGCCAAACCCCATGATTGGCGGCGCGCTGCCATTGCCCGGGAAGCCGTCAATCGCCGTCCTGCCCTTCGCAAATATGAGCGGAGATTCCGAGCAGGAGTATTTTGCCGACGGGATGGTGGAAGAGATAATAACGGCACTTTCGCATATACGCTGGCTTTTTGTCATCGCTCGTAATTCGACATTCGCATACAAGGGACGCGCAGTCGACGTGAAGCAGATCAGCCGTCAATTGGGCGTGCAATATGTGCTCGAGGGGAGCGTCCGAAAGGCCGGCAGTAAACTGCGAATAACCGGACAATTGATCGATGGCACGACCGGCGCCCACCTCTGGGCTGATCGCTTTGAAGGCGTCGTCGAGGATATCTTCGATCTGCAGGATCAGGTCACCTCGCGGGTGGTTGCTGCCATTGCACCAAGACTCGAACAAGCAGAGATCGATCGGTCCAGGCGCAAGCGAACGGAAAATCTCGATGCCTATGACTATTACCTGCGGGGCCTGTCGGCAATTCACCGCTGGACGAGACCTGACGTTGAAGCAGCTCTTTCCTTTTTTCATCGGGCGATCGGACTTGATCCGGACTTTGCCTCGGCCTACGGGATGGCGGCGCGCTGTTACTCGGTCCGGAAGGTAAGCGGTTGGGTGGAAGACCCCGCGAACGATGCGGCTGAAGCCAATCGGCTTGCTCGGCGCGCGGCCGAGCTCGGCAGGGACGATGCGGTGGCGCTCTGTACTGCTGGCATCGCCATGAGCTTCGTGGTTGGCGATCTTGATCGAGGCCGTGAACTTGTCGATCGGGCGATCGAACTTGATCCAAATATGGCTTGGGCGTGGCTTTTCAGCGGTTGGACGAGGATATGGCTGGGTGAACCGGAGGCAGCACTGGAGCAGGTTAGCCGAGCGCTGCGCCTCAACCCGCTTGATCCGCACAGGGCCAGCATGTATGGCGCGATGGCGTCGGCACATTTCGCGGCCGGGCGTTACGAAGAATCGTTGACCTGGGCCGAGTGCTGGGCCCGGGAGCAAGGCGCATTGCTGTACATATCGGTGCTGGCAACGGCAAGTGCCGCGCTGGCAGGGAAGCCGGATCGCGCGCGGGAAAATCTCAATTGGCTCCGCAGCAACTATCCGAACCTCTCCGTATCGTCGATTTCCAAGCCCGGCGGCATGTTTCCATTCCGCCGTCCTCAGGACATTGAAAAGATTGCCGAAGGCTTGCGAAAGGCCGGATTGCCGGAATGAGGGCAACTTTCAAGTTTGAACTGCTGAGTTGAACGGCAACGTTTGTCTTGTGCCACCGACGGGCATTTCAGAGCTCAGACCTATCGCTTTCTAGCCAACTTGTCCGATGGTCGTACGGGGCAGGTGACAGCGCACAATCCCAAATGGCCACACGACTTTCGATGGGAGATACCTATGATCATGCCTGCACGTTGCGCCCGTCTATTTGCCGATGAGCACGGCGAAACCCATTTCGAGGATATCGAGTTTCCCATGCACGACGTGCAATACGCGCCGCCCGCGCCGGCGCTACAGCTTTCTGACGCGATTGCCGCGACGCGACTTTTCTGGCTCCGGTTCCCGGCAGATTGGAATGATGCCGCCCACCCCTCACCCCGGCGCCAATTGTTTGTTGTCCTGGCTGGCGAAATCGAAGGCCGGACGAGCAAGGGGCACAGCAGGCATTTTCGTCCGGGAGATTGCCTCTTGATGGAGGATACTGTCGGCAGGGGTCACGGGGCAAAGCCGCTTGATGGCGAGGCATTGGCGATCATGGTGGCGTTGGAATGACGAGGATGGATCGCCGACCAATGCGCCGCGGACGCGAACGATGGGCCGACGCGCCGGCCGCGGATCTCGATCCCGTGGCCGCATAGCCAGAGCCTCGGATGCCCCAAGAGCTCTGACGATGGTCATTCGTCACCTCTTGGCATATCTAAGCATCTTTAGTTTGCCTGCTCGATCCGGACTTCCCTTGTTTGAGCGCCTGGATCCATCTCGGCGGAAGCGTCGCTGACGCGGCGCCACCCGCCAAATGGGCTTGCCCCTTCGAGACTCATCCCGGAACCGCAGCAAGGGGCAAGCCAACCCCGGCATGCACACCTGCCCAGCGCGGTATTCTGCCCCTACCTCTCCCGCGCGACGTGGTCGGCCAGGACCTGCGCTACGGCGAGGGTGACGCCCTTGCCGGTGGCGATGTGGAGGAACTCGTTCGGGCCGTGGGCGTTGGAGTGGGGACCGAGCACGCCGGTGATGACGAACTGGGCCTTCGGGAATTTCTCCCCCAGCATGCCCATGAAGGGAATCGAGCCCCCCTCGCCCATCATCGCCGCGTCGCGGCCGAAGGCGACCTGCGAGGCCGTGCGGAGCGAATTCCGCAGCCACTCGGCCAGAGGCGGGGCGTTCCAGCCGGAACCGGCCTTCTCGACCTCGAATGTCACCCGGGCGCCGTAAGGAGGCTCCGCCTCCAAAAGAGCCTTCAGGTCCTGGCCCGCCTTGTCCGCATCGGTGGTCGGCGGCAGGCGCAGCGACAGCTTGGCGGCCGTCGCGGGCCGGAGAACATTTCCGGCGTTGCCCAGACCGGGGGCTCCCTCCAATCCGGTGATTGCCAAGGCCGCCCGCCAGGTTCGATTGAGGATGAGCTCGCCGGGATCTTCGCTCACCGGCCGCATCCCTGGCACGAAGGGAAACTTCTCGTAGACTTCGGCACCCAAGGCCCTGGCAGTGGCCTTGGCTTCCGCCAGGCGTCCGGCCGGGATCTGGGCGGCAAAGGCCTGGGGCAGGATCTCGCCAGTCGCTTCATCCTCGACCCGCGACAACAGCGTCCGCAGAATGCGGAAGCTGGAGGCGACAACGCCCGAGGCGTCACCCGAATGCACGCCCTCCTCCAGCACCTGAACCGTCAAGGCACCGCCGACCATGCCGCGCAGCGACGTCGTCAGCCAGAGCTGGTCATAGTTGGCGCAGCCCGAATCCAGGCAGACCACCAGCGACGGCGCGCCCAGGCGCGCCTCGAGATGATCGACGTAGAACGGCAGGTCGTAGCTGCCGCTTTCCTCGCAGGCCTCGATGAGGATGGCACAGCGGGCATGGGGAACCCCCTGCGCCTGCAGCGCCAGGATGGCGGCCAGGGCGGCAAACATCGCATAGCCATCATCGGCGCCGCCGCGGCCATAGAGCCTGCCGTCCTTCACCGCCGGACTCCAAGGCCCCAGCCCTTCGGTCCAGCCGGTCATCTCGGGCTGCTTGTCGAGGTGGCCGTAGAGCAGCACGGTATCGGCGCTCCGACCGGGGATGTCGATGAAGATGATCGGCGTGCGCCCGGCGAGCCGCACGACCTCAAGCGTCGCGCCAAGGATCGCGGCGATCTTGGTCCGCGCCCAGGCGGCGAACTGGTCGACTGCCGCATCCATGTAGCCGTGATTCTGCCAGTCGGGATCGAAGGCGGGCGACTTGTTGGGAATGCGGATGTAATCGATCAGTTGCGGGACGATCTCCTGGTCCCAGAGGCCATCGATGAAGGTTCTAGCAGCAGCCGGGTCCATGGCGGTTGTCCTGTCGTGAATGGGGAAAGAGCGACAAACCAGTTGCCGCCACCATACCGCGATAGGCGGGAGCTTTCACCCCAGGATTGGCCTTGCGTGACGCTATGCCGGCCCATCCGCCGGTCAGCCGCTTTGCAGGCGGAGACCGGAGGCGGCGGTCCTCAGGGCCGGCCGGTCGCCCTGGACGGTGACGCGATGCATGACGCGGTGGGCTGGCGCGTAGTCGGCCACGGCGAGATGCTGGGTGCAGCGGTTGTCCCACATCACCAGGTCGTCCGCCTGCCAGCGGTGCCGCATCTGGAAGGCGACCTGCTCGGCATGCTCGAGCAGCAGGCCGAGCAGCCAGGCGCTCTCCAGCTTCGAGACCCCATTGATCCGTGTGGTGAAAGAGCGGTTTACGAAGAGCGCCTTCCGTCCGGTCTCGGGATGGGTCCGCACGACCGGATGGGAAACCGGCGGGAAGTCGCGCTCGATCCGATTCAGACGCTGCAGCCCGTCGGGCTGGGCGAGAAGGATCTCGCGGTAGTTTGGGACCCGGCCGTAAGGACCGCCGCCACAGATGTCGTGCACGGCCGTGAGCCCCTCGATCATGTCCTTCACCGGTGCGGCAAGGGCGTCGTAGGCCGCCTGCATGTTCGCCCACAGTGTATCGCCACCGCTCTCCGGGATGACCCGGGCATAGAGGATGGAACCCAGAGCCGGGCATTCGCGGAATGTCACATCCGTATGCCACTCGTCGTTATAGACGCCCTGGTCGGCCCGGTTCTCAAGAATGCTGACCTGGGGATGCGCCGGCAAGTGCGCAAAGACCGGATGCGGCGGCTCCAGTTCCCCGAAGCGCCGGGCGAAGGCGAGGTGATCTTCCGGACTCAGGTGCTGGCCGCGGAATACGATCACCAGCCGATCGAGCAGTGCCCGACGGATTGCGGCAAAGACCGCAGCATCCAGGTGCGCAAGATCGACGCCGCGGATCTCGGCGCCGAGAGTCGGCGTGATCTGACGGAGGTCGAGGGTGACCGGTGACATGTCGATCAGGACCTCCTAGGGACGCGTGGAACGTGGATGGCCGTCGGCCCTGCGCCAATGACTCGCGAAGGTCGACGGGGGATCCAGGCAGGCGTGCTGTGGTTCATGCCACTGGCAGCAGGCTATTTCAGTGCCTTTACCTCTTCCCAGAGCTTGATGTACTTGGCATTGCGCGCGCTCTCCACCGGCTCGAAGAAGACTCCGTTCTTCAGGTGCTCCATCGGATCAGTGATGCCCAGCGCCGCGACCTGCTTCTGATCGGCGATCTCGAATGCCTTGCGGTTGCTGTGGCCGTAGCCGCTCACTTCGATCAGCTGCTTGCCGGTCTCCGGCGAGAGCCAGGCATCGAGGAAGTCGTAGGCAGCAGCCGGGTCGGCCTTGCCGGTATTCAACAGGGTCAGGCCGCAGAGCCAGGTGAAGATGCCTTCCTTGGGCTGCGCGTACTTGATCGGGATGCCTTGGCCGGTAAGGTTCTTGACCGTGTCGTTCCAGGCATAGGCGGCGACGACCTCGCCCGAGGCCAGGGCCTGATTGATTTCCGTCGGATCCTTCCACAGGAAACGGGAGTTCTTGACCACTTTCTCGAGCAGCGGACGGGTGGCAGCAAGTTCCTCGTCGGACATCTCGAAGATCTTCTTGGGTCCATAGCCCAGCATCAGGCCCGCGATCTCCGCCGCGACTTCGTTGTCGCTCATGGCAACCCTGCCTGCATACTTGTCATCGAAGAAGATGCCCCAGGTCTCCTCCTTCAGGAAATCCGGCTCGACCATGTCCGGCCGGTAGGCGATGCCGGAATTGCCCCAGTCGCAGGGCGTCATCACGACATTCCCATCGACGATGACGCCAGCCGCCGTCTGCAAGGCCGGAAAGACGTCCTTCCAGTTCGAGAGCTTGGTGGTATCGATGGGCTTGGCGATCCCGGCCTCGACAAAGCGCACTACCGAGTAGGTGCAGGGATGCATCACGTCGGCATTGAATCCGGAGCGGACCTTCTGCAGCGCCTCTTCCTCGTCGGCAAAGATCGAGAAATTGGGCGGCGCGCCATACTTGGCGACATAGGGCTTGAAAAGTTCGGCAATGTCATAGCCGCTCCATTCCATGCAGGTCAGCACCTCGGCGGCGGTGGAGCGGCGCGGCAGCACCGTCATTGCGACGCCAAACGCGGCCGTCGCCCGCATCATATCGCGGCGCGAAATTCGCCCGCGCGCCATCTGGTCGACAAATTTTACCCGATTCATTGAACGCCCCCGTTGTTGTGCCGATCGCTCGCGCGCGGCCGTATTTTGAAAGTCCGCCCGAAATCCGCGACTGGTGAATTTGACGACCCGGTTCCGTTGCCTGTCAATGCACTTTCGCGTCCGGCGTCGCCGGAGCTTCAACTATGGCTGTGGCGCCGGCGCGGGCCAGACAGGGACTGCGATCGGACCGGTTGACAAGGCGCCGCAATATTGTGCGCAATCCTCTCCGCCGGCAGGTGCCGTAGAGCGCCGAGGTGGGGGCAGATTGATGGGCTTCAACGATTCGGACGGTTGCGGCCAGGCTGACGCCGGGAAGGCAGGCTGATGGGTCGACCTGCGGCGCGCGGCAGCCTGCTGCAGCGGTATGAATGGCTGCGCGGCTATCTGCTGATGTCGCCCACCATGCTCGTTATGCTTGCAATGCTCGTCGCTCCGATCGTTGCGCTGATCCTGCGGAGCTTCTGGACGCAGAACGTCTTCGCGCTGGATACCACATTCACGGTGAACAATTACTGGCACCTATTCGCCACCTCGGAGCGAACGGTCTATTGGATGGGAATACCGTTTCCCTTCGAGAACGCCGTCTACCTGATCCTCCTGATCAAGTCGGTCCTGATGTCGCTGACGGCGACGATCGCCGTCGTCCTGCTGTCGTACCCGATGGCCTACTTCCTGGCCTTCCGAGTGACCCGGCACAAGATGCTGTGGCTCATCCTAATAACTGTCCCGTTCTGGACCAGCTATCTGCTGCGGGTCTTCGCCTGGAAGCTGATCCTCGGATACGGCGGCGTCATCAATTCCGGGCTTGTAAAGCTCGGCCTGATCGACAAGCCGCTGGAATTTCTGCTCTACAACCCGTTCTCGGTAATCGTCACGCTGACACATGCCTGGGTCGCCTTCGCTATTCTGCCGATCTACGTTTCGCTGGAGAAGATCGACAGGTCGCTTCTCGAGGCCGCAACCGACCTCGGCTATCGCCCCGCGGAGCGGTTCTGGGCCGTGACCTTGCCACTCTCGATGCCTGGAGTCATTGCCACGGCACTGCTGGTGTTCATCCCGACCGTCGGCGACTATGTGACGCCGTCGCTGGTCGGCGGCTCCGGCGGCATCATGATCGGCAACAGCATCCAGACCCTGTTCGGCCGAGCCAATGACGCACCCCTGGGATCGGCGCTCTCCATCGTCATGATGCTGATCGTCACCCTCATCGTGACATTTTTCCTCTGGGCCGTCGGATATCGCCGGATGCGGGAGCGGGAGGTCTAGCGCGATGGCAGTGCATGCCCGCAAGCAGATCAACCTCCTGCTGATCTATGGCTTGATCTTTCTAGTCTTCCTCTATGGGCCGGTTCTGTTGTTGCCGGTGTTCTCGCTGAACGACAACATGTATGCCGTCTTTCCGCTGAAAGGCTTGACGGTGAAGGCCTACCGGCAGATGGCAGACGACCCCTCGCTGCTCAATGCGTTGCGCAACAGCGTGATGGTCGGAACCACGGTAGCCGTCGTCAGCACCGCCTTTGGCCTGCTTGCCGCCATGGGCGCCACCCGCTATCGCCTTCCCGGGCGCGGGCCGGTCATGGGTACGATCATGCTGCCGCTGGTCATCCCCAGCATCATCCTTGCAGTATCGCTGCTGATCATTCTCCGCCAGACGCTGGATGTGCCGTTGACGTTGTGGACGGTGGGTGCCGGGCATGTTCTGCTTTGCGTACCATTCTCCATGCTGGTGCTGATGTCGAGGCTGGAGGGCTTCGATAGGAGCCTGGAAGAGGCGGCCAATGATCTAGGTGAGAACGGTTGGATGACCTTCTGGCGGGTTACTTTTCCTCTGGCCTTGCCCGGAATCATTTCCAGCCTGCTGATGGCCTTTACCGTCTCGTTCGATGAATACGTTCTTGCCTTCTTCCTCAGCGGCATCGACCAGACGTTGCCGATATTCCTTTACAGCCAGTTGCGCTTTCCGCAGCGCCTGCCAATGACACTGGCGCTTGGCAGCACGATCCTGGTTGCCTCGACGATCATCGTCGTGGTCTCGGAACTCCTGCGCCGGCGCGGCGTCAAGTCATCGAAACCGATCGGACTTTAGGACACCATGGCGGATCGCGATCCCATCATCCTGCTGCAGAACGTCTCCAAGCATTTCGGGTCGGTGAAGGCGGTCAATGAGGTCTCGATCGAGATCAGGCGCGGTGAGTTCTTTTCCCTGCTCGGACCGTCCGGTTGCGGCAAGACGACACTGCTGCGCATCCTTGCCGGCTTCGAGATTCCAACCTCAGGGGAGGTGTTCATTGACGGACAGCCGATGTCGGCCGTGGAACCGCACGCGCGTCCGACCAATATGGTATTCCAGAATTACGCGATATTCCCGCATCTGAACGTGCGGCAGAATATCGCCTTCGGGCTCCGCAAGAAGAAGCTTGGCGACGCGGAGATGCGGCGGACCGTCGATGACGCCCTGGACCTGATCAAGATGCCCGGTTACGGCGATCGTGCCAGCCATCAACTCTCGGGAGGCCAGCGTCAGCGCGTGGCATTGGCGCGAGCGCTGGTCTGCCGGCCGAAGGTGCTGCTGCTGGACGAGCCCCTCGGCGCTCTGGACAAGAAGCTCCGTGAGGAAATGCAGATCGAACTCCGGCAGATTCAGCGCTCCGTCGACATTACCTTCGTCTTCGTCACTCATGACCAGGAGGAGGCGCTGACCCTCTCCGATCGAATCGCCGTCATGTCGGGCGGACGGGCACTGCAGATCGACACCTCCACGCGGCTCTACGAGACGCCGAGTTGCCGTGAGGTTGCGGAGTTCATCGGCACGATGAATTTCTTTCCCGGCACTTTGCGCGCGGTGCGGAATGGCACGGCGGAGGTCGATGCCCACAGCCTCGGCATTCTGGAAGTCGCGGTTGCGGCCGATCTCCCGGCGGCGGGGGCCAGTGTATCGGTGGCCGTCCGGCCGGAGAAGCTGCACCTGCACTGGACCCGTCCGGCGGGAGGAGGAAATTCCATCGCTGGAAAGGTCAGTGCCGAGGCCTATTTTGGCGATCGCAGCCACTATTTCGTTACGGTAGCGGGGATCGCCAAGCCGGTTGCGGTCGCACACCAGAATGTAGATCGAAGCCTGGACGAGTCGGAGGCGATCGGACGCGAGGTCTGGTTGACCTGGCCGGCGACGGCCGCGACTCTGCTGGCACAGTGACAGGCCCGCATTGACGATTCGTTCGTCGCCGATGCCCTTCCGCCAATGGCCCAGGCCATCACCCGGCTCAGGCGGATACGCGAGCATAGCTGCCTGTTGCCACTTCGTGGACCGCAAGAGTGCTAGCATGGCGGCTCACGGGTAAGTGCGCGCGCGAGGTCGGCCATGGGTAAAACTGTACGCGAAGAGAAAAACACTGCACGGACCAGGCTGGGAAAGAAGCGGGCGGCGGCTGTCTCGGGGCAGTGCCACTGCGGCAAGGTCCGCTTTGAAATCGACTTTCCCGCCCGCTGGGCCTGGCACGATCATTCCAAGGCTAGTCGGGTTGCTCATGGAGCTGCCTATGTCACCTATGTTGGCAGCTGGCGGAGCCGATTGCGCATCACCAAGGGCGCGGAGGGCGTCGCTCGCTTCGAAGACAAAGCGCAAAAAGCGGCACGAAGTTTTTGTACCAGCTGCGGTACGCCACTTTTCTACGAACGGGGGCATTCGCCTCAGATGGTGAATATTCCCCGGGCGCTGTTCGAATCCGGCACCGGCCGCGAGCCCCTCTATCATATTGCCATCGACCAGGCTCCGGAATGGGCATATCGGGGCGAGAAACTCGGTCCGCTCAAGGGTTTTCCCGGCGTCTTCTGGCAACGGCCCATTCGCCGCAAGCGGCTGGCGGCCGCGGCAGGCAGCGACCTCTTCTGATATCCGAGATTGGAGCGGACAGGTCTGCCGCTCAACTGGCCGCCCCTTGGCGCTACCGGCCGGCACTCTCCCTGCCGGCGCTTGAGATGGCCATTGCCTCGGCTTATGATGAGAAGCGGTCCGAGAAAAAATGCGCGGTGGCGGGAGCAGGAAGGCAGATGACGGAATATCCGGGGTCCGGCGGAAATCACCTGTCTGACGGGCGACGAAAGCGCGCGCTCTACTGGGTAGGGTTTCTTGATGGCGCCAAGACCAGTCGCCGAATTAGGTCCCGTGATCTCGCCGGAATCGGCGAGGAGGCGGACGCCTTCATTCGATTCTTCAGGGACCGCCAAGCCAAGGACCTGCTGCAGGCCATGACGCGCCCGCATCTGGACGAGGAGAAAGATCCGCTCGACCAGGTCAATGACGTCGTCATCGCCATGCGCGGTGAACTGCATGCCGAAGGCGAGCTGTCGGCCGCGGATCGCGTCGACGAGTTCCTTGGATTCTGTGCGGGCATTATCGGCGACGGCAAGGTATTGGAATCCGAAGCACTGGCTATCAAGCGCCGTTTCGAGCTCGACCAGGAGTTGGCGCTGAATTCGCGCGTTGCCAAGATCTATAGGGTGGTTGCCGATGCGCTGATGGATGGAAGACTGGATGACGATGAAACCAGGGACATCCGGGAATGGATAGCCCGATTGGCGGGCGACGGATATGCAGGAGCCGGAGTTGCCGCACCCGTCGCTGCACCCCACCTGCCGACAATGGTGACGGATCACTCGGCGATTGCTTTCACGGGCCGGATCTTCGTGGTCGCCGGCGCCCTCGGCATTGCACCGGGCTACGAGATCGCGGCGATGATCGGCGCCAGGGGCGGCGAGATGGCGGATTCAGTGAGCGAAGATACCGATTTCGTCATTGTCGCCGATGATGTCTTGCGCAACTGGACGGCAACCGAAATAAGTGCGGCGATTGATGCGGCGCGGCAGTTGGCGGATCGTGGCGTGGGCCTGAAGTTCGTTTCCGAGCGCGGGTTTACGGCGGCGCTGCAATCAGTCAACTCTTGAAAAATCGACGCCTGGAGGCGAGATCAAGCGCTCATTGATCCGGCCCGGCCGGAGCCTTTCGCGCCAGATCGCCGAACCCGACCAGGCAATGCCGCTCTTCATCCCACAGGGGCCGGCCAATACCGCGAAGGCTGGAACGGATGGTGATTGGCTGCACGGCGCGAAGCGCCGGCACTGCCTGATGGCAGGCCTCGAGGCGATAGTTGGGGATACGCGGCGCCAAGTGATGCACGTGATGGTATCCGATGTTGCCGGTGAACCACTGCAGGATCTTGGGCAGGCGAAGGTAGGATGAGCCTTCGAGCGATGCCCCGACCAGACTCCACTCGCCCTGACGGGCCCAGGTACCGCCGTCGAATCGGTGCTGCAAGGTGAACAACCAGACGCCGATGATCGATGCCTCGATCACGATGGGCAAATGCACCAGAAGAACCTGGCGAAAACCGACGAGTAATCCGACGCCGAGAATGGCGGCGACAATGGCGAGATTTGTGCCCTGGACCATCCATCTTTCGCGCACCCAGTTGCGCGGCGTATCAAATGGAATACGGTTCAGGAAGACGAATATCAGCGGCGGCAGGAGAAGATTGGCAACCAATGGATGATACCGCAACCGGCACATGAACCGCCCCCAGGTAGAGAGCGCCTGGTATTCTTGGACGGTAAGGCAGGTCGAATAGATGTCGGCCGTCGGCGGCCGGCGATCGAGGTTGTTCCAGTTGCCGTGGTGAACCGAATGGTGGCGGCGCCAGCAGGCATAGGGGGTGAGTGTCAGGATGCTGCAGGCAAATCCGATGATATCGTTGGCACGGCGCGAAGCAAGAAACGAGCCGTGCCCGCAGTCATGCTGTACTACAAAGACACGGAGCAGCAGAGCACCGGTCGGCACGGCCATCAGCAATGTCAGCCAATACGAGAATGGGTAGATCAGATACATGGCAACGCAAGACGCGAGAAACAGGCCGACGGACGTCAGAAGCTGCAGCAAGGCGCGGTTGAGGCTGGGCTCCTCGAAACGCAGGGTCTCCAGCTTGAGGGCGATGCGACTCTGCCTCGCGATGTGCGGATCCGGAAGGAGATCGGACGGGTCGGACTCGGCGCCGTCGAAGGGCGTCTGCTTTGGCCCGATCTGGAGGGGTAGGGCCGCTTTCCGCGGGAGAGGCGCGTTCATCAGGATCGTATCCGTGTCGGTTTTCGGGCAAGGGCGGCGCCGGAGCGGGGGACAAGGCCAACCCTTATCGAGCCGACAGTCTTTGTAAGAAATAGTCTATTCCAGTTTTCGGCTCCGGTCAGCAAGTGATTGTCGCCACCGGCGGGCGTCAGCACCGCCAAGATCGCGGTCTAGGTCACTGATAACGGGGCGGTTTTGAAGATTGTACAGGACCTGCAGGCTTGGAGATCGCGCCTTACGATGTGCCAGGTAGCCATGGGAGCGTCGCTGCCACAGCAATAAAGTCCTTTTTAGCCAAATCTCCGCGTGTTAGGCGCGGCAGTTTTGCGGGTTGCGATGCCCGGCCGTCCAGCTGATCCGGTCTGGGATGCCAAGTCGGCCAGAGTCATCCACGGCCGACGAACGGCATCTTGGTCGCCATCACCGTCAGATTCAGGACATTGGCGTCGGGCGGCAGGCTGGCCATGAAGACCACGGCATCCGCGACATTGGCGACATCCATCACCGGCTCGGCGGCGGTGCTGAGGTCCGCCTGCAGTACGCCCTTCTTCATCGCCGCCGTCATCTCGGTCTCGGCGTTGCCGATATCGATTTGCCCGCAGGCAATGTCATAAGGCCGGCCGTCGAGAGCCGTGGACTTCGTCAGGCCGCTGATCGCGTGCTTGGTGGCGGTATAGGGCGCCGAAAGCGGTCGTGGAGTGGTTGCCGAGATCGAGCCGTTGTTGATGATGCGGCCGCCGCGTGGGGTCTGAGCCTTCATGATCCGGAATGCTTCCTGGGTGCAGAAGAAGGCGCCGGTCAGGTTCGAGCCGACGACAGCATTCCAGGTCTCCACTGTGATTTCCTCCAGGGGTATGGCAGGTGCACCTGTGCCGGCATTGTTCACGAGCAGGTCCAGCCGGCCCCATTGTGCCAGGACCCGATCGAAGGCCTCGGCGACTTCCGGCCGGCGCGCAACATCGGCGGCGATCGCCAGGGTACGGGTCCCCGCCGGGTCAAGCGCCTGAGCTGCAGCCTCGATCACCGCCTTGCGCCGGCCGAGAAGCGCCACCCTGTATCCGCATTTCAGCAGGCCGGCAGCGATTGCCCGGCCGATGCCGGTTCCGGCGCCGGTGACAATGGCGGTCTTCGCAGCTTGTTCCTGCATCCGGGGCTCTCCTGGGTCACGGCATCGAGCAGCCTTCATGGCACGTTGGCGACAGCTCAGCAATATTGCGGTCGGCACGGCGTTCCACTATCGTTCCGGGCGCGCCGGAGGATTGACGGGCGCGATCGACCTGGGTTCATCGGAAAGCGGCAACTGGCCCATTACAACCGCCGCCGGGCGTAGGAAGAATAGGGCCAGAAGGTTCACTCGGAGGACACTGCACCATGAAAATGACGACGGAAGAGGCCTTCATAAAGGTCCTGCAGATGCATGGAATTGAACATGCCTTCGGCATCATCGGCTCGGCCTTCATGCCGATTTCGGACCTCTTCCCCAAAGCCGGCATCACCTTCTGGGACGTGGCGCATGAATGCAACGGTGGCATCATTGCCGACGGCTATACCCGGAGCACCGGCAAGATGGCGATGGTGATCGCGCAGAACGGTCCCGGCATCACCAATTTCGTGACCCCGGTGAAGACCGCCTACTGGAACCATACCCCGATGCTCCTGGTAACGCCGCAGGCGGCCAACCGGACCATCGG
The DNA here is from genome assembly GCA_964551505.1 of uncultured Rhodospirillaceae bacterium. GTDB lineage: Bacteria > Pseudomonadota > Alphaproteobacteria > Dongiales > Dongiaceae > Dongia. The sequence continues at coordinate 15,914 of CAZKDH010000075.1, forward strand.
CCAGGGCGGCTTCCAGGAGGTCGAGCAGATGGCGCTGTTCCGCGACATGGTCTGCTACCAAGAGGAGGTACGCGACGCGTCGCGTATCGCCGAGGTACTGAACCGCGTCATCGAAAAGGCGCGGCGGCTTTCAGCCCCGGCTCAGATCAACGTGCCGCGCGACTTCTGGACCCAGGTGATCGATATCGAATTGCCGCAGATCGTGCGCCTGGAGCGCGCAGCCGGCGGCGCCGAGGCCGTCGCCAGAGCGGCGAAGCTGCTGTCGGGGGCCAAGTTCCCGGTCATTCTCTCGGGCGCCGGAGTCGTGCTCGCCAATGCCATTCCCGATTGCCAGGCGCTGGCGGAAAGGCTCGATGCGCCGGTCTGCAGCGGCTATCAGCACAATGACAGCTTCCCGGGCTCGCATCCCCTGGCAGTCGGGCCGCTGGGATACAACGGCTCCAAGGCGGCGATGGAACTGATCGCCAAGGCTGACGTCGTTCTCGCCCTCGGCACCCGGCTCAATCCCTTCTCCACCCTGCCCGGCTACGGAATCGACTATTGGCCAAAGGGCGCCAGCATCATCCAGGTCGACCTGAACCCCGACCGGATCGGTCTGACCAAGATGGTTACGGTCGGAATCTGCGGCGACGCGAAGCTCGTGGCCAGGCAGATTCTCGCCGCCCTCGACCCGTCGGCGGGCGATGCAGGACGTGCCGCGCGCAAGGCCCTCATCCATCAGACCAAGTCGGCATGGCTGCAGACACTGAGCAGCATGGATCATGAGGATGACGATCCTGGAACGGTGTGGAACGCCGAGGCCCGCAAGCGCGACGCCGATCGCATGTCGCCGCGCATGGCTTGGCGCGCCATCCAGGCCGGATTGCCGAAGAACGCCATCATTTCCAGCGACATCGGCAACAATTGCGCCATCGGCAATGCCTACCCGACCTTCGAGGAGGGTCGCAAATACCTGGCACCCGGCCTGTTCGGCCCCTGCGGCTACGGATTTCCTTCGATCATCGGCGCCAAGATCGGCTGCCCTGACGTGCCCGTGGTCGGATTCGCCGGCGACGGCGCCTTCGGCATCAGCATGAACGAGATGACCTCGGTCGGCCGCAAGGAATGGCCGGCGATCACCATGGTGGTGTTCCGCAACTACCAGTGGGGTGCGGAAAAGCGCAATTCGATCCTGTGGTACGACAACAACTTTGTCGGCACCGAGCTCGATCCGCATCTGAGCTATGCGAAGATTGCCGAGGGCTGCGGCCTGAAAGGTGTCCAGGCAAGGACCCAGCAGGCCTTGACCGCCGCGCTGCGGGACGCCTGCACGGCCCAGGCCGATGGCGTCACCACCTTCATCGAAGTCATCCTCAATCAGGAGCTCGGCGAACCGTTCCGGCGCGATGCGATGAAGAAGCCGGTGGTGGTGGCGGGGATAAGCCGCGCCGACATGCGGCCACAGCAGATCTGACCGGGCACCGACCGGTACCATGCTGCTCTATTCCGGGCCGCTCAGCCTCTTCGCGCGCAAGGTGGAGATCGCCCTGGGCGAGAAGGGGCTGGCCTTCCAGCGGGTCATGGTCCCGTTCACCCAGGATCAGGGCTATCAGCCGAAGCATCCGGAGGTTCTGCGCATCAATCCCAAGGCCCAGGTGCCGGTGCTGATCGACGCCGACCAGGAGCTCTTCGACTCAACCTTGATTTTCGAATACCCGGAAGACGCCTATCCACAGCCCCCGCTCTATCCCGCCGGTGCCGGGCCGCGGGCGCGCTGCCGCACCATCGAGCTGGTGGCGGATGAAGTCCTGCTGCCACTGATCCGCCCGCTGATGCACCGCTCGGAACCTCCGCTCGCCGATGCCGACCAGCAGGCCGCGCGCGTTGCCGCCGCGCAGGCGACGGAGCCAGCCTTAAGGCGCCAGTATCTGCATCTGCAACGCCTGCTGGCGGGGCAGGACTATTTCTGCGGCGAGTTCAGCGTTGCCGATATCGGCCTCTTCATGGCGCTGCTCTTCGCCCAGCGGTTGAAGGGACCCGGATTTGCGGAGACGCCGGAGCTCGGCACCTGGTTCGACCGGGTCAAGGCACGGCCGCCCGCCGGCCGCATCGCCGCGGAGATCGCCGCCGCGGATCGTGTCTTGTCCCCGGCCCTCGACGGCTGAAAAGTCGCCAGGAAAGTTCTCAGGCAGCCGCGTGCAGCAGCCGCTCGAGATCGGCTTCCGCCACCGGCCCGAGTGACCGCCGGGCGCAATCGAGCGCATCACCCTCCAGCAGGGCCTTCAGTTCCCGGCGCCCCCGGGAGACACGACTCTTTACCGTGCCGATCGGGCAATTGCAGATCGCGGACGCCTCCTCGTAGCTCAGGCCGGACGCACCGACCAGGATCAGCACTTCGCGATGCTCCGGCGCCAGCTGCCAGAAGGCGCGGCGGAAATCGCAGAACACGAGACTGTCCTCCTGATTGGCGCGAATCGCCGGCTCGTTGACCGTCAACTCGTCCAGCGGCAGGTGGCGCGACCACGGATTGCGCCCCTGGTTGTAGAAGAGGTTGCGCAGAATCGTGAAGGCCCAGGCCTTGAAGTTGGTGCCGGGCGTGAACTGGTGCGCTGCGGTCAAGGCGCGCACGACGGTATCGTGCACCAGATCGTCGGCCTGCTGCCGGTTCGACGTCAGCGATCTCGCGAAGGCGCGCAGGCTCGAGAGATGCTCCACCACGCCGGCGCTCACCACGTCGAAACACTCCTGTGTGCCCTGAGCTTGCGCTGGACCGGCGGTGGCGTGGGAATCGGCGGTGCACTCGGTGACCGTTGAATGGCTCATGGCTCGACTCCTTTGTGTCCTCGGGAAGCGCCTGCAGCGACGATCAGAAATCGCCTGAAGCAACGCGCCGGTGTCGGTCGTCATGACGTCATGTGATAGGGCGTGGCGTGGAGGATTTCGGATTCATGCTTCCGATCGATCCTTCCCGCGACGCATTCGCCAGACTGATTTGGCGGAAGCCGGCAACCGAATCAATCGAAAGATGCGCGAATCTACAGAGGGAAATCGGAGATATTTCCCTGCTACAGGCGGCTTTTGGTTCAGCTTCAAGCCCTTATCCGCGCAGCTGCATTAACGAATCACAGCCGGGTCACAGAAGTCTTACAGCATCGTGCAGCCCGGCCTTGAGGATCGGTCGGCCATGTGGGGAATTTTCAGGAACCACCGGCCTTGATTCGCGTTGTTTGTCTAACGTCGCCCCGCGTCGAGCATCACGGCAGCGAGGCCATCCGAAATCCGTTCTCAACGCGGCACGCGCATTTCATGCCGAAGGAGGCACTATGCTTGGTTGGGCTTTGACTTTCCTGGTAATCGCCATCATCGCCGCCCTTCTGGGATTCAGCGGTGTCGCGGTGGCGGCATCGAGCATCGCGCAGATTTGCTTCTACGTCTTCATCGTCCTCTTCGTGGTCACCGGCATCATCCACCTGATGGGCGGCCGGACACCCCCGCCATCGCTGGAATAGCCAGGAAGCCGGCTTCATTTCGGCACCGCGGAAGGCGAGGCGCCTCATCGCAAGTCGCCTCGCCGCTCGCGGCCTTCGTGCCCGGCCGTACCGGCGGATTCCGGCCACGCAGCGCCGGCCGGAACATCCGCACGCCGGCGGTGTTTGGAAGGTATGTTCAATCCACGAGAGTTCCCAGGAGAATCCCATGGCAATCGAAACCCCGCAGCTTCCCTATCCCGAGGATGCGCTCGAGCCGCACATGTCGGCCCGCACCGTCAGCGTCCACTACAACAAGCATCATCTCGGTTATGTAAAAAAGACCAACGACTTGATCAAGGGAACGCCGCTAGCTGAGAAGTCGCTGGAGGCCATCATCGTCGAACTGGCCGGCGATACGGATGCAAAGGCGGTCAAGATCTTCAACAACGCGGCGCAGGTGTGGAACCACAGTTTCTTCTGGAACTGCATGTCACCCGATGGCAACGGCAAGCCTGCGGGCGAGCTGGAGACACTGCTTACTGTCGGGTTCGGCGATCTTGCGGGGTTCAAGGCCGATTTCAAGAAGGCCGCGGTGGAGCATTTCGGCAGCGGCTACGCCTGGCTGATCCGGGGCGATGATGGTCTCTTCATCGAGACCATGCCGAATGCGATGAACCCGCTGGCCAAGGGCAAGGTGGCGCTGCTGGGCTGCGATCTATGGGAGCACGCCTATTACCTCGATCACCAGAACCAGCGCGAGGCGTTTGTCGCCGCCTTTCTCGACAAGCTGGTGAATTGGAACTTTGTCGCCAGCCAGCTCAAGCGGGATGTCAAGGTGGTGATCCCGCGCCAGGCCCGCCGCGCCTAGCCCGTCGCGCCTAGGCAGCAGGCCGGCGACCAAGAATGTGGGTCATCGCCGGGCCACTCCGGCCATGACCTGCGAACGCGGACGACCCGCCTAGAGCCCGAATGACAGGTTGATGCCCGCGAACTCCTCGGGCTTGGATTGACCGTCGAATTCCTTGCTACGATGGATGAAGCTGGCGTCGAGCCGAATGTCATCCGACCAGAACAGGGCAAAGCCCCCGGTAAGATCCGCGACGAAGACCTTCTTGTCGACCTCCCGGCTGTCTTCGAAGCTGTTGCCATCGAGAAATATGTTGCGCGCAACCGCCCGCCCCTGGACGCCGGCGAAGACATAGAAGCCGAACGGATCCTCCAGGTAGGCACTGTTGAAGTAGCTGGTGCCGGAAAGCCCCGGCCGGATGCGGGCGGGGCCATAATCGGCCTGCAATCCCTTGCCGATGCGCAGCATCAGCCCGCTCTCGGCATAGGTGGCGACGTTGCCGGCCGTCGCCCCCAGTTCCGGGATGGCATCGATGGCGAAACCGTCGGCGATCGGCAGCAGCAGTCGCCATTTCCGCTCATAGGAGATCATGACGCCCGGCTCGTCATGTAGCTGATGGCTCCAGCCATGGGCCTGTTCGATGCCGATGAATTGGTGATAGTCGTTCTGGGTTTGCCGGCCGCCGGCCGACGGGCCGACGATGCCGGCCACCAGCTCCAGGTGATCGAGCCGGCGACGGTCGGTGTCCTGGGTGATTCCCACGCCGCCAAACAGCCAGCCGGCATAGGGTCGGTCATCCGGATCGGGATCATGCGGACCCGTATCGCGCGGAGTGAACAGGCCCTGCCCGAGCAGGATTTCATAGCGCCTCGACATCTCGCCGCTGGTGCTGGGGAGCAGGCCGAGCCCGCTGCCGTCCAGCCATTCGAAGGGGGCATTCCAGGCGCTTCCCCGGGCGACATCGGGCGACAGGTAGGTGAACTGGAGCCCCTGGGTGTAATAGCCGTCGTCGTCGCTCAGGATGGAATCGTTCTCCTCCAGCACCGTCAGCCGACCGGCATCCTCCCCCCAGGCGGCCGTTCGGGTCGCGGCGAGGACGGCAAGCAGCGCGGTCAAACCGAGCAGGGCTTTCGATCTGGGCATGTCGGAGAGGAATCCTCATCGGAAAGAATTGCCGATTACGCCACGATGTTGTGGCGGCAATATGGCGAAAAAACCCGGTTCCCCGCCCTTTGTTCCCTGCCCTTTGCTCCGCGGCGCTCCGCTTCGGTCAGGTTCCGGCGGTCATGTTCCGTGAGGGTAGCGCGTCCAGGAGCTCGGAACCGAGGCGGAGAAGGGTCCCATCCGCCCCCAGAGGTGCCGCCAACTGGATGCCGACCGGCAATCCGTCCGACCCGGTCGCCACCGGCAGGGTCAGGGCAGGATCTCCGGTGAGGTTGAACGTAGCCGTGAACGGCGAGAATCGCAGCATGCGGGCGACGTGTTCGATGACGTCGTCGTGGTCGGTCGGAAAGGCGCCAAGCCGTGGCGGCGGACCGGCCAGGGCGGGCGTGAGCATGACGTCGATTTCTTGCCAAATGGCTGCAAAACGCCGGGCAAAGGCCTGGCCCGCCCGGATGGCGGCAAGCAGCTCCGCCGCGCCCATCTCGCGCCCGCGTGCGGCGGCAGCCAGGTTGATCCGCTCCATTTCGTCATCCTTGGGCTGGCGACCGATGACGCGGTGCAGTTCCACCGCGTCCGCAGCAGCCTGGGCGCAGACCTGCGCCAGGTAGACCTGGCGGGGAATCTCAAGGTCGCTCGCGTCGACCGTGAGTTGCACCGGCAGGACGCGGTGGCCGAGGTTCTCCAGGGCTCGTGCCGCCGACTCCAATGCATCGATCGCCTCGGGTGCCAGGACGACATCCGGCGGGCACTGGCGATTGATGCCGATGCGCAGGCGCGGCGCGGGCACCGCGAGTTCCTCCAGGAAACCGGCCAAGTGCGCCGGCGCCGCATAGGGGGCGCCGGGATCGGCGCCATAAACCGCATCGAGGGCCGCGGCGGTATCGCGAGTCGATCGGCTGACGACACCTTCGCTGACCAGGCCGCCATAGATATCGGCATGGGCCGGCCCCTGCGGCAGGGCACCGCGCGACGGCTTGAGGCCGATCAGGCCGCAACAAGCTGCCGGGATGCGGATCGACCCTGCACCATCGGTGGCATGGGCCAGCGGCACCAGCCCGGCTGCGACCGCCGCCGCCGCGCCGCCGGAAGAGCCGCCGGCCGAATGCGCAAGGTTCCAGGGGTTGCGCGTTGGACCGAACAGGATGGGTTCCGTGGTCACATTGAATCCGAGTTCCGGCAGGTTGGTCTTGCCGAGTATCCGCAGGCCTGCCGCCTTGAACCGCGCGGTCAGTGCATCGTCTTCCGTCGGCGCCGGAGCCTGCAGCAGGTAGCGGCAGGCGCCGCTGGTAGGCTTGCCGGCCAGGGCGCCGCCGATGTCCTTCAGAAGGAACGGCACACCAAGGAAGGGCGCATCGGCGGCGGACGAAGCCTCTGCCGGCCTCTCGAATTGCTCGATCACCGCATTGATCTTCGGATTGACCCTGGCAATCTGCGCCCGTGCCGCAGCCAGGACCTCGGCGGCGGATACTTCCCTGCGCCGGACCAGGTCGGCGAGACCCAGGCCGTCGTATTTCAGGTAGTCGATGCGGTCCATCTGCTTCCGGCCCGCCAGGCGCTAGCGCAAGGCATCGCCAAGCGCGGCAATGGCGATTGATTCCGCCCGGATCTCGCCCAGTACCGCGCGCTGCAGCGCCGTGAACGCCGCGGTTCCCATCATCTCATAGGTGCGCGGCCGCGGCAGCTCGATGGCAATGCTGGCCTTGATCCGGCCCGGACGGTTCGACATCACGGCAACGCGGTCCGACATATAGACCGCTTCCTCGACGTCGTGGGTGACGAACAGCACCGTCAGGCGATGCTGTTCCCAGATCCGCGCCAGCAGTTCCTGCATGTGATGCCGGGTCAGGGCGTCGAGTGCGCCGAAGGGTTCGTCCATCAGCAGCATCTTGGGCCGGTAGGACAGCGCCCGGGCGATCGCCACCCGTTGCTTCATGCCGCCCGAGAGTTCGCTCGGATAGGAGCGCGCGAAATCCTCGAGCCCGACCAGCGCCAGATGCTCCTCGGCGATGCGCCGCGCTTCCGCCGCCGTCTTGCCGGCGGCGCTCAGGGCAAACTCCACGTTGCCCAGGGCCGTCAGCCAGGGCAGCAGCGTGAAGCTCTGGAAGACCACGCCGCGGTCGCGTCCGGGGGCGGTCACCGGCCTGCCGTCCATGGTGACGCTGCCGCGATCATGGCTCTCCAGGCCGGCAACGATCGAGAGAAGCGTCGACTTGCCGCAGCCCGACGTCCCCACCAGGGAGACGAATTCGTTCTCGCCGATCGCAAGGTCGACGCCGTCGAGCGCCACCACCTCACCCCGATCGCCGCGGAAGGTCTTGCCCAGGCCGGAAATCTGCAGCTTTGCGCTGCTCATCGCTGCAGATAGAGATAGCGGAAGAGCTTGCGGCTCATCCATTTCATCGCCTGGTCCGTGGCCAGCCCCAGCATGCCGAGGAGCAGGAGGTAGCCGAAGATGGTGTCGGTCTGGAAGAAGCGCTGTGCCGTGGTGATGCGATAGCCGAGGCCCGAGGTCGCTGCCACCAGTTCCGCCACCACCAGCCAGGTCCAGGCCCAGCCGAGGCTGATCCGCATCGAATCCCAGATCGCCGGCAGCGCCGAGGGCAGGATGATTCGCATCAGGATCCGCGGCTCGGACAATTCCAGCGTGCGCCCGAGATTGATGAAATCGCGCGGCACCGATTTCACGTTGTCCATGACCAGCAGGACTTGCTGGAAGAATGTGCCGATGAAGATGATGAGGAACTTCTGGGCATCGCCGGTGCCGCTCCACAGGATGGTCAGCGGCACGAAGGCGACCACCGGCATGTAGCGGATGAAATCCACCAGCGGCTCGATCGTCGCTTCCCAGGCCCGGTAGGACCCGATGAGAACTCCGATCGGCAGGGCGAATACCGTCGAGATCAGGAATCCGACGGTGATGCGGTAGATGCTGACCTTGGTGTCGTCCAGCAGCAGGCCGTCGGCGGCCAGGCCCTTCAGCCGGCTAAAGACCATTTCCGGCGATGGCAGGAAGAGCGGGATCACCAGTCCGGCCGCCGTGGTCACCCACCAAAGGAGGCCAAGGACAAGAAACACCAGGGCGGCGATGCCGACAAACTGCCGGGTGGAGACGCGCGCGGTCAGCGAGAAGAGCCGGCGTGCCGGGGGAGCGGAGCGATCGCTGGTCTCCCCCGGCATTGCGGATTACGAGGCGGCGACGAAGCGATTGTCGATCAGCTTCCCGAGGTCGACATCCTTGGTCAGGATTCCGGCCTTCTTGGCGGCGGCTTCGACCTCCGGCACGACCTTGTTCAGGAAGTCGCCGGAAAGCTGGGTCTTGTTCTCGGCCAGGGAATAGTAGGTCACGCCGTCGAACGCGGTCGCCAGTTCCTCCGGCTTGGCACCCACCGCCTCCGAGATGATGGTCCGCCCGCCGTTGGTGTCCGCCTTGTAATCGGCGAGGGCGGCGTCCCAGCTCTTCAGCAGGGCCAGGACCTGACCCGGCTTCTCCGCCAGGAAGTCCTCGCGCACCACGAAGACGTCAGAGATCAGGCCGGGATTCTCGCCGGCCGAGAACAGGAGGTTGATCTTGGCGTTCTGCGCCTTGGCCAGGCTGATATAGGGCTCATAGGTCACCGCCACCGGCACCTTGCCGGCGATCAGGGCGGAACCGGCATCGGCAGCCGGCATCGGCACTTTCTCGATGTCGGCGATGGTCATGCCGTTCTGCGCCAAGGCATAGTTCAGCAGGATGTCGCTGGTGGTGCCTTCTTCATAGGCGACCTGCTTGCCCTTCAGGTCCTTCACCGAGGCGATCGACCCGTCGGTCAGCATGGCGTCGGCGGTCATCGAGACGTCAAGCAGGGCGACGATCTTGATCGGCAGCCCGGCCGCGGCGAAGGCCATCGCCGTGTGGGTCGCGATGTTGCCGCAATGCACCTGGCCGGCCGCGAGAGCGGCGTTGAGGTCGGCATCGGTGGTGAAATTCACAATCTCGACCGCATCGAGGCCGTTCGCCTTGAAGAGACCCTTCTTGGCGGCGATGTGCCATTGGCCGTAGCCCAGCCACGGCTCGATCGCCATTTTGATGTCACCGGCCTCCGGGGTCGCCGGAATACCGTCGGCAAAGGCGGCGCGACCGAGCGTACCGGTCAGGAAAGTAGCTGCGCCGGCTTGCAACACCCGGCGCCGATTCATCGTCCAGTCCATCGGAAATCTCCCTGCGTTTTGTGATTCGGCCCTTCGGCGAGAGGCCATGGCTCCAATGATTAATTGTGGGCGACCGCCTCAATCCTTGTCAAGCAAACGGCCGACACTTGTCGCTTCCGCGGCCTATCGCCGCCGAACCAATTGGTCCCGCACCTCCGACACGGCCCGGGCATGGGCATCGAAGCCCTCGTAGGTTGCCAGGACCCGGGCATGCTTCGCCAGTTCCGGATAGGCCGCGGAGGTGACATATCCCACCGAGGTGCGTTTCATGAAATCGAAGACCGAGAGGGGCGAATGGGTGACTGCCGCACCGTTGGTCGGCAGGACGGCATCCGGGCCGAGCACGAAATTGCCCAGGGTCACCGGCGTGTGCTTGCCGAGCAGCACTTCGCCGGCATTCTCGATCTTGCCGAGATAGGCGAAGGGCTCGTCGGAGAGGATCTCGAGATGCTCCGGCGCGTAATCGTTGATGAAGGCGATGGCAGCGTCGGTGTCGGGCGCCAGGACGATGCCGCCGCGCGGGCCGGTGACCACCGCCTTGGAGAACTCGACCCGCTGCGACCCCATTTTCGCCCAGTATTCCGGGATGGCCTTGCGGGCGGCAGCGGCGACCTCCGGACTTGCGGTCACCAGATAGGCGGAGGAATCCGGCCCGTGCTCGGCTTCGATCAGCAGATCGAGGGCGGCCAGCCGGCCGTCGCAGGTCTCGTCGGCGAAGATGATGGCTTCACTGGGTCCCGCCGGAATTCCGGGATCTATGACATCGGTCAGCAGCCGCTTCGCCGCGACCACCCAGGGGCTGCCGGGCCCGACGATCTTGGCGCATTTCGGCACGGTCTGGGTGCCGAAGGCGACGGCGGCGACGCCCTGCGCCCCGCCGCATTTGTAGACCCGCTCCACCCCGGCCAGCCGCGCCGCGACCAGTGTCGCCGCGTCGATCTTGCCGTTGGGACCCGGCGGCGTCACCACGCAGACGGCCTTCACCCCGGCGACCACCGCGGGAATCGTGGTCATCATCACCACGCTAGGAAAGGACCCCTTGCCGCGCGGGACGTAGCAGGCGACCGAAGGGATCGGCCGGAACCGGTCGCCGGCAAAGGCGCCGGGGCGGATCTCATGCAGCCACATCTCCTCCGGTTTCTGGTCCTGGTGGAACTTGCGGATGTTGGCGACGGCGAATTCGATGGCAGCGATCACCTCGGGCTCCACCGACTGGAACGCCGCGTCGAAATCCTCCCGCGTCGCCGCGATCTGGTCCGGCCCGACAGTCGCCTTGTCGAATTCATGGGCAAACCGCGCGAGGGCCTGATCGCCGTCGATCCGCACCGCCTCGATGATCGGCTTCACCCGCTCGAGGAAGGCGCCGAGATCCCCCTCCGTGCGCTTCAGCAGCCCCGCCCGCGCGGCGATGGAGAGGCGCGACAGGTCGTGCAGGTTGATCTCGCCGGTCATGCCCGTCTCCAGATTATCGGCAGCATCGCCGCGCCTCAGATCGAGGCAAGATAGCCGCCGTCCACCGGCAGGTAAATTCCGGTCACATAGGCTGCGGCATCCGAGCACAGGAAGATGCTGGCCCCGACAAGATCGTCGAGGCGCCCGAACCTGGCCAGCGGGATCTTCTGCAGCATGGCCTGCTGCCAGGCCTCGTCGCGATAGAAGACGTCGGTCAGGGCGGTGCGGAAGTAGCCCGGACCGAGGCTGTTGACCCGGATCCCGAGCGGCGCCCATTCCACCGCCAGGGCCCGGGTCATGCCGAGAAGGCCGCTCTTCGAGGAGCCGTAGGGGACCGCGGTCGGCACGCCCACCTCCGAAGTCAGCGAACAGAGGTTGAGGATCGCCCCGCCGCCCCGCCCCGCCTGGCCCCGCCCTGCCCGGTCCCGCATCGCCTTGGCGGCAGCCTGGGCGCAGAAGAAGGCGCCCTTGAGGTTGGTGTCGAGGATGCGGTCCCAGAGCGCCTCGTCGACCTCGAGCGAGGCGCGCACCTCCTCGACGCCGGCATTGTTGACCAGGATGTCGAGCCCGCCCAAGGCGAGGGCCGCCTCCTCCACGCCGGCGGCGCAGGCCTCCGGCCGGGCGACATCCATCGCAACCGCTATGGCCTTGCGGCCGGTGGCAGCGATCTGGCCGATGGTTTCCTGGAGATTCGCGGTGCTGCGCGCGGCCACCGCCACCTCGGCCCCGGCCCGGGCGAGGCCGAGGGCGATCGCCTGGCCGATCCCGCGACTGCCGCCGGTGACCAGCGCACGCTTGCCGGCGAGGCTGAAGGAGGAGAGATCGACAGTCACGGAGGCCTCGCGCTAGAAGGGTCGGCGGAACCGGCCCGCATCCTCGAAGGTACCTGGGAGCTTGTCAATTATGCCCGAAACCGCGCTCTCGCCGACGGCCGAGGCCCGAGCCCTGGCCCAGGCCGGCCGGCCCGCCGAAGCCGCGGCCATCGTCGCCCGGCTGCTGCAGGAGCGGTTCGGCCTTGCGGCCCGCCAGGTCGTCATCAATGCCGACATCTACAGCCTGAATTCGCTGAACGGCTGCTTCGAGGCCGACGGCCGGGAACTCTATTTCAAATTCCACCAGGAGGAGAACGAGGCCGCCATGTCCGGCGAGTACTACCGCGCCGGATTGCTCGCCGAGGCGGGCCTGCCGGTCGACCGGCCACTGCACGTCTCCAGCGAACCCGGCCAGCAGATCCTGGTCTATCGCCGCCGCCATGACCCCCGGTTCGCCGAGGTCCTGCGCGAGCTGGATTTCTCCAGCGATCCCGCGGCCTTGGCACCCGCTTTGGCGGCCGAGGGCCGGCTGAATGCGGCGCTGATCCAGGTCTATCTCCGGACCCTGCATCCGATCACCGCGGCCCAGTCCGCCGCCGAGCCGATCCACCGCCTGTTTCACCAGCGGCTGGTCGACCCGGCACGGGCGGATGGCATCGGCGGCCGGTTTGCCGCCTTCTACCAGGATCAAACCTTTGAATTTCCAGGCGAAACCATCCCCTGGGCGGAGCTCGCGGGGCTGCAGATGGAGGTCAATGGCCGTCGCTATCGCGACAGCATCGGCAGCCTCTTTGCGGCGGCGTTCCGCGTGCTGGAACCGCGCAATTTCGCCGGCTCCGGCGGCGTCACGGCCCATGGCGACGCCCATAACGCCAATGTCTGGTACGAGGCGGGCGGGCGGCTGGTGATGTTCGACCCGGCCTTTGCCGGCAGCCATGTGCCGGCGCTGCTGGCGGAGGTAAAGACCACCTTCCACAACGTCTTCGCCCACCCGCTCTGGCTCTATGATTCACCGGCCGCAGCCGCGCATTTCACCGCAAGCGCCCGGCGCGAGGCCGGTGTCCTGCGGATCGAAACCGGCTGGTGCCCCGGTCCGATCCGGCTGGAACTGCTGGCGCTGAAGCGGGACATCGTCTGGCGGCCGCTGCTCGCCGCCCTCCGGGCCCGCGATCTGCTGCCGGCGAACTGGCGGGAGATCATCCGCCTCGCTCTGTTCCTTTGCCCGACCCTGGTGATGAACCTGCGGGCCGGCGCGACCACCCACAACCCGGTCTCGTCGCTGATCGGCATCGCGGTTGCGACCATGGTCGGCAGCGAACCCATTGGCGGCACGGACGAGGTCTCGCGCTTCCTCGACGCCATCGATCCGGGCGGAGCCTAGACAGGGCCGGCGGCCTGGGCGACCATGGCCGCCGGTGCAGATTTCCCACCTCAGAGGGAGTGCGGGCGGAATGCCGACGGTGACCACAGTGCCGAAGGGGGGCGCGATCGAGGGCTTTGATCCCGACCCGCAGAAATCCTATACCCTGCCGGCGCGGTACTACTTCGAGCCGGCGATCTATGCCTGGGAGCAGGACGCCGTCTTCGGGCATGCCTGGTGCTATGCCGGGCATCTCGGCGCGCTCCAGGAACCCGGCTGCTACATCACCTGCACCGTCGGCGACCAGAACATCCTGGTGATCCGCGGCAAGGACGGCGTGCTGCGCGCGTTCTACAATGTCTGCCAGCACCGCGCCCATGAACTGGTGAAAGGCAGCGGCCGCGCGACATTCCTCACCTGTCCCTATCATGCCTGGACCTATCATGCCGACGGCAGACTGCGCACCGCGCGGGGCAGCGAGGCCCTCCCGGCTTTCGACCGGGCGGAGTTCTGCCTGAAACCGGTGCAGGTCGAGGCCCTGGCCGGGTTCGTCTTCGTCAATCTCGACCCCGCCGCCCCGTCGCTGAAGGTCCAGAGCGGCGCCCTGGAGTCGGAAATCCGCAGCTATTGCCCGGAGATCGACGGCCTGGTCCTGGCGCGCCGGCTGACCTACGACGTCGCCGGCAACTGGAAGAACTCGGTCGATAATTTCCTGGAATGCTACCATTGCCATGTCGCGCATTCGGATTTCTGCGACCTGGTGGACATGAACAGCTATCGCTCGATATGCCACGCGATCTATTCCAGCCATTGCGGCCGGGCCACGCGGCTGGACAGCAAGGCCTACCGCTACAGCGGCGACGACCGTGCCCGGCAGTTCGGTTCCTGGCTGCTCTGGCCCAACCTCTCGATCGAGGTCTTTCCCGGCGCCCCGAACGTCAACATCTTCCACCATGTGCCGATGGGGCCGGAACGGACCCGGCATGTCTTCGAATTCTACCTGCAGTCGCGGATCCCGACCGCCGAGCAGGAGGATGCCATCCGCTACATCGACGAGGTGCTGCAGATGGAGGATATCCCGCTGGTCGAGAGCGTGCAGCGCGGCCTGCACAGCCGGGGCTACAACCAGGGACGTTTCATCGTCGACGACGCACGGAGCGATATGAGCGAGCATGCCGTGCACCACTTCCACGGCTTGGTGGTCGATGCGCTGAGGCGCCATCCGCAGGCGGCATAGCCGCCGGCGCCGGATTTCCGATCAGCCCCACTGCTCCTTGGCCCCGTTCCGCTTGCCGGACCGCTTGGCGGATGCGCCGGTCGGCGCGCCGGCGGCGGCCCTTGCAACCAGCGGCGTGCCGACGGGCGCCGGGATGATGGCTGACGGACGCCCGTAGAGCCAGCCCTGGCCGAGATCGACGCCGAGATCCAGCAGGCATTTGTGCTGGTCCTCCTTCTCGATCATTTCCGCCACGGTCTTGATGCCCAGGCACTTGCAGGTGGTGAGCACGCCCTGGACGATGGCGCGCTCGCGGATGCTCTCGGTGATGCTGCGGATATAGACGCCGTCGATCTTCACATAATCGACCTTGAGCTGCTGCAGGTAGGGCAGCGACGAGGCGCCGGCGCCGAAATCGTCGAGGCAGACCGCATGGCCGGCGGCGCGCAGGCGATCGACCGCGCCCGAGGCCTTGGGCAGGTCCTCCAGCTTCGCCGATTCGGTAATCTCGACGATCAGCTGGTGCCGGTCGGTGCCCAGGCTCTGGGCAAGCTGGTCGAACATCGACAGGAAGGTGTCGTTGAGCAGCGACCGGGCCGACATGTTGACCGCAAGGCTGAGCACGTGCTTCCGCCCGGTGGCCTCGGCGATGCGGGCGATGGCGCCCTGGGTCACGGCGAGGTCGATCTCGTGGATGATGTTGATCTCTTCGGCGAACTTCACGTCCTCGAAGGGCGACTTGCCGTCGGCAAACCGGAGCAATACCTCGTAGTGATGATTGGCGCGGTCGCCAAGCCCGACGATCGGCTGGTAGTGCAGGGTGATCCGCCGCTCGTGGATGATGTCGCGCATGGCGACGACGCGGCTCAAGGTCTCCGCCGTCATGCGCCGCAGGTAGTCGTCGGCCGACCCGGAGGCAATGCCGCCGGACCCGGCCGTACCGAACTTGCCGACGATGTAGGAGAGGATGCCCTCGACGTCGTCGTCGGCCAGGGAATTGGCGCGGAAGGTGATCGTCTTCTCCTTCAGCTTCAGCGCCTTGCGATCGAGGTCGAAGCTGTCGCCGACCCGGCCGATCGCCTCGGTGATGGCCGCGGGATCGCCCTCCTCGAAATGCGTCACGCTGAACCTGCCGTCGCCGATCCGGCCGGCGGCATCATGATCCACGGCATGGATCTTCAGCTGCGCACCGATCTCCGCCAGCAGCGCGCCGGAACGCTCCGGCCCGAGCAGCCGGCCGAGTTCGGCCTCCTCGCAGATCTCGATCAGGGTCATGCAGGCGGACTTGCCGGACTGCCGCGCCGCGTGCACGGCGTTGTTGGCCGCCTGGGTGAATTCCATGGCTTCCAGCAGGCCGGTCACCCGGTCGCGCTGCTTGGCCACGATCTGGCGCGCCAGGGCGGTGGGCGCCAGGGTGATGGAGAGGTAGAAGCGCGGCGCACCGGCATCGAGGGCACGATAGATGCAGACCTCGACGGTCTGCTGCGCGTCGCTGCGGCGCTGCAGCAGCAGGTTGAGGTCCCGCTGGCGCTGACCGGGCTTCAGATCCTTCAGGGCGGCACGCAGCAGGATGGCGTCAGGATCGGCAAGAATCCCGACCAGTGGCTGGCCGATCACCCGTTCCGGGTCCTCGCCGAGAATCGATTTGACCGCGCCGCCGGCCCATTGCACCCGGCTGGCGCCGTCGAGCTCGAGGAGCAGATCCGCGTTCGCGAAGGCGAAGCCGACGAACCGGTCTCGGTCTTCGCGCAAGCGGTCGGTCGGGGAGAGGGCCATGCGGTTCCTGGACGGCTTCGCGAAAAGACGACCGTCGTTTCCGATCGGACCCTTACCGCTCGGGCCGAGAGTGGTCCAACGGACTTAAGATCGCGTTAATTATTATTGCGGAGGGAATGACGAAACCGCAGGATTCCGCGGCGGACAGGGTCGCCTTCCGCCAGCCGAACCCTGCGTCTCAGGCCCTGGCCATCGCGCATTTCTTTCGCACCGCGGTTGCGCGTTCGGTGATTGCCGCCCAGTCGTGGCGTTTGATCACATCGGCGGGTGCCAGCCAGGAGCTGCCCACCGCAGCGACATTGGCGAGGGCCAGATATTCCGCCGCATTGTCCGGGCCGATGCCGCCGGTCGGACAGAAGGCCACCTGCGGAAAGACCTCGCCGAAACTGCGCAGGGTGCCGGGGCCGCCGAAGGAACTGGCGGGGAAGAACTTGAACGTCGTCAGGCCGAGCTCGAGGCCGCCCATCACCTCGGAGGGGGTGATGACGCCGGGGATATAGGCAAGGCCGATCTCCTGGGCGGCGCGCACCAGGGTCGGGGTCATGCCCGGGCTGACGGCAAAACCGGCACCCATGCGCTTCAGCTCCTCGAGCTGGGCGATGCTGCCGACGGTGCCGGCGCCGACCGTCACGCCGTCGACTTCGCCGATCATGCGACGGATCGCCTCCATCGCGCCGGGGCGGCGCAGGGTCACTTCCAGGCAGGCGATGCCGGCATCGCGCAGGGTGACCGCCAGCGGCACGGCATCGTTGACGTCCTCGATGACCAGCACCGGCAGGAAGCGCGAACCGCGCAGTAGTTCCGACAGCATGGTCTTCACCCCCTATCGAGCGCCGCGGCCGCGCCCAGCAGGGCGGCACAGGGATCGAGTATGACGAAAATCGGGATCGGCGTCAGCATGCCGGACAGCCTCCCCTTGGCCTGGAACCGGGCGACGAATTCGCTTTCCAGCAGGATCGGCAGGAGTCGCGGTACGATGCCGCCGCCGATATAGACCCCGCCGCGGGCGCCGAGGGTCAGCGTCAGGTCACCGGCGATCGCTCCCAGCAGGGCGCAGAACAGGTCCAGGGCGTTCCGGGCCAAGGCCTCGCCGTGATCGAGGCCGCGGGCGGTGATTTCGGCCGGGGGCAGCCGCTGTCCGGGATTTCCGGCCCGCTCGGCCAGGAATTCATAGAGATTGCTCAGTCCCTGGCCGGAGAGGACCCGCTCGGCCGAGGCGCGCTTGCGATGCCGGATGAGAAACTGCAGCAGGTCCATTTCCAGGGCGCTGGTCGGCGCGAAGCTCACATGCCCACCTTCGCCGGACAGGGCGATCCAGCGCCGATTGCCGGCGCTGCCCTCGACGGGAATGAGCCCGGAAACGCCAAGCCCGGTTCCCGGGCCGACGACCGCCATCGGCGCCGTGGGATCCGCCGTGCCCGGGCGCAGGCCGTGGAGTCCGGCCGGGCCGATCCGCGGCACGCCGAGGGCCAGCGCCTCGAAATCGTTGACGGTCAGGAGACGCTCGAGGCCGAAGCGTCGGGTCAGGCCGCTGCGGGAGAATTTCCACGAGGAATTGGTCAGGGCGATCTCGTCGTCCCGCGCCGGGCAGGCAACCGCGAAACACCCCTCCACGACCTGCGGCTGACCGGCGCCGGCAAGATAGGCGTCGATGGCGGTTGCGATATCCGGGTACTCCGCCGCGGCGAGGATCCGGACCTGGTCGAGCCGGCGCGCGGCCGGATCGTGCAGGGCGAACCTGGCATTGGTACCGCCGATATCGGCCACCAGCTGCAGCGCGGTCATGATCCAGCCACCGCCGCGCGGGCCGGCAGCGCGGCGGCAGCCCCGAAGCCCGGACCGAAACTGGCGGCACCCTGCTCAGCGCCGCCCACCGCGGCGCGGAAACCGGCGAAAAGATCCCGGCCGCAGCCCGCCGCATTGCCGGAAAGATCGCTGGCGGCAAGCGGCCGCGCCATCAGCTCGCGCGCCGGGATGCGGGCCTCCAAGATGCCGGCGTCGGTATCGAGGCAGAGAAGATCGCCGTCGCGCAGGCGTCCGATGGCGCCACCGGCCGCGGCTTCCGGCGATAGATGGATCGCTGCAGGCACCTTGCCGGAGGCGCCCGACATGCGGCCGTCGGTCACCAGCGCCACCTTGTAGCCGAGGTCCAGCAGCACGCCGAGCGACGGCGTCAGCTGGTGGAGTTCCGGCATGCCGTTGGCCTGCGGTCCCTGGTTGCGGACCACCACCACAACGTCGCGATGGAGCGTGCCGGCCTTGAAAGCGGCGACCACGGCATCCTGGCTGTCGAAGATCGCCGCCGGTGCCTCGATGCGCCGGTGTTGCGGCTTCACCGCCGAGCTCTTGATCACCGCCCGGCCGAGATTGCCGGTGAGCAACCGGATGCCGCCCTCGGGCGCAAAAGGGTCGTCCGCCGGGCGCAGCACGTCGCGGTCCAGCGACCGCGCAGGCGCTGGCCGCCAGAGGAGCTTCCCGTCGTCGAGATAGGGCTCCTCGGCATAGGCGTCGAGGCCGTCGCCGGCCACGGTCATCACGTCGCGATGCAGCAGGCCGGCACCGATCAGCTCGCGGGTGACGAAGCCCATGCCGCCGGCGGCATGGAAGTGGTTCACATCGGCCTGGCCATTGGGATAGATCCGGGTCAGCGTCGGCGTTACCGCCGAGAGATCGGCAAAATCCTGCCAGTCGATGGCGATGCCGGCGGCCGCGCCGATCGCCACTAGATGAATCGTGTGGTTGGTCGAGCCGCCGGTCGCCAGCAGGCCGATCATGCCGTTGACCATGGCGCGCGCATCGACGATCCGGCCGATCGGGCGATAGTCGCCGCCCAGCGCCGTGATCGCCGCCGCCCGCATCGCCGTCGCCCGGGTCAAGGCCAGGCGAAGCGGCGTGCCGGGATTGACGAAGGCCGTTCCCGGCAGATGCAGGCCCATCAGCTCCATCAGCATCTGGTTGCTGTTGGCGGTGCCATAGAAGGTGCAGGTGCCCGGGGCATGATAGGAGGCGGCTTCGGCGGTCAGCAGCTCGGCGCGCCCGACCTTGCCTTCGGCAAAGAGCTGGCGGATGCGGGATTTCTCGGCATTGGCCAGCCCCGACGGCATCGGGCCCGCCGGTGCGAAGATCGTCGGCAGATGGCCGAAGCTCAGGGCGCCGATCAGCAGTCCCGGCACGATCTTGTCGCAGACCCCGAGACAGATCGCGGCGTCGAACATGTCATGGGATAGGGCGATGGCCGTCGACATGGCGATGACGTCGCGGCTGAACAGCGACAGTTCCATGCCGACCCTGCCCTGGGTGACGCCGTCGCACATGGCGGGGACGCCGCCGGCGACCTGGGCCGTGGCGCCCGCTGCCTGGGCCGCCGCCTTGATGATGTCGGGGTAGTGCTGCAGCGGCTGGTGCGCCGACAGCATGTCGTTGTAGGCATTGACGATTCCGATATTCGGCCGCTCGCCGCCGGCCAGAATGGACTTGTCCCGGTCGTCGCAGGCGGCAAATCCATGGGCGAGATTGCCGCAGGAAAGCCGGGCGCGGCGCGGGACGGCGCCGGCATAGGCGTCGACCCGCGCCAGGTAGGCGGCCCGGGTCGCCCGGCTGCGGTCGCGGATTCGCTCAGTCACCGCGCGGACCACGCTATTCATGCCAACCGGATTCATGGCGACCTCGCTCAACTTGCCCAGTGGATCTCGACGGGCGTCGTCGTCTGCCGCAGCAGTGCCCGGATCGGCATCGCGGATGCCGGCCCTGCCGCCTTCGCGGCCTCGAGCACAGCGTGCTTCTCCGCACCCTGAAACAACACCAGGATGTGCCGCGCATTCAACAGGCTTGCAAGGCTCAGGCTGATCCGCGGATGGCCGTTCACCGGCGCATCCAGGGCGATCGCCTGGGCCTTGCCCTTCGGATCCAGGCCGGCAGCGGTCTCCGGCCGTCCGGGAAACAGCGAGGCGAAATGGCCGTCATCGCCCATGCCCAGGAGCACAGCGGCGAAGGGGTGCGAAAGGCCCGCCAGGGCCTGCTCCACCGCGACCCTGGCCGCCGAGGGGGCCGGTACCGAACGGTAGAGGCCGACCAAATGCGCCGCCGCGGCCTTGTTCCGCAGCAGCCGCTCGCGCAGCAGATGCTCGTTGCTGCCGGCCTGGTCCGGGGCCAGCCAGCGTTCGTCGGAGAGGGTGATGTCGACCCGCGACCACGCAAGATCCGCCTGCGACAGAAGGTCGAAAACCGGCCCCGGCGTCGTCCCGCCCGGGACCACCAGCGCCGCCCGGGGACGCGATGCCAGCGCCGCCTGCAGCAGCTCCGAAAGGCGGGCCGCGACCGCGATCGCCAGGGACGGCCGATCCGGCGCACGCCATTCGACTGGGCCCATCGTCAACCTCGCTTCCGCTCAGGCATCGTCCTCATGCCAGGTCCGGCCGTCGCGCTCGATCAGGGCCACCGCGGCGCTGGGTCCCCAGCTGCCGGCGGTATAGGGCTTCGGCTTCAGGCTCTCGCGGCCCCAGGCGTCGAGGATACCGTCGGTCCAGCGCCAGGCGGCTTCCAGTTCGTCGACGCGCATGAACAGGGTCGGACGGCCGCGGATGACGTCGAGCAGCAGGCGTTCGTAGGCATCGGGGCTGCGGCCGCCGAAGGTCTCGCTGAAGCTGAGATCGAGCGCGGTCTGGCGCAGCTTCAACTCGCCCGGACCGCGATCCTTGTTCAGCATCATCAGCCGGATGCCCTCGTCCGGCTGCAACCGCATGACCAGCCGGTTGGGATGGATGATGCCGGCGCTTTCCGGATAGAGGCGGTGCGGCGGCGTGCGGAACTGGACGACGATCTCGGAGGAGCGCGAGGGCAGCCGCTTGCCGGTGCGCAGATAGAAGGGCACGCCGGCCCAGCGCCAGTTCTCGACCCCCGCCTTGATGGCAACGAAAGTCTCGGCATCGCTGCCGCTGCCGGCATCCGCCTCCTCGAGATATCCGGCGACCGGCCGGCCGTCGATGGCGCCGGCGCGATACTGGCCGCGCACCGTCAGCTGGACCGCATCGGCGCCGGCGATCGGCGTCAGCGATTTCAGCACCTTCAGCTTCTCGTCGCGCACCGCATCGGCGTCGAGCGCGATCGGCGGTTCCATCGCGGCCAGGCAGAGCAGCTGCAGCAGGTGATTCTGCACCATGTCGCGCAGGGCGCCCGCCTTGTCGTAATAGCCCCAGCGCCCGCCGACGCCGACCGATTCCGCGACGGTGATCTGCACGTGATCGATGAAGGTGCGGTTCCACAAGGGCTCGAACAGGCCGTTGGCGAAGCGCAGCACCATCAGGTTCTGCACCGTCTCCTTGCCGAGATAATGATCGATGCGATAGATCTGCTGCTCGGCGAAGCTCCGCCCGATCGCGGTGTTGATCGCATGCGCCGAGGCGAGGTCCTTGCCCAGCGGCTTCTCCAGCACCAGGCGGGTCACCGGGGTGATCAGCCCGGCCGCCGCCAGGTTGTTGGCGATCGGCACGAAGAGATCCGGGGCGGTCGCCAGGTAGAAGCAGCGCACCACCTCCCGGCGGCCGTCGAACGCCGCTCCGAGGCGGGCATAGCCGGCGGCATCGGCGGCATCGAGCGCCACGTAGCTCAGCCGCGCCGCGAACCGCGCCCAGGCGGCTTCGTCGAACTGGCCGGCGGGAAGATGGGTGAGGCAGGCGTCGCGCACCAGCGCGCAGTAATCGGCATCGCTCATTTCCCCTCGCGAGGCGGCGATGATCCGCCCGTCGGGGGGCAGCCGATTCTCCAAATCGAGGTGGTAGAGCGCCGGCAGGAGTTTGCGTTTCGCGAGATCGCCGCGTCCGCCGAAGACCACGGCGTCGAAGGGATGGGTGATTAAGGTCGATCTGGTCTGCTGCATATGCCGGTTTCGGTCTGGAGAGGAGGAAGGCGGCCAATCATAGGCGCCGCTGGCGGGATGTCACCTGCCGGCGGCAGCGGAACCGTAGCGCCGGGGCGAGGTCGAGATCGCCAGGGACGCTGCGGCGACACCGGCACCCACCGCCGCCGCCAGGTCGGCGCCCTGCAGGGTCGCCTGCAGGTAGCCGGCATTGAAGACATCGCCGGCCCCGATCGTATCGACCACGGGAACGGCCGGCGCCGCGACCGCTGCATGGGCGGTGCCGCGCCAGGCGCTGGCGCCAAAGGGCCCGCGCTTGACGACGACGGTGCCGGTCGGCTTGGCATGGCCGCGGATCCAGGCGGCGGCGGCATCGACCTCGGCTTCGCCCGACAGGCCGCAGCTCTCGATCTCGTTCAGCAGCACGTGGTCGCAGGCGGGCAGCCAGGCGGCGACGCGCCTGCGGGCCTCGGCGGTCCACCCCTCGAGCGGCCAGCCGGTATCCAGCGCCAAGGCGAAGCCGCGCGCCGCGAGATCGGCCATCAGCCGGCCGTAGGAATCGAGCAGGAGCGGGCTGAGAAAGGCCCCGGCCAGCAACACGACGTCGCCGGCCGCGGCGCGCGGCGGCATCTGCCCGAGGGCGATCGCCGCCGTCATCGCCTCGAGATGGCCCTTGGAGGTGAGGAAGGTGCGCTCGCCGTTGGGATGGGTGAGGCCGACCGACAGGCTGGTCGGGGTAGGCGAGATCGGCCAGGCGCTTTCGCCCAGCGCCTCGCCCAGCCATCGCCCGAAGATGTCGTTGCCCATGTTGCAGACCAGGCGGTAGCGGGCTCCCATCGCCTTCAGGGCGAGCACGGTATTGCCGGCGGCACCGCCGGCGCGCATCTCGGTCTGCGGCAGCATGATCTCGGTGCCGGGCTGCGGCCAGGGCGCCAGCGGCCCCATCACCAGATCGACGTTCACATTGCCGAGGACATAGATCGTGGCGGTCATTCCAGCCCCGTGACCTTGGTGGAGCGCAGGGGTTCGCCGACCCGCTCGACCTTGCGCCCGGCGATCTCGATCATCAGCTCCTGGAGCCCGGGCAGCAGGGCGAAGATCGCGGCCAGGGGATCGAGCCGGGGAAAGGCGATCGTCACCGCGCCCTCGATCGCCGGCTGGCCGCTGGCATCGAAGATCACCGGCCGGGTGCCGGCGGCGAGCGCCGTCCGGGCGAGGCCCGGCGCGGCGGCGCCCAGCGCGCCGGCGCCGCGCAGCAGGATCACCCCGGTCTCCGGCCCGAGGATCTCCAGCGGCCCGTGGCGGAACTGGCCCGCTTCCAGGCCGAGGGCCGGCACCCGGGCGAGTTCCATGAGGCAGAGCGCGCCCGCCTCGGCGATGCCCTGCAGGGCGCCGCGGCCGCTGAGCACGAATGCCCGCCGGGCGGCGAGGGCCTGCACGGCATCGGCCGGGTCGACGGCGATCGGGGCCTGCAGCAGCGCCTGTGCGGCGCTGACATCCAGGCCGAGTTCGGCCAGCACCGCGGCGTGCAAGGCGAGGGAGATCAGCAGGCTGCGGGTGGCGGCGAAGGCGCGCTCGGTACCGCCGGCGCCGACCAGCGACGGCAGCGCCCGGCCCAGCGGGCTCGCCGCCTCCAGGGTGAGGCCGAACCGGCGCTCCCGCCCGGCCGGCGTCGCCAGCAGGGCCTGGATCTCGCCGGAGGCACCCGATTGCGAGGTGAAGATCGCGGTCCGGGCGGCCCCGGCCAGCCCCTGCTCCAGCCATTCCGAGGCGACGATGGCGCTCGCATCGACGCCGAGGCTGCGATAGAGGGGCTCGACCGACCGGTTGACCCAGTGCGAGCCGCCCATGCCGATCAGCAGCAGCCGGCCATCGGCGCGGATGCTGGCGGCGATTCTCACCGCCATCGGCGCCGCGGCCGCGAACGAGGCGCGGGCATCGGCGTGCTGGCGGCCCATCTCCGCGCGGATCAGGGCGAGGCCGGTCGACGGGTGATCCTGCGGATCGGCGGTCATGGCGGGACGGGCCTCATGGTCGTGCCGGTCGGGATGCCGCGCCGGTACGATCCGGCGGCGCCTTCCCCCGACTTTCCTCGGAAACCGAGCGGATTACATCATGCCTTATTTATTAAATCAAATTGATTGTTTTAATAACGCAGGCCATACTGCCCCTCTTCCGACGGAGACCGATCGGCCACCATGGGCAGGATACCCGCCATTGCCGGCACCAATCTGGAGCAGGCGCGCTCGCACAACCGGCGTGTCGTCATCGAGGCGGTGCGGATCGGCGGCGCCCTGTCCCGGGCGGAGATCGCCCGGCTGACGGCGCTGAGTTCGCAGACCGTCTCCAACATCGTCGAGGAACTGGAGGGCGCCGGCATCCTGAAGGCGGCGGCGCCGCGCAAGTCCGGCCGCGGCCAGCCGGCGACGCCGCTCTCGATTGATCCCGACGGCGCCTATTCCATCGGCCTGCAGCTCGACCACCAGACCCTGATCGGGGTCGTTGTCGACCTCGGCGGACGGGTGCGGGCCAAGCTCGACCTGCCGGTGGAACGGCCGACGC
This sequence comes from uncultured Rhodospirillaceae bacterium, assembly GCA_964551505.1. GTDB lineage: Bacteria > Pseudomonadota > Alphaproteobacteria > Dongiales > Dongiaceae > Dongia. Next base: position 40,594 of record CAZKDH010000075.1, read on the forward strand.
CCGAGACCGCCCTGCCGCTGATCGCCCGCACCGTCGCTCGCTTGCGCAAGGCGGCGCAGATCGATCAGAGCCGGCTGCTGGGACTGGGCCTGGCCATTCCCGGGCCCTTCGGCATCGAGGGCATGACCTCGGTGGGGCCGACTGCCCTCCCCGGCTGGCAGGATGTGCCGATCGCCGCCCGGCTGAAGCGGCTGACCGGCCTGCCGGCGATCGTCGAAAACGACGCCACCGCCGCGGCGATCGGCGAGCGCCTGCATGGCGTGGCGCGGCGGCTCGACAGTTTCGTCTATCTCTTCCTCGGCACCGGCCTCGGCGCCGGCCTGTTCCTGAACGGACAGCTCTATACCGGCCGCGCCCGCAATGCCGGCGAGATCGGCCACATGATCGTGACGCCCGGCGGCCGGCCCTGCGTCTGTGGCAATCGCGGCTGCCTGGAGCGCTATGTCTCGCTGCGCGCCGCCTATGAGGGTCTCGGCCTGCCCGATCCCGACCACGCGACCCCGGATATGCTGGAGGCGATGCTGCAGGCCGGCGATCCCCGGATCGGCGCCTGGATCGCCGGTGCCGTCCCGCCCCTGCGCCAGGCGATCAACATCCTGGAATCGCTGCTCGATCCCGACGCCATCGTGCTCGGCGGCGTGATGCCGCCGTCGATCCTGCAGGCGATGCTGGCGCAGCTGGAACCGCTGCCGCTCTCGGTCGGGGCGCGGCGGGCCCGCGACATGCCGCGGGTCCTGATCGGCGCGGCCGGGCGGGAGACCTCGGCCCTGGGCGCCGCCGCCCTGCCGATCTTCGGCGAGATCAACCCGCAATTCGACGTCCTGCTGAAACCCCTGGCCGCGGCCGGCTAGCAGCCCGCTACATCTTCCAGCGCAGGGCCGCGGTATGCACCGGCGCATCCCACAAGGCGGCCAGATCGGCATCGAATTCGGTCGCCGTGATCGAGCAGCCGGCCATCTCCAGCGAGGTGACATAGGACCCGGTCAGGGCGCGGGCGATCTTCACGCCGCGGCTCTCGAAGATCCGCCGCGCCGCGTGATGCATCAGATAGAGTTCCATCAGCGGCGTGCCGCCGAAGCCGTTCACCAGCAGCAGGATCTCGGCCCCCGCCTTCGGCGCCAGGTCCTTGAGGATCGCAGCGACGATTTCCGCGGCAATGCCGTCGGCATCGGCCAGCTTCACCCGGCGCCGCCCCGGCTCGCCATGGATGCCGACGCCCATTTCCATCTCGTCCTCGGCCAGCTGGAAGGTGGGTTTGCCCGCCGCCGGCACGGTGCAGCTGGTGAGGGCCACGCCCATCGACTTGGTCCGGTCGTTGACCCGCTGGCCGAGGGCCGTGAGCGCCGCGAGATCGCCGCCCTTTTCCGCCGCCGCGCCGACGATGCGCTCCACCACCAGCGTCCCGGCGACGCCGCGCCGGCCGGTGGAATAGCTCGAAGTCTCGACCGCGACGTCGTCATTGGTAACGACTGTCGCCACCGGACAGCCGGCCATCTCGGCCGCCATCTCGAAATTCATCACGTCGCCCTCGTAGTTCTTCACGATGAACAGCGCGCCGGCGCCCTGGTTGACGTCCTCGACCGCGGCCAGCATCTGGTCCGGCGTCGGCGAGGTGAAGACCTGGCCGGGACATGCCGCATCCAGCATGCCGTGGCCGACGAAGCCGGCATGCAGCGGCTCGTGCCCGGAGCCACCACCGGAGATCAGCTGCACCTTGCCGGGCTTCAGCGTCCGGCGCCGGACGAACTTGCGCTCGGCGCCCAAGGCGACGATGTCGGCATGGGCCGCGGCAAAGCCCTCGAGGCTCTCCGCCAGGACCTGGTCCACGGCATTAATCAGTTTCTTCATCACCCGACTCCTTCGATGCGACTTGGGACGCCCCCTGGCTGCCGGCCCGGTCGTTCGCCAACCTGGCGACGCGGCCGGCGAAGTCCGCCACCAGCTTGTCCACTTCACGATTGCGGCGCGCATCGCCGAGATCGCGCACATAGACCGTGATCGGCCGGAGGCGCTGATCCTTGGCGCTGTTGTGGTGTTCGATCCGCCCGGGATGCGCCCGGGCATAGGCATCGAGGAAGGCCAGCCGCTCCTTTTCCGGAAAGCGGCAGACCTCGAAGATGGTGTCGAGATGCCGCGCCGGGATCGGCACCGGATAGACCGCATTGACGATCTGCGAGACGAAGCTGCGGTTCTTGCCGAGGGCCAGGGCGAGCCGCTGGCGGGTGCCGGAGGGCCGGTTCTCCAATATGGCGGCAAGGATCCGCTTGTAGGCGGTGACCGGGCTCTCCGGCGCCTCTCCGGCGGCAGCCGACGGTGGCTCGCTGTCGGTCATGGCAATTCCGGTTCCGGCTGGTAGCGGGCGATGGCCGCCTTCACCCGGCCTACGGCGGGCGGTGCCACGGACAGGGCTCGCAGCCCCGCGGTCAGCAGTTTTGCCGCCAGGATCGGATCCGATCCGGCATCGCCGCAGAGGCTGACCTCGCGCCCGGAGCGCCGCCCGAAATCCGCCACCGCGGCGATCAGGCGCAGGATCGCGGGGTCGCCGGCATCGCTGAGCTCCGCGACGCTATCGAGATCGCGGGCGGCCGCCATGACATATTGCGTCAGGTCGTTGGAGCCGATGGAGAAGAAGTCGGCGCGGAACCGGTCGACGGCGATCGCCGCGGAGGGCACCTCGACCATGATGCCGAGCGGCGGCCGGCGGGCGGCGATCTTCGCCTGCGCCAGCTCGGCGATAACGGTATCGAGGATCCCGCGTGCCGCCTCGAGCTCCCGCGGCACCGCCACCATCGGCAGCATTATCTTGGCATTCCCGGCAACCGCGGCGCGGCACAGGGCCCGCAGCTGGACGCGAAACACCTCGGGCCGCGCCAGCGACAGGCGCAGGCCGCGCAGGCCGAGGAAGGGATTGGCCTCGTCGTCCACGGTCAGCCCGGGGATCGGCTTGTCGCCGCCGGCATCCAGGGTGCGGAAGGTCACCGGCCGGTCGCCCGCCCAGTCGAGGATCCGGCGGTAGACGGCATACTGGCGTTCCTCGTCCGGAAGCCCGGCGGCGGCGTGAAACAGGAACTCGGTGCGCACCAGGCCGATGCCATCGCAGATCGCCGGGTCCAGCGCCGCCAGTTCCTCGGGTCCGGCGACATTGATCATCACCGTCACCGCTTCGCCGCTGGGCAGTCGCGCCGGCTGTTTCAGATAGGTCGCGGCGTCCGCTTCCAGGGCGCGCGCCCGGGCCGCCGCCATGTCGAAGTCGCGGCGCAGGCCGTCGCCGGGTTCGACCACCAGCAATCCCGCGGCGCCGTTGACCAAAGCGGCGGCGGAATTCTTCAGTGCCGCCGGATCAAAGCCCAGGCCGACCACCATCGGCACGCCGCGCGCGCGCGCCAGCATGGCGACATGGCTCGAGGCGCTGCCCTTCGCGAGGGCGATCGCGCCGCCGCCGCTCCAGTCGATCGACAGGAAGCGCGACGGCGTGAGGTCTTCCGCCGCGACCACTGTGCCGCCGACCGCGACCGCCTCGTCGACGCCATTCAGGTGCCGCAGCACCCGGTCCCTGAGATCGCCGAGATCCGATGCCCGGGCCTGGAAATACTCCTCGGCCGCGGCCGCATAATCGTCGATCTGGACGGCCAGCGCCGCTTCCCAGGCGAGATGGGCCGGCTTGCCCGCTGCGATCGCGGCAAAGGCCGGGGCCGAAAGCGTGTCGTCCTCCAGCATCGCGATCTGGAAACCGAGGATGTCCGCCGCGTCGCCGGAGAGCTGCGCCATCAGGCCGGCCAGATCGGCCAGGGCGCCGTCGATCGCGCCGCGCAGGGCCAGGCGCTCGGCCTCGGCATCGCCGACCGGCCGGGCAACCGCACCCGCCGCCGCCAGGACGCACAGCGGACCGGCGGCAAAACCGGGAGAGGCGGGCCGGCCCTGGAGACGCAGCTCAGCCATGGTCCGGCCTAGCCATGCGGCGCCTCGTCGAAGTCGCGCCGCACCAGGTCGATCATGTCGTGGATCGCCTGCCTGGCGTCGCTGCCGGTCGCCCGCAGGTAGAGCATGGAATATTGCGGCGCCTTGGTCGCCATCACCTTGACGATGCTCTTGGCGTCGATCCAGGGCCCCTCCTCGGACAGGGCCAGTTCGATGTTGGCGGCGAAGGTCTTGGCCAGCTTGGTGAGCTTGACCGACGGGCGCGCATGCAGGCCGACCGCGTGGGTGATCTTGATCGAATCGGCGACCATGCTGTCGGCCATGGGCATGAAACCAACCTCCGTTACTGCGGCGAAAGCTCTTCCGCCGTGCGCTTGACGACGGCCAGCGACGAGCCCCCGGCCGCCTCGGTCGCCGCGATCACCGCGCCTTCGACGATCGGCGCGTTGCAAACCACGACCTTCGCTTGCCGGTCGTCCGGCAGCATCTCGATGGCCATCTCGCTGTTGGTCTCGGCACCGCCCAGATCGACCAGGATGGCGACGCCGCTTTCCGACCAGGCCCGGTCGATGGCGGCGATGATGTTCTCGACGCTGGTCCCCAGCCCGCCCGACGGGTTGCCGCCGGTCCAGGCCAGGCGGACCTCGTCGCCGACCATCTGGCGCACCATGTCGGCGGCCCCCTCCGCCACCTTGGGGGAATGCGAGACGATGACGATGCCGACATGCGGGGTCATGATGGCTGCTGCTCCAGGCTGTCGACGATGCAGGCGATGATGAGGGCCGAGGAACAGGCGCCGGGATCCATGTGGCCGATCGATCTCTCGCCGAGGAACGACGCCCGGCCGCGGATCGCCTTCATCGGGACGGTCGCCTCGGCCGCCGCCTGCGCGACCGCCTTGACCCTGTCGCCAAGACCCGGGCCGCCCTTCGCCAGTTCGGTCTGCGCCGGGCCGAGGACGTCGAGCATGGTCTTCTGGCCGAGATCCGATTTCCCGCGCGCCTTCACTGCCTCGATCGCCTGGCCGAAGGCCCGGGCGGCGTCGGTCAGGCTCGGCGTCGCCGGCAGGTCCTTCGCCATGGCCATGAACAGGGTGCCGTAGAGCGGTCCCGAGGCGCCGCCCACCTTCATCACCATGGTCGTGCCGACGGTCTTCACCGCTTCCGGCAGGGGCTTCGCGGCGATCGCGTCGAGGTCGGCCAGGACCGCCTCGAAGCCGCGCTTCATGTTGAGGCCGTGATCGCCGTCGCCGATCGCCTGGTCGAGCTCGGTCAGCCGGTCGGCATGGGCGATCACCGATTCCGCCACCGCCGCGATCAGCCGCTTCAGTCTATCCTGCTCCATCGCCCCTAGCCTCTCACCCGGTTGCCGTCCTGGGCGAAGAACAGCGGGTTCACCAGCTCCAGGGCGACCTGATCGCCCACCGACAGGCCGGAATCCGCATCCGCCAGGGTCACCAGCTTGTGGCCGCCGACGGTGACATGCAGGTGATTCTGGTCGCCGAGATGCTCGACCCAGTCGACATTGCCCTGGGCGATGCGCCCGCCGCCGGCGCCGTTGGCCTTGCCGATCCGCAGATGCTCGGTGCGGGCGCCGATCGTCGCCGCCGCCGTCGGCGCCGGCAGGTCCGGGAAGATGGCGCGCGGCATCAGGTTGATGCCGGGCTGGCCCAGCCGGGTCGCCACATAGGTGTCGCGCGGGTCCTCGTAGATCTCCCGCGGCGTGCCGATCTGCACCAGGTGGCCGTGCCGCATCACGCCGATGCGGCTCGCCATGGTCATCGCCTCGATCTGGTCGTGGGTGACATAGAGGATGGTGGCGCCGAGCTCCATCTGGATGCGCTTCAGCTCCAGGCGTAGCTCGGTGCGCAGCTTGGCATCCAGCGACGACAGCGGCTCGTCCATCAGGTAGATCTCCGGCCGCCGCACCAGGGCCCGGCCGATGGCGACCCGCTGCATCTCGCCGCCGGACAGCCGCGTCGCCCGGTTCTGCAGCTTGTGCGCCATGTGCAGCATGGTCGCGACCTCGGTCACCTTGCGCTTGATCTCGGCCTCCGGCACGCGCCGGGTCGGCGAGCGCAGCGGAAAGGCGAGGTTGTCGTAGACCGAGAGATGCGGGTACAGCGAATACTGCTGGAAGACGAAGGCGACGTCGCGGATCGAGGGCGAATCCCGGGTCACCTCGTGGCCGCCGATATGGACGCTGCCGGTATCGAGGGATTCCAGGCCGGCGATCAGCCGCAGGGTCGTGGTCTTGCCGGCCCCGGTGGGTCCCAGCAGCACCACCAGCTCGCCGTCGGCGATGGTGAGGTTGAGATCGGCGACGGCGGTGACACTGCCGAAGGTCTTGGTGACGCCCTGCAGGCGGACCTCAGCCATGCTGGCCTCCCCCCGGCGCGGCCGCACCCGGCGGCGGCGAGTCATGCAGCGCGGTGCGCAGGGCGCGCCCCGATTCCTTCAGGAACAGCGAGAGCTTCTCGGGGCGGAAATCGAGGCCGACTTTGCCGCCAATCGGGACGACCACGTCCGACGGGATCCGCGCCTTCACCCCGCCATGGGCGGTCTTCACCGTGACGATCTGTGTGGTACCGAGATATTCCGCGCCGAAGACCTCGCCGCGCAGCGGGGCGTCGTCGACCAGGCGCACATGCTCCGGCCGGACGCCCAGCACCAACTCGGTCTCCGCCTGGTCCTCGTGCAGCTCGGGCAGGCCGACGTTCCCGCCGTTGAGGCGGATCGAGGTGTCGCCGCGCTTCACCGCGCCGCTGAAGTTCAGCAGGTTCATCGGCGGCGAGCCGATGAAATCCGCGACATACATGCTGGCCGGCTTGTCGTAGATCTCCTTCGGGCTGGCCAGCTGCTCGATGATGCCGTGATTCATCACCGCAATCTTGTCGGCCATCGCCATGGCCTCGAGCTGGTCGTGGGTGACGTAGATCGTCGTCGCCTTCAGGCGGTTGTGCAGCGCCCGCAGCTCGCCGCACATCAGGTGGCGGAATTCGGCGTCGAGCGCGCCCAGCGGCTCGTCCATCATGAAGGCCATCGGCTTGCGGACGATGGCGCGCCCCAGGGCGACGCGCTGCCGGTCGCCGCCGGCCAGCCCGGAGACCGGCTTGTCCAGCAGGTGGGAGATGCGCAGGATCTGCGCCGCCTCCTCGACCCGGGCCCTGATCTCGACCTTCGGCATGCCCTGGCATTTCAGCGGGAAGCCGATGTTCGCCCGCACGTTCATGTGCGGGTAGAGCGCGAACAGCTGGAAGACGAAGGCGATGTCGCGCTGCGCCGCGCGCCGGAAGGTGACGTCCTCGCCGCCGAGCCGGATCTCGCCCGAGGTCGGCAGCTCGAGGCCGGCGATCATCCGCAGGGTTGTGGTCTTGCCGCAGCCCGAGGGGCCGAGCATGACGAAGAACTCGCCGTCGCCCACGGTGAAGGTCGAATCCTTCACCGCGACGAAGTCGCCGAAGGCCTTCTTCAGGTTCTGGACCCGGATCTCCGCCATCGCCCTACTCCGGAAACTTCGAGACCACGGTGAACAGCAGGGTGCCGGCCAGCGTGGTGACGAAGGAATAGGAATACAGCGTCAGCGACAGCGGCTGCATCAGCATGACCACGCCCAGCGCGATGACGGCGATCGAGGCCATTTCGCAGGGGCCGCGGCGCAGCCAGCGGCGCAGGCCGTGGCGCTTCGGCGCCGGCGCCTCCGGCGGCAGGTCGAACGGCGCGTTCACTTGCGCACCGCGCCGAAGGTGATGCCGCGCAGCAGGTGCTTGCGCAACAGCACGGTGAAGACCACGATCGGGATCAGGAACAGGGTGGTGCCCGCCGCCACCGCCGGCCAGTCCTGGCCGCCCTCGCCGATGATGATCGGGATGAACGGCGGCGCGGTCTGCGCCTCGCCCGAGGTCAGCAGCACGGCGAAGGCATATTCGTTCCAGGCGAAGATCAGGCAGAAGATCGCGGTGGCGGCGATGCCGGTGGCGGCCTGCGGCAGCACCACCTTGACGAAGGCCTGCAGCCGGGTATAGCCGTCGATCATCGCCGCTTCCTCGTATTCCCGCGGGATCTCGTCGATGAAGCCCTTCAGCAGCCAGACCGCCAGCGAGACGTTGACCGCGGTATAGAGCAGGATCATGCCGAGCTTGGTGTCGGAGAGGCCGATCTCGCGGTACATCAGGTAGATCGGGATCGCCACCGCGATCGGCGGCATCATCCGGGTCGACAGGATGAAGAACAGCAGGTCGTCCTTCAGCGGCATGCGGAAGCGCGAGAAGGCATAGGCCGAGAGCGTACCGAGCGCCACCGCGCAGAAGGTCGAGCCGAAGGCGATGATCAGCGAGTTGATGAAGCGCGGCAGGAACTTCGACGGGCCGGCGATCACCATGTTGTCGGCGCGGGCCCGGGTGTCGCAGTAGGAATCCGGCGGCGGCAGGGTGGCGATGTATTCCGGCGTCTGCCGGGTGCGGGTGGTGAACAGGTTGCAGTAGCCGGCGAGCGACGGCTCGAACACCGCCTTCGGCGGATAGGAGATCGAATCCTGCGGCGTCTTGAAGCCGGTGAGGAAGATCCAGACCAGCGGCACGATGCTGATCAGCGTGTAGACGACGATCACCGTGCCGGCGATGCGCTTGGCGAGCGCGCCGGGCTCGACGACGGAATGCGCGGTGGAGATGCCGTTCATCGCTGCTTCACCCGGTTGAGCGCCTTGACGTAGATGTTGGCCAGTCCGAAGACGGTGACGAAGAGGATGATGGCGAAGGCAGAGGAATAGCCGGTGCGCCAGCTCTCGAAGGCCTGCCGCTTCAGGGTGATCGAGGCCACCTCGGTGGTCGAGCCCGGCCCGCCCGAGGTCAGCAGGTTCACCATGTCGAACATCTTGAAGTTCTCGATGCCGCGGAACAGCACCGCCAGCATGATGAACGGCATCGACATCGGCAGGGTGATCGACCAGAACTGCCGCCAGCTCGAGGCGCGGTCGACCTCGGCCGCCTCGTAGATGTAGTCGGGGATCGAGCGCAGGCCGGCGAGGCAGATCAGCATCACGTAGGGCGTCCACATCCAGGTGTCGACGATGACGATCGCCCAGGGCGCCAGGCTGACGTCGCCCAGCATCTGGAAGGACGAGGGATCGAGGCCGGTGAACACCGAGATGATGTGGTTGAAGATGCCGATCTGCGGCTGGTAGAGGAAGGTCCAGAAGTTGCCCACCACCGCCGGCGACAGCATCATCGGCAGCAGGATCACCGTGGTCCAGAAGCCGTGGCCGCGGAACTTCTTGTCGATCAGGTAGGCGAGCGCGAAGCCCAGCACCGTCTCGATGGCGATGGTCCAGATCACGAAATGCGCGGTCACCTGCATCGCCGCCCAGATGTCGGGGTCGGTGAGGATCCGCTGGTAGTTGCGGATGCCGACGTCCTTGATCGGCGCGTTGCGGTTGGCGGCGTAGTTGGTGAAGGAGAGATAGATCGTCCAGATCAGCGGGAAGATGTTGATCGCCAGCAGCAGCACGATGGTCGGCGCGACGAACAGCCAGCAGATCGCCCGGTCGGAGAGCCCGCGGATCTTCACCGCCAGCTGCCGCGGGGTGGATACCGCGACCCGGTCGGCGAGGCCGATATGTGCCGGTTGCTCAGTCATCGGGAAGACCTTGACGCCTCATCGCTCGCGTGGGGTTGGCTGCGGCCTAGATTAAGCGGTTCGCCCGCCGGGGCAAGCGCCGGGAACCGGCGGTTGCGGAGGCCGGACCCGGCCGTCGCAACCGCCCTTTCCGTCCCTCCCGGCCGCGTGCCGGGAGGGCGTGGTGCCGGCGGACGGGGCTAGAGCTTGCCCTCGTCCTGGAACACCTGGGTCCAGTCCTTGATCAGGCTGTCGAGCGCTTCCTGCGCCGTGCCCTGGTCGGCGACGACGAAGTCGTGGATGCGCTTCTGCATCGCCTGCAGCAGCTGGGCATAGGCGGGCTCCTGCCAGAAGTCCTTCACCTGCTGCATCGCCACCAGGAAGTCGGCGGCGAAGGGCGAGGTGTCCTTGAAGCCCGGGTCGAGCACCACCGCCTTGGCGCAGGAATAGCCGCCGAGCTGCGACCATTTCTTCTGCACGTCGGGCTGGGCGAACCACTTGATGTACTGCAGCGCCTCGTCCTGCTTGTCGGAGTAGGAGACGACCGAGATGCCCTGGCCGCCCAGGGTCGAGGCCGCGATCTTCTCCGACGGGTTGACGAAGAAGCCGATGTGCTCGCCGCCCACGTTCGGGTCCTTGTACATGCCCGGCCAGAAGGCGAACCAGTTCATCGCCATGGCGACCTGGCCCGACTTGAAGGCGTCGAGGCCCTCCTGCATGTAGGCGTTGGTGTAGCCCGGAGGCGTGCAGCACTTGAACAGCGCCTTGTAGGCGTCGAGCGCCGCCACCGCATCCGGCGAGTTGACGATGCCGTCCATGTGGTACGGGTTCTTCGGATCGTCGTACTGGAAGCCCCAGGCATAGAGCGCCGCGGTGGCGCCCATGGTGATGCCTTCCGAGCCGCGTTCGGTGAAGATCGCGGCGCCGTAGACCTTCTTGCCGTCGATGTCGCGGCCCTGGAAGAACTCGGCCACCTCCTTCAGCTCGTCCCAGGTCTTCGGCGGGGCGAGGTCGCGGTTGTACTTGGCCTTGAACTCGGCCTGGATCTCCGGCTTGGCGAACCAGTCCTTGCGGTAGATCCAGCCCAGCGCGTCGCCCATCGCCGGCAGCGCCCAGTAGTTCGGCGTGCCCTTCGGCCAGGTCGAATAGGCATAGACCGTCGCCGGCAGGAAGTCGTCCATGCTGATCTTCTCCTTGTCGAAGAAGTCGTTCAGCTTGACGTAGTGGCCGTTCTCGGCCGAGCCGCCGATCCACTGGCTGTCGCCGATGATCAGGTCGCAGAGCTTGCCGTGGGAGTTCAGCTCGTTCAGCATGCGGTCGGCGAAGTTCGGCCAGGGCACGAACTCGAACTTCATGTCGATGCCGGATTTCGCGGTGAAGTCCTTGGACAGCTCGACGAGCGCGTTGGCCGGGTCCCACGCGGCCCAGCACAAGGTGATCTGCTTGCCTTCGGCTCTGGCCTGGTCGACCGGAGCCATGACGACCGCCGCGGCAATGGCCGCGGCGCAAGCCAATAGCTTCTTCATGGATGTACTCCTCCCGAGAGTGTTGGGCCGCGATTATGTGGCCGATTCATGCGCCTCTTGCCGCACCTCAGGGACCGGCGAAGGGGCGAGGCGCGCTTGGAGGCGCGGTCGATCCCGTCACTGCGGCAGCATCCCGATCGCCCGGCGCCACCTCCCCAGGGGAGCCTTTGTGGCGGCCCGCGATCGTTCCCTGGATTTACCTAAACATAATTCACTAAACATCACAAGCCTGATTTGAGGTACGCCCATCATGCTGCATCTGCGAAGTGACGGCTCTCGCGAATTGCAAACTATCAGCATAAAATATTGATAACATGATCGATGGACAGATTGCCGCACCTGCACAACGACCCCGCGCCCCGCAGAATTTGAGGTGCGTACGTCAAATTTAGTTTGTTAATGACCCGGCTTCACCCAGGCGCCGCCCTTGGCGCCGGACTTCAGCACCGCCTCGATGAAGGCGACGCCGGCGACGCCCTCGGCGATCCCCGGGAAGGTCACCGCCTTGTCCGGCCGCTTGCCGTGGCGCGCGGCGCGGATCGCCGCCGCCACTTCGGCATAGAGCGTGGCGAAGCCCTCGAGATAGCCCTCGGGATGTCCCGGCGGCACCCGGGTCACCCGGGCGGCGGCGGCATTGGCGGCACCGGTGCCGCGCGACAGGGTCTGCATCGGCTGGCCGAGCGGCGACCAGAACAGCTGGTTCGGATGCTCCTGGTGCCATTCCAGCCCGCCCTTGCTGCCGTAGAGCCGGAGCTTCAGGTTGTTCTCGTTGCCGGGCGCGACCTGGCTCGCCCAGAGCATGCCCTTGGCCCCGCCGCGATAGCGCAGCAGCACGTTGATGTTGTCGTCGACCTTGCGGCCCTTGACGAAGCTGTCGACATCGGCGAGCAGCGCCTCGACCTCGAGGCCGCTGACGAAGCCGGCGAGGTTGTGGGCATGGCTGCCGATGTCGCCGACCGCGCCGGCGCCGGAAAGCTTCGGATCGGTGCGCCAGGCCGCCTGCTTCTGCCCGGTGCGTTCCAGGGGTTCGCTCAGCCAGTCCTGCGGATACTCGACCTGCACCACCCGGAGCGCGCCGAGCTTCCCTTCCGCCACCATCTGGCGGGCATGCCGCACCATCGGATAGCCGGTATAGTTATGGGTGAGCGCGAAGATCCGCCCGCTCGACAGCACCGTCTTCTGCAGGGCGCGGGCGTCCTTCAGGCTGGTGGTCAGCGGCTTGTCGCAGATCACGTGGATGCCGGCCTTCAGGAACGCCGTTGCCACCGGCGCATGCAGATGGTTGGGCGTCACGATCGCCACCGCCTCGATGCCGTCGGGCCGCCCGGCCTCGGCCGCCGCCATCTCGGCATAGCCGCCATAGGTCCGCGCGCGGGCGAGGCCGAGCGCCAGGCCCGAGCGCGCCGCCTTCTCCGGCGTCGACGACAGGGCGCCGGCGACCAGCGTGTAGTGGTCGTCGAGCCGGGCGGCGATGCGATGCACCGCGCCGATGAAGGCGCCCTCGCCGCCGCCCACCATGCCGAGGCGGATCCGGCCGCCGGCCTGCTTGTCTCCGCGTCCCTCGATCGCCATCTTCCGCTCCCTCAGATGCCCAGCATGCGCTTGTTGGCGGCGTGATCGACGCCCGATGCGGCGAAGTCGTCGAAGGCCTTCTCGGTCACCCGGATGATGTGGTCCTGGATGAAGCGCGCGCCCTCGCGGGCCCCCTCCTCCGGATGCTTCAGGCAACATTCCCATTCCAGCACCGCCCAGCCCTCGAAGCCGTATTGCGCGAACTTCGAGAAGATGGCGCGGAAATCCACCTGGCCGTCGCCCAGCGAGCGGAACCGCCCCGCCCGGTCGACCCAGGACTGGTAGCCGCCATAGACGCCGCAGCGTCCGGTGGGGTTGAGCTCGGCGTCCTTGACGTGAAACATCTTGATGCGCTCGTGATAGATGTCGATGTAGTCGAGATAGTCCAGCGCCTGCAGCACGAAATGCGACGGGTCGTAGAGGATGTTGCAGCGCTTGTGGTTGCCGACCCGCTCCAGGAACATCTCGAAGCTGATCCCGTCATGCAGGTCCTCGCCGGGATGCACCTCGTAGCAGACGTCGCAGCCGACCTTGTCGAAGGCGTCGAGCAGCGGCCGCCAGCGCTTGGCGAGCTCGTCGAAGGCGGCCTCCACCAGGCCGGCCGGGCGCTGCGGCCAGGGATAGAAATACGGCCAGGCCAGGGCGCCGGAAAAGGTCACGTGCGATTTCAGCCCCATGTTGCCGCTGGCCTTCGCCGCCAGCTTCATCTGCTCCACCGCCCATTTCTGCCGCGCCTTCGGATTGCCGCGCACTGCCTTCGGCGCGAAGCCGTCGAAGGCCTGGTCATAGGCCGGATGCACGGCGACCAGCTGGCCCTGGAGATGGGTCGACAGCTCGGTGATGGTGATGCCGTGCCGGGCGGCGATGCCCTTCACGTCGTCGCAATAGGCCTTGGAGGCCGCCGCCTTCTTCAGGTCGAACAGCCGCCCGTCCCAGCTCGGCATCTGCACGCCCTTGAAGCCCAGCCCCGCCGCCCATTTGCAGATCGCGTCCAGCGAGTTGAACGGCGCCGTGTCGCCGGCGAACTGCGCCAGGAAGATCGCCGGCCCCTTGATCGTCTTCAACCCCATGATTCCGTCCTCCCGTGAGATTTGTGTTCTGTGGCCCCGGCCATTCTTGCTGCTGCCTCAGACATAGCCGTTCACCAGGTTCTCCAGCGCCTCCTGCCGGCCGGACCGCGGCTGCGGTTCCAGGCCCTCCTTCTCCACCCGCGCCGCCAGATCCGCCAGCGAGCGCTTGCCGGCCAGGATCGCCTTGCCCTCGGCACTCTCCCAGCCGGCATAGCGCTGCTTCAGCGCGCCGGCGAGGGCGCCGTCCTCGATCATCTTCGCCGCCACCAGCAGGCCGCGCGCACTCATGTCCATGCCGCCGATATGCGCATGCAGCAGGTCGTCGGGGTCCAGCGACTGCCGGCGGATCTTGGCGTCGAAATTCAGGCCGCCCGAGGTGAAGCCGCCGCCCTGGAGGATGTAGTAGAGCGCCAGCGCCACCTCCGGCAGGTTGTTGGGAAACTGATCGGTGTCCCAGCCCAGCTGCGGGTCGCCGCGATTCATGTCGATCGAGCCGAAGATGCCGAGGGCCTGGGCGAGCGCGATCTCGTGCTCGAAGGAATGCCCGGCGAGCGTCGCGTGATTGGCCTCGATGTTCACCTTGACCTCGCTCTCCAGCCCGTAGCGCTTGAGGAAGCCGTAGACCGTGGCGACGTCGAAATCGTACTGGTGCTTGGTCGGCTCCCGCGGCTTTGGCTCGATCAGGATCATGCCCTTGAAGCCGATCTTGTGCTTGTGCTCCACCACCAGGTTGAGGAAGCGCCCGAGCTGGTCGAGCTCGCGCCCGAGATCGGTGTTGAGCAGGGTCTCGTAGCCCTCGCGCCCGCCCCACAGCACATAGTTGGCGCCGCCCAGCTGGTGGGTGATCTCCAGCACGTTCTTCACCTGCGCCGCCGCATAGGCGAAGACGTCGGGATCGGGATTGGTCGCCGCCCCCGCCATGTAGCGCCGGTGCGAGAAGAGATTGGCGGTGCCCCAGAGCAGCCGCACCTTCGCCTGTTCCATCTTGCGGGCGAAGATCTCGGCGATCGCCCGGACGTTGCGGTTGGAGTCGGCAAGCGTCGCCCCCTCCGGCGCCACGTCGCGATCGTGGAAAGTGAAGAACGGCACGCCCAGCAGGCGGTAGAGTTCGAAGGCGACATCGGCCTTGTGCTGCGCCTGCTTCATCGCATCGCCGCCAGGGGCCATCCAGGGCCGCAGGAAGGTCTCGCCGCCGAAGGGATCGCCGCCCGGCCAGACGAAGCTGTGCCAGTAGCAGACGGCAAAGCGCAGGTGATCCTCCATGCGCTTGCCCAGCACCTTCCGATCGGCCTCGTACCATTTGTAGGCCAGCGGATTGGCGGATTGCGGCCCCTCGAAGCGGATGGGCTCGTGCGCGGTGAAGAACTGCGGCTTCTGGATCGTCATGCGAGGGCTCCCTTGATGGCGGGATAGAAATTGCGGTAGCGGCGATAGGCATCGGCATAGGCGGCGCTGAGCGATCGGTCGGGGAGGACGGTTTCCAGCCGCTGCGGCGGCGTGCAGACCGCGGCCGGGCTTTCGCCGGTCGCCGCCATCCGCCCGAGCCGCGCCGCGCCGAAGGCGGCGCCGGTCTCGCCCTCCGCCAGGCGGTGGAGCGGCAGGTCGAGCACGCTGGCCAGGATCCGGATCCAGAACCGCGAGCGCGAGCCGCCGCCGATGACGTCGGCCGCGGCGATGCGGCTGCCGGCCGCTTCCAGCGCGGCGCGGCAGTCCTTGAAGGCGAAGGCGACGCCCTCCAGCACCGCCTGCACCAGCTGGGCGCGGCCGGTATCGGGCGACAGGCCGTAGAACATGCCGCGGATGCCGGCGTCGTTGTGCGGCGTGCGCTCGCCGGTGAGATAGGGCAGGAAGGTGACCGGGCTCGGCCCCGTCGGCGCCTCGCCCAGGGCCGCCAGCAGGTTGGCCTCGCTGTCCTCGAGCACCCCGGAGAGCCAGACGAGGCTCGCCGCCGCCGACAGCACCACGCCCATCTGGTCCCAGGTATCCGGGATGGCATGGCAGAAGGCATGCGCCGCCGAGGCCGGGTTGGGCGCGAATGTCGCCGTCGTCACCCAGAGCACGCCCGAGGTGCCGAGCGACAGGAAGGCGTCGCCGTCGCGGATGGCGCCGAGGCCGATGGCGCCCGCCGCATTGTCGCCGGCGCCGCCCGCCACCACCGGCGGGCGTGCCATGCCCCAGCGCTGCGCGAGATCGCTGCGCAGGGTGCCGGAGACCGCCGAGCCCTCGACCAGTCGCGGCATCTGCGCCCGGGTCATCCCGCCGGCGGCCAGCGCCGCATCGGACCAGGCGCGCTTGCCGGTGTCGAGCCAGAGCGTCCCCGCCGCATCCGACATCTCCTCGACCTGGTCGCCGGTCAGGCGATAGCGGATATAGGCCTTGGGCAGCAGCACCATGGCGATGCGGGCGAAGATCCCCGGCTCGTGCTTGCGCAGCCAGAGCAGCTTCGGGGCGGTGAAGCCCGGCATCGCGAGATTGCCGGTGATGCGGTGGAGATCGGGAAAGGCGGCTTCGAGTTCGGCGCATTCCACGGTCGAGCGCCCGTCGTTCCAAAGGATGCAGGGCCGCAGCACCGCGCCGGCCTTGTCCAGCAGGGTGGCGCCGTGCATCTGCCCGGAGAGGCCGATGCCGGTGACCGCCGCCAGTTCCCGCGCGGCCTTCGCCTTGATCTCGTCCAGGGTGGCGACGACGCCGGCCCACCATTGTGCCGGATCCTGCTCGGAGAATCCGGGTCGCGGGCGGCTGACCTCCAGCGCCGCGGTGGCGCTGCACAGCACCCGGTCCCCGCCGTCGACCAGCACCGACTTGATCGACGAGGTTCCGATGTCGATACCCAGAAACACCTCTATGCGCTCCCTGCCGGCGGCGTTTCGATTCCGCCGCGCCTTTCTTGGTTGTTGCCTATCGGCGCGGCCGCCTCACGGCAGGTTGTCGCGCACGAAGATGTCGATGCGGATGCGTTCCTGGTCGGCGACGACCGGCAGGTCCTGGCAATGGGCGAGCAGGATGCGCGCCGCCGAGCGCGCCTCGTGGCCGGGATCCTGGTTGATCGCCGCGTCCTGGATGCCGCGCATCAGGAACTTCCGCGAGAACGGCGTCAGTTCATGGGCGATGAAGATCGGCTTGCGCAGGATCGTGCCGGCCTTCGTCGCCGCCTCCAGGGCCTCGACGATGCCGCGGTTGCCGGCGCCGGCGCTGTAGATGCCGACCAGGTCGGGATGCGCCCGCAACAGCTTCTCGGCGGCAACCCGGGTCTGCGCGGCGTCGTCGCGGCCCTCGCCGGCCGGTAGCACCTGCAATCCGGGATATTCCGCCGCGATCACCTGCTGGAAGCCGAACTGGCGCTCGGCATGGTCGCGCAGGGCGAGGCTGCCGACGATCATCCCGACCGGCCCCTTGCGCGGGCCGGCGAAACGCCCCATCAGCGTGCCCGCGGTGCGGCCGGCCGAGGAGTTGTTGATGCCGACATAGCGGTGGCGCTTCGAGCTCGGCACGTCCGAGACCAGCGTCACCACGGCGGTGCCGCGATCGACCAGAGCGTCGATCGCCTCGCGCACCGCCGGATGGTCCAGCGCCACCACGGCGACGCCCTGGTATTTCTCCTGCAGCCCGTCGAGCGCCGCGGCCAGGGCCAGGGGATCGAAGACGTCGACCCGGACCAGGTCGAGGAAGGCGCGCTGCTCGGCAAGCCAGGCCTTGGCCTGCTCGACCTGCTCGGCCAGCATGCCCATGAAGGTGTTGCTGCCGGTCGGCAGCACGAAGCAGAAGCGGAAGGTGATGCCGCGGGCCAGCCGTGCCGCCACCGGATCCGGCCGGTAGCCCAGCCGGATCAGCGCCTGCTCCACCCGCTGCACCGTCCGGGCGCTCACCCCGCCCCGCCGGTTGATCACCCGGTCGACGGTGGCGAGGCTCACCGCCGCCTCGCGCGCCACGTCGGCCAGGGTCATCCGCAGATGCGGGATGCGGAACTGTGTCGCCGGGGCGCTCATGCTGGTCATCGGTAAAATCTGATGAGATTCTCTGAGGTACGCAAGTCAATTCCTGACGTATTTAGCTCATCCGATCGCGGCTCCAGTACTTAAGATATTGATTTCATGCGGGTAAAATCTGTTTAGTGGCAGCGGAGGATCCAGCCGCCGGGCGCCGCCGTATAGAGCGCGTCGCTGGAAGGGTCTCCCGCATGTTCGAGAAACAGGACGTCACGCTGATCTTCGGCGGCACCGGCGGCATCGGCGCCGCCCTCGCTCGCGCCTGCCAGAAGCAGGGCCGGCGGGTGCATCTGGCGGCCCGCGACGCGGCGCGCCTGCAATCCCTGGCGGACGAGACCGGCGCCACCTGGTCGGTGGCGGATGCGACCCAGCCCGACCAGGTCGAGGCGGCGGTCGCCGCGGCCCAGGCGGCGGGAGCGCTGGGCGGCCTTGCCTATTGCGTCGGCTCGATCGATCTCCGGCCGCTCGGCAAGGTCGATGCCGAGGCGATGCTCGCCGCCTATCGGCTGAACGTGGTGGGCGCGGCGCTGGCCGTGCGCGCGGCCGCCGAGGCGCTGAAGGAGAATCGCGGTGCGGTGGTGCTGTTCTCCAGCATCGCCGCCGCCCAGGGTTTCACCAACCATGTGATCACCGCCGCGGCGAAAGGCGGCGTCGAGGCGCTGACCCGGTCGCTCGCCGCCGATCTGGCGCCGCAGGTCCGGGTGAACTGCGTGGCGCCCAGCCTCACCGACACGCCGCTCGCCGCGGCGATGACCGGCAACGCGACCCTGGCGAAGACCATTGCCGGCCTGCATCCGCTGCCGCGGCTCGGTACGCCGGCGGACATGGCGGCGGCGGCGGCCTTCCTGCTCGGCCCGGACTCCGGCTGGATGACCGGCGAGGTGCTGCGCATCGACGGCGGCCGCTCAAGCCTGCGGGTGAAGGGCTAGGCGGCGGGTGCCGCCGCCGTCGCCTGCAGCATCTCCTCGTTCTTCTGGCGCAGGGTGCCGCTGCGCGGCGCCTTCGGCAGCAGCGTCACCGGGCAGGCGGCGCGCACCCGGTCGTGGAAGTCGTGGATGCAGTGCTCGTAGGCCGAGAGCGGGCCGAACTCGAAGCCGTGCGAGTTGAGCCCGACCTGCACCCGCTCGGACAGTTCCTTGTCCTCGGCGCTGACCTGCCGGTTGATCCGGGCATTGAGATAGCGCAGCACCTTCATCTCGCGGCTGGCATCGGGGCGCACGAAGATCGGATAGCGCACAGTGCAGGTCTCCGCCGTCTGCGGCAGGAACTGGAAGATGTCCATGCTGTCGCCGTAGATGTCGATGCCGATGTTCGGCGGCATGGTGAAGAACAGCCAGCTCGAGCGGATCTCCGCGGGCAGGTCCTGGTTGAGGCCCGGCGCCATGGTCTGGTACATGCGCTCGGCCCAGTTGCTCGACGGCTTCTCGCGCAGGGTGCTCTTGCTGCCGGCCACGCCGTGCACGTTGATGAAGCCGGCGATGTCGCTGTCCAGCATGCGGTTGTAGCCGGGATGGCCGACCGGCACGTGGTAGTTCTCCAGGTTGTTGTCGACGCCGACCTTCCAGTTGCAGTTCCAGCTCTCGACCCAGGGCTGCTCCAGCGGCACCATCTCCTCGAGGCGATAGGGCTCCAGCATGTGGATGTAGTCCTTCCACATCTCCTTCAGGCTGGGCCCGCCCGGCACCACGCGCACGAAGACCAGGCCGCAGATGGTCTCGATCTCGACCTCGCGCAGGCCGAGCTGCTTCTTGTCGGCGCCGGGGAAGGTGTGCTCCGCCGGCATGCCGGCAAGCTCGCCCTTCAGGTTGTAGGACCAGCCGTGATAGGGGCAGGTGACCCGCGCCTTGCAGTGGCCGGCGCCGTCGAGCAGCTTGGCGCCGCGGTGCCGGCAGACATTCATGAAGGCGCGCAGCGTGTCGTCCTTGCCGCGCATGACGACGATCGAATCCTTCATCAGGTCGAGGGTGACGAAATCGCCGGCCCGCTTCACCTGGTTGACGTGGCAGGCGAACTGCCAGGACGGGCGGAACAGCGCCTCGTATTCGAGCTCGTTCAGCTCGGCGTTGCGATAGGCCCAGGACGGCAGGGTGCGGGGCGCCTTCGCCGCCGCGCCGGCCGGTGCCGTGGCGGCCGGGGCCGGGTGCAGGATGATCGCGGGTTGCTCGGTCATGACGGGTACTCCGGGTGGGAAATAATTGAACGAATATTCAAGACTTGAATGGGTATTCAGGAAATTCCGGGGCCGAAGCTGTCCGGGAAGCAGCCGGCGAGATAGGCCCGGGCAACCTTGCGGGCATGCGCGCGGTCGAAGCCCCGGCCGCTCAGCAGGATCTCCTGCCATTGCCATTCCAGCACCCCGGCGAATCCCATGGCGACCGCCTCGGCATCGAGATGGCGGTGGCCGCCGCGCCGGATCAGCTCGCCGCAGAGCCGCTCGAGATCCTCCTGGTAGGCATGGTCGAGATTGCCGACCCGCTCCATGTAGATCTTGCGCGACCGGGCCTCGCCCCAGAAGGCGTACCAGACCGCAACCTTGGCGGGATCGCTCACCTTGGGGTCGAAGGTGACATCGATCAGGGCCTGGAGGGCCGCGACCGGATCGCCGCCGGCGCCGTCGATCGCCTGGCGCCGCGCCTGCTCGAATTCGAGGGCGACATGCTCCATCGCCGCCAGCAGCAGGGCGTCCTTCTTCTGGAAATGCAGGATGACCGTGCCGGGCGCCACTTTCGCCGCCTCGGCCACCAGTTGGACGGTGGTGCCCGAGAGGCTATGCTTGGCGATGGTGGCGATCGCCGCCTCCAGGATGGCGCTCTTGGTCCGCGAGGCCAGGGCCTCCGACCGGCGCTGCGCAAGATTCGTCACGGCCTGCATTCGCTGATCCCTACCGTATTGTTCCGTATCGGTTAATTCTCTGATACTGAATGACTATTCATTTATCAGACGGGCGGGCGCGAGTCAAGCCTGGCGCCTAGGGCGCTGATTATCCTGGGAAAATCCGGGCGGAAATCCGGGGGCGCAGGCCGCAGGCCGCAGGCGGCAGGCGGCGGGGCGGGCCGCCGCCGGTTCAGGCGGCCTGAACCAGCGGCACCAGGCCGGCGACCGCCGGGGCGAACTGGGCGGTGAAACGGGCCGCCTCGTCCGGCGCGAGGTCGAACTTGACGTGGGCGGTGTCCTTCTTCACCGAAAGCACATGGCCGCTCACCGGCCGGGCGAAGCCCTGGATGGCGAGCTGGACATTGGCCTTCAGCTGCAACTGGCCGACGGCGCCGCGCAGGAAGGCGCCGCCTTCCGAGCAGTTCTCCACCAGCACGTCGAGCCGGTGCCCGCCGGCGATGAGCTGCGCCGGGCGATCGATCTGGAAGCGGGCCTTGCGCCGGCGCTCGACCTCCTTGGTCGAGGTGCGCACGACGCGGACCAGGACCGCCTGCAGCTCCTCGATGCTGACCGCGACATCGGCCGAGATGGTCTGGATGTCGGCGGCGAGGGCGCCGGTCGAGCCGGCCTCGCGCGAGACGTGGCCGATGCGGTCGGCGACCTCCTGGGCGGCGGTCGCGGTCTCGGTGACGTTGCGGGCGATCTCGGCGGTGGTGGCGCTCTGCTCCTCGATCGCCGCGGCGATCGCCGAGGACAGGCCCTCGATGCTGTGCACGGATTCGGTGATTGCCTTCACCGACTGCACCGCGCGCTCGGTGGCGCCCTGCACCGCCGCGATCTGCGCGGTGATCTCCTCGGTCGCCTTGCCGGTCTGGTTGGCCAGGGACTTCACCTCGTTGGCGACCACGGCGAAGCCCTTGCCGGCATCGCCGGCGCGGGCCGCCTCGATGGTGGCGTTGAGCGCCAGCAGGTTGGTCTGGCTGGCGATGTCGCTGATCAGCTTGGTGACGGCGCTGATCTGCGTCACCGCGATCGAGAGCTCGGTGATGGTCTTCTGCGCGGCGGTGGATTCCGCGACCGCCTGGTTGGTGGCCCGGGTGGCCGAGGTGATCTGGCTGGCGATCTCGCCGATCGAGGCGCTGAGTTCCTCCGAGGCCGCGGCGACGGTGCCGATATTGGCCTGGGCCTCGGTGGCGGCGGCGGCAACGGTCTGGCTGTTGTCGCTGACCGCGCCGGCGGATTGCGACATCTTCGTGGCATTGGCGGCCATCTGCCCGGTCTGCCGGGCGATCGCATCGACCGCGCGATGGGTCTCGTGCTCGACCTTGTCGGCCATGGCGCGCAGGGCTTGGTTCTTGTCCTCCTCGGCCCGGGCGCGGTTCTCCTCCTGCTCGCGGCGCAGGCGGATGGCCTCGATGGCGTTCTGCTTGAAGACCTCGACAGCGGAAGCCATGGCGCCGACCTCGTCGCGGCGGTCGCGCGCCGGAATCTCGACGGCGGTATCGCCGTCCGCCAGCACCGTCATCGACCGCACCATGGCGAGGATCGGCAGGCTGATGGCGCGGGCGTTGAGGATGCCGCCGACGATAAGCAGGAGGGTCGAGATCGAGGCGACCACGGCGAGCACCAGCAGCAGGGCGTGATTGGTCGCCGCGGCATCGGTGGCGACGGTCGCGCTGCTCGCCTGGATCAGGTCGCCCAAAGTGGCCATCTTGCCTTCGAGGTCGGAGAAGGCGGCGGCGAAATCCGGGAACATCTGCTCGGCGCCGGCGCGGTCGGCCAGGCCCTTCGCGACGATGGCCTGGGCGGCGGCGATATAGGCGTCGAGCTTCGGCCCGACCGCGGCCAAGGCAGCACCGATCTCCTTCGTGGTCTGGAGCCGGCCGAGATCGGCGATCGAGTCCTGGAACAGCTTCACGTGATCGGCGAGGTCGGCGCGCACCGCCTGCTGCTCCTCGGCGGCACCGTCCGGACCGACATGCATCGCCATCAGCACGTCGGCGCGCAGGGCGTCATGCATCATGTCGGCCTGCATCTGGTCGCGCACGGCGGCGGTGATCGAGGTGACCTGCTGCAGCCCGTCGTTGCTGCCGAGCATGCCGAAGACGCCGGTGACGCTGGCGACGACGATGGCCAGCACCGCAAGCCCGCCGAAGAGGGCAAGCTTCAACTTGATCGACAGGTCTTTCAGCACGTTGGATCTCCCGTGAAGTCTGTGCGTGTTCCGATGGCGATGGGCCAGCCGATGGCCGGCCGACCCGCATCTCGCCGTTCAATCTAGTCACTGCCGGCTTGCGCCGGGTCTCTGCGATCGGATGGGCGTCCCTTCATCCGTATGATCCCGGTGGGGTGAGCATGTTTCGCAATTTGCGAAGCATTGTAATCGATATCACTTAAGAATCTGCTAATTCCACCTGCCTATCAGGCAGATAAGAACATTAGCCTATCGGCGGCGCCAAGGCCTACGCAGGGTCATGCCGCCTGGGCCGGCGGCTCCCGGCCTGTCACCATCGGATTGCATTCTGCGGCGAAAAAAGCGGCCGGCACCCAGGGAGGGTGTCGGCCGCAAGGGCCGCGTCAGATCGGGAAGGGCGACGCGGGAACAGGGAAAAAGCGGGCAGCGCGCCCCTCGCCGCTAGTCCAGGCACACCGCCTCGACGTTGTTGCCCTCGGGATCGAGCAGGAAGGCGGCGTAATAGGTCGGGCTGTAGTCCTTGCGCAGGCCCGGCTTGCCGTTGTCGGTGCCGCCGGCCTTCACGCCCGCCTTGTGGAAGCCGTCGACCGCGGCGCGGCTGCGGGCACGAAAGGCGATGTGGACGCCGCCGCCGGCCTTCCTGTCGGCATAGAGCCAGAGTGCCGGCGCATCCTTCGGGCCGAAGCCGGCGCCGTTCTCGTCGCTGGAACCGAGTACATGACCGAGATCCGCCAGCACCGCCTTGTAGAAGCGGGTGGCGGCCTTCAGGTCCTTCACCTTGATACCGATATGATCGTACATGCTGACCTCCGTGATCGGTCGCCACAGGCGGCGGCCGTGCTTGAGAGGTCAGCCTAGGACGGCCGCCTCCAGGCGATCTTGGAGGATCTTGCGGTTCCCGCTCTTCAACTGGCGGAAGCCGCGCGGCGAGACGCCGGCGGCGCGGTGGAAGCTGCGGACGAAATTCGAGAGGTCGCCGAAGCCGACATCGAAGGCGATGTCGGTGATGCTTCGCGACCGGTCGGTGAGCAGGCGCGCCGCCCGGCGCAGGCGCGCACGGATCAGGTACTGGTGCGGGGTGACGCCGAGCACCCGGGCGAAGACCCGCAGGAAATGAAAGGGGCTCATCCCCACCCGCCCGGCGGCGGCATCGAGATCGAGCGGCCGATGGGCGTGATCGGCGATCCACAGGGCCGCCTCGACCGCCCGGCGACGATCCCGCGCGGTCGCCGCACCGGCCTGGCGGCGGCGCCCGCCTGCAACACCGCCGCCGGCGAGGCCGACGAAGCGCGCGGCGAAGGCGAGGCCGATCTCGTCGAGGCCGAGATCGCTGCGGCCGTCGATCGCCGCCTGCGCCAGCTCGCCCAGCACCATCATCTCCGGCAGCGGCGGCAGCGCGCCGATGCGCCAGAGGGCCTTGTCGGCGCCCAGAGCCTCGACCGTTGCCGGCGCCGGATGGAAGGACAGGCATTCGTCGCCGCAGACATGGTCGTGGGTGCAGAGATATTCGTCGCCGGGATGGCCGACCAGGACCGACCCGGCCACCAGCTCGTGGAGGCGTCCGCCGCTGCGGTAGCCGAAGCTGCCCTTGCGCACGAAAGCGAGGGAATGGCCGCGATGCTGCTCGACATAGGGCCGGGCATGGAGGCCGGCGGTGCATCGATAGTCGATGACCGCCAGGGCCGGGTGTCGGAGGAGCGTGGTCGCGGTCATGGGAGCCGGAGTCTAGGTGCGGGCGGCCCGCGGGGCAATGCGAAACCGGGCGCAGACTAGCCGCGCCGGCCCCGGCGGACTTGGCAAATCTTGCTGTCGGGAGCGCCCGCCCCTTCCGGGGCCCGCACCCTCAGGTTATCGTCCAACCAGAGAGCGACCGGCAAGGAGGAAACGGCGTGGCGGAGGACGGCCCGGTCTATATCCGGAAATCGAACATCAGGGGCGTCGCCTGGCCGCCGATGCTGGCCGGCAATGCCGCCAGCCTCGCCGTGCTGCTGGCCGAACTCGAGACCACGCAATGGCTGGCGCCGGCGGCGCTCGCTCGGCTGCAGGCAAAGCAGCTGCCGACGGTGCTCAATTATGCCGCCGCCCAGTCGCCGGCCTTCGCGGCGCGGCTGAAATCCGCCGGCCTGGTGGTGCGGGACATCGACACGCCGGAGACCCTCAGGCGCCTGAAGCCGATGGGCAAGCCGGAGATCCAGGATGCCGGCGCGGATTTCTTCGCCCGCAGCCTGCCGCCCGGCCACGAGCCGGTGGCGGCCTCGGAGACCTCGGGCTCGACCGGCCAGCCGATCGTCATCCGCCGCACCGCGGTCAACCACCTGTTCTGGGCGGTGCATGCGATCCGCGACCATGCCTGGAACCGGCGCGACCTCACCGGCCGGCTCTCGGCCATCCGCGGCACCATCGAGACCTATGGCACCGCCGAGGACTGGGGCCTCCCCACCAAGCAGCTCTATGTCACCGGCAAGCTGCAGGCGATTCCGATCCTGACCGATCTCGCCAAGCAGAACCAATACCTGACCGAGTTCCAGCCGACGGTGCTGAAGGTCTATCCGAGCAATCTCGCCGGCCTGCTGAAGATCTGGCAGGCGAGCGGGGTGCCGCTGACCCAGCTGCACCACATCACCTGCATGGGCGAGACGGTGAGCGAGGCGCTGCGCCTCGACACCCGGGAGATCACCGGGCTGGAGATCGAGGATCACTATTCCTCGCAGGAGGTCGGCTGCGTCGCCATCCAGTGCCCGGCGAGCGGCCAGTACCACATCATGGCGGAATCGCTGATCGTCGAGATCCTCGATGCGGCGGATCGGCCCTGCGCCGCGGGCGAGATCGGCCGGGTGGTGGTGAGCGATCTCCACAATCTCGCCTCGCCGATGATCCGCTACGATCTCGGCGACCATGCGGAGGTGGGCGGCCCCTGCCCCTGCGGCCGCGGCCTGCCGACCCTGAAGCGGATCCTCGGGCGGACGCGCAACCTGCTGCGCCGGCCCGACGGGGTCAGCCACTGGCCGCATACCGGCTGGCGGGATTTCGTCAAGGTGGCGCCGGTGCGGCAATACCAGCTGGTGCAGACGACCCTGCACGACATCGAGGTGCGCCTGGTCACCGACAGCGAGCTCAGCCCGGAGCAGATCGCGGCGATCAAGCCGCATATCCTGGAGGCGCTCGGCTATCCCTTCACCCTCACCTTCGTGCAGTCGCGCCAGCGCCTGCCGCTCGGGAAGAACGGCAAGTTCGAGGAGTTCATGTCGCTGCTGCCGGCGACGGCGTGAGGGCGGCGCGGCGGGGTCGCAATCTTCAGGCTCGCCCGGTGTCTCGAGACATTAAACCCGGTGATCGCCGGAAAGCCGCGGGCTATGCTGGCCGGGATCGAGACCCCGCGCGCGAGGAACCCGGATGCTGATCGCCCAGATTTCCGATCTCCACATCATGCCCGAGAACGAGCTGATGAGCGGCGTGGTGGATACCGCCCCCTATCTCGAGCGCGCCGTCGCGCATCTGCTGGCGCTCGACCCGCGGCCTGATCTGGTGCTGGCGACCGGCGACCTGGTCGATGCCGGGCGCCTCGACGAATACCGGCGGCTGCGCGCGATCCTGGCGCCGCTGCCGATGCCGGTCCATCTCATCCCGGGGAACCACGATCTCCGCGACAACCTGCGCGCGGTCTTCGCCGATCATGCCTATCTGCAGGACGGCGCCTTCATCCAATACGCGATCGAGGATCATCCGCTGCGCCTGATCGGCCTCGATACCCTGGTGCCGGGGGCGGCGCATGGCGAGCTCTGCGACGCGCGGCTCGACTGGCTGGAGGCACGGCTGGCGGAATCCGGCCGCCCGACCCTGCTCTTCATGCATCACCCGCCGTTTTCCTGCGGCATCGCCGAGTTCGACACGATGGGCCTGGAGGTGGGCGCCGGGCGCCTCGGCGAGCTGGTGCGCCGCCATCCGCAGGTCGAGCGCATTCTCTGCGGCCATGTGCACCGGCCGGTGCAGACGCGCTGGGCCGGGACCCTGGCCTCGATCGGGCCGAGCACGGCGCACCAGGCGACGCTCGACCTGCGGCCGGACGTGCCGGTCACCTTCACCATGGACCCGCCGGCGGTGGCGCTCCACCACTGGCGGGCGGGCAGCCTTGCCACGCATCTCAGCTATGTCGGCGCCTTTTCCGGGCCGCATGCCTTCACCTGAGCGGGGCCGCGCAGAGATCGCGGACCCGGCCGCGCAGCCAGCGATGCGCCGGATCTGCCTCCATCCGCGGATGCCAGAGCAGTGAGACGGTGAAGTCCGGCAGCGCGACCGGCAGGGGGAAGCTGTGCATGCCGGCGCGGAGGTTGCCGGTCTGGCGCTCGGGAACGCTGGCGATGAAGTCGCTGGCCCGGGCGAGCGCCAGGGCGGCGGAGAAGCCGCCGACGATGGTCACGATCTGGCGTTCGAGGCCGAGCGGCGCCAGGGCCTCGTCGATCTGCCCCCGCGCGAAGCCGCGCCGCGATACCAGGATGTGCCGCCCGGCCGCGTAATCCGCGAGGGTGACCGCGCCCCGGCCGAGCGGATGACCCTGGCGGAGGACGCCGACGAAGCGGTCGCGGAACAGGGCCTGGGTGCGCACCTCCGGGCCGGTCGCCTTGCCGATGACGCCGGTATCGAGATCGACGGTGCCGTCGCGCAGAGGCGCGCTCTCCTTGTCCGTCTTCGGCACGAAGCAGAGCCGCAGGCCCGGGGCCTCGGCGCCGAGGCGGGCGATGAGGTCCGGGCCGAAATTCTCCACGAAGCCGTCGCTCACCCGCAGGATAAAGGTCCGCTCCAGGGTGGCGAGGTTCAGCGCCGCCGCCGGGCGCAGCACGGCTTCGGTTTCCTGGACGAGTTCCGCCACCCGCGCTCGGAGGTCCTGCGCGCGGGGTGTCGGCACTAGGCCGCGGCCGGCCCGGACCAGCAGCGGATCGCCTGTGGTCGCGCGCAGCCGCTCCAGCGCCCGGCTCATCGCCGAGGGGCTGAGCCCCATCCGCCGGGCCGCCCGGGCGACGCTCCCCTCGGCAAGCAGCACGTCGAGGGCGATCAGCAGGTTGAAATCGGGCCGCGCCATGGAGCGCTCCTGGCACCCTTCGGGGGTGATATGGCGTTGAACGCACGAATAATATGCAATCCGTGCGTCTTCCGCCATATCAAACCGAGGCCTAGGCTTCTCTGCAGTGCCGTTGCGGCCCGTGTCGGAAGAGGAGATGAAGGTGAAACCCGGAAAATCAGGACAGGAACAGGCTTTAGCGGATTCCGCAGCCAACCCAGGGGCTAACGCTGGGACTAACGCTGGCGGGCGCCGCGTCTCGGTGGGCTGGGCGCTGGCCGGCCTGTCGCTCTCCATGCTGTTGCCCTCGCTCGGCGTCAGCGTCGCCAATGTCGCTTTGCCGACCCTGGCCGAGGCCTTCGCCGCCTCCTTCCAGCAGGTGCAGTGGATCGCCCTCGCCTATCTCCTCGCCATCACCACCCTCATCGTCAGCGTCGGGCGGCTGGGCGACGTCGCCGGCCGCCGGCGCCTGCTGCTGGCGGGGATCGCGTTGTTCACCGCGGCCTCGCTGCTCTGCGCCGCAGCACCCTCGCTCTGGCTGCTGATCGCCGCCCGGGCGGCGCAGGGCCTCGGCGCCGCCATCCTGATGGCGCTCACCATGGCCTTCGTCGGCGAGACCGTGCCCAAGGCGCGGATCGGCAGCGCCATGGGGCTGCTCGGCACCATGTCGGCGGTCGGTACCGCGCTCGGGCCCTCGCTGGGCGGCGTGCTGATCGCGCTCGCGGGCTGGCGCGCGATCTTCCTCATCAACCTGCCATTGGGGATCGTCGCGCTCGTCCTCGTCTTTCGCTGCCTGCCGGCCGATCGCCCGGCGGCGCGCAGCGGCCGGACCGGCTTCGACGCGCTGGGCACGCTGCTGCTCGCCGCGACGCTCGCCGCCTATGCCCTCGCCATGACCATCGGGCGCGGCAGCTTCGGGGCGTTCAACCTGGCGCTGCT